>JBQCIU010000019.1:0-71637 GCA_051953395.1 Sphingomicrobium sp.
CATAGCTTGGTGACCATAGCGTCCGTGACCCACCCGATCCCATCCCGAACTCGGCCGTGAAACCGGACAGCGCCGATGGTACTACTGCCTAAGCAGTGGAAGAGTAGGTCGTCGCCAGGCTTTGCTGACGGCGAGAAGATCGAGAACCCATTCACAAGTCAAAACAGCCGCTGCCGGTGCAAGCCGAGCGGCGGCTTTTTTGTTTGACCGGGCAAAGGTCCCGAAGCCGAAAGGCTTCGCAAGGCCAAATGGCCGCCCGGACCGCCCCTTGCGGCGGGAGGATAGCCAAGCTGGCGCATGGGCCCCATCAAAGTAGTACTTTGATGGGAACCCGGGATGCCAGCGCCGGCGCCTGAGGCCAAATGTAGGTGCCGCGGGGTGGAGCAGTCCGGTAGCTCGTCAGGCTCATAACCTGAAGGTCGCAGGTTCAAATCCTGCCCCCGCAACCAACAAAACAGCCCGCCTTAATCGGCGGGCTGTTTTGTTGCCCCGGGCCCGATCCGGGGCCCAGGAGCCGCCTTTGGGCGATCGCCTCGCGGAAAGCACGCACTAAACGCTTCGGCAAACCGTCGCCAAGCGCGCCCGATCCGGTTGTGGCACGCTGACTCCAAGCCCCTTGGAATAACCAAGCTCGTCGCTCGCGATCCCTGCGATGATGTCGTTTTCGAAGGAGGCGTGCTCGAGCGCCACGCGCATGGCGGCAATATCGGCAGGTCCGAGGCGATTGGGATCGCCGCGCAGCACCCTCAAGACACCCCAATCGTCGCCCTCGCGCATCAGAAAGGCGCCCACGTTGTTCACTTGCATGTAGTAGACGCCGTACAGGCCGAGCGACTTACGGTCGAAATGCTGCAGCACCTGACCGGCGCGACTCGTTTCCCAAGCGCTCGTGGACAACGCGTTGCCGATGTCGGGGAAAACGTCGCCGACGCTGGGCGGGCCTTTGTGCTGTGCCGATTGTTCGATGATTTCACCAATCCTGCTCAATCTGCGGGCGACACAATCGTGGGCGGCGACTCGGTATGCGAAAACCCGATTGGTCTGCGCCATATCCTGCCTCAGCGCCGCCTTCGCATCGCGAACTTCCGCTCGCCAATGCAACGATTCGACCAATTGCTCCCCCGCCAGCGCAATCAGGACGCCGACGACGATGATACCGACCTCGCCCGCAAACTCGCGCCAACCGTGCAGCGGCTTGGGAACATGGAAGTGCATTGGGCGGCCTCCGGCCCGCCCTACTCCCCCGGCACCGGCGGATCGAGCGGGTTGGCGGGATGCGTCGCCTTCCACTCCATCGCCCTATGCACGCGGGCCTCGACCGACGGATGATCGTAGAAAACGATCTCCTCCAGCTTGCCGGGCCGCGGATAGCGATACTCGGCAGTCTTCACGAGCGAGCTCGACAGCGCGTCGGGCAAATTCTCGGTCTGCAGCGAGTAGAGATCCGCCTGGCTCTCCAGCGTCCGGCTGAACGTGTTGGTCAGCGGCATTGCGAGAAGGCTGAAGAAGCTGGCGATGAACACGAGCACCGGAACGCCCGCCGGGTCGCCGATGGTCGATCGCGAACCGAACAGCTTCGCGAACCGCGGATACAGCCGGTCAGCAAGCCAGAACAGGACGATCGCGAACACCGAGAAGAACAGGATCCCCCACCAGCTGTGCTTGAGCACATAATGGCCGATCTCATGCCCGGTCACCGCTCGAACCTCGGCGAGTGACGCGTCCTTGAGAGCGACGTCGGAGATGGCGACGCGCGCCGTGCTTCCGACTCCCCCGGCGTTGGCCGTGAAATTGTTCGACTGACGCGAGCCGTTGTACATGTAGACCTTGTTGGGCGGCACGCCTGCGCGACCCGCCATCTCGACCACCGCATCGCGAACCTGGCCCGGCGGGACCGGCTCATACTTGTTGAACAGCGGCTCGATCAGAACGGGCGACAGAAGCATCACGACGGCCAGGACGACGGCGGTCAGAGCGCCGGACCACAGCCACCACGTCCGGCCCGCCTTCCGAATCAAGAGGTAGAGAAGCATCAGGAAGAGCCCGCCAAGAATGACGGAGAGCACCAGCGCGATCCCGCCCTGGAGCAGGAAGTCGCCGAGCGGCTGGCTGGTCCGGCCGTAGCCCTTCTCGCGCCACCAGTCGGAATAGAGGCTCCACGGCAGCGTCAGCAGCGTGGAAACGAGGAGATAGACCGCGCCGATCACGAAGGCGCGAAGAGCGAGCCCGCGACTCTTCAGCCGCGTCTCCAATCCGACGAGAACGCCCGACCGAACGATCAGCCAGGTGACGACCACGCTGACGAGGAGTCCCCACAGCAGCATCCATTCCTTGCCGACCGTATAGTCGTGCGCCTTCTGAAGCGCGGCGGGTCCCAGACTGTCGATGAAACGCGCGGTGGCCGAATCGACGTTGAAAGCCATGACCTACTCCCCTCCCGAACGAAACGGCAGCGTAACGCCGGTTTTCGGCGGCGCAACGGGAACGACTGCAAGCGGCAGGCGCTTGTCGGCCAATGGCCAAGCCCGCGTCAGTCGCTGCCCCGATGGAGGCCCTGCTCGCAACCGAGCTGCCGGCGGGCGAGGGCTGGCAGTACGAACCCAAGTGGGACGGATTCCGCTGTCTCGCCAGGCGCGATGGCGGCGACGTCGAGCTGATCTCCAGGAACGGAAAGCCGCTTGGGCGCTATTTCCCGGAACTGGTCGAAGCGCTTTCGACGCTGGATGCCCGGAAATTCCTTCTCGACGGAGAGCTCATCATCCCGGTTGGCGACGCTCTGTCGTTCGACGCACTGCAGCTCCGATTGCATCCTGCCGAAAGCCGCGTCCGCAAGCTTGCTGCCGAAACACCGGCCGAACTGATGCTCTTCGACCTGCTCTCTCTCGGCGGCGTCGATTTCGCAGCGAAACCGCTTTCGGAGCGGCGGCGCGCGTTGGAAGCCTTTTTCGACAGCACCGACCTGTCGCAACTGAAGCTGTCGCCGGCGACGACCAGCCGCGAAACGGCGCTCGGCTGGCTGGAACGGAGTGGGGGCGCGCTCGACGGCGTCGTCGCGAAGCGGCTCGACCAGCCATACAAGCCCGGCGAGCGGGCGATGGTGAAGGTGAAGCCGGAGCGCACCGCGGACTGCGTCGTCGGCGGCTTCCGCTATGCGACCAAAGGCGATGTCGTCGGATCGCTGCTGCTCGGCCTTTATGATGACCGGGGCCTGCTCGATCACGTCGGCTTCACCTCGGGAATTCCCGCAAAGGAGCGGAAGGCCCTGACCGCCGATCTCGAGAAGCTGATCGAGCCGCCGGGCTTCACCGGAAGCCGGCCGGGCGGGCCGAGCCGCTGGAAAACCGACCGAACGGACGAATGGAAGCCGCTCAAGCCCGAACTGGTGGTGGAGGTGAAATACGACCAGGTCACGGCCGGCCGCTTCCGCCACGGCACGGGCCTCCTGCGCTGGCGGCCCGACAAGGATCCGCGGCAATGCACCTGCGACCAGCTCAAGCCCGCGCTTCGCCCATCGCAGCTCAGGGAGATTTTCGGCACATGATATTTGTCATTGCGAGGAGCCGAAAGCGACGTGGCAATCCAGGCGCCGCTGGATTGCTTCGCGCCGCTCGCAATGACGGAGTGTTTCCATGACTGCCGACTTGTTCGGCGAGCCGCTCATCGCCGGGCTCGAATATCGGCCGAACTTCATCACCGCCGATGAAGAACGCGGGCTGATCGAGCATCTCTCCTCGGCGGAACTGTCGCCGTTCAAGTTCCAGGGCTGGACCGGCAAGCGCCTGACCCGGACCTTCGGCTGGCGTTACGATTTCGACGACCGGAGCTTCGCTCCGTCCGAGCCGATCCCCGATTGGCTGCAGCCCTTGCGCTCGAAAGCGGCGGAATTCGCGAGCGTTGATCCCGAGGATTTCGTCCACGTGCTCCTGGTGCGCTACGATCCCGGTGCGGGGATCGGCTGGCATCGCGACCGTCCCGTCTTCGAAGACGTCGTCGGCGTTTCCCTCGGCACCCCCGCCGTTCTTCGCTTTCGGCGCCGGCGCGAAGGCGGCTTCGACCGGGAGAGTATCGAGGTCGAACCGCGCTCCGCCTACCTGCTTTCCGGTCCCGCCCGGCACCAGTGGGAGCATAGCATCGCTCCCGGCGAGACGCTTCGCTTCTCAATCACCTTTCGTACCTTCTCGGACAAAGGCAGACGTGCCGCCGCGCACGGCTGACCGGAACGGTCCGCCGACGAAACGGTTGAGCGGCCATGCGCCGCGCGTTGTTGTTGATTCTGTTGCTTGCAGGTTGCTCGAAAGGGCCGCAGGCGGATCTGCAATATATCGGCGAGGCGCGATCCGCCGCCGCCGAATGGGCGCTTATCAATGAGCAGGCGGCCGCGAACAAGCTGACCGCCGTCTACGTCGATGCGATGCGCAAGTCGCTGCGCCAGCAGATCGAGTCGGCGAAGGCGGGTTTGACCGTTCCGGACTCCGCCTACGCGCACGAAATGGCGACGCTTCTTGCGACTCCGGACGACGCTCCGCCCCAGGAGCTCCGGCATCACGCCGAACAGCTCAAGCAGATCGAGGATAGCCTTGAATCCGCTTGAGCTGACGCTCGGGATCATGACCGCCGTCGGCGGCTTCGTGGACATCAGCGAGCTGGTGTTCGCCGCCAAGGCCGGGTCGAAATTCGGCTACGCGTTGATCTGGGTTTTCGCACTGGCGACGATCGGGATCATGGTTTTCGGCGAAATGAGCGGCCGAGTCGCCGCGGTCGCCAAGCAGCCGGTCTTCAACCTGATGCGTCACCGGCTCGGGCTGAAGCTGGGCCTGCTGACTCTCGGCGCCTCGCTGATCAGCAACCTCATCACCTGCGCGGCGGAGATTGGCGGCGTTGCTTTAATCCTCAACTACCTCACCGGCGCGCCGTACATGCTGATGGCGGTGGTTGCTTCGGCGGCGATGATCCTTTCGATCTGGATCCTGCCCTTCAAGTGGATCGAGCGGTCCTACGGGCTGCTCGGACTGTTCATGGTCGCCTTTGCCGCGGCGCTCGTCGCGATCCATCCGCCGTGGCATGCCTTTGCCGGCGGCTTTGTCCCGCAAATCCCGTCCGGCCTTTCGACGAAGGAGCTGCTGCTCTTCGCCTATTTCGCGGTCGCGATCGTCAGCGCCGTGATGTTTCCCTACGAAGTCTATTTCTATTCGTCGGGCGGAATCGAGGAGCAGTGGACTCCGAAGAGCCTGCTCACCAATCGGCTGACCTGCATCGTCGGCTTCGGCCTCGGCTCGCTGCTCAGTATTTCGATCCTCGCAAGCTCCGCCCAACTGTTCGGGCCCGCCAATGTCGATCCCGTGCTGCCCGGGACCGCCGCTCTGGAAGTCGCGATCCCGTTCGGGCGATGGGGGCTCATCATCGCGTTGACTGGAATGTTCTTCGCGGTTGCCGGCGCCGCGGTCGAAACCTGCCTCGCCAACGCTTATTCAGTGGCGCAATTCTTCGGATGGATCTGGGGCCGCCACAAGAAGCCTTGGGAAGCGCCGCGCTTCACCATCACGTGGATCGCGCTTTTCCTCCTCGGCCTGGCGATCATTCTTACGGGCATCGATCCGATGAAGCTCGTCGAATATGCGGTGCTCTTCTCGATCCTCGTCCTGCCCCTCACCTATTTGCCGCTTCTGCTCCTGGCCGGCGACAAGAGTTACATGCGCGAATATGCGAACGGCCGATTGGCGAACGTTCTCGGCTGGCTCTACTTCGCGGTGATCACCATCGCGGCGGTGGCGGCGCTTCCGCTGTTCGTCCTCACCTCGGGGGGCAATTCATGAATCCCGACGGCCGATTGAAGCTCGTCAGCCAGCTGCTGGACCTCCCGCTTTTCGACGTGGAGGGCAAATATTGCGGGATCGTCGACGACGTGGAACTGAGCGGCGGACCCGGAAAGGACCTCAAGCTGAAGGCGCTGCTGGTCGGGCCGGGAGCCTATGCGCCAAGGCTTCCGGGGTGGGCGATGTGGATCGTGCGGAAGATCGCCGGCGACCGGATCACGCGCGTGCCGATGGACAAGGTGCACAGCATCGCGACAGCCGTTCACCTCGAATGTACCGGATGGGACCTGGGGCTGCACAAGAGCGAGCGGCGGGCGGCACGCTGGATTCCGCACAAGGGAGCGATGTGATGCGGCTGACCGATCTTCGCGGGAAGGACGTGCGAACCCTGGACGGCGAGCGGCTTGGCCGAGTTCACGAGGTGCATTGCGAAAAGGGCATCGTCACAGCGCTCATGGTCGGCCCGGGCAGTTTCATCGAGCAGCTCACGGCGAAGAAAAAGGGACGCCGGGTGCCTTGGGACTGCGTCCGCAAGGTCGAGCAGAAGCGGATCGTCGTCACTCCGAACCCGCCGCAGCGCAAGAGCCGCTAGCGCGCTTCGAACCCGGCAATGCACTCCGCGACCCAGCGTGCGGCAACGAGCGAGCTGAGGTCGGTCGAATCGAGCGGCGGGTCCCACTCGGTGAGGTCGATGACCCGGACCCGGTGATGGCTTGCCAGCTCTCGAACCGCCCAGAAGAAATCGACGACGTGCATTCCGCCCGGACGCGCGCCGGGAGCACCGGGCATCTGCGCCCTGTCGATGACGTCGATGTCGCAGTCGACGACCAGAGCTTCGCACGATTCGGTATGCTCGAGCGCATCGGCGACGGCCTTGCGGATTCCGTCGCGGCGGACCTCGTCCATGCTGATGACGAGATTGCCGGCGGCGAGCGCGTCGCGGTGCATCTTTTCGGTATTGGCGAAGCCCGCGAGGCCGATCTGCGCGATATTTTTGCCCGGAAGCCCGTCCTCCATCAGAGCCCGGACAGGGTTGCCGTTGCTGAGGCCGTCATCCAGCTCACGCATGTCGAAATGCGCGTCGAGGGTAATCAGCCCGACCTTCTTCAGCGGAAGTCCTAGCGCGAGCACTCCGGGTCGGGTGACCGCATTGTTGCCGCCGGCTAGGAGAGTCAGGCGATGTTGGGCGACGCTCGCGGCGACCGCCTCTCGGATCGGATCGGTCGCCGCTTCGATGGAGAGGCCGTCGAGATCGACGTCGCCTCGGTCACGGACCGGGGTGAACAGGGACCGCCCGATCTCGACGTCGTAGCGGCCGATTCTCTTCAGTGTCTGTCGCAGCTTCTGCGGCGCTTCGTCGCAGTGGCCGGGCGTGACCGAGCCGGCGGCGAGTGGAGCACCGACCAGCCCCATCGGGACCTCGGCGCCTTCGTCGATGAGGAGTTCGGAGAGATTGGGCCAGGCGTTCATGGCTTTGCCCTAACAGGGGCAGTCGCCTAAGGCCAAATCCATGTGGGACCGCCTTCTTACCGACTGCCGGATCGCGACGATGGAATGCGCGCCGGGCAATCCGCTCGGGATCATCGAGAACGGCGCCATCGGAATCCAGGATGGCAAGGTGGTTCGGGTCGGCTCGCGCACCGAGCTTGCCGGCAATCGCGCGAAGGAAGTGCTTCCGCTCGGCGGCGCCTGGGTCACGCCAGGCCTGATCGATTGCCACACGCACCTGATTTTCGGCGGCAACCGCGCCGACGAGCATGCGATGCGCCGCGTCGGTGCGACCTATGAGGAAATTGCGAAAGCGGGCGGCGGGATCGCCTCTACGGTGAAGCGCACGCGCGAGGCCTCGGACGGAGAGCTTCTCGCTTCGGCGGCGATGCGGCTGGATGCGCTGATGAAGGGCGGAGCGACCACGGTCGAGATCAAGTCCGGCTATGGCCTCGATGTCGAAAGCGAGCTTCGGATGCTGCGCTGCGCGAAGGCGCTGGCTGCGAGCGAGGCGGTTCGGATCGTCCCGACTTTGCTGGCGCTCCACGCGCTTCCCGCCGACTGGAAGGACCGTCGGATCGGCTATGTGTCGATGATTGTCGACGAGTTGATCCCGGCAGCCGCCGACGCCGGACTCGCCGACTCGGTGGACGCCTTTTGCGAAGGCATCGCCTTTACTCCGGAAGAGGTCGAGCGCGTCTTCAAGGCGGCCGAGCAGCACGGGCTGCGCGTCAAGCTCCACGCCGAGCAACTATCCAATCAGCACGGCGCGGCCCTGGCAGCGAAGTACAAGGCGCTCTCCGCCGATCATCTCGAACATCTCGACGAAGCGGGCGCCAAGGCGATGGCCGAAGCGGGAAGCGTAGCTGTGCTGCTTCCCGGCGCCTTTTACGCGCTGCAGGAGGAGCGGAAGCCGCCGGTGCAGATGCTGCGCGATGCCGGCGTCGCCATCGCAGTCGCGACCGACTGCAATCCGGGCACGTCGCCCTTGCTGTCGCCGACCCTGGCAATGAACATGGCCTGCACTTTGTTCGGCCTGACACCGGAAGAGGCGCTGGCCGGAATGACCGTCAACGCCGCCCGGGCGCTAGGCCTCGAGGACGAGATCGGAACGATCGCTGCGGGCAAGGCCGCCGACCTTTGCGTGTGGCGGCTCGAAAGCCTGGCCGAGCTCGGCTACTGGATCGGCCTTCCGGGGCCGGAGCGGCGAATCTACGCGGGGGACGATACGTAAAGAATGACCGACAGACGCGACAATAGCCGCCACATCCGCGCGCGCCGTGGAAGCGAGATCAAGGCGAAGCAATGGACCACCGAAGCGGCGGTCCGGATGCTCCAGAACAATCTCGACGATGAAGTCGCGGAGGACCCGCAGAGCCTGGTCGTCTACGGCGGCATCGGCCGGGCGGCGCGCAATTGGGCTTGTTACGACAAGATCGTCGAGACGCTGGAGCGGCTGGAAAAAGACCAGACCCTGCTCGTCCAATCCGGCAAGCCGGTCGGTGTCTTCCGCACCCACAAGGATGCGCCGCGAGTGCTCATCGCCAACTCCAACATCGTCCCGAAGTGGGCGAACTGGGAGACGTTCAACAAGCTCGATCGCGCAGGGCTCATGATGTACGGCCAGATGACCGCCGGCAGCTGGATCTACATCGGCTCGCAAGGCATCGTCCAAGGCACGTACGAGACCTTCGTCGAAATGGGCCGCCAGCATTTCGGCGGCGATCTTTCCGGCAAGTGGATCCTGACCGCCGGCCTCGGCGGAATGGGCGGAGCCCAGCCGCTGGCCGCGGTGATGGCGGGCGCCCACTGCATTGCAATCGAGGTGCAGAAAAGCCGGATCGAGAAGCGTCTCGAGACTCGCTACGTCGACCACCGCGCGAGCAGCATCGACGAAGCGCTGGACATCATCCGCAACGCGACCCAGCCGACCAGCGTCGGCCTGCTCGGCAACGCCGCCGAGATCCTTCCGCAGATGCTGGAGCGCGGAATCCGGCCCGACGCTCTCACCGACCAGACCAGCGCGCATGATCCGGCCAACGGCTATTGCCCCGCGGGCTGGACCGTCGCCAAGTGGCAGGAGATGCGGGAGCGCGACCCCAAGGCCGTGGCCGATGCCGCCAGGGCCTCGATCGCCGTGCATGTCGAGGCGATGCTCGCCTACAAGGCGATGGGCGTGCCCACTTTCGACTATGGCAACAATATCCGCCAGGAAGCCTATGACGAGGGCGTCACCCACGCGTTCGACTTCCCCGGCTTCGTCCCGGCCTATGTCCGTCCGCTCTTCTGCCGGGGCATCGGGCCATTCCGCTGGGCGGCGCTGAGCGGCGATCCCGAGGACATCTACAGGACGGATCAGCGCGTCAAAGAGCTGATCCCCGACGACAAGCATCTGCACCGCTGGCTCGACATGGCGCGCGAGCGCATCGCCTTCCAGGGCTTGCCGGCGCGCATCTGCTGGGTCGGGCTCGGGCAGCGCCACCGGCTCGGCCTCGCGTTCAACGAAATGGTCCGGAACGGCGAAGTCTCGGCGCCGATCGTCATCGGCCGCGACCATCTCGACAGCGGCTCGGTCGCTTCGCCCAACCGCGAGACCGAGAGCATGATCGACGGAAGCGACGTCGTCTCCGACTGGCCGATCCTCAACGCGCTTCTGAACACCGCGTCCGGCGCGACCTGGGTGTCGTTCCACCACGGCGGCGGAGTCGGGATGGGTTATTCGCAGCATGCCGGGCAAGTGATCGTCGCCGATGGCAGCGACGACGCCGCGCGGCGGCTGGAGCGGGTGCTGTGGAACGATCCCGGCACCGGCGTGATGCGCCATGCCGACGCCGGCTATGAGATCGCCATCGAATGCGCGCGCGAGCAGGGACTCGATTTGCCGATGGTGGCGAAGTGAAGCTCGATCCCGAAAGCATCGATCTCCCGACGCTCCGCTCGCTTTGGGCGGGCGCCGACGCGCGGCTGGACGATGCGTCGATGCAGCGCGTGGCGAATGCCGCTGCTTCGGTCGAGCGGATCGTTGCGGGGGGCGAGACCGTCTACGGGGTCAACACCGGTTTCGGGCTTCTCGCCAACACGCGAATCCCCGACGGCCGCCTTGCCGAGCTCCAGACCAACCTCATCCTGTCGCACAGCGCCGGGCTTGGAGACCCGCTTCCGCGCAAGGTTGCGCGACTAATGATCCTTCTGAAGCTGCTCGGCCTCGGCCGCGGCTATTCCGGCGTTCGGCCAGTCGTGATCGAAGCGCTCCAGGCGCTGCTCGACCGCGACGCGATCCCCGTCATCCCCGCGCAGGGCAGCGTCGGCGCCTCGGGCGATCTCGCCCCGCTCGCGCACATGACGGCGGCGCTGATGGGCCACGGCAGCATCGAGGTCGGCGGCACCGTGCTTCCGGCCGCCCAGGCACTGACCCGCGTCGCCATCGAGCCGCTCCAGCTCGGGCCCAAGGAAGGGCTGGCGTTGATCAACGGCACGCAGGCGAGCACGGCTATCGCGCTGGACGCCCTCTTCGCCGGCGAGCGGGTCTTTTCTGCGGCGATTGCCGCGGGAGCCTTGTCGGTCGATGCTCTGAAAGGCAGCGCGAAGCCATTCGATCCGCGCGTTTCGGAGCTTCGCGGCCAGCCCGGCCAGATGCGCGTCGCCGCGGCGATTCGCGGGCTGCTCGACGGCAGCGAAATTCTCGCCAGCCATGCCAGCGGGTGCCCGAAGGTGCAGGACCCCTACAGCTTCCGCTGCCAACCCCAGGTCATGGGCGCGGCGCTCGATCTGCTGGCGAATGCCGCGCGGACGCTGACGATCGAAGCCGGCGCCGTGACGGACAATCCGATCGTCTTCCCCGACGACGATACCGCCATCTCGGGCGGGAATTTCCACGCCCAGCCGGTCGCCTTTGCCGCCGACACCATTTCGATGGCGCTATGCGAGGTCGGCTCGATCTCCGAGCGCCGGACGAGCGTCCTCGTCGATCCGAAGATGAGCGGGCTCCCGCCGTTCCTGACCGAGGATTCGGGGGTCAATTCGGGCCTGATGATCCCGCAGGTCACCGCCGCCGCCCTCGTTAGCGAGAACAAGAGCCTCGCCTTTCCGGCGAGCGTCGATTCCGTTCCGACCTCGGCGGGCCAGGAAGATCATGTGTCGATGGCACCGATTGCCGGCCGCAAGGCCGGGCAGATCGCCCGCAACGCGGCGGGCGTGATCGCGGTCGAGCTGATCGCGGGGGCCCAGGGCGTCGATTTCCACGCGCCCCTGAAGACGGCACCGAAGCTCCAGGCGATCCATTCGGCCATCCGCGACATCACGCCGCATTTCTCTTCGGACCATTATTGGGCCGACGACATGGCCGCGTTGCAGGCCGCGGTGCTTGGCGGAGAGATCGGCGCCGGAGAGGACTTCCTCGCCTAGCGGATTCGGTCGTAGGTCCGCGACTTGCAGATGACGAGCAGGACGCAGCCTTTCACTTCCAGCCGGTCGTGCGAAACCTGGCGGACGGTGCCGTTCGCATAGATATTGCGGTCCGCCGCGAACACCCGGCCCTTGTAGGTCCCGGGCGCGGTCTGCTCGATATCGGTGATCAGCCGCGCGCCGATCAGTTCGGTCCCGCTGCCGTCCTGCGCCTTCTTCTGCTGGCTCGCCGAGGCCTTGACCACGGTCCCGCACAGCTTCGCGCCGCAGGGGGCGATTTCGATCACCATCGGCCCGTGCTTCCAGTGCCCTTCGAGCGGGCTCTTGGCCGAGGCGAGCGCCGGCGAGGCGGCAAGAGCCAAGGCAGCGAGGCTTGCGAATATCGTTTTCATGGCGCCCTCATAGGGGGTGTTTGTGGCAGCAATGGTTCACGGAACTTGCTGTCAGATGAATGACTTAGTGGAAGTCGCGGCTTTTCGGGATGATTTCGACATTACGCGGGTGGCGGTTCTGCGGCTTGCCCCAGCTTCCGGGATGGTCGGCCTTTTCCAGGGTCGAGGGAAGCAGGGAATCGTCGCTCAAATGGCTGAGCATGAAAGTGTGATCCTCCAGCTGCCCGGCGACGACATGGATGACCTCGCTATCGGGATCGCGCTGGATCATCCCGCGAACAGCCATCAGCCGCGCGCCCATGACGATCTTGCGCTGACGCTCGAAGAGGTCGGGCCACACGACGAGGTTGGCGACGCCGGTTTCGTCCTCGATGGTGATGAAGACGACCCCTTTCGATGTTCCCGGCCGCTGGCGGATGAGGACCACGCCCGCGATCGACAGCCGCCTGCCATCCTTCAGAGTCTTTAGCTGGTCGGCGGTGACGAAGCCCTGCGGCGCATAATGCGCCCGGAGGAAGTGCATCGGGTGCGCCTTCAGGCTGAGCCGGACCGTCTGGTAGTCGCTGATCACATGCTCGGCGAGCGGCATGGTCGGAAGCTCGGCGGGCGCGCTTTCCGTCCCCTCGTCCTGCGCTTCGGCAAAGGCGAACAGCGGCAGGTCCGGCGCTTGCTTGAGCGCGCGCGAGTCCCAGAGCGCCGCGCGCCGGTCGAGCCCCATCGATCGGAACGCATCGGCGGCGGCGAGCCGCTGGACGGCATGCACCGGCACCTTCCCGCGCGACTGGAGCTCCTCGACGGTTCGATATGGCCGCCGCGCCACGACCCGGTCCGCCGCTTCGCGATGCAATCCGTCGACCTGGCGAAGACCGAGCCGCAGCGCTCCATCTTCGAGCGTGCAATCCCACTCGCCGTGATTCACGTCCACCGCGCGAACCTCGACCCCATGTTCCTTCGCGTCGCGGACGATCTGCGCCGGCGCGTAGAAACCCATCGGTTGCGAATTGAGGAGCGCGCAGGCGAACGCAGCCGGATATTTCCACCTGAGCCAGCTCGACACGTAGACGAGATGCGCGAAGCTCGCGGCGTGGCTTTCGGGGAATCCATATTCGCCGAAGCCCTTGATCTGGTCGAAGCAGCGCTGCGCGAAGTCGGGATCGTAGCCGCGCGCCACCATCCGTCCGACCATCTTCTCCTCCAGGGTCTCGATCTTCCCCTTCGACCTGAAGGTCGCCATCGCTTTCCTGAGCTGGTTCGCCTCGGCCGCGCTGAAGTTCGCGGCGTCGATGGCGATCTTCATCGCCTGCTCCTGGAAGATCGGCACGCCCAAAGTCCGCCCGAGGATCTTCTCCAGCTCGTCCGGCGGCCCATGCTCCGCATCAGGGCAGGGGAAGGTCACCGGCTCCTTTCCGCTTCGCCGCTTCAAATAGGGGTGGACCATGTCGCCCTGGATCGGTCCCGGCCGGACGATCGCGACCTCGATGACGAGATCGTAGAAGCAGCGCGGCTTAAGCCTCGGAAGCATGTTCATCTGCGCCCGGCTTTCGACCTGGAAGACGCCGAGCGAATCTCCGCGACACAGCATGTCGTAGACCTCAGGCACTTCCTGCGGGATCGTCGCCAATTCCCAATCCTCGCCGTGATGTTCCCGCACCAGGTCGAAGCATTTGCGGATGCAGGTCAGCATTCCGAGCGCGAGCACGTCGATCTTCAAAATGCCGAGCTCGTCGATGTCGTCCTTGTCCCATTCAATGAAAGTGCGATCCGCCATCGCACCGTTGCCGATCGGCACTGTCTCGGTCAGCGGCCGTTCGGTGAGGATGAAGCCGCCGACATGCTGCGACAGGTGGCGCGGCATTCCGATCAACTGCTCGGCCAATTTGATGGTGCGCCTAAGGTGCGGGTCGGAGAGGTCGAGTCCGGCATCTTGCGCGCGGGCCTCCTCCATCTCGGCTTCCATATGGCCCCAGATGGTCGAGGCGAGCGCTCCGCAGACATCCTCGCTCAGCCCCATCACCTTCCCGACTTCGCGGATCGCCGAGCGCGGGCGGTAATGGATGACGGTCGCGGCGATCCCGGCGCGGTCGCGGCCGTACTTATCGTAGATGTGCTGGATCACTTCTTCTCGACGCTCGTGCTCGAAATCGACGTCGATGTCGGGCGGCTCGCGGCGCTCTTCGGAAATGAAGCGCTCGAACAGCAGGTCGTTCATCGCCGGATCGACCGCGGTGATCCCGAGGCAATAGCAGACCGAGCTGTTGGCTGCCGATCCACGACCCTGACACAGGATCGGCGGATTGAGGCCGCGAGCGAAAGCGACGATGTCATGCACGGTCAGGAAATAGCGGGCGAAATCGAGCCGCCCGATCAGCGCCAGCTCGTGCCGAAGCTGCTTCTCGACCTTCTTCGGCAGCCCATCCGGCCACTTCTCCTTCGCTTTGGCCCAGGTCAGCTGCTCCAGATATTCCTGCGGCGACCTGCCGTCGGGCACCGTCTCCTTGGGATATTCGTAGCGCAGCTCGTCGAGGCTGAAGTCCAGCGCATCGGCAAACTCGCGCGTCGCTTCGATCGCATGGGGCCAGCGGGCGAACAGCCGCGCCATCTCCTCCGGCGATTTCAAATGCCGCTCGGCGTTCGGATTCAGCAGGAACCCCGCCTTGGCGATGGTCGTCTTCTCGCGGATGCAGGTGATCACGTCCTGCAGCGGCCGCTTCTCCGGCGCATGGTAATGGACGTCGTTAGTCGCCAGGATCGTGCAGCCGTTCGCCCGCGCGATTCGGTCGAGCCGCTCGATCCGGGCGCTGTCATCGCCGCGATAAAGATAGGATGCCGCAACATGGCGCAGTGACGGCAATGCGTCTCGAAGCCGTGGCAGCTCGGCTTCGAAGCTGTCGAGATCTTCGTTCGGCCAGGCGATGAAGGCGATGCCGTCACGGTGAGCGGCGACGTCATCGAGGCTCAGCTCGCATTCGCCTTTCTCCGCCCGCATCTTGCCGAGACTCAGCAGCCGCGAAAGCCGGCCATAACCTTCGCGGTCGACGGGATAAGCAAGCAGGCTGACTTCCCCCTCCCGTTCACGGGAGGGGGTTGGGGGGTGGGCGTGTCCTTCGATCCCACCCCCGGCCCCTCCCGCAAGCGGGAGGGGAGAAAGATCCAACCGGCAGCCGATCAGCGGCTTCAGTCCCGCGCCCTTGCAGGCGCTGTGCATCCGAACCACGCCCGCCAGCGTGTTGCGGTCGGCGATTCCGATGGCGTCCATGCCGAGATCGAAAGCGCGAAGCACCAGCTCGATCGCGTCCGATGCCCCGCGAAGGAAGGAGAAAGGCGAGGTAATTCCAAGCTCGACATAGGGCGCGCGCGCGATCTGAGGCGGCGGGCCGTCGCGCACCAGCTTCATCCGCGAAAAGCCGACTTTCTCAGGCATCAGCCAAAAAGTCCGTGGAGGTACCACTCGGGCGCGCCGCCGCGGCCGTCGCCGAACAGGCCTTCGCGGTAGATCCAGTATCGGCGGCCGGCCTCGTCCTCGACGCGATAATAATCGCGAAGCCGCGCGGTCGATCGTTCGCGCCACCATTCGGGCGCGATCCGCTCCGGTCCCTCGACGCGCGCGATGTCGTGGACGGCACGACGCCACACGAACCGGCGCGGCATGCCTTCGGGAGTGGCATAGATCACGGCAATCGCCTCCGGCCGGTCGAGCAGGCGCTGGGGGCGAATCCTCCCCGGGACGGGGAGGGGGACCGCGCTGCGCAGCAGCGTGGTGGAGGGGGCGGGGTGCAGGTCTCCAACCCCCCTCCACCGCCTTCGGCGGTCCCCCTCCCCCTCCGGGGGAGGATTTACCGCAGCTACCCACCCGCTCGCCCGCTCGGGCAAATGACTCTCTTGACGCTGCGGCCGCCGCACGGCGCGAACCCCGAGCTTGACCGTCAGCCGGTCGACCAGCCGAGCGAGATCGCGTTCGCCGCTGGGCTCCTCGACCAGGCTTTCCTGCGCGGCGCCGAGAGTCTCGGTCCAGTCGGCGACGAGCGCGAAGGCGTCGAAGCCGAAGCCGGGGTCGAGCGCTGCGGCCTTGTCGGCGAGCAGCCGAGCCAAGTGTTTCGGTTCGCGGCTGGCAATCGCGGTGGCGACGCTGGCGCTCGCAACGCTGCCGTCGACGCGGAAGCCGTGGAGCGAGAGCCTGCGCGCGCCGAGGCGCCGCTCTTCCAGCTCCGTCACGAGCTTCGGGATCAGCCGCTCCAGCGCCTGCGCGGCCGTTTCCGGATGCGTCGCGGGTTCTTCGAGCTTGAGCATCGCGCGCGGCGGCGGGCTTTCGGCGAGCGCGGTCATCGGCTCCGACTTTCGCCCAAGCGCCCGGTCGAGCGCGTCCACCACATTCTCGGCGCCGCGGAACCGCCGGGCCAAAGCAAGGCGGGGAAGGGCGGCAAGCGCGCCAATCGTCTTCAGCCCGAGCCGCTCGAGCGTGCGAACCGTGTCCGGATCGAGCCGGAGCGCCGACACGTGCAGCGGCGCCAGGTCGTCGCCTCCGAAGCGGCTGAAGGCCCATGCGGCGGCGGCGGTCGGAGCGATGGCCACTCGCGCCGTCAGCCCCGCCGAAGCGAAGCGAACGATGACGTCTTGAACCAGCGCCGCCTCGCCGCCGAACAGGTGCGCGACTCCGCTGACGTCGAGACGCAGTGCATCCTCGCCATCGACCTCGACGAGAGGCGACCAGCGCTGCGCCCATTTCGCCAGCCGCTGAAGAAGAGCTGCGTCCCCGGCAGGATCGGCGGGAACGGCGATGAGCGCCGGATCGAGCGCCCGCGCATCCGTCAGCCGCGCACCGGTCCTGGCGCCGCGTGCCGCAGCCGCTTTGGTGACGGCATGGATGATGGGTCCGTGCGTGCCCTCGACGGTCAGGACGACCGGATCTTCAGGCCCGTAGTCGCTGCTCTTCACCCAGCGTTCGACCGCCAGAGCCGGCAACCAGATGGAAAGCACCCTCTTCATGCGCGACCGTCCATCGGCCGGGAGGCGCGCCGCGTGCCCTGAACAGCTCGGCATCCCAGGCGGAAAGCCCCGGCGCCCGCGCATCCAGCGGATTGAGAAGCGACGGCGCGCTCGCGATGCGCCACCGCATCCGGGCGCCGCTGAGGTTCGCATTGCCGCCGAGCCGCACCAGCCAGCAGGGGACGGCGCTCCGTTCCGAGGCAACCGCGAGCCTGCGCGTCGCGGTGAAGTCGAGCGCGGCCGGGTCGCCGTACAGTTCGCCGATCACGGCGGAGAGGGCGGAGCATCTTACGCCCTCCTCCATCGCCCACAGCGCAGCGCGAGCGTCGCGCGTTTCGACGTGGACGATATCGAGGCTGCCGAGTCCCGGCGGGTAGATTCGCCCCGATTCGAGGATCGCCATCCGCTCCTGCACCCACAGGAGGGGTTTCGATGCGTCGAGTTGCGGCAGGAGGAAACCCGCCCAGCCGCTGTCTCGCGGCGAAGCGGCGAACAGCTCGCTGAGCGTTGAATTCGCCGGCCGGGGCAGACTCCACCCGCTCTGGACTCCCGCCTCCGCAGGAGCACAGTCATCACGCCCAGCGAAGCTGGAGACAGCTCCGCCGGCGACGAGGGACAAGCCTTTCGCCACACGACTCACAACGCTTCTGTTCTACTTTTGTTCTTATCCGGCGAGTCGCTGGGAAGAGTCAATGCACAGACTCGGGCAGAAGCCCCTTCTCCTTGAGAAAGCTGGTGATTTCCCGTGCGACTTCACGCCCGATCCGCTTCGAAACGCCGAAAGCCATGTGCGTGCAGCGAAGCTCGACAGCCTTGTCGCGCTCATGCTCGAGCCCGTAAGCCGAGCGCGGCGCGACGATCCCGTCCCGCCGCGACCAGAGTGCCAGCTGCGGCACCGGCGGCTTGTCGGTAATCCTCGGGATCGGCGGCTTGTCGACCTTGTGACCGGCGATCCATTCGTACAGCCGCCAGACATTGTTCTGCTTCGGGTCGCCGGAAAAAGGGGACCCCAGCGTCACGAGCGCAAGCACCTCATCCGGTGCCGACCGCGCCAGCTCGCGGCCATAGACTCCGCCCAGGCTCCAGCCGACGACAAGCATCTTCCGCCCGCCGCCGACGGAATCGAGGCATCCTCGCAACCGCTCCACCGTGTCGGCGCGCGCTCCCCGGTTCCAGCCCATGTCCCAGCCGTGCACGCGCCATCCGGCAGCGGCGAGCGCCTGTCGCAAAGCAAGCGTCGTCCGGTCGCTCGCCGCCCAGCCCGGAATGACCAGTGCAGGCGGACCGTTTGCAGGGCCGAGCGGACGCGGTGTTCCGAACGCCCGAAACAATCGCGGGACGATCCAGGCGGCTTCGTGGAGACGGCGCCAGTTGGGCGGCGGCCTGTCGTCTCCCTCCCAGCTCAGAGGAATTCGCCTCCCATCAGCTCCTGGAGCGCCTTGGGAAGGCGCACGCGGCCGTCCTCGGTCTGGTGGTTCTCCAGCAGCGGCACCAGGATTCGTGGGGAGGCAAGCGCCGTATTGTTGAGCGTGTGCGCGAACCGGACCTTTCCGTCGCTTCCCCGATATCGAAGGTTCGCCCGCCGCGCCTGCCAGTCGTGAAGCGTCGAGCAGCTGTGGGTCTCTCGATACTTGCCAAGGCTCGGCACCCAACTCTCGATATCGTTCATGCGATACTTGCCGAGGCCCATGTCGCCGGTCGACGTCTCGATCACCTGGTAGGGAATCTCCAGCTCGGCAAGGAGGTGCTCCGCAAGACCCAGCAGCTTCGCGTGCCATTCCGCCGAGACCGCATCGTCGGCCTCGCAGATGACGTACTGCTCGACCTTGACGAACTGGTGGACCCGCAGAAGCCCGCGAACGTCCTTGCCCGCGCTTCCCGCTTCGCGGCGGAAGCAGGGCGAATAGCCGGCGTAGAGCACCGGCAACTTGTCGCTTTCCAGGATCTCGCCCGAATGCAGCGAGGTCAGCGCCACCTCCGCCGTGCCCGCAAGCCAAAGCTCATCGGCGGGAATCTGGTAGGTTTCCTCCATGTGGCCGGGGAACTGGCCCTGGTTGAAGAAGGCCTCGCCCCGCGCGATCGCCGGGACCGTGATCGCGGTGAAACCCGCATCCGCGATCTTGCTCAGCGCCCAGCCCATCAGCTTCGTCTCGAGCAGCGCCAGCCGCCCCTTGAGGCAGTAAGTGCGCGATCCCGAGACGTGGACGATCCGGCTCAAATCGGCCCAGTCGTTCTTCTCGATCAGCGCGACATGATCGAGCGGCTCGAAGGTGAACTTCGGCACTTCGCCGACGGTCTTGATGACGGTGTTGAAGCTTTCGTCCGGCCCGACGGGCGCATCGTCGTAGGGAATGTTCGGGACCAGAAGCAGCAGCGATCGAAGCGCCTCCTGCTTTTCGCCGAGGCCGGCCTCCAGCTCGGAAGCCCGGGCTCCCGCTTCCTTGGCCTTCTTCCCAAGCTCGGCCTTCTCCTCGGGCTTCGCGTCCTTGAAGCGACCGCTGATCGCGTTGCGCTCGGCGCGGAGCTGGTCGATCTCGGTCTTGAGCGCGCGCACCTCGCCGTCCAGCGACAGGATCGCGCCGAGGTCGAGCTTCACGCCCTTCACCTC
Organism: Sphingomicrobium sp.; assembly: GCA_051953395.1. Taxonomy (GTDB): domain Bacteria; phylum Pseudomonadota; class Alphaproteobacteria; order Sphingomonadales; family Sphingomonadaceae; genus Sphingomicrobium. The sequence continues at coordinate 19,689 of JBQCIU010000019.1, forward strand.
GATCGCGCGTTCGACGGCTTCCCGGTTGGCCTTGATGAAGTCGATGCCCAGCATTTGAGGGCAAGTGCGCGAATTGCTTCCGAACCGCAAGCAGTTCGCCTAAGCGCCCGCGATGCCTTCCGGTCTCATTGCCCTGCTCGACGATGTCGCGACCATCGCCAAGCTTGCCGCTTCCACCGTCGACGACGTCGCCGGGGCTGCCGCAAAGGCGGGCACCAAGGCGGCCGGCGTCGTGATCGACGATACGGCGGTGACCCCGCGCTACGTCGTCGGCCTGGCGCCCGAACGCGAGCTTCCGATCATCGGCAAGATCGCCCTGGGTTCGGTCAAGAACAAGCTCCTGTTCCTTCTCCCTGCGGCGCTCCTTCTGACCGCCTTTGCGCCTTTCCTGGTGACTCCGCTTCTCATGATCGGCGGCTGTTACCTGGCTTTCGAGGCGACGGAGAAGATCCTCGAGAAGCTGCTGCACGACCACCATCACGAGAACGAGGTCGCCGAGGCCGTCTCCGATCCCCACGAGCTGGAGCGGATGCAGGTCACCGGCGCGATCCGCACCGATTTCATCCTCTCGGCGGAAATCATGGCGATCGCTCTGGCCAGCCTCGAGAACCTGACCCTGGTGACGACCGCAATCGCCCTCGCAGCCGTCGCGCTTGCGATTACCGCCGGCGTTTACGGCGTCGTCGCCCTCATCGTGAAGCTGGACGACATCGGCCTGCACATGGCGAAGCGGCGGCGCTCGGCCACGCGCGCTTTCGGCAATGCGCTGGTTCACATCGTCCCGAAGATGCTGACCGCGCTATCCGGGATCGGCACCGCGGCGATGCTGTGGGTCGGCGGAGGAATCCTGGTCCACGGGCTGGAGGAGCTGCACATCCTTGTCGCCGTCCCGGAGCTGATCCATCACCTCGCTGCAACCGTGGCAGGCGGCGCCGGACCGCTCGAAGGCGCGGTGGAATGGCTGGTCGGGGCGCTCGGCTCCGCGATCGTGGGGCTGGTCATCGGCGGAGCGATCGTTGCCATCGTCCGCATGCTCACCCGCCACCCGGAAAAGCTGATTACCGACTAGTCGAAGTGGAGCCTTCGGTATCGCCCGCGAAAGTAGAGCAGCGGGTCGAGGTTGGCGTCGAAGGTGGCGCGGAGCACGTGCCCCACCAGCAAATCATGATCGCCGCCGTCGTGCACCGCGTGGCGCTCGCACTCGAAGACGCAGAGCGAATCCATCAGCAGCGGCGCGCCCGTTTCGCCCGTCGACCAGGGCGTGGTGCCGAAGCGGTCCTCGTCGCGCGTCGAAAAGCGGATCGAGGCGGGCTGCTGGCCCGTCTGGAGCACGTTGACCGCGAAATTCGGCGCCTTCGCCAGCGCCGGTCCGCAGCGCGCCCGCTTGGCGATGCACACCAGGAGCAGCGGCGGATCCAGCGATACCGAGGTGAAGCTGTTCACCGTCAGCCCGAACGGCTGCCCGTCATCGTCGACGCAGGTCACCACCGTCACTCCGGTGGCGAAACAGCCGAGCGCGTCGCGCAGCGTGCGCTGGTCCGATCCGCTCCGATATTCGCGTGGAGGTGCCTCAGCCGCCATTGTGCAAGGCTATAGCGGAGCAGCCGAAAAGCTCCACACGGGGCGAGCCTCACCTTCGTTAGCAATTTCTTAGAGGAAATCCGTCCAGATTGGCCGTTCATGCCGGGAGGGGCCGAATGAACGCACTGACCTTTCCAAAGCGGGAGCCGAAGCGCTCGCGCGTGTTCCTCTCCGCCCAGGTGGACGCGGGCGCGGGGCCCGTCTCCGCGCGAATCCGCGACATCTCGACGACGGGCGCGCTTCTCGAATCGGATTTCGCGCCAAGGGGCGGCGACACGCTCGACCTGACCTGCGGATCGACCGCGCTCAAGGGCAGGGTGGCGTGGGCCGACCGCGGCTGGTTCGGGATCGAGTTCTTCACCCCGCTCGCCATCGGCGACCTCGTCGATGCGGCCGGCACGAAGCTCGCAGTCTCCGCTCCGCGCACCTATCACCGAAGCGAACGGCTCGACCCCTAAAGCTCCAGCAGCCGGTCCGGAGTCAGCTCCAGGCTCGCGCTCACCGTCGATTCCAGCGACCGCGACACGAGATAGCGCGGCTGGAAGGCGTCGTGCCGGTACGGCGTATGCACCGCCAGTTCGACGCTGAACGGCAGCCGCTCGACCGTCCCGCTCTCCAGGCTGAAATGCGATTCGCCGAAGCTCGACGCGAGCCCCGCGCCGAGAATCTTGAGCTCGCCGCCCTCCATCGCCAGCCCGAATTCGACGCTGTGCCAGTAAAGTCGCGCGACCCGGTCACCCTCGCCCGCGGCGATCGCCGCCTGGCCCAGCCGCCCGACATGCTCGACCATCTCCGCGAAATCGTGATGGGCGAGCATCGGGATGTGGCCGAACAGGTCGTGGAAGCAGTCCGGTGCCTGCAGATAATCGAGCTGCTCGCGCAACCTTATGAAATTGCCGACCGGAAACACGCGCTCGGACAACATCGCGAAGAAGATGTCGTCGGGCACCAGCCCCGGCACCGCGACCGTGCGCCACCCGGTTCGCGGCTCCAGGATCGCGTTCAGCTCACCGAGCTCCGGGATTCCCGGGTGGGAGAGGCGAAGCAGGTCGATCCCGTCGAGGAAGGGCGACACGACCCGCGAGCCGAGCAGATCCACCTGCCGGGCGAACAGCAGGTCCCACACCGAATGATCTTCGGCGGTGAACCTCTCCCAACCTTGCGGGACGACATAGTTCTGCCACCGCGTCGGGCGGTCGAGCGTGGCCTGGTCGTCTTCGGGTCGAAACATCGTCGGTCCTTTCAAGGCAATAAAAAACCCGCCGGGAGGTCCAGGCGGGTCGAGGTTGGTTGTCTGAAGCTTTTAGGCGCGCGTCAGCCGATCCCAACCTCGTCGGGATAATAATAGCTGTTGAGGGCGGCCATGCGCGTCATCGAGTCCGGCTTATGTCAGGTCATCCATTAACGATCAATTGCCGGTTTCGAGCCATTTCCGTTCGGCTCAGCGCGCAGCCGCAACGCCGGCCCCCAGCAATTTTCCGTCGATCATCGTCCCGTAATAGCTCTTCTGGCCACTGAAATTCGCCTTGGCATTGTCGGCGACGCTTCCCGTCTGCCGGGGGTCCTTCGGCCGCTCGTGGCTGTCAATGAAGGCGGCGATGTCCCAGGATTGCTGGTCGGTCAGCGTTCGCGGCTGGTCGAAGGGCATGTTCGCCTTGATGAAGCCCGCGGCGAGATCGACCCGGGCCATGCCGGCGCCCCAGTTGAAGCTCCTTGGGCCCCACAGCGGCGGATAGACGACTTTTCCGTCAGGGGACCGCGCGCCTTGCCCGTCGCTCCCATGGCAACCGGTGCATTTCGCCTCGAACAGCGTGGCTCCGCGATCCGGATCGTAGCCGGCCTGCGCAAGCGGCGGGGTCGGATAGCCGGCGCCCTTCATCCTGGTTCCTGTCGGCGCATCCTTGGCCAGCCAGTGGAAATAGGCTTCGAGGTCGCGGTACAGGTCGGAGCCGGGCGGCGGCGGAGCGCCGGACGGGCTGTTCGGAGCGTTCATCGAATAGAGGAAACACCCGCGGATCCGGTCCTCCATCGTGTTGATCGTCCCGGTCTTCTTGCGGAATTGCGGATAGCTGACCCAAGCCGCCCACATCGGCGAGGAATCGGCGCGGCGCCCGTTGTCGAGATGGCAGTTCTTGCACGCCATGCTGTTGCCGACGAATTGGGCGGCATGGGTTGCGGGATCGGCGAAGATCGCCATTCCCCGCCGGATCGCATCGCCTTCCGGACCTGCCGGAATGGCGGACAGCGCCGGCGGCTGGAAGCTCGCGGCGGTCGCCTGTCCTCCGGAATCTCCCTGGGCCGACGGTCCCGCAGGCATGATCGCGACGAAGGCGACCGCCGCCAGCGCCGCACCGGCAACGACCAGCGCAATACCGGAGCTCAGGCGCAGGAGGCGGAGCTGATTGCGATCGACCAGGTCAGCGGCTTCTCGCCGAAGCTTTTCGGGAAGCTCGTCACCGGCCATTCCGTCCCTCCCGGACCTCTGCTCGGTCACCCGACATAGGCGAAGGTGTAGCCGTGCTCCTGCGCTCGGTTGACCGTGGAAATGCCGGCCGGGACGATCAGCGCTCCCGGAACCAGGTTCGCCTTGAGCTCCGCTTCGATTGCCTTCGCGTCGCCGGTTTTCCCGGCCATCATCCCTGCAATCGCCTGGGTCGCGAGGCCGCACACCGCGAACCGTACGCCCTTGGGCGCGAGATCGCTCAGCGTTCCGTCCGCGACCCATTCCATGCCTTTGGGCGGAGGCTCGCCGCCGGGCGCCTTGGCAAGCATCGGGTTCATGGTCGCGGCCCGTTTCGCCGCATCGTCCTTCAGCTTCATCGGAACGGCGAATTTCTTGCCATATTTCGCCCACATGGCGTTGTTGTAGCCATAGGGCGTGGACATGTGCCGGAAGATCACGACGACCCCCAGCTGCTCGGGCTTCAGCCCGTAATCGGCCTCGTTCACGTGGATGAAGTTGTTGGCAAAGCCCAGCGCCTCCGCTCCTCCGTCGCCGCTCACCGAATCGAACACCATCCTGTGGCGCGTGCCCGGCTTGTCGAGCCAGGAATCGAGGTTCTCCGCAGTCGGCTCCCACGCGGCCGCGGCAGTGCCGCTGCCCTTCGCTCCCGATGAACAGGCCGCCGCCATTCCCGCTCCTGCGAGAATTGCTGCGCCGCCGATGATCCGCCGACGGTCCGCACGAAATGTTTCCATCTTCGCCCCCTCCTTGCCCGAGCGTCAGATACTCTATCCGAAGCCGCTCCGCCACGCTGATGGAAGCGGTCAGCTCTCCAGTCCGTTGATCGCCTCGGCCAGCTTGCAGTCGCGGTCGGTGACTCCGCCGGCGTCGTGGCTGGTCAGGCGGAAATCGACGCGATTCCAGACATTGGTGAACTCCGGATGGTGATCGACCTTCTCGGCGTGGAGCGCCACGCGCGTCAGGAATCCGAACGCCTCGGAGAAATCCGCGAATTTGAACGTGCGGACCAGCGCCTTCCCGCCGTCTTCGAGCGCCCACCCTTCAGGTCCGTCCATGGCGATTCTCCTGTCCTAGTGCCGTCCAAGTCCCTACTCTCACCCCATTGGCTAGCCCACGAGCATAAAGACACGGAAATGGTCGCTCATCGCGTGACTTTAGCGTCGTTAAGCGGCGCGCTTTCTTGAAATCGACCGGCTCAAAGCGCAGTTGGGCCGCAAAGGAGAATGACGATGGCCACCGCAGTCGAGGAAAAGACGATCCTCGGTCTCGAAAATCCGATGGGCACCGACGGCTTCGAGTTCGTCGAATATACCGCGCCCGATCCCGAGCTCCTGCGTGACCTGTTCACCAAGATGGGCTTCCCCGCGGTCGCGAAGCACAAGCGCAAGAACGTCACTCTGCACAAGCAGAAGGACATCAACTTCATCATCAACAGCGAGCCCGGCAGCTACGCAGCGGATTACGCCGCGGCGCACGGCCCCAGCGCCTGCGCGATGGCCTTCCGGGTCAAGGACGCGAAGGCTGCCTTCGACCGAGCGGTTAAGCTCGGTGCGACGCCGGCGAAGACCGATGTCGCCCACGGCGAGATGGACATCCCGGCCATCGAGGGGATCGGCGGGTCGCTGCTGTTCTTCGTGGACCGCTACGGCGACAAGGGCTCGATCTACGAGGTCGATTTCGACTTCTTCGACGATGCGGCGAAGATCGAGGCGGACCACGCCTCGCACCTGACCTACATCGATCACCTGACCCACAATGTGCACCGCGGCCGCATGGCGGTCTGGGCCGACTTCTACGAACGGCTCTTCAACTTCCGCGAGATCCGCTACTTCGACATCGAGGGGAAACAGACCGGCCTCTTCTCGAAGGCGATGACGTCGCCCTGCGGCAAGATCCGGATCCCGCTCAACGAGAGCCAGGACGACAAGAGCCAGATCGAGGAGTTCCTGCGCGAATATAAGGGCGAGGGAATCCAGCACATCGCGCTGGGCAGTGACGACATCTACAAGGCCGTCGATATCATCCGCGCGCGCGGCATTCCCTTCCAGGACACGCCCGACACCTATTACGAGCTGCTTCCGGAGCGAATCAAAGGCCACGAGGAGAGCATTCCCGAGCTCGAAAAGCGCCGAATCCTGATGGACGGCGCGCCGACCGAGGGACAGGGGCTGCTGCTTCAGATCTTCACCCAGAACGTGATCGGTCCGATCTTCTTCGAGATCATCCAGCGCAAGGGCAACGAAGGCTTCGGCGAGGGCAATTTCAAGGCGCTGTTCGAGAGCATCGAGCTGGATCAAGTCCGGCGCGGGGTCCTTTAGACCCTATGCGCGATGCTTTTGTTTGCGATGCGGTGCGGACCGCGATCGGCCGTTATGGCGGAGCGCTGGCGCAAGTTCGCGCCGACGACCTCGCCGCGATCCCGCTTGCGGCGCTGAAGGAGGGCAATCCGGGCGCCGATTTCAGCAAGCTCGACGACGTGCTCCTCGGCTGCGCCAACCAGGCGGGAGAGGATAATCGCAACGTCGCGCGGATGGCCGCGCTGCTGGCGGGCTACGGCACCGAGGTTCCGGGGACGACGATCAACCGGCTGTGCGGATCGGGAATGGACGCGGTCGCGATGGCGGCGCGGGCGATCAAGGCGGACGAGGGCGATTTTTTCGTCGCCGGCGGGGTCGAGAGTATGACCCGCGCCCCCTTCGTCGTCGGCAAGGGAGACAGCGCCTTCAGCCGCAAGGCGGAGATGTACGACACCACCATCGGCTGGCGCTTCGTCAACAAGAAGCTGAAGGCCGAGTTCGGGATCGATTCGATGCCGGAAACTGCGGAGAATGTCGCCGAGGACTATCAGGTAACTCGCGAGGAGCAGGACCGGTTTGCAGCGGAGAGCCAGCGCCGCGCCGCTGCGGCCCAGGCCAGCGGCCGCCTCGCCGCGGAGATCGTGCCCGTCACGATCGCGCAGCGCAAAGGCGATCCCATCGTCGTGGACCGCGACGAGCACCCGCGCGACACCAGTGTCGAGGCGCTCGCGAAGCTCAAGCCCATCGTGAAGCCGGACGGCACCGTGACCGCCGGCAATGCGTCTGGCGTCAACGACGGCGCGGCTGCGATCATCGTCGCGAGTCAGGAAGCGATCGAGAAGCACGGCCTCAAGCCGCGGGCCCGGATCCTGGGCTCGGCGGTCGCCGGAGTGCCGCCCCGGATCATGGGCATGGGCCCGGCGCCGGCATCCGAAAAGCTGATGGAGCGCCTTGGGCTCAAGATCGGCGACTTCGACGTGATCGAGCTCAACGAGGCGTTCGCGGCGCAGGGCATTCCCGTCCTCCGCCAGCTCGGCCTCTCCCCGGACGCGGAGCATGTGAACCCCAACGGCGGCGCGATCGCGCTCGGCCATCCGCTCGGAATGTCGGGCGCCCGGCTGGTCCTGACCGCAACCGAAGAGCTTCAGCGGCGGGGGGCAAGGCGGGCGCTTTGCACCATGTGCATCGGAGTCGGGCAGGGAATCGCCCTCGCGCTCGAACGGGTGTAAACTCGCCGCATGGCAACGGCGGTCGCCGATCTCAGCGAGGACGCGATCATGGCGATCCTCGACAAGGTGATGGACCCGGAAATCCCGGTCGTCTCGATCACCGATCTCGGCATCGTCCGCGCCGTCACCACCAATCCGCCGCGGGTGATGATCAGCCCGACCTACACCGGCTGCCCGGCGACCCTCGCGATCGAGCAGGCGATCCGCGACGCGCTCGACGCGAATGGCTTCACCCAGGTGTTCGTCGAGCGGGTGTTGTTTCCGCCGTGGACGACCGACTGGATCAGCGAGCGCGGCCGCCAGCGGCTCAAGGCCTACGGGATCGACCCACCCCATCCCAATGCGAAGGCGGAATGCCCGCGCTGCGGATCAATGGATACTGCGGAAGTCAGCCGCTTCGGCTCGACTCCCTGCAAGGCGCAGTGGCGCTGCAACGCCTGTCACGAGCCGTTCGACCGCTTCAAATGTCATTAGTCTCCACGGCATAATCGTCGCCGTAGAACTTGCTGGTGCTGCGGGTATGGAAGGCGATCGCCTTCACCGGCTCGTACCGCGGTTCGCCGAGGCCGGGCAGCACCTCGAGGATTTCGTCCTCCCACACATAGACCGCGATCGGGAAGGACACGCGCGGAGAGGTCAGGTGCGACCGGTCGCTGGGCTTGCCGACGCGGTGGGTGGTCGACGGCAACCGGTCGTTGGTGATCCGCTGCATGTAATCGCCGGTATTGATGATGATCGATCCCGGCGGCGCCTTCATCCGCACCCACTTCTCGCTGCGGTGGTTCCACACCTGCAGCCCATCGACCTTTGAGGCCGGGAGGATGGTGAACAGGTCGACGTCCTCGTGGCCAAGCAGGCGGCCGGCGCCGGACTGGCTCTGTCGCTGGGTCAGGGGCGGATAATAGTTCAGCCGAAGCCCGAAATTCGTTTCCGTCAGCTTCTCGTCATAGACGTGCGGGTCGACGCCAAGACCCATGAACATCGCCTGCGCGATCGGCTTGAACAAGGGTTCGTGGGCCAGCACCAGCCGCCGGAAGAACGGCTCATACTCCGGCTTCGGCCAGTAATCCTCGGCCCGGAAGGGCGCATCCCGGTGCTGGGGAATGTCGAACGCTCGCCGGCACCAGACCCAGCCCTCGACGAGGTCTGGATGAATGTCGCTGGTCGCCTCAAGCGGGAAAAAGCCCTGCGCGACGGAGCCGTGCCGTTTCGCCCGGAATCGCAATTTCTCGTCGAAGGTCGTCGAGGTGAACAGATCCACCACGCCGTCGCCGATTTCCTCGTAGAGCGCGGGATCCACTCCGTGGCCGGTGAGGACCGCGAAACCGATTTCCTCGAGCGCCGCGGTGAACTCGCGGGCGAACCGTGCCCTCGCGTCGGCGCTGCCGTGGAGGAACTGGCCGAAATCGAGGGTCGCGATCTCGTAATCCTCGTCGAACTCGTCGGCGGAATCCTCGGCAAGCCGATAGGTGTGCGTCTTGCGCACTTGGTCGTAGCGGCTGAATTGCTGGTTGAGCGCGTTCGATTCCATCACCGGCCCATTTTACCGTCTGGAGCCAGTAGCGCCAGAAGCGCGAAGCTCTGAAGCCAATGCTCGCCCATATAATCGCCGCTGAGGTGCGGAAGCGCGGCTTCCAGATGCTCTTCCGCAAACTCGGGGCGGCCGAGCCAGCGCCAGCACCATGCCCGGCTGAGGTTGAGCCCGTCGAGATGCGCGATCTTGCCGTCGCTCCGGTCGCTGACGGTTGCGGGAGTGTAGAGGGTCGCAGGCTGCCTTTCGTCGATTCGCGGCAGGAACGCGGCGAACCAGCCGCGGAACTCGTCGGCTGGCAGAGCCCGGCTCATCAGCAGCGCCTCGACCAGGGTCGGGGAGAGGAAGTCGTCGCCGCTCGGCTCCCAGGCTTGCGCGTCACGGTCGCGGCTGAACCAGTGCCTCGCCCGCGCCGCGATCAGTTCGGCGAGGGCGGGATCGAACTGCTCCGCCCAGTCGAGTGCCAGCACCAAAGCGAAGGCGGTGTTGAAGTGGGTCCCGGCGCGGATCGGGTAAGTGAGGATCTGCAGGTAGCGGTCGAGCCGGGCCGCGAACGCTCGCGCCAGCGGTTCGAGCTCAGTGCCCCAGCTGCGCTCAGGGTGGCGGGTCGCTTCCAGGTGCAACTGCAACAGCCACGCCCAGCCGTACGGCCGCTCGAAGCCTGCCGAGAGCGGCCGGTCGAGATAGGCGCGCTCGGTGGCCACCTTGCCGCTGGTGAAGCTCGCCTCTCCAAGCTCCTCGATCTCCAGCGACTCCGCCATCTGCGCAAACAGCCGCCGAAGCGTCAGCAGCGACCACCAGCCGTGGACGCAGCTGTGCCAGTCGAAGCTTCCGAAGAAGATCGGGTGAAGCTCGCGCGGAGTCTTCGCATCCTCTTCGCCAAGCAGGACGTGATCGAGCTTGTTCGGAAACTCCCGACCGACATGGCCGAGCGCGATCCGGGCCATCTTGGAAGCGGTGTCGGCGTTCAGTGCGCCCATACGTACCCCGCGAAATAGAGAATGAGGATGTTCGCGATGAGCAGCGGAATCGCCGTCGCCACCTGCACCCGGACGACCCCGTACTGATCCTTGAGCTCCAGCAGGGCCGCGGGCACGATGTTGAAATTGGCCGCCATGGGCGTCATCAGCGTCCCGCAGAATCCGGCGAGCATCCCGACCGCGCCGATGACCGCGGGATCTGCGCCGGCGCCCTGGATCAGGATCGGCACTCCGATCGCCGCCGCCATGACCGGGAAAGCGGCGAAGGCATTTCCCATGATCATCGTGAAGACGACCATTCCGAGCGCGTAGAGAAGGACCGCCAGGAAGACATTCCCGTGCGGGATAATGGCGCTCACCATCGCCCCGATGGTCGTCCCGACCCCGGCCGCGGCAAAAATCACGCCGAGCGAGGCGAGCATCTGCGGGAGCACCATCGCCCAGCCGATCGAATTGGCGAGGCGGCTGCCGTCGTCCACCCCCGCCAGCGCCGGCGGACGAAGCCAGAGGTAGATGACGACCAGGGCGATGAGGACTCCGCAGCCGAACAGCACCAGCGTGACAGCCTTCGGATCGATGACGCCCAGAGCGTGGAGCGGCGTGTAGTTGAACAGCAGGGTTCCGACGAAGGCCGTGAACGGGATGATCAGCGCCGGAAGGAACAGCCTGTTGCGGTGCCGCTGCGACGATTCCTCCCGCTGTTTCGGGCTCCCTGATTCCTTCGAGCCGCGGCCGATCAGGTGAAAGCCGGCGATGCCGACCAGCGCCAGCACAAGCACCCCGTTGCCGATGTCGCCGAGGAAATCGCCAAACCAGAAGCTGACCACCAGAAGCGACCAGAAGGCCGCATTGCCCCAGCGCCTGGGATTGGTCTCGTCACGCGCGCTTCCGATCGCGAAACCCGCGAACACGGCGCCGGCGAGGGCGTAGAGCCATTGATAATCGATCATTGACTGCGCCCCAGCTTGCGGTCGAGCCACAACAGCCGCGCCGAGTGGATCAGGAATGCGCAGATTGCGGTGGGGATCGCCCACAGCGACAGGTGGATCGGAGTCAGCTCGATGCCGAACCCGGCCATCGATCCCTGGATCAACAGGATGGAGCCGATGGCGATGAAGATGTCCTCCCCGAAAAACAGGCCGACATTGTCGGTCGCCGCCGACATTGCCTTGACCCGTTCGCTGGTCGGCTCATCCAGCTCGCCGTGCTGCTTTTCAGCGGCGGCCGTAACCATCGGAGCGACCAGCGGCCGGACGGTCTGGGCATGACCCGCGACCGTGGTGAGGCCGAGGGCGGAGAGGATCTGCCGCACGACCAGGTAAATGATGAGGAGCCGACCCGCGGTCGCGCCGCGAATGTCCGCGATCACGGCCCGCGCCCGCTCCTGCAGCCCATAGCGCTCGAGCAGGCCGACGACCGGAAGGATGATCCAGATGACAGTCACGTAGCGGTTTTCGTTGAAGCCGTGGCCGAGGGTCCCCAGCACCTTCAGGAACGGCATGTGCCCGAGCAGGCCGGTGACGATCGCCGACACTGCGACGACGAGCAGCGGATTGAATCGCAGCGCGAAGCCGATGACGACCAGCGCGATCCCGAGCAGCGGAAGATAGGTCATGATGATCCTCCCCGGGACGGGGAGGTGGCAGGCCGGAGGCCTGACGGAGGGGGTTTGGAGCCCTGCAAGCCGCCCCCTCCACCAAGCTCCGCTTGGTCCCCCTCCCCGTTCCGGGGAGGAATACCGTAGCCGCCGCCGCCGGGCGTTTCGATGACGAAGCGGTCGCCGGCCCGCATCTCGGCCGATGCGGTGGCGGTCAATTCTTCGATGAATCCATCGGCGCGCTCGACCCAGTTGCGGCCTGGCTCGGCATCGCCGCCGCCCTCGATTCCGCGCGGCGCGACGCGGCGGCGGTTGGCCAGGATGTTGGCGCGCATCGGTTCGAGAAAGCGCACATCGCGGATCACGCCGTCGCCGCCCCGATGCTCGCCGTCGCCTCCGGAGCCGCGGCGGATTTCGAACCGCTCGAGCCGCACCGGATGGCGAGTCTCCAAAATCTCCGGGTCGGTCAGGCGGCTGTTGGTCATGTGAGTCTGGACCGCGCTCGTTCCGTCATGATCCGGTCCTGCTCCCGAGCCGCCGGCGATCGTCTCATAATATTGGTGCCGCTCATTGCCGAAGGTGAAATTGTTCATCGTCCCCTGGCTCGGCGCGAGCTTGCCCGTCGCCGCGAACAAGGCGTCGGTGACGACCTGGCTGGTTTCGACATTGCCGGCGACGACGGCCGCGGGATAGCGCGGGGAAAGCATCGAACCATCGGGAACGATCAGCTTCACCGGGCGCAAGCAGCCGTCGTTCATCGGGATCGGATCGTCGATCAGCGTCCGGAGCACATAGAGCGAGGCGGCGCGGACAATCGAAAAAGGCGCGTTGAAATTGTCTGGCAACTGGTCGCTCGTGCCGGTGAAATCGAAGGTGGCCGAGCGCGCAGCCTTGTCGATGCGGATGGCCACACGGACATGGGCCCCATTGTCCATCTCGTAATCGAAGGCGCCGTCGTGGAGCCGGCCGAGCAGGCGGCGAACCGATTCCTCGGCGTTGGCGAGGACGTGGTGCATGTAGGCGTCGATCACCTCGGCTCCGTAGTCCCGGACTGCGTCCATCAGGCCTTCGGCGCCGCGAACGGAGGCGGCGAGCTGGGCGCGAAGATCGGAGATGTTGCGGTCGATGTTGCGGGCCGGATGCGGTCCGGAACCGAGCAGCGCGCGCATTTCGGCCTCGCGGAAATGGCCCTCGTCCACCATCAGCACATTGTCGATCAGGACGCCCTCGTCCTCGATCGATCGGCTTTCGGGCGGCATCGATCCCGGTGCGATCCCGCCGATGTCGGCATGGTGGCCGCGTGCCGCGACGAAGGCGGAGGGTAAATCCTCCCCGGGACGGGGAGCTGGCAGCTGCGAAGCGGCTGACGGAGGGGGGTCCGAGACCTGCACGCCGCCCCCTCCACCACTTCGTGGTCCCCCTCCCAAGCCGGGGAGGAATAGAAAACCGGCATGATCACGGTGATGTCGGGCAGATGAGTCCCGCCGCGATAGGGATCGTTGAGAACGTAGGCATCGCCGCGCCGGATGCCGCGCCCGTCGCGGGAGCCGCCGCGGGTGTCGATGATGTGACGGATGCTCTCACCCATCGAGCCCAGGTGCACGGGGATGTGCGGCGCGTTGGCGATCAGGGCGCCGCTGCGGTCGAACAGCGCACAGGAGAAATCGAGCCGATCCTTGATGTTGACGCTTGTCGCGGTGGACTGGAGCGCGACGCCCATTTCCTCGGCGATCGCCATGAACAGATTGTTGAAGATCTCCAGCATCACCGGGTCGGCATCAGTGCCGATGGCGCGCGCGCGATTTGCCGGCGTGGTCCGGATGAGGACCAGCGTGCCGTCGCTTGCGCGCCTGGCCGTCCAGCCCGGCTCGACGACGGTCGTCGAGGTGGCTTCGGTAATGACGGCGGGGCCGGAGATTTCCTCCCCCAGCTTGTCTGGGGGAGGGGGGCCGCCGGAGGCGGTGGAGGGGCCGGCGCCGTTTAGCCCTCCACCATGCTTCGCATGGTCCCCCTCCCCGAGCGAGCTCGGGGAGGAGCGGCCGACGCCTTCCACCACCAGCGCGTCGACGATCACCTCGGCCTGCTCATCGACGTAGCCAAAGCGGGCGCGATGCAGCTTTTCGAAAGCGCTCCGCATCTCCTCCGTCGTGGCGAGCGGCAGCTCCAAAGTCGTATCGCTGCCGGCATAGCGGAGCCGGGCGCGGCGATGCAGCTCGATCGCATCTCGGTCGACGCCCTGGTCTATCAGCGACTGGCTCGTGGCGCGTTCGAGCGATTGCAGCGGCTTCGCGACGTCCTCGCCCAGCGGCTTCAGCCAGCTCTCCTCGCGGATCACCTTCACGTCGGCGAGGCCGATTCCATAGGCCGACAGCACGCCCGCCAGCGGGTGGATCAGGATTCGCTCCATCCCGAGTGCGTCCGCGACCCGGCAGGCGAGCTGGCCGCCTGCTCCCCCGAAGCAGGCGAGCGTGTAGCGGGTGACGTCATGGCCCCGCGCGATCGAGATCTTGCGGATCGCGTTCGCCATATTGTCGACGGCGATGTGGAGGAATCCCTCGGCGATTTCCTCAAGCGACTTGGTGCCGCTGAGCGCGTTGGCGACGGCCTGCAGGCGCGACCGCGATGCGTCCGGATCGAGCGGCTGGTCGCCCGAAGGACCGAACACCGCGGGGAACGCGGCTGGGTCGATGCGGCCGAGGAACAGGTTGCAGTCGGTCACCGTCAGCGGGCCGCCGTGCCGATAGCAGGCGGGGCCCGGATTCGCTCCGGCGCTTTCCGGCCCGACGCGGAAGCGCATCCCGTCGAAGCTGCAGATCGAACCGCCGCCCGCCGCGACCGTGTGGATCTGCATCATCGGGGCGCGGATCCGCACCCCTGCGACGACGCTTTCGTCGGAAAGCTCGAAGCGGCCGGCGTAATGCGACACGTCGGTCGAGGTGCCGCCCATGTCGAAGCCGATCAGCCGCACCGGCTCGTCGCCGAAGTGCGGTGCGCTCGCGGCCACCATGCCGACCACGCCCCCGGCCGGCCCCGACAGGATCGCGTCCTTGCCGCGAAAGGCCTGGGCGTCGGCCAATCCGCCGTTCGACTGCATGAACTGAAGCCGTGTTATGGACGGAAGACCCGCCGCGACCCGGTCGACGTAGCGGCGAAGGACCGGCGAGAGATAGGCGTCGACCAGGGTCGTATCGCCGCGCCCGATCAGCTTGATCAGCGGCGCGACCTCGTGGCTGACGGAAATCTGCGTGAAGCCGAGCTCGCGGGCGATTTGCGCCAGCCGCCGCTCGTGCTCTGTGAATCGCCAGCCGTGGACCAGAACGATGGCCAGCGCGTCGATTCCGCTCTCACGCACGTCCTGAAGCGCCGCCCGCGCGTGCGCCTCGTCGAGGGGCCGAACGACCTCGCCGTCTGCACCAAGCCGCTCGTCGATCTCGATCATCCGCTCGTACGGCTGCTCCGGCAGCACGATGTGGCGGGCGAAGATTTCCGGCCGCGCCTGGTAACCGATGCGCAGGGCGTCGCCCAGGCCGCGCGTGATCGCCAGCGCCACCCGGTCGCCCTTGCGTTCGAGCAGCGCGTTGGTCGCGACCGTCGTTCCCATCCGGACCGAAGCGACATCGCCGCCGCCGGCGCGGTCGATCACCCGCCGGATCGCCTCCAGCGCGGCATCGTCATAGTGCTCGGGGTTCTCCGACAGCAGCTTCTCGACGACGATTGCGCCGTCGGGCGAGCGGGCGATCACGTCGGTGAAAGTCCCGCCGCGGTCGATCGCAAAGCTCCAGCCGCTCATGCCGCTGCGCATGGGCGGCGGCGGGCGGCAAGGTCAAGCTTCCGTCGTCGCGATCTCTCGCTCGGGGTCCTTCACGTAGGCGTCCGGGTTCTTGTCGATCGGCTTCACGCCCATCAGGTGCCCGGAAACGAAGGCGAGGAATTGCACGCCGAGCCGGTGCCGCTCTTCGACGGATGCGTTGCGGCGGAAATCGGCGAGTGCCTGCCGCTCCTCCTCGGCCATATGCTTGCTGTTCTCGAGGTCGGCCTTGCAGACGGACTGGAACCAGGCGTCGCTTCCGATCTCGTGATCGTCGGCGGACTTGGCGGCGTCGCGGATCTTGTTGTGATCCTCGATGGCGTCGCGGGTCTCGTCGGCCGCGCTGTCGGCATCGGACGCGCCGGACCCCTCCTTCAGCAGCCGGGGATAGAAGAAGCGTTCCTCGCCCTCCGCATGGGCGTCGAGCAGCCCCTGCAGCCGCTTCCACACGGCCGTCAAAGACTGGCGATCAGTTCGGTCGATCTCGCGCAGGAAGGCGAACAGCCGCCGCTGCTCGTCATGATGATCGAGGATGATGTCGGTGATGTCCAAGGCCGCCTCCGTCGTTCGGAAACCGAACGATCCATCGGCAGCGAACGATCCGGTCGGTTGCGCTCAGGAGCTTCCGAGCGAGTCGATCGCGTTCCGGTACTTGCGACCGACCGGCACCTGGGTTCCGCCGTGCAGCAGCAGGGATGTGCCAGCTCGCGAACGCCGAATGGCCTCAACTCGCTCGCCGTTCACGACGGCCGAGCGGTGAACGCGGATGAAGCCGAATCCGGACAGGCGATCGGCAACGCTCGCGATGGACTTGCGCAGCAAATAGGAGGCCTCGCCGCAGTGGAGCCGGACATATTCGCCCTCTGCCTGGACCCAGTCGATGGTCGCGATGCTCACCCGGACCATTTCGCCGCGGCTGCTGACCCAGAGGGTCGCATCCTCGTTTGCGGCGCGCGCCTCCCGGAGCTCGCCGAGCTGCGAGAGCAACTCGCGCAATCGAGCCCCCGCGTCGCGCTGGTCGAGGGCCGTCCGCGCTCGTTCGATCGTTCGCTCCAGCCGCGCCAGCCGAACCGGCTTGCACAGGAAATCCAGGGCGCCCGAATCGAAGGCGGTGGCGGCGAACTGCGGATAGGCCGTGACGAAGCAGACCAGTGGAGGCGAATGGCCGGCGCCTTCTTCACGGACGAGCGCCTCGACCACGTCGAAACCGTCCAGCCGCGGCATTTCGATGTCGATCAACAGCAGGTCGGGATGAAGGTTCATGCAGGCCTCAACGGCTTCGCGGCCAGTCGCGACCGTAGCGACGACCTCCACGCCCGCAATCTCGCCGAGAAGCTCGGCCAAGCGGTCGAGCGCCAGCGCTTCATCGTCCGCAAGAATGACGCGGACGGCGCTCATCAGCCGGTCCGAAGCGGGAGGCGGATCCTGTTCACGAACCCGCCGCAATCTCCCGGCCCTGCATGAAATCCGGCGTCGTCGCCGTAATGCGCTTTCAACCGCTGCTCGACGTTGGCCAGGCCCAGTCGCCCCTGCCCGGTCTTCCTTGCTTCCAGCTCACCGTCGCCGCCTTCGTTCTCGACGGTCAGGATCAGGTCGCCGCCGTCGCGCGCGGCCGCGATCCGGAGCTGCACGTTGCGGGTGCTCCTCGCCACCGCATGCTTGATCGAATTCTCGACCAGCGGCTGGGTGATAAGGCTCGGCACCAGCGCGTCTTTCAGATCGTCCGGGATATCGACGAGCACCGCCAGCCTGTCCGGAAAGCGAACTTTCTCGATATCCAGATAGAGCTGCTGGAGCTCGACTTCCTCCCGAAGCGTGACGACGGTCTCGGGATCGAGCCGAAGCGTGGCTCGAAGAAAATCGGCAAGGTTCTCCGTCATCCGGGTCGCATCGCCGTTGCGCTTGCGGCTCAGCAGCCCGACGATCGAGTTCAGGGCATTGAACAGGAAGTGCGGGTTGAGCTGGTTTCGAAGCGCGCGAAGCTGAGCGTCGTGCGCCAGTGCCTGAAGGGCGACGATCCGCTCCTCACGCTCGCGAATGTCGGCGACGTAGGACACCGCAAGAATGCTCGCGGAAATCCCGGCGAACCACCAGAAGCGAATGATGAAATCGGTGGTGAAATAGACCCACAGCGGCGAGGTCGACATGTCTTCAAGGCCGACCGTCCCCAGCCAGATCAGCTGGGACAAGCCGAAGTGAACGATGGTCCCGGCAACGGCCAGCGCCAAAGCGGCCGGGGCCCGCACCGCCAGCGGCCGACGCCGCAAGCCCATCACCACCCATGCCATTCCGAAGGAGACCAAGGCTCCGGCGACCGCGGCGATGGACCGAGGCAGCATCGTCCGGGTCGCCATCTCGGCATTATTGAGGAGCGCGAACACGGCATAGGCGATGAACCAGCCGATCCAGAAGACGGCGATCAGCGCCGTCGTGATGCGCCACGGATTCGACCAGAGCTCATGGTCTTCGGGCAGCGTGGGCGAATCACCCCAATCGCCGTGCCGTCGTTCATCAAGCTTCGGCGGCCGTTGGTTGGCGTCGTCGCTGCTCAACTGGTTTTCTCCGCCGTTCACGACTTCGCCAGCCTCGCCGGCGTCGAGCGACTGTATGGTGTGCGGGCTTGGGCGGCAACGGGGTAGTGCGATGCGACCTAATAGCGAGTTTCGAGGAGAGCGAATCCATCCGGTTGCAAAGTTTCGGGCGGCCACCCGGCCGCGCAACTCGGTGCGTCCCGCCAATAGTGCGGCTGTTCTCGGCAGGACAGGACCGCGACTCAAGCCAGGGCTCTATTGATGCTCGCATACCGGCGCCTGCTCCTTGCCTCCTGCCTTGCACTGGCAAGCTCCGGCGCGGTCGCCGCGACAACGCCCCCGGCCGCATGCGACACGGCGGCACATCGCCAGCTCGATTTCTGGGTCGGGCGATGGGACGTCTATACGGCCAACGGCAACAAGCTTGTGGCGCACAGCCTGGTCGAGAAATTGTACGGCGGCTGCACCGTTCGCGAAAACTGGATGCCGCTTTCGAGCCCCGGGGGCGGAAGCCTCAACAGCTATCGTCCGGAGGACGGGTCCTGGCGCCAATATTGGGTCGATTCGCAGAATAATGTGAACGAATATCTCGGCAAAGCGGACTCCGAGGGAATGCGATGGACGGGCACCGGGGTCGATCGTTCCGGGGCGGTTCGCGATATCAGGATGAGCTTGCGCCGCCTTCCCGACGCCGTCCGCCAGACCTGCGAGACGTCCAACGACAAGGGCAAGACGTGGCAGGTCGATTGCGACCTTATCTACAAGCCATCCCCAAACGACGGGGGCATGGCCGCCGCGAACTAGCGGCGGCCCGGCAAACCCTCCGCGCCGCATAGGGCTGGACTTGGCCGGCTCTGTTGCTAATCGCTCCATATCTGAATTTCGGAGCGGCGCGGATGGTCAAGTCAAAGTCACCACTGACTGACGACGAAGGCACGTTCCTGGCCCTTGTCGCGCGGATCCAGCCCGCAACCGCCTATCAGCTGTCGAAGGTCTACGAAGATTCGCCGGTCAGCAATTTCGGAACCAGCAAGGGCAAGATCTACCCGCTGATCAGGCGCCTGAAGGAGCGCGGGCTGCTTCGCAGCAAGCCGGTGCAGGACGATGCGCGCGGAACCGAGATGCTGCTCTGCACCGCTTCGGGCGAGCGCGCGGTCAAGCAGTGGGTCGGGGAGATCCGCCCCAACCACCTGCTTCTCGACGATCCGCTTCGGACCAAGGTCCAGTCGTTCGACATGCTGTCCCCGGACGAGCGCCGGAGCTGGATTGCGACGGCCAGGACAGCGCTCAACGAGAAGCTCGAAAATCTCGAATCCTACGGCCAGGAAGTGACGGTGCCGTTCAAGGATTTCGTCCACGACAACGCCGTCGCATCGATCCGGTCGCGACTCGAGTGGCTCGACCGCCTCGAAGCGGGGCTTTTCCGCAGGGCCAGGGCCTAGCTCCCCACATCGGCCGCAGGCGCTGCTGTTGCGCCGCTACAACATCAATTCTCAAAAAGTACGATTCGTACGACCTATGGCTTTGCCTGTTTGTAATCTCCCCGTAATGGTACGAACAGAACCAAATGAGCGGCGCTGACCGCCGAAGGGGAGATCGAAGATGACCAATCGTGTTTGGGCGGCCCTGCTTGCGGGCACCATCCTCGGGGGAACGCCGATTATCGCAACGCCTGCTCTTGCGCAGGACACCAACCCGAACACCAATCCGCCCGACACGAGCGCGGTTCCGACGGTCCCGCAGACCACCGCCCCGGTGGAAGGCGCCCCCGTCCCGAGCACGTCCGCGACGGGCGAGACGGTCAAGCGCAACCAGGACATCATCGTCACCGGCTCGCGCATTCCGCAGCCGAACCTCGAATCGGCAAGCCCGGTCACAGTCGTCACCAGCCAGGAAGTGAAGGTCTCGGGCACCACCCGCACGGAGGACCTGATCAATTCGCTTCCGCAGTCGTTCGCTGCCCAGGGCTCGAACCTCTCCAACGGAGCGAGCGGGACGGCCACGGTCAATCTTCGCAACCTCGGGCCCAACCGGACCCTGGTCCTGATCAATGGCCGGCGGCTCCAGCCCGGCGATTTCCTGTCGCCCTATCCGGACATCAACTTCGTCCCGGCGGTGATGATCAAGCGAGTCGACATCCTGACCGGCGGCGCATCCTCGGTTTACGGCGCGGACGCGGTCGGCGGCGTGGTGAACTTCATCCTCGACACCAACTTCACCGGCTTCCGAATCGACGGCCAGGCCAGCGTCTTCAACCACAACAACCGCAACTCCGACATGCAGCGGATCAACACCGAGTTCGGCAACTTCGCGCCCACCGGCTGGAGCACCAACGGCGGCGCGCAGGACATCGCGGGCATGTTCGGCGCCTCGTTCGACGATGGCCGCGGCCATGTCACGGCCTACGCGACCTACCGCACCCAGGATCCGGTGTTCCAGTCGACGCGCGACTATTCCTTCTGCGGGCTCACGGCCCAGACGGTGAATCCGTCGAACCGGTTCGAATGCACCGGCTCCTTCTGGTCGGCTCCGGCCAACATCCTCCAGTTCGATCCGACGACCGGCGCGTTCCTCGACAATTTCACCGTCGATCCAAAGGGCGGTCCGGCTTTCCTCGAAGGCTACAGCCTCTTCAACTTCAATCCGTACAATTATTATCAGCGTCCGGACGAGCGCTACACGTTCGGAGCGTTTGCCGATTACGAAATCAGCCCGGCGTTCAAGCCGTACGCAGAAATGATGTTCATGGACGACAATTCGGACGCGCTGATCGCGCCTTCCGGTGCGTTCGGAACCATCTTCCAGATCAACTGCGACAACCCGATGCTGACGGCCGAGCAGCTGGCCCGGGTGTGCGCCCCAGGACGAACGGTCGTCGATGCGCAGGGCGTGGAGCGCGGGCTGGTGCAGATCTTCCGCCGCAACGTCGAGGGCGGTGGCCGCGACGACGAGATTCGCCACACCGATTACCGGATCGTCGGCGGAATGCGCGGCGACGTTTCGCCCGCAATTTCCTACGACGCTTACTACCAGTTCGGCCGCACGATGCGGAACGAGCAGTACAACCGCGACTTCTCCATTTCGCGAACGCTGATGGCGCTCGACGTGGTCACCGATCCGGCCACCGGCCAGCCTGTGTGTCGTGCGATCCTTGAGAACAATCCGGCGGCCGCAGGATGCGTTCCGTACAACATCTTCCAGCAGGGCGGGGTGACCCAGGCAGCGCTGGATTATCTGCAGACTCCCGGCTTCCAGCGCGGCACCGTCGACGAGACGATCGCCCATGTCGACTTCACCATAACCGGAGAGGATTATGGCTGGAGGCTGCCCTGGGCCGAGAGCGGCATCGGCCTCAACCTCGGCGCCGAATATCGCAAGCAGGCGATGGACTTCCGAGTGGACCAGGAGTTCGCGACCGGCGATCTCGCCGGCCAGGGAGGCCCCACTCCGCCAATCAAGGGACAGTTCGACGTCCGCGAGCTGTTCGCCGAAGTGAAGCTCCCGATTGTCGAGCACAATTTCATCGACTTGCTGCAGATCGGCGCCGGATACCGCTATTCGAACTATCACGTCGCCGAAAACAGCTTCAACACCGATACCTACAAGATCGAGGCGGAGTTCGCGCCGATCCGCGATGTGCGGTTCCGCGGCAGCTATAACCGTGCGGTTCGCGCGCCGAACATCGTCGAGCTGTTCTTCCCGCAGTCCATCGGCCTCGGCGGGACGGTCGATCCCTGCGCCGGCGACTTCAATCCTGCGACCGCCACGCCGGCGCCGTCCGCCACGCTGGCCCAATGCCAGCTGACCGGCGTCAGCGCCGCCCAGTACGGCACCATCCTCGCCAACCCCGCCAATCAGTACAATGCGCTGTTCGGCGGCAATCCCAAGCTGCAGCCGGAAAAGGCGGACTCGTGGACCGCGGGCGTGGTCGTGCAGCCCCGCTTCATCCCGGGTCTCGCGCTCACCGCCGATTATTTCGACATCAAGGTCAAGAACGTGATCGGCGTGAACGCCTACGGCGCCGTCTTCCAGGCCTGTTTCCAGGGAGACCCGACGTCCTGCGCGTTGATCCACCGGTCGCCGGGTTCGGGTTCGCTGTGGCTTGCCCAGACCGGCTTCGTCGAGCTGACGAGCCAGAATTTCCCGGGCGTCGGCCTTGCGACAAAGGGCTGGGACTTCAGCGGGGTCTATGCGCGCCGGCTTGGCGGGCTGGGAACCCTCAACGTCAGCTTCACCGGAACCCTGCAGGGCAAGACCGCGACTTTGGGCGGGGCGGGGACGGGCCAATATTCACCGGATTCGATCCCGATCAACAAGTGGAAGCACAAGCTGCGGGTCGGCCTGACCATGCCCAACGGGCTCGGCGTCTCGACTCAGTGGCGGCACTTCTCCGGAGTGAATTGCGACCAAGTGAATTTCCCGGCCGAATGCGGAGCCCCTGCCAATAGCCGGATCAGCGCGCAGGATTATTTCGATCTCGCGTTCACCGCGCGGCTCGCGCAGCGGCTCAACCTTCGCATCGGGGCCAACAATATCCTCGATCGGGAGCCGCCGCTGATCGGAGGCGAGGCCGGCATTCCGGTCTTCGCTAGCGGCAACACCTACCCGCAGATCTATGACGCGCTCGGCCGTTACCTGTTCGCGGGCTTCACGGTCGATTTCTAAACCTTCCTCCCGGTCGGGGAGCGTCACCGAACAGCCCCCAAAAGCTGTGCTCCCCGACCAGCCGCTTGCTAGCCGAGCAGCGGCAGGACGGAGGGGAGCACGGAGAGGCAACATCCATCCCGCCTCTCCGTGCTCCCTCTGTTTCCGGATAGCGCCGGGCCGGATAGGATCGATCGGGGGTTTCGCGATGCGTTTCACTGAGCGGCTGTCCAAAGCTCTGCCGGCCGTCCTGGCGATCGCGGCCTCGGGGGCGGGCGCTCAAGCGCTCCCCCCTTCCCGGTCCGCTGTGTCGGCCCTCGAACGGGCCGCGCCGGGCGCGCTCGAGATCCTGCAACCGATCCAACCCGGAATCTGGCTGATCAGGCAACGCGAGCCATTCCATCTCCAGCCCGTCGGCAATGTGCTCGTCATCGAGCAGGCCCGGGGCCTGGTCCTGATCGACGGCGGCGGGTCGCCCGGCTCGTCCAGGCGAATCGCCGCGCTGATCAAGTCGGTCTCGCGCAAGCCCGTTTCCGCAATCGCGATCACCCACTGGCATGGCGACCACAGCCTCGGGGTCGCCACCCTGTTGCGGCAATGGCCCGAAGCGAGAGTGATCGCCACTCGCGCAACTCGCGAGCATCTGCTCGGTCCTTCCATGGAGCGCTACCCGAAAGGGACGCCCGATCCGCTCAAGACCGAAGCGTTCCTGAAGGCCATTGCGCCGACCATCGCCGGCTTCGAAAAGGCCGCCGGAGACCCGGCGCTGCCTCGGCGGGTGCAGGCAGGCTATGCCTCGAGCCTCGGCGATCTGGCCTTGTACCGGAAGGATATCGAGGGTGTCTTCCTGCCGGCCCGGATCGAGGCGTTCGACCGTGATCTGCTTCTTCCCGACCCGCGCCGTCCGGTGCGCCTGCGCTACCTGGGCCGCGGGAATACCGATGGCGACCTCGTCGCCTGGCTTCCCAGGCAGCGCATCCTCGAAACCGGCGACGTGGTCGTCGCTCCGATCCCGTTCGGGTTCGGCTCCTACCCGGGCTCCTGGCAGCGGGTGCTGACGGAGCTGATCGCGATGCGCCCGCGAGTCATCGTTCCGGGGCATGGCGCGCCGATGCCCGACACCCGCTACCTACGGCAATTGCGCGACATGCTGGCCGCACTGCGAACGAGAATGGCGGTTCTCGGCCCTTCCGAAGATCTCGATCAGGCGTCGAGCGACATTGCCGCGACCTACGCGTCTTTCGAAGCCCGCTTCACCGGCGGCGATCCGTGGCTCGCCTTATGGTTCGGCAAATATTGGCGGAAGCCGATGTCCGAGATGCTGTGGAAGGAAAGCCGCGGAATCCCGATCGAACAGGGCAAGGGCTGACGCAGCCGCGGTCAGGCCGCGAGTTGCGCGTGGTTCACCACGTGCCGCTGCAGGGGAGGACGGTCCGCCGGACGGCTGCTTCCGCTTTCTTCCAACAAGGCGAGAACGGTCCTGGCCACCTCGACCAGCGAGCCTTCGAAATAGATTTCTGCGACGCTGTGGACCGCGCGAAGCCGCACGTCGGTCGGCATGATCGCCGGCGTGTAGACATATTGCCGGCCGCGGCCCGGGGCGCCCCAGCTCCGGCCCAGGATTTTCTTTGCGACGAGCCGGTTCAGCATCGATCGAACGGCTCCGTTGGATACGCTCCCGGCCAGCAGATAGACGACGTCCTTCGCGGTCTGGGCGCCGTTGCTGTAAACGATCGTGGCGACCTCCCGCTCTCTCCACGACAGCTCGAGAACCGCAGGGGGCAGGGCATTTTCCAATGCAGCCATAAGCACCTCGGCCTGCATGATAGTACGATACGTACTAAAGCTGCAAGAGCGGAAGCGTCGAAAAGTGGCGGAGCGGGAGGGATTCGAACCCTCGATACGGTTTTGCCGTATACTCACTTTCCAGGCGAGCGCCTTCGACCACTCGGCCACCGCTCCGCATGCCTTAGGAAGGCGGCCCATTTAGGGGCGTCGCTCGAAGCGGGCAAGCTTGCCGCGGCGCCGTTCATGCAACTATGGCGCGGCGATGCGCCGCTTCGGGACTCCGCCCTCCGCCGACGAGATCGAGGCGATAGCCCGGGCAACGATGGCGCGCCTTCCCGAGCCCTTCGCCCGCTCGCTCGGCGAGATCGTTCTGCTGGTCCAGGATTTTGCCGACGATTCGACGCTGGCCTCGATGGGGATCGAAAACCCGTTTGACCTCAGCGGCTTGTACGAGGGCATCCCGCTGACCGAGCGGAGCGTCGAGCAATCGGGGACATTGCCCGAACGAATTTTCCTCTACCGGCGGCCAATCCTCGATGAATGGGCGGAAGGGGAGGAGAGCCTGGAGCATCTCGTCGCCCATGTTCTGATCCACGAAGTCGGGCACCATTTCGGCCTGTCCGACGACGATATCCACGCGCTCGAGGACAGCGTCGAGTGACGGCGTTGCTCCGCTTCGATCAGGTCACCTGCCGGCGCGGAGGCCGGCTGCTGTTCGAAGCGCTCGACCTCGATCTCTCCGCCGGCGAGGCCTTGCAGGTCGTCGGTCCCAACGGCAGCGGCAAGTCGAGCCTGATCCGGCTTGCGGCGGGCCTTTTGAAGCCGGAGAGCGGTCGTGTCGAAGCCGCGGCGATGGCGCTCGCCGACGACAATCTGGGGTTGGATCGGGAGCTTCCGCTGCGAAAGGCGCTCCGCTTCTGGGGCGGCGGCGACCTTGAGGCGCTTGGGCTCATGGCGCTTGCCGATGTCCCCGTCCGGCTATTGTCCGCTGGCCAGCGGAAACGGGCATCGCTGGCACGGGTTGCAGCCTCGTCCGCGCCGCTATGGCTCCTCGACGAGCCGGCGAATGCGCTCGATTCCCGGTCCGCCGAGCTGCTCGGCGCAATGGTGGAGCGCCACCGCGCTTCCGGAGGGGCAGTTCTCGCCGCCTCCCATTCGCGATTGCCCGGCGAGTGGCGCTGCCTGGAGCTCGGCGAGTGATCGGCCGGCTGATCGGCCGCGAAGTCCGGCGCGGCTTCAACGGACCGGCCTGGCTTCCGGTCGCCTTCTTCCTTCTGGTCGCGACGCTGATACCGTTCGCGGTCGGCCCCGATGCGCGCCTTCTCGGCCGGATCGCCGCCGGGATTCTGTGGGTCGCTGCGCTCACCGCAGCCTTGCTCCCGATCGAGCGGCTGGTCGAACCGGACCGCGCCGACGGCGTGCTCGACCAGCTCGCCGTTCGCGGCATCGCCGACGAGAGCGTCACTGCAGCAAAGATCGCGGGCCACTGGCTATCGTTTGGCCCGCTGCTGCTTGTCAGCGCGGTCGTCGGCGCCTTGCTCCTCGGTCTTCCAGTCGCGCAGCTGCCACGCCTGCTCGTGACGCTGGGGATCGGCAGCGCCGGCCTTGCGGCGCTCGCCGTCGCGGTCGCGGCCCTGACCGCCGGTCTACCGCGGGCCGGGGCTCTTGCCGGGCTCTTGCTCCTGCCGCTGGCGATTCCGCTCCTGATCTTCGGAGCCGCGGCCTCGGGCGATGAGGGTTCCGGCGCCCTGCTGCTCGAAGCAGCGATCGCCTTGATGCTCGTCGCGGGCGCGCCGTTCGTCGCGGGAGCCGCCATCCGGGCCGCGCGCACCTAGCTTCGGGACCACCTCGCGAAAATCGCGGTGGGGAGGAGCAGGCCCCGAGATTCCTCGCGGACCGCCATCTCCCCCGCTTCCACCGTCCCGCCGAGATCGGCCAGAGTCTGCTTCACCAGTTCGCCGATCGCCAGCGCCGACATTCGCACCGCATAAACCGTCAGGACCAGGAACCGGCTGTTCTCGTCGAGCAGCTTTCGGCAGTCGGCGAGGAGCGGAGCGAGATTTTCCTCGAGCCGCCACACTTCCCCGTCGGGCCCGCGGCCGAACTTGGGCGGATCGAGCAGGATTCCGTCATAACGCCGGGCGCGCCGAACCTCGCGAGCCGTAAACTTGGATGCGTCGTCGACGATCCACCGGATCGGGCGATCAGCGAGCGCGGACAAGGCGGCATTGTCCTTGCCTTGCTCGACCGACTTTTTCGACGCGTCGACATGGACCATGCGCGCGCCCGCTTCGCTTAGCAGCAGCGTTCCGACGCCCGTATATCCGAACAGGTTGAGAACGTCGGCGTCGTTCGAGCGCTCGCGCATCCAGTCCCATTGCGGGGCCATGTCGGGGAAAAAACCAAGGTGCCGGAAAGGGGTGAGCGATGCGTTGAAGCGCACCTCGCCGCGCGCGAGGGGCCATTGGCGGGGGACCGGCCGGTGCTGGACCCAGCGGCCTCCGCCTTCCTCGTCGGAACCCGGAACGAATGTCGCGTCGGGATCCCAGTCGGCGCCAGCGGGCGTCCACATCGCCTGCGGCTCGGGCCTCGCGACGGTGACCGCTCCATACCGCTCGAGCTTTCGGCCATTGCCGGAATCGATCAGGCCCCAGTCGGCCCACGGCTCGGCGATCAGGGTTGCAAGTTCGTCGGTCACTCGGCCGGGCGGCGCTTTCGTACCGCGAGGATGAAGATGAGAAGCGCGATCGCGGCAAAGGCGAACCATTGGATGGCATAGAAGCGGTGGCCCGCCGGCGTGACCTGGACGACCGAATCCACCGATGGAGTCGCGCTCGGCTCAAGCCCCGCCGGAGCCGAAGCGGCGACAAGCCGGATCCGCTGCAGCCGGTCCGGAACAATGATCCCCGTCACCGGACCACCGGGCCAGCTCCATTTGGCGTTGGGGTCTTTCGACCAGCCGATGTCCACGGCCATTCCGGGTCCCTCGGCGCTGGTCGAGCATTGGACGATATGCGCATAGCCCGGCTCCCCCTGGCGGCTCTCGCCGGCAATGGCGCGCTGGCCGACCGGCTTGAGGCAATAGCCCGTGGCCCAGCGGAACAGCGGCAGCGGCCCGCGGACCGGCGCCGTCGGGAAGGCAATCGGCGGAAGCTTCTGCGCGGCTGCATATTGCTCGACGAGACCTTCCTTCCAGCGAGCCCGGCTCAGTTGCCAGAAGCCAAGAGCGACCATGGCCGCAACGGCCGCGGCGACGACCAGGGTCGCGAGAACGGGAACGCGCTTCATTTCTCGACGATTCGCCCTTCGCGCGCCCGGTGCAGATATTCCTGCGTGATGAGCAACGCCTTCGCCGCTCGAAGGCCCAGGATCGTCAGTCCGATGCCGACCGGAATCCAGACGAGGTGCACCCACCACGGCGGCGCGTAAGTTCCGTCGACGACGAGAGCCGCGGCGACGAGGATCGCGCCGACGATCAGGATCAGGAAGGCCGCGGGCCCGTCACCGACGTTGAAACTCGAATAATCAAGGCCGCAGGCGCGGCACTTGTCGGCGAACCGGACCCAGCCGGCAAACAGCGTCTTCGACTTGCAGCGCGGGCAGAGACCCGAAAGCGCTCCCTGGACAGGCGAGACTTCGCGCACCCGCCGAGCCGCTTAGCCGGCCATCGGCGCGCCCCAGCCGCCCCAGACGTAGATCGACACGAAGAGGAACAGCCACACGACGTCGACGAAATGCCAGTACCAGGCGGCAGCTTCGAAGCCGAAGTGCGCCCGCGGGGTGAAGTCGCCCTTGTTGGCGCGGACCAGGCAGACGATCAGGAAGATCGTCCCGACGATCACGTGGAAGCCGTGGAAGCCCGTCGCCATGAAGAAGGTCGACCCGTAGATCCCGCCTTTGAATCCGAACGGCGCGTGGATGTACTCCCACGCCTGGAAGCCGGTGAAGCTGAGGCCGAGAAGGATCGTCAGCAACAGCCCGAGCTTCAGCCCCTGGCGATCGCCGTGGATCAGCGAATGGTGCGCCCAGGTCACGGTGGTGCCGGAGCAAAGCAGGATCATCGTGTTCAGCAGAGGGAAGCCGAACGGGTTCATCACTTCGATGCCCTTGGGCGGCCACTGAGCCCCGACTGCGTCGACCGCGGACGGGAATAGGGCCGAGCTGTAGAAGGCCCAGAACCACGCGAGGAAGAACATCACCTCGGAGGCGATGAACAGGATCATTCCGTAGCGCAGGTGAAGCTGAACGACCGGGGTGTGATAGCCCTCATGTCCCTCGCGGATGGCGTGGCCCCACCAGTTCCACATCGTCACCAGGATCATCGCAAAGCCGGCAAGCATCACCGGAACGCCGTACGGATTCTCGTGGAACCACATGACCGCACCGCCGGTCAGGGCCAGCGCCGAAAACGAGCCGATCAACGGCCACGCGCTCGGCTCGACCAAATGGTAATCGTGGTGCTTCGTTGCGGCCATTACTCGCTTTCCCTCGATATGCTTTGCAACGGCCCTAGCCCGCCGTTGCGTCGGTTTCCACTGGATAAAATGTGTAGCTCAAGGTGATCTCGGAAATGTCCTTCGTGTCCGGATCTTCGCGGACTTTCGGATCGACGAAGAAGACCACCGGCATGTCGACGCTCTGCCCGCCCTTCAGTGTCTGCTCGGTGAAGCAGAAGCATTCGATCTTGGAGAAATATTTGCCCACTGCGACGGGTGTGACGTTGAACACGGCCTGGCCCGTCGTCGGTCGAGCAACCAGGTTGGTCGCGCGATAGAAGATCTTGGTCTGCGCCCCCGGGACGACGCTGACCCGCTCCTGCTCCGGCTCGAATTTCCAGGGAAGCGCGGCATTGGTGTTGGCGTCGAACCGCACGCTGATCTTGCCTTCGGCGACGTCGGCGCCCGGCGCAACCTCGGCGCGCTGGGTCGTCCCGGCATAGCCGGTGACCTGGCAGAACACCCGGTAGAGCGGCACCGAGGCGAAGGCGAGGCCGAGCATGACCAGCCCGACGACGGCCATGATTCCCGCTGTACGGTTATTCCGGTCGGCCGAGCTGCTCATTTGCCGGCCGTGATCTTGGCGACGGTGATGAAGAAGATCAGGATCACGAACCCGCCGAGCAGCCAGGCCATGATCCGTGCGCGATCCCGCTGGCGGGCCCGGATGATCTCGTCCTCCGGCCTCGGTTCCTCCCCGACGATTTTGGTCATGACAGCAGCCACCGGTCGGCGACCAGCGCCGCGAACAGCACGAAGAGGTACAGGATCGAAAATGCGAACAACCGCTTCTCGGGGCCCATCATCTTCGGCTCCGTCGCGTGGTTGCGCGCAACTGCGATCGCCAGGATCACGAACGCAACGCCGAGCGCCGCGGTGATCGACCCGTAGATCCAGCCGGTCAGCCCAAGCGGCCAGGGCGCGACCGCCGCGGCGGCCATGACGATGCTGTAGGCAAGGATCTGCCGGCGCGTCGCAGCGAAGCCGGCGACGACAGGCATCATCGGCACCTTGGCCGCCGCATAATCGGAACGGACGAACAGGCTGAGCGCCCAGAAATGCGGCGGGGTCCAAAGGAAGATGATCGCGAACAGGAGCACGGGCAGAAGCTCGATCCGTCCCGTCGCCGCGACCCAGCCGATCAGCGGAGGGAAAGCGCCTGCAGCGCCGCCGATGACGATGTTCTGGGCGGTCCGGCGCTTCAGCCAGACCGTGTAGATCAGCACGTAGAAAAGGATCGAGGCGGCAAGCAGCGCGGCCGCGAGCAGATTGGTCGCCAGCTCCATCAGGATGACGGAGAAGAAGCCGAGGCCAACGGCGAAGTGAAGCGCGGTCTGCCGGTCGAGCCGGCCCGACGGGATCGGGCGGTTCGCCGTGCGCTTCATCTTGGCGTCGAGATCGGCTTCGTACCACTGGTTGAGAGCCCCGGCCGAGCCGGCAGCGAGCGCGATGCACAGGATCGCCGTGAAGCCGATCACCAGCGGCGGCATCACCGGCGCGGCGAGCAGTCCGCACAGCGCGGTGAACACGACGAGGCGCATGACTCCCGGCTTGGTCAGCGCGTAAAGATCGCGCCAGTCGGCGGGCAGCGCGGCTGGATTCGACATCTGCATGGTGGGCACGAATGGTGCCTATAAGCAGTTGGTACGGAGAGGGAAAGCCTCTGCTATGGTGCCGGGATGCTGACCCGAATCGCTTTCGCTTTCGCCGCATTCTCCGGTTCCGTGCTTGCCCAGGCTCCCGCGCCCCAATCCGGGCTCGTTCCGGTCGCCATCGAAACCAGCGCCGGCCGGATCGTCGTCGCCCTCGACCAGGCGCACGCGCCGCTCACGACAGCGAATTTCCTCGCTTATGCCGACGCTCACAAATTCGACGGCGAAAGCTTCTATCGCGCCATGCCCTATGGCAGCGGCGGCCTGATCCAGGGCGGCATCACCAGCGACGCGCGCAAGCTCAACCCGCCGGTCGCCTTCGAATCCTCCGACCAGACCGGAATCAAAAATGTGGCGGGCTCGATCGCAATGGCGGCGCTCGCCCCGGGCAAGGCAAGAACCGACTTCTTCATCGAGACGACGGATATCCCCGGTTTCGACGGGCCCAACGGATTCGCGGCGTTCGGCCACGTCATCGAGGGCATGGACGTGGTGAAGGCCATCCTCGCCGCGCCGGTTTCACCCACCAAGGGCGAGGGGCCGATGAAAGGGCAGATGCTCGATCCGCCCGTGAAGATCCTGAAGGTCGAGCGGCTGAAATAGGCCTCAGGCGGCGAGCTTCTGCCGCCGGCGTGCCTTGTCGCGATACATGTCCGCGTCGGCAGCCTCGAGCAGCTCCGATCCTCGCGACGCGGAATCGCTCATGAAAGCGATCCCGATGCTTGCGCTGGGGTGCAGCACGCGACCATCGATCAGGACGGGCTCCGCGATCGCCTGGTGAAGCCGGCCGATGGTCGCGCGTGCTGCGCCTTCAGCTGCGGCCGAGCTGCGAAGGATGATCGCAAATTCGTCGCCGCCCAGGCGGGCCGCATCTTCGGGAACCGCCGGGATCGATCGAATCCGGTCGCTGACTTCGATCAGCAAACGGTCTCCGGCGGCGTGGCCGTACGTGTCGTTCACCTGCTTGAACTCGTCGAGGTCGATAAGCAGCACCGCGCAATCGAGCCCCTCGTATCGTGAGCGGGCAAGCGCGGAGCTGAGGCGATCGTTGAACAGGCGTCGGTTCGACAGGCCCGTGAGCGGGTCGAGGAATGCGGTGTGCTCGAGTGCCCGGCGCGCACGCCGGTCCGTCGCGGCGGCCTTGCCGTTGAGCCACGCCACGGCTGCGAGCAGCACCGAGAAGAGGCCGCTGATCGTCAGCAGCTCGTCAAGTTCCAGGCCCTCGCGCTTGGCGACGCCCGAAGTGGGTTCGAAAGCCGCAACCAGGTCGAACTCCGCCCCGAGGAGCAGGGACGAAACGAAGGCCAGCCCAAGGATGACGATGAAGGCAATTCGGGATCCGGCCAAAAGAGTGGTCATTCGCGCCTCGGCAAAGTGGAGCCGCGCGCCTAGGCGCAAAATCTCTCCCGAGCCTGAACCATTGCACCGCGCCGGATGGATTTTCCGAACCAGCAAGAAAAAGGCCCGCCCTGCTGTTGCAGGACGGGCCCTTTTTCGCGGCGAACCGAAGCTCAGTCGATGACCGGGAGGGTCTCGAACTGGTGGAACGGCGGCGGGCTCGAGAGAGTCCACTCCAGCGTCGTCGCCCCTTCGCCCCAGTAGTTGCCGGGAGCCTTCGGGCCGGCCAGCAGCGAGTAGACCAGGTTCACGAAGAACACGAGCATCGCGGTTCCGGTGATCATGAACCCGACCGTCGACACGTAATTCCAGTGCGCAAAGGCCGGGGTGTAGTCGGGAATACGCCGCGGCATTCCGTCGAGCCCGAGGAAGTGCTGCGGGAAGAAGATGGTGTTCACGCCGATGAACATCAGGAAGAAGTGAACCTTCCCGAGGAACTCGTTGTACATCCGCCCGCTCATCTTGCCGAACCAGTAATAGAAGCCGGCGAACAGCGAGAAGACCGCGCCGAGGCTCAGCACGTAGTGGAAGTGCGCCACCACATAGTAGGTGTCGGTCATGTAGGTGTCGACGCCGCCGTTGGCGAGGACGACGCCGGTGACTCCACCGATGGTGAACAGGAAGATGAAGCCGATCGCGAACAGCATCGGGGTTTCGAAGGTGAGGCTTCCGCCCCACATCGTCGCGATCCAGCTGAAGATCTTCACGCCTGTCGGCACGGCGATGATCATCGTCGCAGCGGTGAAGTACATCTTTGTGTCCAGGCTCATGCCCGTGACGAACATGTGGTGCGCCCAGACGACGAACCCGACCACGCCGATCGCGACCATGGCATAGGCCATTCCGAGATAGCCGAAGACGGGCTTGCGGCTGAAGGTCGACACGACCTGGCTGACGATTCCGAAGCCCGGAAGGATCATGATGTAGACTTCCGGGTGGCCGAAGAACCAGAACAGGTGCTGGTACAGGACCGGGTCGCCGCCGCCCGAAGCGTCGAAGAAGGTCGTACCGAAGTTGCGGTCGGTGAGAAGCATCGTGATCGCTCCGGCAAGGACCGGGAGTGCGAGCAGGAGCAGGAAGGCCGTCACCAGGATCGACCACACGAATAGCGGCATTTTGTGCAGGGTCATGCCCGGCGCGCGCATGTTGAAGATGGTCGTGATGAAGTTGATCGCGCCCAGGATCGAGCTGGCGCCGGCAAGGTGCATGGCAAAGATGACCATGTCCACCGATGGCCCCGCCGACCCGCTGGTCGATAGCGGGGCGTACATCGTCCACCCGGTCCCCGCTCCAAGCCCGCTACCGCCGGAGACGAGAGTCGAGCCGAGCAGCAGCAGAAAGGCCGGGACGAGAAGCCAGAAGGAGATGTTGTTCATCCGCGGGAACGCCATGTCGGGCGCCCCGATCATCAGCGGCACGAACCAGTTTCCGAAGCCGCCCATCATCGCCGGCATGACCATGAAGAAGATCATGACCAGGCCGTGAGCGGTGATCAGCACGTTCCAGTGGTGAGTCCATTCGTCGAAGTTCGCGGTTCCGGCGCCAAGCGGCCAGGCGCGATTCAGCACCTGGATGCCCGGCTCCATCAGCTCCCAGCGCATGATCCCGGAAAGCGAGCCGCCGATGATCCCGGCGATGATCGCGAAGATCAAATAGAGCGTGCCGATGTCCTTGTGGTTGGTGGACATGAACCACCGCACGAAGAAGCTCGGCTTGTGGTCGGCATGACGCTCGGCCGAATGGCCGGTTCCGGGCTGCTCTAGGTGGAGCGCGTCGGCTGGAATGGTGCTCATGACTCGTATTCCCTTGGGATTACTGGTTGGTCGCGCTGTTCGCGGCCGCGGAAGTTGCTGGAATGGGCTGCGCCTCGGGCGGAGTGCCCGTCGTCGCGACCGCGGGCGTCGGGGCCGGAGTCGCCCCGGCCGGGGCCGCGGCCTGGGTCACGCCCGGCATGGTCCCGCCCTTCGAAGCGACCCACTCGGCGAAGCGCTCCGGGGTGACGACGTCGATGACGATCGGCATGTAGCCGTGCCGCGCGCCGCAAAGTTCGGAGCACTGGCCGAAATAGACGCCCGGCCGGTCGACCTTCACCCAGGTTTCGTTGAGCTGGCCCGGGTTGGCGTCGATTTTCGTCCAGAAGCTCGGCATCGCGAAGCTGTGGATCACGTCGTTGGAGGTGACGATGAACTTCACGACCTTGCCCGCGGGGATGACCATCCGCTCATCGACCGCCAACAGCGGCGGGCCGTCGGCGTCGGTCCGGAAACGCTCGCCGGGGCGAAGCGTCGGATCGGTCTTTTCCTTGAGGATGTTCGAGACGAGCTCGAGCCCGCCATTGTCCGGATATTGATAGGTCCAGTACCACTGGTTGCCGATCACCTTCACCGTCAGGTCGGCCTTGGGGAACGAATATTGGGTCCGCATCAGGCGGATCGACGGAATCGCGATCGCCACCAGGATAAGCACCGGGATCACGGTCCACAGCACTTCGATCGCCGTATTGTGCGAAGTCCGCGAAGGGGTCGGGTTGGCGCCGCGCCGGTACCGGATGATCACATAGACCAGAAGCACCAGGACGATCGCGCAAATCAGCGCGCAGACGGTCAGCAGCCAGTAATCGTGGAAGTCGGCCGCCTGCTGGCCGACCTGGGTGACCTGGTCCTGCGTGCTCCATCCGCCCGGCACCGGCTCGCCGATCCCCGGGGTCGGGGCGTCATACTGGAAAGGCTTGGTCGCGGCCTGGGCGGCTCCCCCCGTTCCGGCCGTGTCGGCAGCCATCGCATTCGTGGTCGCCGCGTTCGTTGTCGTCGCTGCAGCAGCCGGGCTCGCCGCGTTGACGGCTTGCGCCGCTGCGGGTGTCGCCATGGCTGCGGCAAGGGCAATCGCCCATCCAATGAGTTTCATTCGCACCCCGAGGTACAGTGATTTATTTCCGGGGAGAGTCGCTTGCTGGCGGCCCCCGAACACCATCCCTATAGGCCGGGGTTCCCACTCTCTCAACTCCCCTTGTGGGACGGTTGAAGCGGCGATGTTCAACGCTTATTCGGCTGACGCGAACCCGGGCAAGAAGGCGCTATGACGGACGACGAAATTCTTGCGGAATTCCGCGACGCGGACGCGTTGCTGGAAGGCCATTTCATCCTGTCTTCGGGGCTTCGAAGCCCGCGGTACCTGCAGTGCGCGAGGCTTCTCATGGACCCGAAGCGCGCCGAGCGGATGGCGCGCGCGCTTGCCGCAAAGCTTCCCGCGGACGTTCGCGAATCCATCGACGTCGTCATTTCGCCGGCGATGGGCGGCGTGATCATCGGCCACGAAATGGGTCGGGCATTGGACAGGCCGGCCCTGTTCGTCGAGCGGCCGCAAGGCGTCTTCGAGCTTCGCCGGGGCTTCCGCGTCGAACCGGGCCAGCGCGTGCTACTGGTCGAGGACGTCGTCACGACCGGCCTGTCGTCGCGCGAAGCGATAACGGCCATCGAGAAAGCGGGCGGCAAGGTTGTCGCCGCTGCATCCCTGGTCGACCGTTCGAACGGAACGGCCGATCTCGGCGTGCCCTACACGCCGCTGATCCGGATCGACGTGCCCGCCTACCAGCCCGACGAGGTCCCGCCCGAGCTGGCCCAGATCCCGGCAATCAAGCCCGGAAGCCGCGCCGCAGCGTGATCGCCCGGCTGATCGGCCTTGCCTTCGGTTGCCTCTGGCTTCTCGTCGGTGCCAGCGCCGCGGGGGCGGCGGCAGTGCCGGTGGCCACAGTGGGAATCATCCTTTTCATGGCCGCCGCGTGGCGAACGGTTCGCCGCGACAGGCACGAAAAGGGACCCTTCGCCGCCGGCTATTATATCGCCGCCGTGGTCGCCGAGGTGGTGGCGATCATGATCGCGCAGGCGTGGCTTTCGTCGCGGGGCCTCAACGCGCTTCTGTTCCCCGTCATCGGCATCATCGTCGGGCTGCATTTCATCGGCCTGTGGCTGGCCATGCGCCACCGTCGGTTCCTGTGGCTGACAGCCGGGCTGGTCGCGATCAACCTGGCCGCGCTGATCCTTCCGCTCTCAAGGAACGAGCGCCTCATGGTCTCCGGGTTCGGCTCGTCCGCCGCCTTGATCGCCGCGGTATCCGCATGACCGCGACGCTCCGCCTTGGCGTCAACATCGACCACGTCGCGACCATCAGGAACGCGCGCGGCGGCGATCATCCCGACCCGGTTCGCGCTGCGCAGATCGCGGCGAAAGCGGGCGCCGACGGAATCACCGCGCACCTGCGGGAAGACCGGCGCCACATCACCGACCGCGACATCGAGCGGCTGATGGCCCAGACCCGCCTGCCGCTGAACCTGGAAATGGCGGCAACGGAGGAGATGCTTGCGATCGCGCTCCGCCACCGCCCGCACGCCGCCTGCATCGTTCCGGAGAAACGCGAGGAGCGCACGACCGAAGGCGGGCTCGACGCCGCCGGCCAGCACGACCACCTCGCTTATTTCGTCGAGAGGCTCGGAGCGGCGAACATCCGCGTCAGCCTGTTCATCGAGCCCACCGAAGAGCAGGTCGCGGCCGCGGTCAGCCTGGGCGCGCCGGACGTCGAGTTCCACACCGGCCGCTACGCCCATCTCGAAGGGGAGGATCGGTCGACCGAGCTGAAGCGGATCGCGGACTGCGCGGCGCTCGCGGCGAAGAACGGGATCGAGCCGCACGCGGGCCACGGCCTCACCTTCGACAATGTCCAGCCAATCGCCGCAATCCCGCAGATCGCCGAGCTCAACATCGGCCATTTCCTGATCGGCGAGGCCATCTTCACCGGCCTGGAAGCGAGCGTCCGCCGGATGCGCGAGCTGATGGACGAGAGCCGATGACCATCATCGGCATCGGCAACGACCTGTGCGACATCCGCCGCATCGAGAAATCGCTCGAGCGGTTCGGCGACCGCTTCGTCCGCCGCGTCTTCACCGACGTGGAGCAGGCCAAGGCCGCCAAGCGCCCGTTCACTCGCGCCGGGACGCTGGCGAAGCGCTTCGCCGCCAAGGAGGCTTTCTCCAAGGCGGTGGGGACCGGGTTCAAGCGCGGTGTCTTCATGAAGGACATCGGCGTCGTCAATCTTCCCTCCGGCCAGCCGACTCTCCAGCTAACCGGCGGAGCGAAGGCGCGGCTTGACGCCCTTGCACCGGAGGGCCACGCAATCGACATTCACCTTACACTCACCGACGAATACCCATGGGCGCAGGCATTCGTGATTCTGGTCGCCCGCAAGATGGAGAGCTGATTGGCCGACGAGGGTACCGCGCTGGCGGACGAGCAATCCGCCGAGAACACGCCGGCGAAAAAGGAGGAAGGCTCCGCGCTCTGGCGTGAGATCAAGGGCCTGCTCTGGGTGCTGCTCGCGGTGCTCGCCTTCCACAGCTTCGTGGCCAAGCCATTCTACATCCCGTCGGAATCGATGATGCCGGCGCTTCTCAAGGGCGACCGGCTGGTGGTCAGCAAATACCCCTACGGCTGGTCCTGGGTCAGTCCGAGCTTCCACGTCCTGCCGCACTGGCAGGGGCGGCTGTTCGGCCACATGCCCAAGCGCGGCGACATCGTCATCGTCACCCCGCCGCAGAGCAACGAGGATTATATCAAGCGCGTGATCGGCCTTCCCGGCGACACCGTGGAGATGCGCGACGGACGGCTGATCCTCAACGGACAGATGGTGAAGTGGGAGAAGCGGCCCGACGACATGGTCCCCGTCGACGCCAACGTCCCGTGCGGAATCGAATTCCCCGGTCGGCTGGTCGAGGCCGCCAACGGCAAATCCTACTGCCGGCTGCCGATCGTCCGCGAGACTCTGCCGAACGGGGTCGAGTATGACACGATCGATCTGGGGCCGACCATCGGCGACAATTACGGGCCGATCAAAGTGCCGGCCAACCGCGTCTTCCTGATGGGCGACAACCGCGATCGAAGCGCCGACAGCCGCTTCCCGGCCGGCTATCCGGAAAACGGGCTGGGCGGGCCGGTGCCGTGGGAGAATATCGGCGGCCGTGCCGAGTTCATCACCTTCTCGCTCGACGGGACGACGAAGCTGTGGAACCCGATCAGCTGGTTCGAGGCACTTCGCGGAACGCGCGCGGGGACATCGCTTCGGCCCGAGCACGTCGCCCAGCCGCCGGCGAAATAAAGCCTAGGGCTGTTCCGGCTGGCCCTGTTGCACGGGCTGGCCCTGCTGCGAGGCGGCCCGGGCGGCCATCGCCGCGGCGCCCGGGGCGACGTCGACAACATGGACGTCGAATTCGAGGTTGGTCCGGGGCGGAATGCCCGGAGGCGGCGTATCGCCATAGCCGAGCTTCGGCGGCACGACGAAATGATAGGTGCCGCCCTTCTGCATCCGGGTCAGGGCCTCGGCGAAACCGGGGATGGTCTGCGTCGCTGCGACCACCTGCGGACCGCCGTGCTGGCTGCTGCTGTCCTTGACCGTGCCGTCGGGGAGCCGGAGCTCATAATCGACGAGCACCGCGTCGGCCCCGGTGATGAGCGGGCCGCTTCCTGCGTCGATGGTGCGGAAGACGAGGCCGCTCGCCGTCTTCTCGCCGCGAAGCGCCCCGGCGCCGAGCCAGGCGAGCGCGACTCCGATCGCCAGTACGGCGACGATTGCGATCCAGAATTTGGTCAGCGCCGCCTTGTGATGCGGCGGATGATAAAGGGTGCTTACGGACATGGCTTTCGCCCGTAGCCCCGCCCGTCCCCTTAGGAAAGGGCCTTAACGGGAGCCTTCGCGTTCGGCGCGCTTGCGCTCGAGCTTGCGGGCCCGGCGGATCGCGGCGGCGCGCTCGCGGGCGCGCTTCTCCGACGGCTTCTCGTAATGCCGCCGCAGCTTCATCTCGCGGTAGACGCCTTCGCGCTGCAGCTTCTTCTTAAGCGCGCGCAGCGCCTGGTCGACATTGTTGTCGCGAACGATGATCTGCATAAACGGCCCGTCAAACTCCTCTCGAATTAAACCCCTGCCCGATAGAACCGCTTCGCCTCGGCGAAGCTCCCGTCGTTGGCGGAGCGCAATAATCTGTTCGCCGCAAGCCGGACCTGCGGCGGCGGCGGGCCCTTAGCAGCAGGGCGGAAGAGATACAAGCGCGGCGATCGCGCGCCCTATGCGGTGAATCGAGCCCTCGAAGGGACGAATGGGGCAACTCTTAACGAATGGTTGGCGGTCGTTAACCTTCGCATCTGTATAAGGGAAGCATGAGAGCTGGGGAGCAGATGTCCTTGAATCGCAGGGAATTGTTGCGCTGGGGCGCGGTAGGCGCAGGCGCGGCGGTCTTTTCGACGGCCGGCGGCTGTGTCGGCCTTCCGTCGCTGATCTACAACACGCCCAATGCTCCGGCGGACCCGCTTGCGCCGGTCGCGACGGCTCAGCCGTCGCTTCCGCTGGCGCCGGCCGGAATCGATCCGCAGCTGTTTCAGCGCGCCAAGGCGGCGATGGACCAGCACCGGATCTGGTATCGCGACAAGATCGGCATCGTCGACTTCACCAAGCCGTCGAGCGAACCGCGTTTCCACGTCGTCGACCTCCACGCCGGCAAGGTGGAAAGCCACCTCGTCGCTCACGGTCGCGGCTCGGATCCGGCGCATTCCGGTTTCCTTCAGCGCTTCAGCAACCAGTTCGGCTCCTACGCGACGTCGAACGGGACCTACACGACCGCCGATTATTACGACGGCAAATATGGCACCTCGATGAAGGTGCGCGGCCTCGACACGACCAACGACAATGCGATGGCCCGGGCGATCGTCATCCACAACGCCTGGTACGCGGAGCCGGAGATGATCGCGCAGCATGGCCAGCTCGGCCGTTCCGAAGGCTGCTTCGCAATGCCGAAGAAGAGCCAGTGGGACGTGATGCAGCAGCTTGCGGGCGGTCGCATGATCTACGCGGAGAAGCTGGCCTAGGCTTCGAACTCGACCTGATGGCGCCGTTACGGGCACGGAACCGAATCGACTCCCGTGCGCTTTGCTACGGTTGTTTTCACCATCAGGGGATTTCGAGATGAAAATCGCAACCACCTTCGCAGTCGCGGTTGGACTGGCGGCTTTGGCGGCCTGCAACCAGAGCCCGCAGGAGCAGAAGGCGGACAATATCGAGGCGAACGCGGAAAACACCGCCGACACCATCGAAGCCAACGCCGAGAATGTGACCGACAACATGCAGGCGAACGCCGAGAACGAGGCGGACCAGGTTCGCAACGAAGGCGAGCAGAAGGCGGATGCGGTCCGCAACAGCGCGGACGCCGACGGCAACAGCGCCCACTAAGTTAACGCGTAAGAGCACGCGTGGCGGGGCGTCCGGGCAACCGGGCGCCCCGTTCGCGTCGCGGCGGATCGCTCTGCCGCCGCCTTTGCTCCGATCAGCGATAATTCGAGCGCCGCAGGCCATGCTGGCTGGTTCTTCAGCCATGATGACTACAACCATGAATGAAAGCCATGTCGACCGCGCGAGGCGCGGCCCGACTCCCGACAACCCGTCGCTGTCGTTGAAGAAGCGCCTGAAGCGCGCAGCCTTCCTCGACCAGCGCCAACGCCTGGCCGCCGAAGGAAAGGCGGTCCCCGTCGATCCGACAGCCGGCCTGCCCGATCGCATGACCGAGGACGGATTCATGTTTCGAACGTCCCCCGGAACAGCCGATGAGCCCCGGCCTGGCGCCTAGGTTCACCTGAAACTGAAAGGATCATGCCGCCGTCCCGGTCCTTCCGGGGCGGCGGCTTGTGTTTGGCGCGACTCGCGGCGGAAGCGTATGATGCGTGGTCCCTCAGGAAGGGAGGAACGCCATGCAGAAGATTGGCGACATCATCCACCACCGCCAACGCGACGATTTCGGCGAAGGCGACCATCAGGAATATGTGGAGACCGGCCTTCGCGACATCTTGCTGGTCGGCGGCGCGGCCGTCGTCCTGGTCGGAGCGTTCGTCGTCTCTTTATTCTAGCCGGTCCTGCCGACGGTCATTTCGGCTCGAACGCGTCGAGGATTGGGCAAGGGCCCTTGCGACCCGTCGCGCAGGCGCTTGCCAGAGCAGCAAGCGCTTTGCGCGCTTCCTGCATTTCTGCGATTTTCTCGTCCAGCGCCGACACTCGCGCCCTTGCGAGCTCGCGCGCCCGTGGCCGGTCGTCCGATACGCTGAGGTCCAGCAGCTCGCCGATTTCGGCTAATGTGAAGCCCGCGGCCTGGGCGGATCGAATGAATTGCAGGCGGCGGAGATCCTCGCGCGAATAGCGGCGGACCTCGCCGTGCGGCCGCGGCGGCTCCGCAAGCAAGCCTCGCCGCTGGTAGTAACGCACCGTTTCGACGCCCACTCCGGCAGCTTTGGCGAGGCCGCCGATCGTATCCGAATTTTTCGCTTGATCCCGTACCATGGTACGGATGTCATAGGCGCTTTGCACCCGGCAAATCAATGCCGGATGCGAACAGGAGAACGACCATGGAGAAGATCGAAAAGAACGGCTGCCGCTGTAACCCGTGCACCTGCAAGTCGGCCGGTTGCCGCTGCGACAACTGCACCTGCAAGCCCTGCAATTGCTGAAGCCAGCGCGCCGCCCTGGACTGCCGGGGCGGCGTTGCCTCACACCTTGCGGATGATCCCGGTCGTCGTCGCAACGACGATGCCCAACCGCCGGACTTTCCCGATGTTGGTCGCCGACCGTCCGTCGGCCATCGGAGTCAGCATCTGCTCGACTTTCAGATTGCCCTTCATCCGGTAGCGGAAGCGATAATGCTCTCCGACGCGCTCGATCGTCACCGGGCCGACCGCTTCGCTCATCTCGGCGCTGAACTTGCCGGACCCAAGCGAACGCACCTTCCACCGCCGTTCGTGGGGCGGCTTGCCTTCGTCCTTCACCTCCTGGACCAGCGTAAGGGTGCCGTCCTCGCCGATGACTCCGTGACCGACGCTCCGCGTCCTGTAGGCCTTTCGAAACATTACCGTGACCATTCCTTCGACCTCGGTCCGGCCTTCGAAGAAGCGAAGCGGATCGATGGGCTGGGCGGCGTACGCGACGGGCGCGGCGGAGATCAGGACGGCTGCGGGCAGCGCGAGGCGGAGGGCAAGCATCAACTGCCGCTAACGGCAGCACAGGCAAATGGTTGCCTGCACGGCTGTCGCCGTTTCATTTCGCAGCGTTGATCGCAACGGCTTCGCGCACAAGCGCCTTGAAGGCCTCGGCGTCGATTCGCTCCCCTTCGCCGATGTCGATCGCCCGGCGGGTGCCGCCGGTCAGGCTTGCGTTGAACAGCCCGCCGCGATCGTCCAGCGCGGCACCCTTGGCGAATGTCAGCTTGACCTTGTCCTTGTAGATTTCGCCGGTGCAGAGCATGCCCGAGTGCGACCAGACCGGAACGCCCGACGGGTTCGACGGCTTGCGCCACTTCACCTCCTCGACGACCTCCGGATCGGCTTCGCGGATGAGCGCGCGCATTCGAGCAAGCGTCTCGCCGCGCCAGTCGCCGAGCGAAGCGATCTTCGAATCGATTTCCTTGGAAGCGGTCATCGGGGCTCCTGAGCCTTTCGCGAGAAAAACATGAGGTAGACCAGCCGCCCGTTGTCCGGCGAGTCGCCAAAGCCGGCGGCGCTGTTGTGGAACATCCATGGGCTGAACAGGATCAGCCGGTTGAAGCGCATCGGCGCGGTGAAGCTCCGTTCCCAGCGCGCGGGCTTCAGCGTGTCGGCGTTGACCACTCCCTCGATCAGGGCGTTCATGTCGCCGAAGCCGGTGGCGCGGACCGCGTCGGCGGATTCCGGAACCCGCTCCAGGCCGGTCGGCTTGTGCCGATAGAAGTCGGTCCCGCCGCGGCAATCGCGCGGAAGGCTGAGGTAGAGAATCCCCGAATAAAAGGCCGGATCGATGTGCACGCCGCTCCGGCCGCGATCGTTCTTCAGCGTTATCCGGCAATGGCCGTGGAGCGTCCCCGGCGCGGCCTCCACCGGCGCTCCGATCACTCGCGACACATAATCGTCGAGGCCGGGGATTGGCAGCGGCCGTTCCGACACCAGCCCCGGATAATTGCCCTTCTTGAACTTCGGATCGTAGCCGAGGCCAAGCGCCTGCTTGCGAAGCTCGAGCGGGTTGGCGACGAAGTCGTCGATCATGATGAACGATGGCGGCATTTGCGGTGGCGCTAGTCTTACCGTCCGCAAACGTCCTGGCTACCTGTCGAGGACAGGCGCGAGAAATTGTCCGGGTCGGTGCTGATGATCACGCCCTCCGGCTTGCACTTTCTGAGCTGGAACCGGACCTTCCGGTCGCGAAAGTCCAGCGAGATTCGCCGGAAGGTTTCCAGCAAGTCGGTGCCCAGCAGAAGGGCAGGCTGGTCCGCCAGGCCGAACAGCTTGAACGGGGGCACGTCCGCAAAGGCCATCGGCACGTCGCTGATGGTGATCGAGCCGAGCTGCAGCTCACCGATCCGCGCGACCTGGAGCTTTTGCGTCACCCCGGTGACTCCGATCACCGGAACCTCGATGAACTTGTCGCGATTGCCTTTGATCAACAGGTCGCGAAGAGCGAGGTTGCCGATGGTGATCTCGGTCCCGGTGTCGATCACGGCGTCGAGCGGAACTCCCGCCGCGCGGATATGGGTGAGGATCAGCTGACCGCGCTTGCGCCTTGCGGTCACCACGATTTCGCCGGGCATCGGGATATAGCGCACCGATGCGTCCTCGACCTTGATCAGCCTTTTTTCGAAATCCATCAGCAGCCGTTTGCTGACGAGCGCGTCGATACCGATGATCCCGTCGCCGCCGACATCATATTCGCGCAGCGCCGGGAGCTCGAGGTTGCGAACGACGGTCGGGCCGAGCGTCAGCTCGTCGACTTTCACCCGGTCGACCTCGTCGCGCGACGTCATGCCGTTGAGGATGGCCGGACTTGCCAGCGGAAGCTGGAGATCGCGAGCGATTCCGATCCCCACCACCGAGGTATCCGCTCCGCTGTCGACGATGAAGCGATAGGGGCCGCGGCCGTTGAGCTCGACGTCGACCGTCAGCCGGGTTTCGACCTTCTTCGCCTTCACGTCCTGTCCGCCGACGGCGAGGCTCGGATCGATCTGTGCCGGCGGCAGCGGCGGAACGTCGGCAGGAGTGCCGGGCGGGACGGGTGTCGGCTTGCTGATGACCGGCGGCTCGGAGGCGAAGGCGGCGCTGGCGCTGATGCCCACGACTGAAGCAAGAAACGCAAGTCGAACGACGCGGCGGGACAGGAACATCGGGCCATCCTCTGAAGGTCCGAAACATACTATTCGTTGCGAGGGCGACACGCCAGCGAAACTCGACGGCCATCAGGAACGTATCCGCACTGCCGCGCGTTTGTGACGGGAGCGAAATTTCTCGGGGAGATCGAATGCAAGGCCCGCACATCATCGAACGCGCCTTCCAGCTGGCGCCCAGCTACTCGAGCGTGGACGAGATCCGCAAAGCGCTTCGCCACGAAGGCTATTCCAACGTCGACGCGCACCTCGCCGGAGCCTCGATCCGGGCGGACCTCAAGAAAAGGTTCGCTCGCTAGCGCGTCGTAGGTGCTTGACCAGCTTGGGCCGGAGCTGTGGGTCGCCGACGGCGGCACGGTCTCCTTCTTCGGCTTCGCTTATCCGACCCGCATGGTCGTCGTCCGCCTCGACGACGGCGGGCTGTGGCTCTGGTCGCCGATCGAGCCGACAGCGGAGCTCGAGGAGGAGGTGCGCGCCATTGGCCCGGTCCGGCACCTCGTCAGCCCCAACAAGCTCCACCATTTGTTCCTCGCGGCGTGGAGCGAACGCTTTCCGGAGGCGAAGCTCTGGGGCACCGCCTCCACCGTCGAAAGGTTCGGGACTCTCCGCTTTTCCGGCATCCTGACCGATTTCCC
The DNA here is from genome assembly GCA_051953395.1 of Sphingomicrobium sp. Lineage (GTDB taxonomy): Bacteria > Pseudomonadota > Alphaproteobacteria > Sphingomonadales > Sphingomonadaceae > Sphingomicrobium. The sequence continues at coordinate 64,525 of JBQCIU010000019.1, forward strand.
GCCGGCCGATTGGGCGGGGCAGATCGACCAGTTCCACTTCACCAACTCGCCGTTCCTGGACGAGGTTGCCTTCTTTCACCGCAAGTCGCGCACGGCGGTCATCGCGGACCTGTCGCAATCGTTCAGCGAGCAGTTCCTCAAGACCCACTGGCCGCGGTGGCTGCGGTGGATCGCCAGGCGGGCGCGCATGGTCGAGGGCGAGGGCTATCCGCCGGTCGAGCTTCGCTTCACCTTCCGCCGCCGCTCCGAGGGCCGGGCCAAGGTCCGCGCGCTGATCGGCGAAGGGCCCGAGCGGGTCGTCGTCGCCCATGGCGAAATCGTCCGCAGCGGCGGCGCGGCCTATCTCCGCCGCGCCTTCTCCTGGCTTCTGTAGGGCCGCATGCGAGTTGGCGACGACGCGAATGTTCGCGATGTTCGCAGGACACGCTCAAGGTTAGGCTGCTCACCCGGAGCGGCCGAGGCGGGTAAAGCGCGGGGGCATCGTCTCCGTCGATCGGCCAGCCGCCGATTGGGCGGTCCTTCTACTTCTTCTACTTCGTGATCTTCGACGGGGTGGGATCGCAAGGCTCAGAATCGATGAGCTCGAGGCGTAAACGGGCCGCTTGGAGGACAGGAAAATCCGGGGCACGTCGCGGCCACACAGTCATCTCGACCAGCAGGCCGCCAGCGCGTAGCGGTGGGACCGATGAAGCCGAAGCTCCTCACCACCATGCGCGAATATTCGTGGCGGCTCTTCTCGGGCGATGCGCTCGCGGGGGTGACGGTGGCTCTGGTCGCGCTTCCGCTCAGCATTGCCATCGCGATCGCGTCGGGCGCGACTCCGCGCGCCGGGCTGATCACCGCCATCGTCGGCGGGCTTCTGATTTCGCTCCTGGGCGGGAGCAGGGTGCAGATCGGCGGTCCGACGGGAGCCTTCATCGTCGTGGTGGCGGGCGTGATCCAGGAGTTCGGCTTCGACGGGCTTTTGCTCGCGACCTTGCTTGCCGGGATCATCCTGGTCGTCGCGGGCCTCTGCCGCGCCGGCCGGCTGGTGGCGCTCGTCCCGGAGCCGGTCATCGAGGGCTTCACCGTCGGAATCGCGCTGATCATCGCGGTCAGCCAGCTGAAGGACCTGCTGGGCCTGTCCGCCGCCAACGTGCCCGCCGACCTCGTCCACGGCTTGCCGGCTCTGTGGGGGGCGCAGAACGATTTGAACCTGCTGGCGCTGCTGGTCGGCGTGATTTCCATCGCTGGAATTGGGCTGTTCCGGAGGCTTTATCCGTCCTTTCCAGGGTCCTTGCTGGTCATCGCAGCAGCGTCGGCGGCCGTGGCGATGCTGAGCCTGCCCGTCGATACGATCTATTCCCGCTTCGGTGCGCTACCCGCGGGCCTTCCGCCTCCATCGCTCCCCCATCTCAGCGTCGCCCGGATCAGCGAGCTTCTGCCGTCGGCCTTCGTCATTGCCTTCCTCGCCGCGGTCGAATCTCTGCTGTCGGCGATCGTAGCCGACCGGATGATTGGGGGCCATCACCGCTCGGGCGCGGAGCTGATCGCGCAGGGGGCGGCGAACATCGTCTCGCCTCTGTTCGGCGGACTGCCTGCAACCGGCGCGATCGCCCGGACCGCGACCAATGTGCGAGCTGGGGGCAAGACCCCGGTCGCGGGGATCGTCCATGCGTTGATCATCCTCGCAATCAGCATCGCCGCGGCTTCGCTTGCGGGATATTTGACGATGCCGGCGCTGGCGGCGCTTTTGATCATCACCGCGTGGCTGATGAGCGAGCCGAGCCGCTGGCCGGAGCGGATGCGGCTTCGAACGGGCGACCGCGTGCTGTTCTTCCTGACAATGGTCCTGACGGTGGTCAGCAACCTCACCATCGCCATCGCTGTCGGCACGTTCGCGGGGCTGGCGATGCGCGTGTTGCGCAAGGACGTGGAGCCGGAGGAATGGACTCCAACGGACCGCTCGCAGCTTTGATTGCGAGCTACTTCGCCGGCGGCGCCTTGCCCGGCGCGTCCTTCACCTCGACGAGCAGCGCGATGAAGGGCGTGGTGGCGCATCGGCCAGGTCGAGGCACAAAGAGGCTGCTGCAGGACAGCGAAAATTCGGGCAGGGTAGCGGCGGGCAGAAGGGCAGGGGGATTGCGATGATGGGAATGGCGATTGCGGTTGCGGCGGCGATGGGCGCGGCAAGCCCGGCGGCGTGCGAGACGAGCGCGGCGGCCAACCGCATGCTGGTCGAGGATTTCTACAGGCAGGCGCTGGTCGACAAGCAGCCGCAGGAGGCCTTCGCCCGCTTCGTCGCGGGGGACTTCGTCGAGCACAAGCCGGACATCGCTCCGGGCACGCGAGAGGCGGCGGCGCAATTCCTGGGCGGACTCATCCGCGACGTTCCCGCCGCCCGCTGGGAAATCGTGCGGGTGATTGCCGAGGGCGACCTGGTCGCGCTCCACGCCCGCTTCACCCCCGCTCCGGGTGCGCCCGACTATGCGATCGCCGACTTCTTCCGGGTGAAGGATTGCCGGATCGTCGAGCATTGGGACGTGGTCGCCGGGCCGGTCAAAGACGCAGTGAACCCGAACAGCCGGTTTTGAGGGGAAGGGCGGCGATTGACATTTGTACAAAGTTCCGTACATTGATTACATGCAGACCATCAGCATCTCCGAAACGCGCGCCAATCTGAAGGCCGTCGTCGACCGAGTCATCGCCGACAAGGCGCCGATCGCGATCACTCGTCAGAAGGGCGAGGGCGTGGTGATGATTTCCCAAAGCGACTGGGAGTCGATCGAGGAGACGCTTTACCTGCTGAGCTCTCCGGCGAACGCGAAGCGGCTCATGGAAGGCATTGCGGAACTGGATGCCGGCCGCGGCGAGGAGCATGAGCTGATCGAGCCGTGAAGCTCGTCTTCAGCTCCGCCGCATGGGCGGATTATGTCCAATGGCAGGCGGAAGACGCGGCAATCACGGCACGCATCAACTTGCTGATCGGCGAGTGCATCCGCCATCCGTTCACGGGCACGGGCAAGCCCGAACCTCTCAAGCGCAATCTGGCCGGATGGTGGTCCAGAAGGATCAATCGCGAGCACCGGCTGATCTATCGCGTTGCCGGAAAGGGCGAAGCGCAGGCGCTTGAGGTGCTATCGTGCCGGTTTCATTATTGAGGCGCTACTTCGCCTTCGCCGGCGCGTCCTTCACCTCGACCAAGAGCGCGATGTAGGGCGTCGTGCCCATGTTGTAGGTGTCGTGGAGCGGGGAGAAGTCGGCCCAGTAATTGTCGCCGGTCTTCTCGTCATAATCCTCGTGGCTGCCGTCGGCCTCGGTCACCCGGATCTTAGCGCCGGAAAGCACATAGCCGACGCGCGGCGGGTGCGTGTGCCAATGGTCGAGCGCGCCGGGGAGCAAGGTGTATTGAAGCACGCGGACGTGGGCGTTTTCGAGCAGCAGCTTGAAATTGTCGGGTGACGAGACGAGCCCGTCAACCGGGTCCTTTGTGGCGGGCGGCCGTTCGGGCGTTGGTGCGGCGGCTTGAGCTGAGCTCGTGAGCAAGAGCAAGACGGAAGCGGCGGCGAAGGCAAAAGTCGGTTTCATGAGACCCCCCGATCTCGGGCCGGTGTGGCGCGGGTCGGGGTTTAGCTGATGAATGCGCACGCGGCTATTGCACCGCCAATTAGCGCACTGTCACCGCAATCCCTGTCACCGTAATCCGTTTTCCGTAATCCGTTCAAAGAAGAAGAGTGTTCTCTGGAGTCGGGCCCGGCTCAGAAATCTTGCCGTCATATAGCTGCTTGAAGTCATCTGGCGACCGCAGTGCAGCATCAAGCTGATCAGTGTGAAAAAGTGCGCAAAAGAGAGCCACTGATCGTGCTTGGCAGTTGATCGAGCGTTCCGGATTGAATTCGATATCGGTGAAGCAATCAAAATCGGTCACAGCCGCCGCGAGCTCCTGATTCTGTTGCAGCGCGTGTAGATAGATCCAGTCGTAAAATGCAGTCTTTGGATATAAACCCCAGCGTCGCCCAAAAAAATCGAAATGCTCCAAGGAACCACTTTCCCGGAGCCGACGGTCTCGTTTAGCCGTCATGGATTCAACACCGTATAAATCTATGAAAGGGCCTCCGTGGGAGAACACCTTGCTGCCTTGAAATGCACTTTCAACTGACAGTGCTTGGCCTCGATTAGTAGTTATCAACAAATTGAACGAAGAAAGCGCGCGGCCTAGGTCGGACTCTGATTTGGAAGAGACCTCCAGGGGCGCGCTAACCCTGAATCGCTCTCTTGCGGCCTCGTGGATGGCTCTCACGTTCTTCTGCTTCTGAGAAATGGCCATTCCGGGGTTCCAACGGAATTCTACGTACAACTCACGCACCAGCCGCTTGCCATCGTGCATGGGAAGAAAGATTGGACGCTGGGCCATTAAGCGAGGTTTGCGATCAGCTCGGGTGCTACCCTGGTGGGGATAAGGATTTCGTAGAGTTTCGCACGTTGTCGACGCTCCTTGATCTCCGGATCTTTCCAGTCAGTTCGAGTATACATGACTTTGAAATCCAATTTCGGAATCATGTCATTAGCGGGTTCCGGGATAACACCCGACTTGTTCGAAACTTGATCTGTGATCATGACGCCGGGTATCGTCAGCACTTCAGGTGAGACCCGAAGAAACCGACTCTTCTCGATTCGACCATCCTGCCGAGCCGACCATTCCATAGGGTGCTGCCGCAAGAAGCAGAGATGCACGTATGCGTCCATTCCGGCGTGCAAATCAGCATCAAGGCTCCATTGATTTCCGCCGGTGATTGGGACGATTCCCCGCTCACGCAACTCCCGCATCGATAGCAGCCCATGCGCTCGAATGGAGTCCAGGTTCCGCTCATCCGTGAAGTGGTAGAAGGGCAACTTGGCGCGATTCAAAATTCCGATCAGCTGCTCGACATTATTCATGATACTACCTTGAGTTCAGCGATCCGGCCTGCCGAGTATGATCAAAACCGCGTTCGAAACAAACAAGCAGCCGTTGGTCATCGCAAGCGTGAACGTTGGGTCGCGGTAGCGTTCTCTTGTGTGGGTTGTCGCGGCGCAATCTTTGATGGTGGCCGCGTGGTGTGCCTATGCCCCGAAAATGGGAAGTCGGACGATCTGGTCGCCTCGCTTGATCAGCACTTCATTTCCGTTTTCTGTCTCAATGACCAGCGCTTCATACAGACGGAGCGCGTTTCTCATGACCTCGGCGTATGAGACTGCCTCGGTGTATTCTTGGAGCCGTTTGAGGCGTTCGACGGATTTAGGTGGCAAATCCATCTGGACCCGCTTGGTCCCGCTACTCAACGGCTCCTTGAGCTTAGCCATGCGCAGGCATCAATCCTTCTTGAAATAGCGCCCAACCACGAGAGCGGTCCACGGACCGCCGAACGCGACTACTGCCACCAGTTCGTCATACGTGCCGTCATGCCAACCCACCGCAGCTGACGCTGCGACGGCGACAAGGAAGGCGGTCAGTACGCCGTAACACAAGCGCATCTGATGCCGGAACGTCTGGCGACGCTCATCAAGAGCAGCAAGCCGCTCCACATCGTCCACACTCTTAATCTCACACCCGGCGACCTCGAAATCGTCGCCCACCGTCACTTCAAATTTCGCCATCACCGATCCCCATGGGATGCGGATCCGGCCTTCAATGACCGGTGCTTACCTTTTAGCCGTTCCGAGCTTCACAAAGACCTGATCCTGAACAACCTAAGCATTGTTGGACTAAGTGTTTGGTAAGCACCGTCTCGAAACGGCGGATTTTACCTACTTCTACGTAGGCAATTGGCAGACTCCTCTCCGGAGCGCGTGCCGAATCTGATTGGCTCCTTCATGAGTATCCCTTCCAAAAAACCAACGAGGGTCGCGCCTCTGCTCGGTATGAAAGCCCCGAACCCGTTGGCGCGCACCGCGTGGAATCGGCGCGTCAAGTTGAACAGACCGCGCGGTTTGGACCCGCGCAGCTCTCATATAGCTGGGCTTGCAATGAGCGGCAATACGCTTGAGGCAAAAAGCCTCAATTATTCCTCAAGAGGTACCTACTCCCCCGCCGGCACGTAAAGCTCGCCGCCTTCCTCGTGGAAGCGCTTGGACATCTCGGCCATGCCGGCTTCGGCTTCGACAGGCCCACCCCCAGCCCCTCCCGCTTGCGGGAGGGGAGTTGAGTTCAGCAGCCCGGCTTCTTGTTTCGCCGCGAAGTCTCTCACCTCCTGCGTGATCTTCATCGAGCAGAATTTCGGGCCGCACATCGAGCAGAAGTGGGCGGTCTTGGCGCCTTCGGCGGGGAGGGTCTGGTCGTGATATTGCTCGGCGGTTTCGGGATCGAGCGAGAGGTTGAACTGGTCGCGCCAGCGGAACTCGAACCTCGCGCGGCTTAGCGCGTCGTCGTGCAGGCGCGCGGCGGGGTGGCCCTTGGCGAGGTCGGCCGCGTGGGCTGCCAGCTTGTAGGTGACGACCCCGACCTTCACGTCGTCGCGGTCGGGGAGGCCGAGATGCTCCTTGGGCGTGACGTAGCAAAGCATCGCCGTCCCGAACCAGCCGATCATCGCCGCGCCGATTCCGCTGGTGATATGGTCGTAGCCGGGAGCGACGTCGGTCACGAGCGGCCCCAACGTATAGAAAGGCGCCTCGCCGCACGCGGCCAGCTGCTTGTCCATATTCTCCTTGATCTTGTGCATCGGCACGTGGCCGGGGCCCTCGATCATCACCTGGCAGTCGTGCTCCCACGCCTTCTTCGTCAGCTCGCCGAGGGTATAGAGCTCCGCGAACTGCGCCTCGTCGTTGGCGTCGGCGGTGCTTCCGGGGCGCAGGCCGTCGCCCAATGAAAAGGCGATGTCGTAGGCCTTCATGATCTCGCAGATCTCGTCGAACCGCTCGTAGAGGAAGCTCTCGCGGTGGTGGGCGAGGCACCATTTGGCCATGATCGAGCCGCCGCGGCTGACGATGCCCGTCACGCGCTTTGCGGTCAGCGGCACGTAGGGCAGGCGGACGCCGGCGTGGATGGTGAAGTAATCGACGCCCTGCTCGGCCTGCTCGATCAGCGTGTCGCGATAGACGTCCCAGGTCAGGTCCTCGGCGATCCCGCCGACCTTCTCCAGCGCCTGGTAGATGGGG
>JBQCIU010000020.1:0-23033 GCA_051953395.1 Sphingomicrobium sp.
ATGGTCCCCCTCCCCGTTCCGGGGAGGATTTGTTACGGCTCGTCCATGATAGCGCGCCTCTCCGGAATTCTTGCTGAAATCACCTCAGACAGCGCGGTAATCGACGTCGGCGGGGTCGGTTACCTCGTGCAGCTGAGCGGCAAGACCCTCGGTGCGCTCGGACCAGTCGGCGGGAACGTGGTGATCCTCACCGAGCTGCAGGTACGCGAGGACGCCTGGACGCTGTTCGGCTTCGGCTCGCCCGCCGAGCGCGATTCCTTCCGCGCGCTTACCTCGGTCCAGGGCGTCGGCGGCCGCCTCGCGCTGGCGATCCTGTCGGTGCTTTCGCCCGACGAGCTGGCCCGCGCGGTCAGCCAGGGCGACAAGGCGATGATCGGCCGCGCCAACGGAGTCGGGCCCAAGCTCGCCGCCCGAATCGCCAACGAGCTTCAGGGCAAGCTCGGCGCTGCAGGCCTCGGCAGCGGAGCCCCGGCACCGCGCGCCGGAGCCGCCGCGGACGCTCTCTCGGCGCTCGCCAACCTCGGCTTCAAACCCGCGGACGCCAGCGCTGCGGTGAATGCGGCACAGGACGAACTCGGCCCCGACGCGTCGCTCGACGCTTTGGTCCGGCTGGCGTTGAGGAAAGCCGCCAAGTGACCAGCCGCACGGCCTCCTGTCGCTGCGGGCAGCTGAGCGCCACCGTCACCGGCGAGCCGGTGCGCGTGTCGGTCTGCCATTGCCTCAACTGCAAGAAGCGCTCCGGAAGCGCGTTCGCGGTGCAGGCGCGCTGGCCGAGGGATCGGGTCAGGATCGAAGGCCGGTCAAACGGCTTCGTCAAAGTCGCCGACAGCGGCAACAAGGCGACTTTCCACTTCTGCCCGGACTGCGGATCCGACGTCTATTACGAGATCGACGGCAACTTCGACCACAAGTTCGACGATCTCATCGCGATTCCCTTGGGCGCGTTCGACGATCCTTATTTCCTGACGCCGAGCTTCTCAGTGTGGGAATCGCGCAAGCACGACTGGCTGGAGATCACGGGCGACGTCGAACACGATTAGCCGCCCCACGCCTCGCGATACACTCGCAGGAAATTGCCGCCGAACAGCTTCTCGAGCCGGGCCTCGCTCCAACCGCGCTTCTGCAGGTCCGAAGCGAGCCGGCGATAGCGGTCGACGCTGTTGTAGTCGGCGACCATCGGCCAGACGTTCAGCCCCTCGCCCGGCGCCGCGATGCCGGCATCCATGCGCTTCTGCGCCCATTCGTTGAGCTTCTTCGTCGACTCCGCGTTGACGATCTGCGGCAGGACTCCGTTGTCGGAACCGAGGCCGACGTGATCCTCCCCGGCCACGTTCGCCACATGCTCGATATGCGCGATCAGGTCCGATCCCTTCGGGTGGCTGTCGAGGGTGAGGAACGGCATGAAATAGACGCCGACGACGCCGCCCTTGTCGGCGACCGCCTTGATCGTCTCGTCCGCCGTGTTCCTCGGATGGTCCGCCAGCGCCCGAGCGCCGGTGTGGCTGATCACCAGCGGCCGCTTCGCATAAGCGGCGGCTTCCGCCATCGTCCGTGCACCGCCGTGCGACAGGTCGAGCAGCAGCTTTTCCTTCTCGATCCGGTCGATGGTCGCCTTGCCCAGCTTGGTAATCCCCGCATTGCGCGGCTCCAGCGAGCCGTCGCCCGACAGGTTGGCGTTGTTGTAGGTGAGCTGGACGGTCATCACGCCGTCCTTCTTCATCTGCGCCAGCCGGTCGAGGTCGCCGCCGACCATCGCGCTGTCCTGGGTCCCGATCAGGATCCCGAACCTCTTCTCGCGCTTGGCTTTCAGGATGTCGGCAGCGCTGCGGATCAGGATCAGCCGGTCGGGATTCGCAGCAAGGATCTGCTTCTTGACCGCCATGTCCTTCTGATAATCGCCCCAAGGATCGGCGGTATTTCCGACGGGCATGACCGTGTCGCGGAGCATGGTCACGCCGGTCCCCACCATCTCCGACCAGGCGCGGTCGCTCAGCCGGGTCGAGTCATCCGTGCCATAGGGGTCGCCCAGCCCGCCGAGCGCGTCGATCACGATCGCCTTGTCGTACCAGCCGGAAGTCGAAGCGGCTCTGGCTCGGGCCAGGGCCGGGGCGGCAACCAGCGCCGCCGCCGTGCCGGCCATCATCGTGCGTCGATCGAACTCCATCCCCGCCCCCTCTCGGTTCTTGTCGAGCGGCCATGCATCTGCGAATCAGGGGACGATGGCAACCGACCCCGCCCGGATCACGACGCCCGAGCGCACCAGCGAAGACGCCGACCAGGCGCTCCGCCCGAAGAGCCTCGACGAGTTCATCGGGCAGAAGGCGGCGCGCGAGAATTTGCGCGTCTTCGTCCACTCCGCGAAGAGCCGCGGCGAGGCGCTCGACCACGTCCTGCTCCACGGGCCTCCCGGCCTCGGGAAGACCACACTGGCCGGAATCCTCGCGCGCGAGATGGGCGTCGGTTTCCGGGCAACCTCCGGCCCTGTCATTGCCAAATCGGGCGATCTCGCCGCGCTGCTCACCAATCTCGAGGACGGCGACGTCCTGTTCATCGACGAGATCCACCGGCTCAATCCGGCAGTCGAGGAAGTGCTCTATCCGGCGATGGAAGATCGCGCGCTCGACCTGATGATCGGCGAAGGACCGTCCGCCCGATCGGTTCGAATCGACCTGCCGCGATTCACGCTGATCGGGGCGACCACCCGGCAGGGGCTGCTGACCACGCCCCTGCGCGACCGTTTCGGCATCCCTGTGCGGCTCAACTTCTATTCGGTCGACGAGCTGGAGCAGGTGGTGACCCGCGCGGCGCGGCTTCTGGGCGCGGAGGTCACATCCGACGGCGCCGGCGAAATTGCCCGGCGCTCACGCGGGACTCCGCGCATTGCCGGGCGCCTTTTGCGCCGGGTCCGCGACTTCGCGCATGCAGCGGGCGCCGAGTCCATCGACTCGAAGACCGCCGACGCTTCGCTTTCCCGGCTGGAAATCGACGCCCTTGGCCTCGATGCGATGGACCGGCGCTACCTGACGATGATTGCCGACCTGTACGGCGGCGGGCCGGTCGGGATCGAGACTCTCGCCGCGGGCCTGTCGGAGCCGCGCGACACGATCGAGGACGTGATCGAGCCTTTCCTCATTCAGCTCGGCCTCATCGCCCGGACGGCAAGAGGGCGCTGCCTCAACGGCCGCGGCTGGACCCACCTGGGCCTGACGCCGCCGCAGGGGAGCCAGACCGGCCTGTTCGACGTGGAGAGCGATAGTCAATGATCGGCAAGTTCCTGGGCTCGCTCATTGCCGCACTCGGTCCCGGGCAGCCGGCGCAGGCCCTCCCGCCGGCACCGGACTATAATGTCGAGAAGAGCTGGATCTGCCTTCCCGGCCGCAACGACACCTGCTCGACGCCGCTTGCGACGACCGCGCTCAATGCCAATGGCTATGGCTCGACCGGCAAAAGCAGTGTCGCGAAAGATCCGCCGGTCGACTGCTTCTACGTCTACCCGACCGTGTCGCAGGACCAGGGGCTGAACAGCGATCTCAACGTCAGCGAGGAGATTGGCGCGACCCAGTCGCAGTTCGCCCGCTTCGCGTCGGTCTGCCGCCCCTTCGTCCCGGTCTATCGCCAGATGACCCTGGCCGCGGTTGCGACCGCGAGCGCGGGCGGCGACGTCACCAAGGCGGGGATGATCGCTTATTCCGACGTTGCGAATGCGTGGCGCACCTATCTCGCGAAATATAATCGCGGCCGGCCGTTCGTCCTCGTGGGGCACAGCCAGGGCTCGCTGATGCTCCAGGAGCTGATCAAGCACGAGATCGAGGGCAAGCCGGTCGCAAGGCAGATGGTCCGCGCGATCATACCGGGATTCGACGTTTTCGTGCCGCAGGGACAGCTGGTCGGCGGAACGTTCAAGTCGACTCCCCTGTGCAGCAGCGCCGGACAGACGGGCTGCGTGATGAGTTGGGTCAGCTTCCGCGAGGGAAGCCAGCCGCCCGAAGGCGCGATGTTCGGCTGGGCGCCCGTCGGAATGACGGTCGGCTGCACGAACCCCGCCGCTCCCGGCTCGACGAATTGGGAGCCGCTCGACAGTTACTGGTTCGCGCGAGCGAGCTATCCGGTGATCGGAGGCCCGATCCAGTGGTCGAGCCAAGGCGCCGCACCCTCGCCTTATCTGCGGGTCGACGGCCTGGTCTCCGCCCGATGCGTCAACGACGGCCGGCGCGGCTATCTCGCCGTTCGGACCGTCGCGACCCCCGGCTCGAAGCGAACCGACCGGATCCCCGGCGAAGTCGGCATCGGCGGCATCTTCCTTCCCGGTTGGGGAATGCACCTCGCCGACATGTCGATCGGCCAGGGCGACCTCATTCGCGAAATCGACGAGCTGTCGAAGGCGAAGTGAGTAGCACTTTCGACCAGCCCTATCGCGGCGGCTTCGTCGGCCCGGAGCACCATTTTGCGCTGACCGTCTATTTCGAGGACACGGACACCGCGGGCATCGTCTATTACGCCAACTATCTGAAATTCATGGAGCGGGCGCGCTCCGACATGCTTCGCGCCGCGCAGATCGACCAGAAGGCGGAGCTGGACGTTTCCGGAAGCGCCTATGCCGTCGCAGAGGTCGGCATCAAGTACCGCAAGCCGGCTTACCTCGGCGACGATCTCCTGGTCGTCAGCACGATCGAAGCGGTGCGCTCCGCCTCGGTGACGATTCATCAGAGAGTCATGCGCGGGACCGATACAATAGCCGATGCGCTGGTCACCGCGGCCTTCCTGACCGCCGATCAGCGGCCCCAGCGCCAGCCGCGCTCGTGGGTCGAGCGCTTCCAGTCGATCGCCAACGGAGAATGATCCTGTTTCGAATTCCCAAGTTGCCTGCCGCCGCGATCCTGCTCCTCGCCGGAACAGCCGCTCTCGCGCAGGAGCCGGAGCCGACGGCGCAGGTCATCGCCATCCCGCCGCTCGCCACCGCAAAGGTCACGGACACCGATGCCGGGACGACCTGGGGCCTGGCCAACCAGATTGCCAACCTCATTACCGCCGACCTCAAGCTCAGCAGCAAATTCATCTTCGCCGATATCCAGAAGGTGCGGATACCCTCCTATCCGGAAGTCACCGCGCCCTCGTATCTGCAGTGGCGGTCGGCCGGGGCCAAGCTTCTTCTGCAGGGATTCGTCAATGCGCGCTCGGACGGTCGGCTGACGATCGGCTGTTACCTCTATGACGTGCAGACCGGCCGCGAACTGGCACGGCAGGGATTCGCCGTCTCGACCGGCGAATGGCGGCGGGCCGCGCACAAATGCGCCGACATGGCCTATCAGAAGGCCACCGGGAACGCGCCGATGTTCGACAGCCGCATCGCTTATGTGGCGGAGAGCGGAAGCGGGGACTCGCTGGTCAAGCGGCTGGCGGTGATGGATTTCGACGGCGCCAACCACACCTGGCTGACGTCCGGCGACTCGACCGTGCTGACGCCCAAATGGTCGCCTGATGGAAGCACGCTTGCCTACACCAGCTTCAGCGGCGGCAAGCTGCACGTTCAGGTTGCGGAGGTCGGCTCCAGCGCCGATCGCCCGCTCCTTCCGGGGGGCAGCGAGAATTTCTCGCCGGCATTTTCGCCCGACGGCAACACGATCGCCGTATCGATGTCGAACGCGGGCAATGTCGACCTCTATGCGGTCCCAGCTTCGGGTGGCTTCCCCCGGCGGCTGACCACATCGCCCGCGATCGATACCAGCCCGAGCTATTCGCCCGACGGCAAGAGCATCGCCTTCGTCAGCGACCGGTCGGGAAGCCCGCAGATCTACGTGATGAACGCCGACGGATCGAACGAGCGCCGAATCAGCTTCGGTGCCGGCGCCTATGGCTCTCCCGCATGGAGCCCCGCCGGCGACAGGATCAGCTTCATGCGGACCGAGGGACCGATATCGCGGATCGGGATCATGGGAACGGACGGCTCTTCGGAGCGGGTTCTTACCAACGGTCCAAGCGACGAGGAGCCGACCTGGAGTCCCGACGGAAGCCGGGTGCTGTTCCAGCGGGTCGATCCCGGCAGCCGCCGGACCCTGCTCGCCACGGTCCCCGCGGCCGGCGGCGAGGTCAAACCGGTGCCGACTCCGCAGAGCGGGTCGGACCCCAGCTGGTCCGAGCGGCAGGAGTAGGCGCGATGAAGGGCAAGACTTTTTTCCTGGCCGCTTTGGCTCTCGGAATCACCGCGAGCGCTGCCGACGCGCAATTCCGGCTACCGGTGATCTTCCCGCTTCACCGCGCCGACGCGCCGCCGCAGCAGGCCCTTCCTCCGGCGATCGCTCCGGGACCGGTCGCGCAGGGCAGCCTGATCGCAGCCGCGGGAAGCGATACCGTCTATTTCTCGGCGAACGGGGCGACTCTCGACCCCAACGCGACCGCAACCCTGGCGGCCCAGGCGCGCTGGCTTCTCGCCAATCCGTTCGTGATGGTTCGGCTGGAAGGCCATGGCGGCCCCAATGACAGCCGCGACTATGCGCTGGCGATCGGCGACAAGCGGGCCAATGCGGTCCGCGACTTCCTGGTTCTCCAGGGCGTCGCGCCCAATCGCATTTCGGTGATGAGCTGGGGCAAGGAGCGCCCCGGCAAGGTGCTGATCGGCCAGTCGCTGGTCGCCGCAGGGCCGAGGGTGGTCACGATTCTCGTGCCGCCCGTTTCGGCGCCCATTCCGACGCCGGCCCAGTAAGCCTCAGGCTGCGTAGCGCTGCTGCGTCGTTCCCAGCCAGGACCGCGCCTGGCGCTGCGCCTCGGCAATCTCGCGAGCGGTCATCTCGAGCGCGATTTCGGCCCGGCATTCCTGCCCGCGGGTCGAGCCCGACAGCGCCGCCAGGTTGAACCATTTATGCGCTTCGATGAGGTCGACGGACACGCCGCCGCGTCCGGTCGAGTAGGTGATCCCGAGCTCGAAAAGAGCGTCGACGTCCCCGTGCTCCGCATCGGCAATGCGGCTGCGGATCAGGAACTCCTGTGCTTTCTGACTGATCGCCATGGTGGCCAAACTCCCCTGTTTCCCGTTGCAGGGGGTTTTCGGGCCGATTTCCCGAAAAAATGGTTAACGCGCATTCACCCTGTTTTTTTAAAGGGCCAGATTGTCGATCAGCCGAGTGCCGGCGATCGTCGCTGCGGCAATCAGTCGAGCGCCTTCCATGGCTTCGTTGACGGGCTCGAGAGTCGCCTCGTCCACGAGCGCGACATAGTCGATTGAAAATCCTGCGTCGGAGAGCGCTCGCGTCGCCTGCTCGATCGCTTCGTCGACCGGCGTCCCGCTTCGGATCGCATCGGCGGCCCGGCGGAGGGTTCGCGGCAAAGCCGTCGCCTGCGCCTTGTCTTCATCGGAGAGGTAGGCGTTGCGCGACGAGAGGGCGAGCCCGCTCTCCTCGCGGACGGTGGGCACACCGACGATCTGCACCCCGAGATTGAGGTCGATCGCCATCCGCCGGACGATCGCCAGCTGCTGGAAATCCTTTTCGCCGAACACGGCGACTTCCGGCCGCACCGTGGTGAAAAGCTTGGCGACGACCGTGGTGACGCCGTCGAAATGGCCCGGCCGGGCCTCGCCCTCCCAGCGCCTGCCGAGACCCGAGACGACGATTTTGGTCGAGAAGCCGGCCGGATACATCTGCTCGGGCGTCGGCATCCACAGCAGGTCGCAGCCGGCCTGGTCCAGCGCCCGGGCGTCCTCTTTCTCGCGCCGCGGATAGCGGTCGAGGTCCTCGCCTTCGCCGAACTGAAGCGGATTGACGAAAATCGTCGCGACTACCCGGTCGGCTTGGCTTTTCGCTTCCTCGATCAAGGCCAGATGCCCGGCATGAAGAGCGCCCATCGTCGGGACCAGGGCGATTCGATGCCCTCCGGCCCGAAGCGCGACCAAAGCGCTTCCAAGCTGGCCGATGTCACGGATTGTTTGCACCGCGGATTCGCCTCCGGTAAGCTGCGGGTTGGGCCGCGCTTGTCAGCGCGGTGGGGATCATTTTCAAGGGGCCGAGCGATGGCTCATCCACACACGATCGTCTTCGCCAACGAAAAGGGCGGGACGGGCAAGTCGACGACTGCAGTCCACACCGCGATCGCGCTCGCCGCGATGGGAAGCCGCGTCGCCGCGCTCGACCTGGACAATCGCCAGCGGACGATGACCCGTTATCTCGAGAATCGCGACGCGACGATGCGGCGGCTCGATTCCGCTCTTCCGCAGGCGCGTTACCAGGTGCTCGACGATGGTGCTTCGCTCGAAGAAGCGATCGCTGCGCTGTCCGCCGATGCCGACGTTCTGGTGATCGACACGCCCGGGCGCGACGATCCCGTCGCCCGCGAGGCTATCCTGAAGGCCGACACGCTGGTCACCCCGATGAACGACAGCTTCGTCGACCTCGACCTGATCGGTCAGGTCCACCCCGAGAATTTCAAGGTGACGAAGCCCAGCTTCTACGCCGAGCTGATCTGGAACAGCCGCACCCAGCGCGCCAAGGCGACGGGCAAGAGCGTCGACTGGGTCGTTCTGCGCAATCGCCTCCAGCATATCGATTCGCACAACCTTCGCCGCGTCGGAGCCGCCCTCGACGAGCTCGCCCGCCGCGTGGGCTTCCGGGTAATCCCGGGCCTCGGCGAGCGGGTCATCTACCGAGAGCTGTTCCCGAAAGGCCTGACACTCCTCGATTTCGAGCATCTGGGCGAAGTCGGCATTGGTCACATTACCGCGCGGCAGGAGCTTCGAGAGATGGTCTCCGGACTCGGCATCCCCGGCGTCGAGCCCGCGCAGAAGGTGGCCTGATCTCCCTCCCCTCGATGGGGAGGGGCAGGGGTGGGGTGACGTTCGACGTAGAGCGGGGCTCGTAAATCACCCCCACCCAACCCTCCCCCATCGAGGGGGAGGGCTTTAGCGGTTGAACCAATCGCCGAATTCGTGTGTTCGCCCCTGCAATGACCCACGCATTCAATCCAACCATCCTCCGCGAATATGACGTCCGCGGAATCGTCGGGAAAACGCTCACCAGGGAAGACGCCTGGGCGCTCGGCCGAAGCTTCGGCAGCCTCGCCGCCGACGAAGGCGCGCGCTCGATCGCAGTGGGGCGCGACGGCCGCACCCATTCGCCGGAACTGGAGCAGGCGCTCGTCGACGGGTTGATGGAGTGCGGGCTTCACGTCGTCCGAATCGGCGTCGGCCCAAGCCCGATGCTCTATTATGCGACCAACGTCCTCGACGTTCAGGGCGGAATCCAGGTCACCGGAAGCCACAACCCGCCCGACTATAATGGCTTCAAGATGTTGCTGAACGGCCGCTCCGTGTTTGGCGAGGAAATCCAGGAGCTGGGCCGCCGATCGGCCGCCGGCTCATGGACCGAGGGCGACGGGAGTTCGGAGGGTGCAGACATCCTCGATTCCTACGTCGACCGGCTGGTCCAGGACTTCCGCGGCAAGGGATACCGGATAGCCTGGGACCCCGGCAACGGCGCGGCGGGAGCTGCGGTCCAGAAGCTGGTGAACAGGCTTCCGGGCGAGCATTTCGTCATCAACGCCGAGATCGACGGCACCTTCCCCGCGCACCACCCCGATCCCACGGTCGAGGCCAATCTCGCCGACCTGAAGGCGCTGGTCCGCGACAAGAATTGCGACATGGGCTTCGCGTTCGACGGCGACGCCGACCGGATCGGCGCGGTCGATTCCACCGGCCGCGTCGTCTGGGGCGATCAGATCATGATGATCCTCGCCAAGCCCGTTCTCGACGAGCTTCCAGGCTCGACCATTATCTCCGACGTCAAGGCGAGCCAGACGCTGTTCGACCGGATCGCCGAGCTCGGCGGGCAGCCTTTGATGTGGAAGACCGGCCACAGCCTCATCAAATCGAAGATGAAGGAAACGGGCGCCCCGATTGCGGGCGAGATGAGCGGCCACATCTTCTTCAAGCACCGCTGGTACGGCTTCGACGACGCGCTCTACGCGGCGGTTCGGCTGATCGAGGCGGTTGGAGAATCGGACAAGAGCCTGACCGAGCTGATGGACGCAATGCCCAAGTCCGTCGCGACGCCGGAGATGCGCTTCCCCGTAGACGAGAGCCGCAAGTTCACCGTCGTCCAGGAAGTCCTGGACCGACTCACCAGCGCGGCAGCCGAGGTCGACAATGTCGATGGCGCGCGGGTCAAAACGCCCGACGGTTGGTGGCTCCTCCGAGCATCGAATACGCAGGATGTGCTCGTCGGCCGCTGCGAGGCGAAGGACGAAGCCGCGCTCGCGAGGCTGCTTCAGCAGCTCGACGAGCAACTCGCGAAATCCGGTGTCGAGCGAACCGAGGCCGCAGCGCACTGATCGCTATCTCTGGACGGACGGCCGTTCACCAGTCACGGTGACAAGCGCTGGAACGAGGAGGGGGTCTCGATGCGCCGATTTTTGCTGTTCGCTTCGATCGCGGTTGCGTCCGCTGCATCGGCGCAGTCCACGTTCGGCATCGCACTCTCGCCAACCGCGACGCACGACGTGCAGTGCTTCATGTTATATGCGGCAGGCATCGGTGAAGCGACCGACGACAAGACTCAAATGGCAGCCAGCATGGGCACCATGTATTTCTTCGGGAAGTTGAAGGCGGAAGCTCCGGACATCGACCTGGAACAAGCCATCCGCGAAGAGGCGGAAAGCATAGCTCGGAACCCCAATGCCCGCGAAATCGGGAAAGCGTGCGATGCCGAGGTTCAGAATCGAAGCGACGAGCTGCTGAGCCTTGGACAGGAGCTGCAGGAAAGTCCGCGTCAGTCCTCGCCCTCGTCCTCATAGCCGACGAGGTTCAGCTCGCACGCCTTGATCTGGTGCATCAGGCACCAGTGCTTCAGCGCTTCCTCGCGGCCGTGGGTGATCCAGACTTCCTTCGGCTCCAGCTCGCGGATGGTGCAGGTCAGCTCGTCCCAGTCGGCGTGGTCACAGATCACCAGCGGAAGCTCGACATTCGCCTGCCGCGCGCGCTGGCGGATGCGCATCCAGCCTGAGGCCATCGCGGTCACGGGGTCGGGAAGCCGCCGCGACCAGCGGTCGTTGAGCGCTCCGGGCGGAGCGAGGACGATCTTGCCGCGAAGCTCGTCCTTCGACGCGCCGGTCGCGGGCCGAAGCTCGCCCAGCGCGATCCCTTGGCTCTCGTAGAGAGCGCACATCCGCTCCAGGGCGCCGTGGATGTAGATCGGCGCCTCATGCCCCCGCCGCCTCAGCTCGGCGATCACCCGCTGCGCTTTGCCCAGCGCATAGGCGCCGACCAGAACGCACCGGCTCTCGTCCGAATGGAGCCTGTGCAGCAGCCGGTCGATCTCGCCGCCGGTGTCGGGATGGCGGAACACCGGCAACCCGAACGTCGCCTCGGTGATGAAGACGTCGCACGGCACCGGCACGAACTCGTGGCAGGTCGGATCCTCGCGCCTTTTGTAATCGCCCGACACGACGATCTTCTCACCGCCATGTTCGAGCACGATCTGCGCACTCCCGAGCACATGGCCGGCCGGAACGAAGCTGATGTCGACATCGCCGACTCGAAGGCTCTCGCCGTATCCGACGGGCCGCCCGTTCTGCTCCCCATACCGAAGCCCCATGATCGCCAGCGTCTCCGGCGTCGCCAGCACCTCGCCGTGGCCGCCGCGCGCATGATCGCCGTGGCCGTGCGTGATCAGCGCCCGCGGCTTCGGCTGCGAAGGATCGACCCACGCATCCGCCGGGCGCACAAAGATGCCCTCGGGGAAAGTCTCGATCCAGGAACCCAAACGCGCCATTGCGAGCTATAGTGTCGAGGATAGGCGCCGGTTCCGGCAAGGGAGGACGAACGTATGGCGAATGCAATGTGGTGGCTGATGGACGTGATCCTTCCCGTCATCCTCCTGATCGCTTTGGTCTGGCTGGTCTTCCGCCGTCGTTCCAGCGGCACCGACCGCACCACCTACGAAGGCACCAAGCGCGAATATGCGGAGGAAGAGAAGCGCCGCCGCGAGGGAACCGACGATCTCTGAGCGCTCCTGAACTACCCCAGGTCGTTGCCGACTGGTTCGCGAAACGCGGCTGGGCGCCGCGGCGGCACCAGCTGGAAATGCTGGAAGTCGCGAGGCGCCGGCGCGATGCCTTGCTCGTCGCCGCGACCGGATCGGGAAAGACCCTGGCGGGCTTCCTTCCGGCGATCTGCGACCTGATCGAAAAGCCGACCGACGCGCTACACACCCTGTACGTCTCGCCGTTGAAAGCGCTGGGCGTCGACGTCCAGCGCAACCTGCTCGGCCCGATCGGCGAAATGGGGCTCGACATCCGCGTGGAGACACGCAGCGGCGACACGCCGTCCGACCGCAAGGCGCGGCAGCGAATCCGCCCGCCGCAAATCCTGCTGACGACGCCGGAATCGCTGAGCCTGCTGCTGAGTTACCCCGACAGCGACCTTCTGTTCGCGAACCTGAAGGAGATCGTTGTCGACGAGCTCCACGCTTTCGCTCGCGAAAAGCGCGGCGATTTGCTGGCGCTGTCGATGGCGCGCCTGCAGGTGCTCAGTCCGCAGCTTCGGCGGGTCGGGCTTTCCGCGACCATCGCCGATCCGGCGGCCTACCGCTCCTGGCTGGCGCCGAATGCCGACGCTTCGCTGGTCGATCTCGTAACCGGCGATCCCGGAGCGGAGCCGGACCTCCGGATGCTCATCCCCGAGAGCAAGATTCCCTGGGGCGGGCATAGCGGCCGGCACGCCGCTCGGGAGGTGATGGACCTCATCGATGCCCACAAGATGACGCTCGTCTTCTGCAACACCCGCAGCCTTGCCGAGCTGATTTTCCAGGACCTGTGGGCGGTGAACGACAAGGCGCTTCCGATCGGAATCCATCACGGCAGCCTTGCTCAGGAAGCCCGCCGGAAGGTCGAAGCGGCGATGGCGGACGGACGACTGCGCGGCCTCGTCGCGACCGCCAGCCTCGACCTGGGGATCGACTGGGGCGACATCGACCTCGTTGTCCAGATGGGCGCTCCGAAGGGAAGCTCGCGCCTCCTCCAGCGTATCGGCCGGGCCAACCATCGCCTCGACGAGCCGAGCGAAGGCGTGCTCGTCCCCGGCAACCGCTTCGAATATCTCGAAGGGAGAGCCGCGCTGGATGCGATCGACGTGGGCGAGCTCGATCCGGAGACGTTCCGGCCGGGGACTCTCGACGTGCTTGCCCAGCACATCCTCGCAATGGCGGTGGCTGCCCCATTCCACCCGCAAGAGCTGCTCGCAGAAATCCGCTCCGCCGCGCCTTATTCGGACCTCAAGAGCGAGACATTCGAGGAGGTGCTGAATTTCATCGCCACCGGCGGCTATTCGTTGAAGGCCTACGACCGCTTCCGGCGCCTGGTGCGCGATCCCGACGGCCGCTGGCGCATCGCCCGCCCCGCGGTCGCGCTCCAGCATCGCCTCAACGCCGGAGTGATCGTCGAGCAGCCGCTCCTCACCGTGCGCTTCCGCAACGGCCGCAAGCTGGGGACCATCGAGGAAGGCTATGCCTCGACCCTCGCTCCGGGCGACCATTTCTATTTCTCCGGGCTCAGCCTCGAGGTCGAGCAGTTCAAGGACACCGACATCATCGTCCACGCCTCGTCCAAGCGGGCGCGGATCGTCACCTACGGCGGCACGCGCATGTCGATGTCGACCCACCTCGCCGACCGGGTCCGCCACATGCTCGCCGACCGCAACGACTGGCGCCGATTTCCCGATGACGTTCGCGACTGGCTGGAGGTTCAGGACCGCCGCTCGCGGATCCCGGAACCGAACGAGCTGCTCGTCGAGACCTTCGAGCACGAGCGGCTTCACTATATGGTCGCCTACAGCTTCGAAGGATGGAACGCGCACCAGTCGCTCGGAATGCTCCTCACCAAGCGCATGGAGAAAGCGGGGCTGAAGCCGACCGGCTTCGTCGCCAACGATTATGGTCTTGCCTGCTACGGGCTGGAACCGATCACCGATCCCAAATCGCTCTTTTCGCCCGACATCCTGGAACGCGAGTTCATCGAATGGGTGGAGAATTCCTATCTTCTCAAGACCGCCTTCCGCGAAGTCGCAGTGATCGGCGGGCTCGTCGAGCGCCAGCACCCCGGCCGAAGGAAGACGGGGCGGCAGGTCAGTTTCTCGACCGACCTCATCTACGACGTGCTCCGCAAATACGAGCCGCAGCATTTGCTTCTCCGCGCCGCGTGGGATGATGCCCGCGCCCGAATGACCGAGCTGGGCCGGCTCGTTCGCCTCGTCGACCGCGCCGCGGCGACGATGGTGCACGTCGAGGCCGACCGGATCACGCCGATGGCCGTGCCCTTGATGGTGATCGTCGGCCGCGAGGCGCTCCCGCCGGGAGCGGAGGCCGATGAAACGCTCCTGATGCAGGCCGAACAACTCGGCGAAGTTGCCATGCACCTCTGATTGGCATTGCCGCGCCGGGCCGCATCTGCGACTCTTTGGCCGATGAAAAGGCTCGCCATCCTCGCCCTTCCGCTCGCTCTGGGCGGCTGCATCGTCGGTACCGTCGCGAAGACCGCGGTCGACGTCGCCACCATCCCCGTCAGGGTCGCCTCGGCCGGGGTCGATGCCGCCACGACCAGTCAGGCGGAGGCCGACGAGAAGCGCGGCCGTGAAATGCGCAAGGAAGACGAGCGCCGCGGCCGGGAGGCGAGGGCAATGGCGGAGCGCTGCCAGAAGGGCCGCGCCCTGCCGACCGACGTCTGCCCGCAGGCCGCACCCCGCTGAGGTACTTCCTCGACACCGAATATAACGGAATCGGCGGGGCACTGCTCAGCCTGGCCCTCGTTCCGGACGACGGCGACGAACTCTATTTGACCCTGAAGAGCGACCAGCCGATGCTCGACTGGGTCGCGCAGCATGTCGTTCCCTATCTCGACCATGTTCCCCAGCAGCTCGCCTGCCCAAGACTGGACCGGGATGAAGCCGCCGACGCTCTCGAACATTATCTTCGCCACGACGACGGTGCCTTGATCGTCGCCGACTGGCCGGAGGATGTCGCGCAATTCTGCAACCTGATGGTGACCGGGCCGGGCGACATGATCGACCTTCGCCATCTCACCTTCCGGCTGCTCCCGCTGAGCAATTTCAGCACCGCCGCGAACAGCAAGGTGCCGCACAATGCCCTCCACGACGCGCGCGCGCTCCGCGACCACTATCGGCTGATGGGTCAGTAGCCGTCACGCGACGCCGCATTTGCTGCGGGGGAAGCGGTCCAGCGGAAAATGGATTGCTTCGTCGCTCCGCTTCTCGCAATGACGACAGGATGGTTCCCCTTTCGTTCGCAGGCGAAACGTTTTTGGCGACAAGCTCCGGCGCGCTGTTCTGGCGCGCTCGGAACGCGCTGCTGGTCGCCGACCTGCACCTTGAGAAAGCGAGCTGGTTTGCGCGGCTCGGCCAGTTGCTTCCGCCCTATGATTCCCACGCGACTCTCACCGCGCTCGCGGAAGAGGTGAAGCGCACCGGGGCGACCCGGCTCTACTGCCTCGGTGACAGCTTCCACGACCGCTTTGGTTGCGAGCGCCTTCCCGCCGACTCGCGGGGCCTGCTCGAAGGGCTGACCAGCCGCCTCGACTGGACGTGGATCGTCGGCAACCACGATCCCGGGTTTGCCGACCATTGCGGTGGCCGCATCGTCGAAGAGGAAGTCGTCGACGGAATCGTCCTGCGTCACGAGGCCGTCCCCGGCGATCCGCGACCGGAAATTTCGGGCCATTTCCATCCCAAGCTCCGGCTCAGCCTCAATGGGCGCCGGATCTCGCGCCGCTGTTTCGTCGCCTCGGACCGCAAGCTGATCCTGCCGGCGTTCGGCTCGCTCACCGGCGGGCTCGACGCTCGGCATCCGGAGATCGTCCGGGCGATCTGCGGCGAGGCCGTGGCGCTGGTCCCGGTCGCCGACCGGCTGCTCCGTTTCCCGATCGCGGCCTAGCCGCCGCAGCTCGTCAGTTCGATCGCGATCGCGCCGCTCGGCGCAAGAAGCAGCCGCGCCTTCCCGGCGCGCTGCTTGCCGAAGGTGGCGGCCTGAAGCTCGTTGCGCACCGCGTGCCGGTCGAACTTGAAGCCGAGCGAGTCCGCCTCCCGCTTCAGATGGTCCAGATGGTGCTCCAGATTGGCGATCCCTTCCTCGGGATCGAATTCCATCACTTCTTCGAGGTCGCGCTGCGGCAAAGTGTTCATTGCCTTATCCATCGCGCCCAGACCCGACCGAGACAAGCTTATTTGCGCGTTATCGCCGCTCCTCTAAACAACGGTCATGAAACTCTTCACCCTGCTCGCAGGCTTTACGGTCTTGCTCATGACAGCCCCAGCGCCCGCACAGTCGATCGATGCCAGGACGATGGCGCGAATCGACCGCATTCTGAAGAAAACGCCGCTGATCGACGGACACAACGATTTGCCCGAGCAGCTGCGGGAGAATTACAAGCTCAGCATCGAAGGGCTCGCAAGCGGGTCGGACCAGCGCCCCGACCATCCGTTGATGACGGACATGGCGCGGCTTCACCAGGGCCATGTCGGCGGCCAGTTCTGGTCGGTCTACATCCCGTCGGAGGTCACCGGCGACGCGGCGATCCGCGAGACCCTGGAGCAGATCGACATCGTCAGGCGGCTGGTCAAAGCCTATCCGAACGACCTCGCGCTTGCCCGCACCGCCGACGACATCGTGCGGATCCACAAGAAGGGCAAAGTGGCCTCGCTGATCGGAGTCGAGGGCGGGCACCAGATGGGCGGAAGCATGGCCGCCCTGCGCAGTTATTACGAGCTCGGCGCGCGCTACATGACGCTGACCCATTTCAAGGACAATGAGTTCGCCGACAGCGCCACCGACGATCCGAAATATGGCGGGCTCAACGATTTCGGCCGGGCGGTCGTTCACGAGATGAACCGACTCGGGATGCTGGTCGATCTCGCCCACGTCTCCCCCGACACGATGCGCGACGCGATCGAGGCGACGAAGGCGCCGGTGATCTTCTCCCACAGCGATGCCCGCGCCCTCTCCGATCATCCGCGCAACGTTCCCGACGACGTGCTGGCGATGCTGCCCGCCAATGGCGGAGTCGTGATGGTGAACTTCTATACGGGCCACCTGTCGGAAGCTTACCGGCTCTGGTCGGCGGAACAGTCGGCCGAGCAGGCCCGGCTCAACTCGCTCTATGTCGGGCAGCCTGACATCCGCGAGTCGAAGATGAAGGAATGGGACGCCGCCCACCCTGCGCCGAAAGCGGAGATCGGGCTGATCGCCGACCATATCGAGCATATCGTCAAGGTCGCGGGCCACGACCATGTCGGGCTCGGCGGCGATCTCGACGGCATCGGCTACGAGGATTCGCCGCCGGGGATGAACAGCGTCCGCGGCTATCCTTTGCTGTTCGCGGAGCTGATCCGCCGCGGCTGGAGCGACCGCGATCTCGGCAAGCTGGCCGGCGGAAACCTGCTCCGCGTGCTTCGCCAGGCGGAGGCCGTATCCGACTCGATGAAGGACGAGCCGCCGTCGATGGCGACTCTCCCGGATTCGAAATGAGCGACGAACCGCCTCTCAAGGCCGCGATCACGCCGGTCACTCCGCTGCAGCAGAATTGCACCTTGCTGTGGTGCACGAAGACGCTGCGCGGCGCGTTCGTCGATCCCGGCGGCGACCTGCCGCGGCTCAAGGGTGTCGCGGCGGAGGCCGGAGTCACCATCGAGAAGATCCTTCTGACCCACGGTCATATCGACCATGCCGGCGAAGCGGGCGTTCTTGCGAAGGAGCTGGGCGTCCAGATCGAGGGCCCGCAGGAGGAAGATCGCTTCTGGATTTCGCGCCTCGACGACGACGGCAAGCGGTGGGGCCTTCGCGGCGTGCCGTTCGAGCCCGACCGCTGGCTGGAGGACGAGGACAAAGTCACCGTCGGCGAACTGACGCTCGACGTTCGCCACTGCCCCGGTCACACGCCCGGCCACGTGGTGTTCCACCATCCCGAATCCTCGCTGGCGATCGTCGGCGACGTCCTGTTCAAAGGCTCGATCGGCCGCTGGGACTTTCCGATGGGCGACCACAGGCAGCTGATCGATTCGATCACGCAGCGCCTGTGGCCGATGGGCGACGACACCGCCTTCGTCCCGGGTCACGGCCCGATGTCGACCTTCGGCTACGAGCGCCGCACCAATCCCCTGGTCGGCGACGCAGCGCTCGCCGCCTAGCGCTCGCACTTGCAACACTGCCGAGTTGCGCTATAGGAGCCGCGGTTCGCGACGATCCGGCCGCCACCTCGGGTACGCCCGTTGAAATCAGGCGCAGATCGTCGCCAATTTTTTTATGAAATCATACAGGTGCCGGAATGGCTGTCCCTAAGAGAAAAACTTCGCCCTCGAAGCGCAACATGCGCCGCAGCCATCACGCGCTGACCGCCAAGCAGTTCCAGGAATGCCCGAACTGCGGCGAGCTGAAGCTGCCGCACAACATGTGCTCGGCCTGCGGTCATTATAACGGCCGCGAGATCCTTTCGGACGAGGCGTAAGAAACGGCTACGGCAAGGCCTGCGCAGATGGAAGCAGCGCCGCGCATAGCCATTGACGCGATGGGCGGCGACAGCGGCCCCGCGGCGATTCTCGCCGGGGTTGCGCGTGCGCAGCGCCGTGATCCGTCGCTGAACTTCATCATCTACGGCGACGAGCGGCAGGTCCGCCCGGAAGTCGAGCGCAACCGCGCTCCGGGCGGCACGATCGAGATCGTCCACACGCCCGAAGCGATTGCCGCCACCGAAAAGCCGAGCCAGGCGATTCGCAGGGCGAAGACGACCTCGATGGGAATGGCGATCGCAGCGGTGAAGGACGGCCACGCCGATGCTGCCGTTTCCGGCGGGAATACCGGCGCGCTGATGGCGATGTCGAAGCTGGCGCTTCGGACCATGCCGGGAATCGACCGGCCGGCTCTGGCCGCGGTGCTCCCGACGCTGGGCGACACCGACGTGGTCATGCTCGATCTTGGCGCGAACACCGAGTGCGATGCCCAGAACCTGGTCCAGTTCGCGGTGATGGGCGCCGCCTACGCGCGCTGCGGCATCAAGATCGAACAGCCGCGGGTCCGACTGCTCAATATCGGCACCGAGGAGCTGAAGGGCACGGACGAGTTGAAGGAAGCGGCCGCCTTGCTTCGCGAAGCCGATTACCTGCCGTTCAGCTTCGACGGCTTCACCGAGGGCGACCAGCTTTCGCGAGGGAATGTCGACGTTGTCGTCACCGACGGCTTTTCGGGGAATATCGCGCTGAAGACGGCGGAAGGCACCGCGCGATTCGTGACCGACCTACTTCGCCGAGCCTTCAAGAGCTCGCTTCGTTCGAAAGCAGGCTTCGCCTTGTCGCGCCCGGCGCTCAACCTGCTCAAGGTCCATCTCGACCCGAACAACCATAATGGCGCTGTCTTCCTGGGCCTGAACGGCCTGGTCGTGAAAAGCCACGGAAGCGCCAATCCGAAAGGCGTCGCCAACGCGATCAAGGTCGCGGCTCGGATGGTTCGCAACGACATCACGCGGAAGATCGGCGAGGATCTCGACAACTTCCGCGCCCACGCCTTCAACAACGAGGCCGCGGAGTGACCGTGCGCTCGGTCATCGCCGGAGTCGGCTCGGCGCTTCCCAGGCGGCGGGTCAGCAACGACGAGCTTGCGGCCAGCGTCGACACGTCGGACCAGTGGATCGTCGAGCGGACCGGAATCCGCAGCCGTTACGTCGCCGGCGACGGTGAGACGACGGCGACGCTCGCTCGCGACGCGGCGCTCAAAGCCATCGAGCAGGCGGGCATCGAGGCTTCCGACATCGGCCTCATCGTCCTCGCCACCGCAACTCCCGACCAAACCTTCCCCTCGTCGGCGACGAAGGTCCAGGCGATGCTCGGAATCGACGATTGCATCGCCTTCGACGTGCACGCCGTCTGCACCGGCTTTCTCTATGCGCTCAGCGTCGCCGATTCGATGTTGCGCTCCGGAGCGGCGAAGCGGGCGCTGGTGATCGGCGCGGAAACGTTCAGCCGAATCCTCGATTGGGACGATCGCGCCACCTGCGTCCTGTTCGGCGACGGCGCGGGAGCGCTCGTCCTCGAGGCGCAGGACGGCGAGCGCGGAATCCTCGCCACCCGGCTCCACGCGGACGGCCGGCATAACGACATGCTGTTCGTCGACGGCGGCCCCTCGACGACCGGAACGGTCGGCAAGCTTCGGATGAAGGGCCGGGAGGTTTTCCGCCACGCCGTGGTCAATCTCGCCGATGTGCTGAGCGAAGTGCTTGCGGCGGCGGGCCTCGAGGCATCGGACGTCGACTGGGTCGTTCCGCACCAGGCGAACGCGCGGATCCTGGACGCGACCGCGAAGAAGCTGGGCCTTCCGGCGGAAAAGGTCGTGGTCACCGTCGACCAGCATGCCAATACGTCCGCGGCGTCGGTTCCTCTGGCGCTCGACACAGCCGTCCGGGACGGCCGGATCAAGCGCGGCGACCTCGTCGTCCTCGAGGCGATGGGCGGCGGATTCACGTGGGGCGCCGCTGCGCTCAAATATTGAATAAGGCTGGAAATTCGGCCAAGGTCGAATTGCCGACGAAAGACATTTCCGTTACGGTCGTGAACCGGAATCGGAGCCAAGGGACGGGGCGGGAGAGAAGCAGATGGCCGATTTGGGAATCGCACGGATGAACGGGCAGCCGGGGCTTTCCGGAACGCTCACTCGCGCCGACCTGGCCGACGTCGTTCATCGCAACCTGGGCCTTTCGCGCGCCGAATCGGCGCATTTCGTCGAGCGG
This sequence comes from Sphingomicrobium sp., assembly GCA_051953395.1. Classification (GTDB taxonomy): domain Bacteria; phylum Pseudomonadota; class Alphaproteobacteria; order Sphingomonadales; family Sphingomonadaceae; genus Sphingomicrobium. The sequence goes on from JBQCIU010000020.1 coordinate 20,761, forward strand.
GTCCTGCACCACATGTGCCACGCTCTGTCGGAAGGGCAGAACGTCAAGATTTCCGGCTTCGGCAGCTTCATTCTTCGCGACAAGGGCCAGCGCATCGGGCGCAACCCGAAGACCGGCATCGAAGTGCCGATCGCTCCGCGGCGCGTGATGACGTTCCGCGCCAGCCAGATCCTCCGCGACCGGATCGCCAGATAGACGTGGCGGCAGTGGCGACCGGCGACAAGGCACCGGGCGCGTTCAAGACCATCGGCGAGCTGTCGAGCGAGCTGGGGATCGCCCAGCACATCCTGCGCTATTGGGAAACCAAGTTTCCCCAACTGAAGCCGCTCCAGCGCGCCGGAAACCGCCGCTACTATCGCCCGGACGACGTCGAACTTGCCCGCCGGATCAACCGCCTCCTCAATGAGGAGGGCTATACGGTGCGCGGAGTCCAGAAGGTGCTGCGCCAGCGCGACGACGGACGCGCCGCCCCCGAACCCGCGGCCGAGCCGGTCGAGCAGGCGACGGTCGAAGGCTCCGAGCCGCAGGCGGAGCGCGAGCGCCGGCCTTCGATCGACTTCGAGCGGCTAGTCGAAATTCGCGACCGCCTCGCTTCCGCTCTGCGCGACTGAAGCGGCCGCCGCAGGGCTCGATAAAGTCGCCCGCACGCGCTCGATTGCGACATCCAGGAGCACTCGGCTCACTCGAACGCCCGGCGGAAAGGCCCGGAGAAGCCGCGACGGCATTGCCGCCGACAGGATGACGAACACTCCGCGGTCGCCTTCGCGGCGGATCAGGCGTCCGAACGCCTGGGCCAGCCTGGCGCGAACCACCCGGTCGTCATAGGCGCTCCCCCGGCCGGCCATTCGCCGGGCGGCGTGAAGCACGGTCGGCCGCGGCCACGGCACCCGCTCCATCACCACCAGCCGGAGGGACTCGCCCGGAACGTCGACCCCGTCGCGAAGCGCATCGGTGCCGAGAAGCGAGGCGCGAGGATCGTCGCGGAAAATGTCGACGAGCGTTCCGGGGTCGATCGGGTCCACGTGCTGGGCGAGAAGCGGAAGCCCTGCCCGGGCAAGCCGGTCGGCGATTCGCGCATGCACCGCCTTCAGCCGCGCGATCGCTGTGAACAGCCCGAGCGTCCCGCCTTCTGCCGCCTCGATGAGCCGTGCATAGCCGCCCGCCAATCCGGCGATGTCGCCCTGGCGGATATCGGTGACGATCAGCACTTCGGAGCAGGCGCCGTAATCGAACGGGCTCTCGGCCTCGAAATGGCCGACGACCGAGTCGAGGTGGGCGGCGCCGGTTCGCTGATCGGCCGTTTCCCACTCGTCGCCGCCGCGCAAGGTGGCCGAGGTGACGACGACACCCTGCGCCGGCTTCAGCACCACCTCGGCCAGCGGCCGGGTCGGGTCGAGCCAGCGGCGGTGGATGGCGATATCATATTCGCGCCCGTCGACCCGCTCCACCGCGAGCCAGTCGACGAAATCCGCGTCCGCCGCACCGCCGATCCGGGCCAGCAGCGCCGCCCATGCGGACAAGGTCTCGCGCCGCCATTTCAGCCCATTGATCGCGCCCTCGACGCGCGCCCGCGCCTGGTTGTCGAGCCAGTCGGGGGCGTCTTCGAGCACGGCTTCCAGCCGGCGGGACAGGACCGAAAGCGGCTTGTGCAGCGCCTCGAGCGATTCCAGCGCGGACGCAGCCCGGTCGACAAGCGCGCCGTCGGGCGAGGCGAGCTCCGTCTCCAGCCCATAGCCGGCGTCCTGCGCCTTGGCCCGCGCGTAAACCGTGCCGCGCACTTCGGCGAGGAGAGCCTCGACCGGGCCGAACGGCGCCCCCTCGGCGATGCGCCCGATCCAGCCGTCCGACGGCAGCCCCCGCGCCGCCTCGATCGCCTGCTCCAGCGCCCGGCCGCCCTCGTCGTCATAGGAAGCGACATCCATCAACCGAGCCGCAAGGCCGCGCCGTCGGCCCCGCGACCGGCCTTCCGGTCCGACGATCCACCGCCGCATCTCGATCGCCTCCTGCCCGCTCAAAGCCACGGCAAAGGTGGAATCGGCGGCGTCGAACAGATGATGGCCTTCGTCGAACACGATCTGCTGCGGCGCCGTTTCGCGGGACCGCGCGGCATTGATCATCACGAGCGCGTGATTCGCGATTACCAGGTCCGCCTCGCGTCCGGCGCGTTCGGCGCGCTCGATGAAGCAGCGGCGGTAATGCGGGCAGCCGCCATAGACGCACTCGCCCCGCCGGTCGGTGAGCGCGGTCGAGCCCGCCCTTCGGAACAGGCTCGG
>JBQCIU010000021.1:0-31154 GCA_051953395.1 Sphingomicrobium sp.
TTCGTTCGCGACGGGGCGGCCTTGCACGTGGCGCCGAGCGATCCCGAACTTGCGCGGCTTGCCGGCACCTATGTGAACGACAGCCCGTGGTGGGGAACGAACGTGATCGTCGAACGCGGCGGAAAGCTTTGGGCGGGCACCGAAACGCCGCTGATCCCGTCGGGCAGGAACCTGTGGCGGGTCGGCGAGGAAAGCTGGACGCCCGAACGCGCGTCTTTCGCCGACGTCGCGAACGGAAAGCCCCAGACCTTCGTCTTTTCCGGGGTTCCCTTCGCCCGGCAGGACGTCTGACGCCAGCCTAGCCCCGGCAAGCGCGGACGGCTAAGGGGCCGCGCATGGACGTCCTCGAAGCTTCCCGAATCACACCCGAAATCGTCGCTCAGCATGGCCTTAGCGACGAGGAATATGCGCGCATCCTGAAGGCGCTTGGCCGAGAGCCGAATCTGGTCGAGCTCGGCATCTTCTCCGTCATGTGGTCGGAGCATTGCTCGTACAAGTCGAGCCGGGTGCACCTCAAGAAACTCCCGACGGAGGCGCCGTGGGTGATCTGCGGCCCGGGCGAGAATGCGGGGGTGATCGACATCGGCGACGGCGACGCGGCGATCTTCAAGATGGAGAGCCATAACCACCCCTCCTACATCGAGCCCTACCAGGGCGCCGCCCCCGGTGTCGGCGGGATCCTTCGCGCAGTGTTCACGATGGGCGCCCCCCCGATCGCCAATCTCGACGCGCTGCGCTTCGGCTCTCCGGACCATCCCAAGACCCGGCACCTGGTCGCGGGAGTCGTCCACGGGGTCGGCGGCTACGGCAATTGCGTCGGAGTCCCGACCGTCGGCGGCGAGGTCAATTTCGACCCCAGCTACAACGGCAACATCCTCGTCAATGCGATGACGGTCGGCGTCGCCAGGACCGACAAGATTTTCTATTCGGCCGCCACCGGCATCGGCAATCCGATCGTCTATGTGGGGTCGAAAACGGGCCGCGACGGAATCCACGGCGCGACCATGGCGTCCGCCGATTTCGACGAGGACAGCGAGGAGAAGCGCCCCACCGTCCAGGTCGGCGATCCCTTCACCGAAAAGCTCCTCATCGAAGCCTGCCTCGAACTGATGGCCACCGACGCCATCGTCGCCATCCAGGACATGGGCGCCGCGGGCCTCACCTCCTCCTCGGTCGAGATGGCGTCGAAGGGCGGTGCCGGAATCCGGCTCGACATGAACAAGGTGCCGGTTCGCGAAACCGGAATGACCCCGTACGAAATGATGCTCTCCGAGAGCCAGGAGCGGATGCTCATGGTCCTCAAGCCCGGCCGCGAGGCCGAAGCGGAAGCGATCTTCCGCAAGTGGGAGCTCGATTTCGCGGTGATCGGAGAGGTGACCGACACCGGGCACATGGTGCTGGAGTTCAACGGCGAGGTGGTCTGCGACATCCCGCTCGGCCCGCTGGCGGACGAGGCGCCCTGCTATGAGCGGCCCTACGCCATCCCCAAGGGGCCGGAGCCTCTGAGCGACGTCCCCGGAAGCAGCGACATCGCGGCGGACCTGTTGAAGCTGATCGGCTCGCCCAATCTCGCCAGCCGCCGCTGGGTGTGGGAGCAGTATGACCAGACCGTCGGCGCCGACACGGTCCAGACTCCGGGCGGCGATGCTGCGGTGGTCCGGGTCCACGGATCGAACAAGGCGCTGGCGATGACCGCCGACGTCACGCCGCGCTATTGCTACGCCGACCCCGTCGAGGGCGGTCGCCAAGCGGTCGCCGAGACCTATCGCAACCTTTCCGCAGTCGGAGCGCGTCCCCTGGCGATCACCAATTGTCTCAACTTCGGCAACCCGCAGCGGCCGGAGATCATGGGTCAGTTCGTCGGCTGCATCGAAGGCATGGCAGAGGCGTGCCGAGCGCTCGACTTCCCCGTCGTGAGCGGCAACGTCTCGCTCTACAACGAGACCCGGAACGACGACGGCTCGAGTCTCGCGATCCTCCCTACGCCCGCGATCGGCGGCGTCGGCCTTCTCGACGACTATTCCAGCATGGCGACGGTCGGCTTCAAGTCCGAAGGGGAGACCCTTGTCCTGTTGGGCCACTCGACCGGTCATGTCGGGCAGTCTCGCTGGCTTGATGTGTGTCACGGCCGCCGCGAAGGTCCGCCGCCTTCGGTCGACCTGGCAGTCGAGCGTCGCCTGGGCGAGCTTCTGCGCCGGCTCATCGAGGAAGGCGCGATCAGCGCCGCGCACGACATCTCCGACGGCGGCGCGCTCGTCGCCATCGCCGAAATGGCGCTGGCAGGAAATATCGGCGTCGAGATCACGCTACCGCAGGTGCCCAACCCTGCCGCGATCCTGTTCGGCGAAGACCAGGGACGGGCGCTCGTGACGACGACCGACCCGGAAGCCGTGGTCGCTCTTGCCAGCGAAGCGAATATCTTCGCCGCCGCGATCGGGAAGACCGGCGGCCATGCGGTCTCCGGCCCGGGATTCACGGCAATGCTCGACGACCTGCGCCGCGCGCACGAGGGCTTCTTCCCGCGGCTGATGGGCGACAACGCCGCGCTGGCCTAGACATTGCGCGGCAGCGCGCTAGCCTCTTCGAAAAGGGGCTCTCGATGCTGAAGCCGATTGCGCTCGCTACACTGATCAGCGGCACGCTCGATATCCTGCTTGCGACGGTCCTGACCTTGCTCAACGGGCGCGCGCCCGCGGACATGTTGCGCTTCGTCGCGTCGGGGCCATTTCCGCCGGCCATCGACATGGGAACAGCGGGCGCGATCCTCGGGCTCGCGGTTCACTTCGCCCTGATGGCGATAATGGCCGCCATATTCATGATGCTGGCCCGGGCCCGCCCGGCGCTGCTGGAGACGCCGCTAAGAACGGCCCTCGCCTATGGCGTGGTGACCTATATCGTCCTGGACCTTCTCGTCGTCCCGCTTCGCTTTCCAGGCGCTTTCCCGCCCAAGCCGATTTCGATCGCGACGCAGCTGTTCGCTCACATCATCCTCGTCGGCCTGGTGTTCGTTTCCGTTGCCCGGCGGACAATGAAGGAAGAGATTCAAATCACGGCTGCCGCCGCCTGATTTCCGCACAGGGGGAGCGCGAGAATGGCGACCACTGCACCCGACCGGATCCTCACCCTCGACGTCATCCGCGGAGTCGCGGTGATGGGCATCTTCTCGGTCAACGTGATCGGCTTTGCGATGATCGAGTCCGCCTATTTCAACCCGGCGGCCTATGGCGGGCACAGCGGCGCCAACCTCGCCCTGTGGGCGGCGAACATGGTCCTCATCGACGGCAAGATGCGGACGCTCTTCTCGATGCTGTTCGGCGCCTCGATGCTGCTGGTGATCGAGCGCGCGGAAGCTGCCGGACGATCGGGATGGTGGACCCATTTCCGGCGGATGGTGGTGCTGCTCGGCTTCGGCCTCGTCCATTATTATTTCATCTGGTTCGGCGACATCCTGACGCTCTATGCGGTGAGCGGCCTGATCGCCTTCCTGTGCAGGCGAATGGCGGTCGAGAAGCTGATCGCGCTCGGCGCCGCTCTGCTCGCCGCGAACATGATTCTGTTCGCGCTATTCCTTCACAGCCAATATCTCGCCGACCTGGCCGCACATGCGCCGGGAGCGACCGCCAAGGCGATCCGCGAGTGGAACGAGGGGCTGGGCAGCCTTTACCCGTCCGCGGCGGAGATCGCGAAGGACAAGGCGTTCCATCTCGGAAGCTACGGCCATTTCGTCGCCCGCAACCTGGCGCGCTGGACAAGCGTCTTTGGCAACAACCTGCCCTTCCTGATGGATACCGTCGGGCTGATGCTGATCGGGATGGCCGCTTACAAGTCGGGCTTCCTTGCCGGCCAATGGGCGGATTCGCGCTACCGGCGGCTCCTGATTCCCGCGCTTGGAGTGGGCGCGGTGGCCGGGCTGGGAACGGTGGCGTACGACGTGTCGTCGAATTTCTACTCCGTCGGGATGATGTCCGCCTTCATCGTCGCCGAGACGCCGTTCATCACCGTCATGGCGCTGGGCTACGCGGCGCTCATCATCTTGCTTTCCCGGCAAAACGGACCGCTGACCCAGCGCATTGCAGCAGCGGGCCGGTGCGCGTTCACCAACTATCTCGGCACCAGCATCGTCGCGAGCCTGGTCTTCTACGGCTGGGGACTCGGGCTCTACGGAAGCGTCTCGCGGTGGCAGGCGTGGCTGCTTGCTCCGCTCGTCTGGGCCCTGATGCTGCTTTGGTCGAAGCCCTGGCTCGAACGGTTCAACTACGGCCCGTTCGAATGGGCGTGGCGGAGCCTGTCGCGGTGGAAGCTTCAGCCGATGCGGAAAACATCTCCCCTCCCGCTTGCGGAAGGGGCCGGGGGTGGGCCTGCCGAGATCGTTTCTGAAGCGAACATGCCCGCCCCTTCGCCGCTGCGCGGCTCTTCCCCTCCCGCAAGCGGGAGGGGATAACCCTCAAATCCGGCCGAAATTCTGGTTGGTCGCCTTGCGGCCGAATCCAGCCGGGCTCGGCCGGTTGCGCGCCATCAGCGGGTTCGTCGCCTTGTCGAATTGCTGGACCGTCTGCTCGAAGATCCGCCGCAGCTCGACGACCTTCGGAACGAGCTCGTCGGGAAAGCGGTGGCTTTCGACACAGAAACGGGCGGTCGATTCGATCAGCTCCGCCACCTTGGCGAGCGGCTCTGCGCCCAATTGGCGCGACTCGCCCTTCAATGTGTGTGCCGGGATGACAAGCGCAGCCGTGTTCTGCTCGCGCATCGCCTGCTCGATCTGGCCGAGCGATTTCACCCCGTCCTCACGGAAATAGCCGAGGATGCGGATGAAGCCGGGCCCAAGCTCGAGCCGGCTCTTTTCGAAATGCACCCAATCGACGAGGTCCTGGTCGTCGCTCACCAAATTCTCCTCGCGCCCGTCGTCCGGGCAGTGGTCTCACGCCCGCGACCTACGCCGCAAAGTGTAAAATTTCGTTTATCGAGCCCTGTCGAACGGGTTCTTCGGAGCGCGCATCGTCAGGCGGAGCGGCACGGGCCCAAGCCCCAGCTCGCGCCGCATCGAGTTGAGCAGATACCGACGGTAGCTTTCGGGAAGCTGGTCCACGCGGGTCCCGAAGACGACGAAGCTCGGCGGCCTCGTCTTCACCTGCGTGATGTAGCGCAACTTGATCCGCTTTCCGCCCGGCGCTGGCGGCGGATTCGCTTCCACCGCGGCTTCGAACCACCGGTTGAGCTCGCCGGTGCCGATCCGCCGCGACCATTGCTCCCGAAGCTCGAACGCCGCGCCGAGCAGCTGGTCGATGCCCTTCCCGGTCTTTGCCGACACGGTCAGCACCGGAATATTCTTGATCTGCGCCAGCCCTTCCTCGAGCGCGGCCTTGATCCCGTTGAACAGCGACGACGCATTCTCCGCCACGTCCCATTTGTTGACGGCGATGATCAGCGCGCGCCCCTCTTCGATCACCAACTCCGCGATCCTCAGGTCCTGCGCCTCGAGGCCTCGCGTCGCATCGAGAAGCAGGACGACCACTTCCGCCATGTCGATCGAGCGTCGGGCGTCGGCGCCGGACAGCCGCTCCAGCTTGTCCGTGACCTTGGCGCGTTTCCTGAGCCCGGCGGTGTCGACGATCTGGACCGCTTTGTCCTGCCATTGCCAATCGAGCGTGATGGAATCGCGGGTGATCCCCGCTTCCGGCCCGGTGATCAGTCGCTCCTCGCCCAGCATCTGGTTGACGAGCGTGGACTTGCCCGCGTTGGGCCGCCCGACGATGGCGAGCTTCAGCGGCGTATCCGCCTCGTCGCCGTCGACTTGCTCGTCCTCTGCCTCTTCGCGCTCGACCAGCGGCCGGAGCGCCTCGAAGAGGTCCACGACGCCCTCGCCATGTTCCGCGCTCACCGGCACCGGGTCGCCAAGACCGAGCCGGTAGGCGTCGAGCACACCCGCCTCCGCCACCTTCGCTTCCGCCTTGTTGGCAACGACCACGACCGGCGTCTTGCCCGCACGGAGCCAGCGCGCGATTTCCGAATCCAGCGGGGTTACGCCTTCGCGGGCGTCGATCAGGAACAAGGCAACGTCGGCATCGCGAACCGCCGCCTCCGTTTGCGCCCGCATCCGCCCGGGCAGGGTGTGGCCGTCCTCGTCCTCGTAACCGGCGGTGTCGATCACCCGGAATTCGAGTCCGAGAAGTCGCGCATCCCCTTCGCGACGGTCGCGGGTCACGCCCGGCATGTCGTCGACGAGCGCGAGCTTCTTGCCGACGAGCCTGTTGAACAGGGTCGATTTCCCGACGTTGGGTCGGCCGACGATGGCGACGATTGGAAGCATGATTTGAGCCGTTAGCGTATCAAGGTCCTCCCTGCGAGCGTAGCTCGTGGGGAGGTGGCAGCGCGAAGCGCTGACGGAGGGGCCCCTCCACCACTCAGCTACGCTGAGCGGTCCCCCTCCCCCTCGCTTCGCGACAGGGAGGAATTAACTACCGAAAGGCGTGCAGCCGTCCGCTGTCGTCGAGCACGTAGAGCGTGTTGTTGGCTGCGATCGGCGGAAGGCTGATGCTTGTCTTGATCGCGGTCTGCCCTTCGGTCGCGCCGCTGTCCGGATTGACGAAGGTGATCGCGCCGTTGGTTGCGGTCACGATCAGCCGGCCGCCGGCGAGGATCGGCCCGGCATAATTGATCGGGCCGTTCTTGCTCTTCGCGTTGCGGAACTCGGGAAGCTGGGTGATCCAACGGACCTTGCCGTTGTTGCGGGCAATGGCCATCAGTTTGGCGTCGCTCGTGACGACGAACACCCAGTCGCCCGCGACCCACGGGGTCGCGATCCCGGCGAGGTTCAGCTCCCACATGCGCTGCCCGGTGATGAGCTCCATCCCGACCATTCGGCCGCCCTGGCCGATCGCGATCACCTGCCCGTTATCGATGACCGGATCGGCATCGATGTCGGACAGCGACGACACGCTGGTTCGAATGCTGGTTCGAGCGAGTGCGTCCTGCCACACGACACGGCCGTTCTCGTAGCGATAGGCGTTGAGCTCGCCGGAGGAAAAGCCGGCGACGATCGTGCCCTGCGCATAGGCCGGCGAGGCGACTCCGAAGATCCCGGCGATCTCGAGGGCGGCGGCGGCGCTCCAGTTGGTCGAGCCGTCCTCGAGCTTGAGCGAGTAAATCTGGTTGTCCTGGCTCATCACGTAGACGGCATCGCCGGCCACGGTGGGCGATCCGCGAAGCGGGCCGCCGGGGCGAACCTGCCACACGACGCCGCCGTTGGTGGCGTCGAGAGCATCGACGAAGCCAAGCCCGTTGGTCGCGTAGATCCGACCGTTCGCATAAGCGAGGCCGCCGCCGAACAGCGCCGAGTCATTGCCCTTCTCGGTCCCGAACTGGGTCCGCCAGAGCGGCGCTCCCGTCTGTGCGTCGAACGCACGGACCGTGGCCAGGGTGTCGATCGTATAGACTCGGCCGTCGGCAACGATCGGGGCCGCAGCGAGCCGCGCGGCGAGCGACGTGCCCTGGCCGATCGAGGCCTCCCAGGCCTGCGCGATCGAAGCTCCGAGAGCGACATGACCCATCGCCTTGGATGCGTTTCCGCCCGACTGGCTCCACGCCGGGTTCACGACCGGTGCCGGAAGGCTCATCGGGAGCGCGGCCGTCGCCGGGTCGACGGACACGTCGCTTTCGGTCGCGAGCACGGCGATCCGTTCGCCAAGCACCGGCGTCGATGCCTTCTTGTGGCCGAAGATGCCGCAGCCACCGGCCGCCAGCGCCATCGCCAAGATGATTCCGGTCCTCAACTGCCTGACGTTCATTCGGTGGTTCCTGGCTGCGCGGGTTGTACGGCGCTGGCGTCGACGCCCAGCGTTCCAGCAATCTGGACGGCCCTGTTGCGGATCGTTTCCGGGACCTGCTTGTCGGCCGAAATGGCGGCGAACAGGCGGCCCGCCTGCTCGTTCTTGCCCTGTTTGATATAGGCCATAGCGGTCAGCTCGCCAGCCGATCCGAACCAGGGGTTGCCCGGCTTAGTCAGCGGCTCGAGCCTCGAGATCACGTCTTCGGGCTTGAGCTTGTCGAATTCGAGGGTCGTCGCCCTCACCAGGGCAAGGTTGCGATACGGGTCGGGCACGCCCTTGTCGGAAGCAATGGCATTATATTTCGAAAGCGCGGTGTCGCGGTCGTTCGCGTCGAGCGCGATCGCCGCCTCGGTGAGCAGCGCCAGGGACCGCACGACGTCGCTTCCCGACGTCTCCAGCGGCTGAAGCCTCTTCTTCGCCGCATCGGTCTTGCCGGCGCCGATGTCGTTATAGATCGACATCAGCTCTTCGGACTGCGCGCTCGCTTTCTCCTGCTGCTTCTTCTGCCAGTAGAGATAGCCGCCGACTGCGACGAGGAAGACCACGACCAGCGCGATCAGCCATTTGCCGTAGCGCTTCGCGAACTGCTCCATCTGGTCCCGGCGGAGGTTGTCGTCGACCTCGCGAAGGAATGCCTCGTTCGGGGTATCGGGAGTTAAAGCCAAGGACAGCCTCGAGCTGGAAAACGGGTGGATTCTCTGGCCGCTTCCTTCCCCCAGGGTAGATGAACGAAAGCTGGCGGCGCATCGTCTAGCGGCTGGAGCGGGAAAGGCAAAGGGGCCACGCGCCGACGGGAAATCGGGCTATTTCGGGCGGTAGGTCTGGTCGGCGGACGGGAAGCTGCGCGAGCGGACTTCATCGGCATAGGCTTGCGCGGCCCTGCCGATGCGCTCGGCCATGTCGTCATAGCGCTTCACGAACCGCGGAGTCCGCTCGAACAGGCCGAGCATGTCCTCCGTCACCAGCACCTGCCCGTCGCATTCGGGCGAGGCGCCGATCCCGATCACCGGCACCGCCACCTCCCTGGAGATTCGGCTCGCCAGCTCCTCCATCACGCCCTCGACGACCATGACGAAGGCGCCGGCCTCGGCGACGGCTCGGGCATCGGCCAGGATCTTCTCGGCCTCGATGCCCTCGCGGCCCCTGACGCCGTAACCGCCGAGCATGTTCACCGCCTGCGGAGTCAGGCCGACGTGGCCGATCACCGGGATTCCGCGCAGCGTGAGAAAGGCGATCGTCTCCGCCATCGCCTCGCCGCCTTCCAGCTTCACCGCCGCGCAGCCGGTCTCCTTCATGATCCGCGACGCGCTGGCGAAGGCGAACTCGGGCGACTGCTCATAGCTTCCGAACGGCATGTCGACGCCGACCAGCGCATGCCAGCTTCCCCGGACGACGGCCGCTCCGTGAGCGCACATCATGTCGAGAGTGACGGGAATGGTCGAAGGCAGGCCGTAAATCACCTGCCCAAGGCTGTCGCCGACCAGCAGCATGTCGCAATAAGGATCGAGCAGCTGCGCCATGCGCATCGTGTAGGCGGTGAGCATCACCAGCGGCTGCTCGGTCGTTCCTCCCGCCTTGCGGGCGCGAATCGAGGGAACCGTCATCCGCTTGCCCGGCACTGGCGACGGAGTGGCCCGGCTGGTGCCCGTATCGATCGTGACCTTCGACATTGCGCGGCTTCTAGGGCTGGCGGGCAGGACAGCCAAGCCCGTCCGCTCAACTGCTCGCCGTAACCGATGGAACCTTTCCCGCTTAACAGCCGTCGAACGGGCAAGTGCGGCGCCAATGGCGCGCCGTGGACGAGAAGTGGAGTTTATCCGATGTTCGATCGCCGCCTGGTGACCGACGTCGCGCTGGCGGCCCTGATTGCGTTTCCGGCCGCGCTGCCCGCGTCGCAAAGCATGAGAAGCGCCCTCGTACAGAGCGCGACCGCGCCCGCCGCAGTCGAGCTGGCTTCGGTCGGCCAGCACGAATCCCGCTGGTCCGTTGCAGATCGCTCCTAAGAATCCTGCGTTAACGGCTGCTTCGGCAACCGCCGCCCCGTAACGTCCTGCCGATAATGCCGGGAAACCCGGGAACCTGCCCTTTCGATATCGGCTGTTGCCGCCGCACCTTGGGTGCGCAAACGAAAGGACCAAGAACGATGACGCTGAAGCTGATCGCCGCAAGCGCCGCGCTGGCGCTCGGAGCGGGAGCGGCCCTCGCTAGCCAGCCCGATTCCAATCAACCGACTCAAGGTGCTGCTCCGGCAGTACCGGCGACGCCGTCCGACGGCGCGACGCCAGCCACTCCCGCCGATCCATCGGCCGGCACCGCGGCAACACCGGCTACCGCCGCGACTCCTGCGGATCCGGCCACTCCGGCAACGCCTCCCGCACAGGCGAGCAGCGGCGACGATTCCTCACCGGCAGCGACGACCGACGACCAGCCGCAGAAGCCGGTGAAAAAAGCGAAGAAAAAGCCGCGCTAGGCTTTAGACTCCTCGGGCGCGCTCCGGCGCGCCCGCTTTCCCGAATTGCGCGACCGAAAGACCCCCCGAACCTTTGCGGCGATGATCGCGACTCTCTAGCGCAGCCACCCGCGTTGCGCGGAGTGCCGGGCGAACCAGAAGATCGTCCAGGTGATCGCGGCGACGAGGATCGCGACGGCGATGTCGTTGGTCGTGATCACGTCGCGTAGTCCCGGCACAAGCAAAAGCCCGGCGAGCCAGGCGAGCATCGCGACGAGCGAGATCAGCATCAGCGGCTGCGCCATCTTCCGGCGGACCACCAGCATCGCGCTTGCAGCGAGCCCGGCGACGGCGCCCAACCCAAAGGCGCTGGTCACCCACAATGGCTCGGCTTCGAACACGGTCCGCTGGTCGAGCGGAAGCGATTGCGGGTTGGTGGCGACGTGGAGACCGTACATCGCGCAGGCGGCGGCCATGAAGAGCAAGGCGGCAATCGCCGCGATCCTGTACCAGCCGGCCAGCGGTTGCGGCGAAAAGCGTTGGTCGATCATCGCGTGCCCCTTTTGCCAGGGAACCTGCCCTCAGGGCCTGACCGGCGCAAGAGCGCTCTTGTCGCGCGGAGCGGGATGCACCGGGATCTCGATCGTGGTCCTCAGCCCGGGATTGCAGTCGCCAAGCACGAGCTCGCCCCCGTGAAGGTGGGCAATGGCCTCGGCGAGCGCCAGACCCAGCCCGGCACCCTCCAGCGAGCGGCTCGAATCCAGCCGCCGGAAGCGGCGTTTCGCCTCGTCGCGATTCTGCTCGGGAATGCCCGGACCGCGGTCGCTGACGGTGAGCGCCACCTGGCCGTCGTCGCGAACGGCGCCGAGTGCGATTTCCCCGCCCGACGCGCCATATTTGATCGCATTTTCGATAAGGTTGCTCAGCGCCTGGGCAAGCAGCTGCCGATGGCCGTTGACCGCAAGCTCCCCGCGCGGGCGGTGGAGGACGAGGCTTGCCCCCGCTTCGTCGGCGACCGGCTCGTACATTTCGGCGAGCTCCGCGACGAGTTCGCCCGCGTCGAACCAGGCGAACTGCTTGCGGGTGGTCAGCGCTTCTGATCGGCCGATTTCCAGGATCGTCGTCAGGATCCGCATCAGCGAATCCGCCTGCTGGATGATTCCGGCGAGCAACTGCTCGCTCCGTTCCGGCGACTCGGCAGTAAGCGCCGCGTCCGCAGCCGCCCGGATGCGCCCGACCGGCGAGCGCAGGTCGTGAGCGAGGGCGTCGGTCAGGATCGACAGCTCGTCCATCAACGTGTTGATTCGGTCGAGCATGGCATTGATCTGCCGGGCGAGCGCGTCGAAGGGATCGCGGGTACCCCGCACCGGCACGCGCTGGCGAAGGTCCCCGCTCCCGATCCGGTCGGCCACCCTCGCCACGGCGCGGACGCTTCGGCCGACGTACCGGGCGACGATCACTCCGCAGGCCAGGCCCAGCAGCAGCGCGAGCGCGAGCCCGATCCACAAGGATCGCTGCAAGGTCTGCCTCAGCGCCAGGCCCTCGCCCGCGATTCGCGCGCTGATCAGCCACTCGCCGTTGCGCATCCGATGCAGGTAGACCGCCGCCTCGCGCGAAACGTTTTCGTCCTGAAGGCGGACGAGGGCTGTGCGATAGCCGTCCGAAAGGTCGGTCTGAACGAGCGCGAAATCGCCGAACTCGGGGCGGCCGCGGCGATCGAGCAGCCCGGCCTTTGCCTGCGGGTCGTCGGCGTCGACCTCGTCCATCGCGCTTTGCAGCGCGTCGAGCCCGCCCTCGTGGTAGATGTCGGCCAGGAAATAACTCTGGTCGGTGACCTGGCGGCGCAAAGTCGCGACGCTTTCGTCATAGGTCTGCCAGTGGATGAAGCCGATGACGGCGACGTTGGAAGCCAGCGCAAGCAGCGCCGCGAGCAGCGCGATGCGTATGCTCGTCGGCATCGCTGCCGGACCCTAGCCTTCGAGCCTGTACCCGGCTCCGCGTACGGTGTGCAGAAGCGGCCGGTCGAACCCGTCTTCGAGCTTTCGCCGAAGCCGGCTGACGTGGACGTCGATGACGTTGGTGCCGGGATCGAAATGATAATCCCAGACTTTCTCCAACAGCATCGTCCGGGTCACGATCTTGCCTTCGTTCCGGGCGAAATATTCGAGAAGCAGATATTCGCGCGGCTTGAGGTCGATCTTCTTGCCGCTGCGCTTCACGGTTCGCGACAGCGGATCGATCTCCAGGTCGGCGACCGTAATTCGCGGGTCGGCGGTCGGCCGCGATTCATTGCGGCGGAACAGCGCGTTGGCGCGCGCCGTCAATTCCGCGAAGGAAAAGGGTTTGACCAGATAATCGTCGGAGCCGCATTCCAGCCCCTCGATCCGGTCGCCGACGGAGGCCAAGGCGGAGAGGATCAGGACCGGGGTCGCAATCTCCGCGGCACGCAGGGCGCGAAGAACGGCGAGCCCGTCGAGAAGCGGAAGCATCCGGTCGAGGATGACGAGGTCGTAGGTTCCGTCGCTGGCGCGGAACAGGCCTTCCCGGCCGTCGGTCACATGCTCGACGCTGTGGCCCTCTTCGGCAAGTCCGCGCATCAGATAGGATGCGGTCTCGCGGTCGTCTTCGACTAAGAGGATCTTGCGGCCCATCGCTTCCCGCTGTCCCTTTGCGGCGGCGGAATTGCAACCGCCTTGATGAACGGGCGGTGTCCGCCCGGCGTACAGGGGGAACAGACGCCGGACGGACGGCCGCTCTGACTTAGCCCTTCTTGGTCGCGGTCTTGGCCGCAGCCTTGTGGTGCATCGTCTTGTGATGGTTGCTCGCCATGTGCGACGGACCGCAGCGCCGATACTTGCCGTAGCTGTGCTTGACGGCCGCGTGGTGTCGAACTTCCTTGGCTTCCGTCTTGACGGACTCGCCCTCGGCCTTCGCCTGCTTGGCGACCGAGGTGCTCGCCTTGGTCGTGGTTTTCGCCGGCGCCGCGTTGGCGGCGTAGATCGGCGTTGCAACAAGCGAGAACGCCGCGAGTGTTGCCAGTGCCATCTTCATCACTGTCTCTCCTCCATGCGCGTGAATGCGCTACCGTGGCGAATAGCGGGGCGAAGCTCTCACCCGCGTGGATCGGCCATTAAAAGTCTTTCATCCGCCGGATGTTAGGCCGACGAACGCCCGTCCGGCGCACAGGAGGGCAGACGCCGGACGGACAGCTTCGAAGCCCTTTACTTGGCCTTCTTCTGGTTCGTCTTCGCCTTGCCCTTGGCCTTGGCATTCGTCTGGGCAGTCTTCGCCGCAGCCTTCGTGTCGGGCTTCTGGGTGGTCTGGGCGGCCGCCGGCTTGGTCTTGGCGGCGGTGGCGGCCACGGCCGGGCTCGCCATCAGGCCGAGCACCGCCACGGATGCGAGAATGCGTTTCATTCCAGGTCTCCTAACCGGCAGGATTGCCGATGGCCCGCGATTAGGGAGTCGAGTTTCGCCGCACCGTGACGGAGGAATTAAATGCGGTTCACTTTGCCCGCGCGGGGCTCGATGCACAGGATCATGCGTCCGCCGCCGGCGATCCGGTCATAGGCGGCCTGCGCTCCGACTGTCCGTACGTGAAAATCGGGCGCGGCGATCCTCGCCTGCTCCTCGAGAAGCGTCGGCGGATAGGCCCAGCTCACCGCCTTGATGCGCCGGAGACGCGGGGCCGACACGTAGAGGATATAGGCGCGGGTGCGGGGGGTCATCATCGCCGCAATCCGCTGGAAGAACAGCGGCAGTTCGGCCGGCGGGACGTGCTGAAGAACCGCGTTGGCGAAGATGAAGTCAGGCTGCCACTCGCGGATCTGCGCCAGGAGCGGGTCGGCGATCACTCCAAACCGGGGCTTCCTCGAGCTGACGAGATCGGCGGGAAGAAGCCGCATTCCCACATTCATGAAGGTGTCGGTGAGATCGATGCCCCAGTAGCTCGAGGGCGCGAGATAGCGGATCGCGTGCTGGCCCAGCCGAAGGCTCCCGCATCCGAAGTCCACGCACCGCATGCCGGGATCGAGGCCGAGGTCGAGAATCTGCCGCCAGTTCACCAGCCCACGATTGGCGAAGGAAATGGAATCCCAATCGACCTCTCCGGACCAGCGAGCGGTCCAGCCGCGCCCGCCAAGGGTCGAGTGACGCCCGCCCTTGCCGAGCTTGCGCTCGGCATCCGCGATGTAGAAGTCGGCGAAGCTGCCGTCGGGGTTCCGCTTCTTCCAGCGCCGGAAGCGCTGCTCGCCCAGCCAGATCGGCACCGCCCGAAGCCCCGGCAGGTTCACGCAGTCCAGGATCATCCTGGGTATGGCCATCCCGAGCTCCAGTCGCCGTCAGGCCAACCGACTATAGCATCGCCGGGCTGGCGCCCAATGAACTCGGCGACAGGTTAGCCTTCGATGATGACCTCGGTCCCGACCTTGGTCAGGCCGAACAGCTTCTCGGCAAAGGCCTTGGGAAGCCGGACGCAGCCGTGGCTCGCCGGATATCCGGGGTTCGGCCCCGCGTGAAAGGCGATTCCGGCGTGGTCGTACATCTGCATGTAGGGCATCGGCGCATTGTCATATTTGCGCGAGTAGCCGAGCTTCTTTTTCAGGAAGACCTTCCAGAAGCCGAGCGGCGTTTCCTTGCCTTTCTTGCCGCTGGAGATGGTCGAAATCCCGACCAGCCTGTCGCCTCGATAGACGTAGAAGCGCTGCGTCAAAGTATCGATGACGACCTTGGCGTCGCCGGTCGCCGGCATGTCCGCCACCCATTTGTACTCGCCCGGCTTCAGGTGAAGCTGCCCGAAGGCCGCGATCGCATCGTCGTGAGCCTGCGGCGCATTGCCCTGGGTCCAGCGATAGGGAAGCTCTTGCGGCTCCGGCTGCGGCGGAGCGACTGCAACGCGTGTCGGCGGAGCCGTCGAGCAGCTTGCGAGGAGCGCCGCGCCCGCGGCGGCGACAGTCCACTTGGCGATCGTCTTCATTGGCCAGTGGAACAGCCCAACCCGCCGCGTTCGTCAATATTGCGGTAAACGAGAATTTAGCGGTTAACCGCCGTTTTCGTGGACCTAGGCCCATCGCGGAGCTTCTGTGCAGGCGCACATATCCACGGAACCCCTTCGCTCCTGCGGCGCTCACCATTGAAACCAGGAGTATCTCCAAGTGGCCCAGTCCGTCGTCCTCTATCGAATGATCCTTCCCGACCACACCTGCCCCTACGGCGTCCTGTGCGTGCGCATGCTCGATGACGCGGGTATCGCTTACGAGGACCGAATTCTCCGCTCCCGCGAGGAAGTGGATGCGTTCGAGGCGGAACATGGCGTCGAGACCACTCCGCAATGCTTCGTCGACGGCAAGCGCATCGGCGGAAGCGAGGCGGTCGAACGCTGGCTCGCAACCGAAAAGGCCTGAGCCGGCGCTAGGGCGCCGACTGCATGGTGTGGAAGTTGAGGAACGCCAGCAGCACCATGTTGGCGATGAACAGGATCACCACCGTCGCGTGGTATTTCTCGTTCCGGGTCTTCATCGCTCCGAGAAGCAGCAGCGAGCGTATGCTGACGGACGCGTAATAGGGCCAGCCGAGAGCCGCCAGGTGCGCGGTGCCCTTCACGGCCGAATCGATGAAATCGAACAGGCTGAAGACCAGTAGCAATCCGAACAGCCACCGCCGCCGGGCGAAGAAGTAAGCCCGGTAATCGGCGTAATGGCCGGGGCTCGAGGGCACCAGGATCGCGCAGATCACGTACAGCAGGACCGCGAAATAGAGGATGAAAATATAGAGCTCGAACGTCCAGCGCGGAGTGTCGCCAAGGGAGAATTCCCACCACCACCAGAAAAGCGCGTTGTGGAACATCAGCACGATCCACAGGAGGTGCACCCAATAGAGTTTCGTCCGGTCGGCTTCCTGCGCCATCTTGACCACGCCCTGGAGCAGGTGCGCGACGGCGAGGCCGACGATCACCGACGCAAGCACCATCACGTAATTGAAAAATTCCATGCTGCCCCTCCCCGTCCCGCGGCGATATCAAATGCCGGGCGGAGCAGGAACAAGCGACCGGTCTCGCCGGTCTGACGCCCTGTCTGACGAAGGAAAAGTTTGATGACCGTGACCGCACTCGCAGGCGTCGACGTCACTCTTGCCAGGGATGCGATGAAGTCGTGCCGCTGACCGGGGCGGCGACCTTTCGCTCGCTGCGCAACTTCAACTACCGGGTCTGGATCGGCGGAGCGCTGGTTTCGAACATCGGCACCTGGATGCAGCGGACGGCGCAGGACTGGCTGGTCCTTACCGAGCTGACCAGGAACAATGCCTCGGCGCTCGGAATCGTCATGGCGCTTCAGTTCGCTCCGCAGCTTCTGCTGCTGCCGTGGACGGGCTTCGCCGCCGATCATTTCAACCAGCGCAAGCTGTTGATGGCCACCCAGGCGATCATGGGCCTGCTCGCCTTCGCGCTGGGCCTGCTCACCGTGACCGGTGTCGTCCGGCTATGGCACGTCTATGTCTTCGCTCTTCTTTTCGGCTGCGCTTCGGCCTTCGACGCGCCGGCCCGGCAGACCTTCGTCGGGGAGCTGGTCGGCGACAAGGACTTGTCCAACGCCGTCGCTCTCAATTCGACCGCCTTCAACGCCGGCCGAATGGCGGGGCCGGCGGTCGCGGGCCTGGTCATCGCTTCGATCGGGACCGGCTGGGCCTTCCTCGCCAACGGCATTTCGTTCACGGCAGTCCTGATTTCGCTGGCTGCGCTCCGCGTGCGGGAGCTTCGCCCGAATGCACGGGCAAGCCGGGCTCGCGGAAGCCTTGCCGAAGGCTTGCGCTATGTCTGGGCGCGCAAGGACCTGACAATGGTCCTGGTGATGCTGTTCCTGATCGGCACCTTCGGCCTCAATTTCCCGATCTTCGTTTCGACGATGGCGGTGAGGGAATTCCACAGCGGAGCCGGAGGATACGGGCTGCTGTCCTCGATCATGGCGGTCGGCACGTTGAGCGGTGCGCTGATGGGCGCCGGGCGGGAGCAGCCGCGGTTCCTCTATCTCCTCTACGGCTCCGCGATTTTCGGCCTCGGCTTCGTCCTTGCGGCGATCGCTCCGACTTACTGGCTGTTCGCCTTCACGCTCGTCATCATCGGCGCCGCCGCCCTGACCTTCCTCAACACCAGCAACAGCCTGATGCAGCTTTCGACCGAACCGGCGATGCGCGGCCGGGTGATGGCGCTCCGGCTCGCGGTGGTGCTGGGCGGAACGCCGATCGGAGCGCCGATCGTCGGCTGGGTGGTCGACACCGCGGGCCCGCGCTGGGCGCTGATGGTGGGCGCGTTCGCCGGCCTCTCGGCAGCCGCCGCCGGCTTCTATGCGCGGTCGAGATATGCGGTGCGAACGGTCGACCGCTCGCGCGGCGCAAAGCCCGAACCCGAGCTTCAGGAAGCGCAGGACCCCGCCACCCGCGAAGTTTAACACCCTAACCCATCGTGTAGAACATGACCCAGGGAAAGCAGACGAGGTAGACGACCGCGAACACGGCGAAGGCGCCGTGGTAGCGCTCGTTCCGGGTGAACATGGCGATCACGAGCAGAAGCGAAAGGCCCCCGATCCCGATCGGATAGGCCGGACCCAGCGAACGGAAATGTGCCGTCCCTTTGAACAGGGTATCGGCGACGTCCACCGCCTGCCCGGCCAACAGCAGCCCGAAGAACCAGGTCCTTCGCGAATAGAAATAATTCTTGAAACCCTCATAGCCCGCGAGGTCGCGCGGGAAGAGAAGCGCGCACCAAAGGTAGATCAGCACCGCATAGCCTAGGACGAACAGGTAGAGCGTGAACGTCCATTCGGCGGTCTTCGAGAGCTCGAACTCGAACCACCACCAGAAGATCGCCCGAAGGAAGATCGCGGCGACCCACAAAACGTGGACCCAATAAATCTTCTCGCGGTGCGGGTGCTGGACGATCCCGCCGACGCCCTGCAGCAAATGCGTGATCCCAAGCCCGATGATGACCGAGGCCAGGACCATCACATAATTGAACATGTCCATGCCCTGCTCCCCCGAAGCGCACGCTAGATGATTCGACTCACTCCCACTCAATCGTCCCCGGCGGCTTCGACGTGTAGTCGTACACCACCCGGTTGATGCCCTGCACTTCGTTCACGATGCGGGTCGCGGCGCGGCTGAGGAATTCGCTCGTGAACGGATAGACGTCGGCGGTCATCCCATCGACGCTGGTCACCGCGCGCAGCGCACAGACGCTGTCGTAGGTGCGGTAGTCGCCCATCACGCCGACGGTCTGCACAGGAAGCAGAACCGCGAACGCCTGCCAGATGGAGTCGTACAGGCCGGCGTTGCGGATTTCTTCCAGATAGACCGCGTCCGCCTTGCGGAGGATGTCGCATTTTTCCTTCGTCACTTCGCCGGGAATGCGGATGGCGAGGCCGGGGCCGGGGAACGGGTGCCGGTCGACGAAGGCTTCGGGCAGGCCAAGCTCGCGTCCGAGCTCGCGGACCTCGTCCTTGAACAATTCGCGAAGCGGCTCGACCAGCTTCATGTTCATTCGCTCGGGAAGCCCACCGACATTGTGATGGCTCTTGATCGTCACGCTCGGCCCGCCGGTGAAGCTGACGCTCTCGATCACGTCGGGATAGAGCGTTCCCTGGGCGAGAAAATCGGCGCCGCCGATCTTGCGCGCCTCTTCCTCGAACACATTGATGAACTCGGCGCCGATGAACTTGCGCTTCTTCTCCGGGTCCGTGACGCCCTTCAGGCCGCCGAGAAAATCCGCGCTGGCGTCCACGTGGACGAGGGGAATGTTGTAGCTTCCGCGGAACAGGCTCACGACCTGCTCCGCCTCGCCCTGGCGCATCAGTCCATGATCGACGAACACGCAGGTCAGCTGGTCGCCGATCGCCTCGTGGATCAGGACCGCCGCGACCGCGCTGTCGACTCCGCCGGAAAGGCCGCAGATCACCTTTCCGTCGCCGACCTGCTCGCGGATTTCCGCGATCTTGGTGTCGCGGAAGCTGGCCATCGTCCAGTCGCCGGAGCAGCCGCAGATGTGCCGCGCGAAATTGGCGAGCAGCTTGCCGCCGTCGGGCGTGTGCACCACTTCGGGGTGGAACATCAGGCTGTAGCGCCGGGAATCCTCGTCGGTGGCGATCGCGAACGGCGCGCCTTCCGATTTCGCCACCACCTCAAAGCCTGGGGCGAGGGTTTCCACCCGGTCGCCGTGGCTCATCCAAACCTGGTGCTTCTCGCCGACATTCCACAGGCCGTCGAACAGGGCCGACGGAGCGACGACCTCGACGAAGGCCCGACCGAATTCCTTCTGGTCGGAGGTGACGACCTTGCCGCCAAGCTGCTGGTGGAGCGTCTGCTGGCCGTAGCAAATGCCGAGCAGCGGGACCCCGCTGTCGAACGCGATCTGCGGAGCTCGCGGACTTTCGTGGTGGAGCACCGACGCCGGTCCGCCGGAGAAGATCACGCCTTTCGGCTGAAGCCGCTCGAACGCCTCTTCGGCCGAGTTGAACGGAGCGATCTCGCAATAGACTCCGGCTTCGCGAACGCGCCGCGCGATCAGCTGCGTGACCTGGCTTCCGAAGTCGATGATGAGGATGGAATCAGCGGGGTGGACCGTCATGGCGGGCGCTTAGGGAGCATCCGCCAGCGAGTAAAGCTTGGCCCTCAACCCGCTGTCACCGCCGCGGGGCCAAGCACCGCCTCGGCCAGCAGGGCGTAGGACCTCAGCCGCGCCTCGCGATCGTGGATCTGCGCGGTGACGATCAGCTCGTCCGCCTTCGTCCGCTCGACGAATTCCTCGACTTGCCGGCGCGCCGTGTCGGCGGTTCCGATCGCCGAGCAAGTAAGGACGCTCTTCAGGATGGCGCGCGCCTGCAGCGGCAGCGTGTCGGCATAATTGGCCTTGGGCGGCGGAAGCTGGCTCGGCTGGCCTGTGCGCAAGGCGACGAACGCCTGCTGGATCGACGTCGAAAGCAGCTCCGCCTCCTCCGCGCTGTCGGCGACGAACGCGTTGAAGCCGAGCATCACATAGGGCTCGGAAAGCTGGTCGGACGGCTCGAACCGCTCCCGGTAAAGCTCGATCGCCTCCATCATCATCTGCGGCGCGAAGTGCGAGGCGAAGGCGTAAGGCAGGCCGAGCGCTGCGGCGAGTTGCGCCCCGAACAGGCTCGAGCCGAGGATGTAGACGGGGATGTCGAGCCCCTCGCCGGGGATTGCGCGCACCCGTCCGTTCTGGCCTCGAAAATAGCGCATCAGCTCGACGACGTCGTTGGGGAACTGGTGCTCGTCGGTCGTCATGCTCCGGCGCATTGCATAAGCGGTTGCCTGGTCGGTGCCGGGCGCCCGCCCGAGCCCGAGGTCGATTCGCCCGGGGAAGAGCGATTCCAGGGTCCCGAACTGCTCGGCGACGATCAGCGGCGCGTGGTTGGGAAGCATGACGCCGCCCGACCCGATTCGGATCGTCGACGTCTTCGCTCCGACATAGGCCAGGGCCACCGCCGTCGCGGCGCTTGCGATTCCCGGCATCGAATGATGCTCGGCCATCCAGTAGCGGGTATAGCCAAGCCGTTCCGCCGCCTGCGCCAACTCGGCGGCATTGCGCAGCGCCTCGCCCGCACTTCCACCTTCGACGATCGGCGCGAGATCGAGGACCGAGAGCTTCACCATCCGCCCCAGATGGTCGGCGGCTTGCCCAATTCAATGTTTCCGGCGTTCAATGGAGCATGAGCGAAGCGCCTCCAGTCTTCACCATCGGCCATTCCACCCGCACCATTCCGGAGTTCGTGGACATCCTTCGCGACGGGCCGGCGACGATGGTCGTCGATGTCCGCACGGTTCCCAAATCCCGGCGCAACCCGCAGTATAACGAAGACGTGCTCGGCGAAGAGCTCGCGCTCTTCCAGATCGGCTACACGCGAATTGCGGGCCTTGGCGGGCTTCGCGGCAAGGCCCACGGAGTCCCGCCGGAGCTGAACGGCTATTGGGAAAACCAGAGCTTCCACAATTATGCCGATTACGCGCTGTCCGACGACTTCGCCCAATCGCTCGACCGGCTGCTCGATCTCAGTTCCGATCGGCGCTGCGCGATCATGTGCGCGGAGGCCGTGTGGTGGCGGTGCCACCGCCGGATCATCTCCGACTATCTGCTCGAACGCGGGCGCGACGTGTTCCACCTGATGGGGAACGGCAAAGTCGATCCGGCCAGGCTCACGCCCGGCGCAACGGCGGAAGACGGAAAGATCCTCTACCCGGGCAAGTGAAAGCCGGCTTGCGAAGCGCCCGCGCAACGGCCAAGTCTCCGCAATGCCAGAGGGGACCCTTCGAATGTCGGCACGCTGGAGCGGAATTGCGCAGGCGGTGATCGCGACTGCAGCGGGGATAGCGCTCCTCTACTTTCTTGGCAGCATCCTCGTCCCATTCATTCTCGCGCTGGTGCTCGCGGTTCTCGTCAACGCGCTGGTCCGGTTCATCGGCAACCAGTCGCCCTGGGCTCCGCGCTGGGCGTCGGTGCTGGTCGCCGGCTTGCTGGTTCTCTTGTGCGCCATCGTCACGGCGCTGATCTTCGTCCAGGGCGCGGCCCAGATGGTGAAGCAGGCGCCGCAGCTGATCGAGCGCCTGGATGAGATCGTCGTGCAGATCGGATCGGCGGTCGGGCTGAGACGGCCGCTTCATCTCGCCACGCTGACCGGGAGCATCAATGTCCCGCAGCTCGCCGGAAGCCTGCTCGGAAGCGTCGGCAATTTCTTTTCCGGCCTCGTCCTGATGATCACCTATTTCATCTTCATGATCGCCGGCCGCCGGCACGTGCAGGAGAAGTTCCAGCGTCTTGCCGAGTCCACCGGCGGCGGGAATGTCGAGAACGCCGCTCTTCAGATCGCCGACGACATCGAAACCTATTTGTGGGTGCAGACAATCACCGGCGTGATGATCGGCGCCGTGTCGGCCATGGCCATGTTCGCGGTGGGGCTCGACCAGACAATCTTCTGGACGATCGTCCTGTTCCTGCTCTGCTACATCCCGATCATCGGCGTCACGGTCGGTTCGATCGTTCCCGCGCTGTTCGCGCTGCTGCAATTCCCGACCTGGTGGCAGGCCGCCGTCGTCTTCGGAGTGATCCAGGCAGTCGCCTTCGTCGTCGGCAATTTCATCTACCCGCGGATGCAGGCGGAAACGCAGAATATCGATCCGGTCGCGACTCTCCTGAGCCTCGCCTTCTGGGGCTATTTGTGGGGGCTGACCGGGGCCTTCCTGGCCGTTCCGCTGACGCTCATCGTGATGATGATCTGCGCCCATTTCCCTCGGGCCCGGTGGGTCGCGATCCTTCTTTCGAACGACGGCCGCGTCGCCTTTCCCGGCGACGTTCCCAAGAAGAAAAGGCGCCGGAGCAAGGCCTGAGCCCCGACGCCTTCGCTCTTCGCTTTCGTTTCGTCAGTAGCGGCGGTTGATGTCGAGGTCGCGGATATAGCCGCGATAGTCGACGTCGCACTTGAACGACAGGTCCGCGGGCTGGGCATAGCCATAACCGACAGAACCGTAGGCGCCGTATCCGTACGGGCTATAGCCGTTATAGGCCATTCCGCTGCTGGCGTAGCCGCGCACCCGGAGGGTCGTCGCCGAACGCTGCTGGACGCTGGTGATGCCGAGGATTCGGGCGTTGCTGTAGGCGTTCGTGTAGCCATAGGGGCTGTAGCCGCCATAAGCATAGCCGCCCGGCCGATACTGGTAGGACAGCCGCTGCTGCACCGCGGCGGTGCACTGGTTCACCGCAACCTGCGGATTGGCGGCCCCATAGCCGCCGTAGCCGAACTGGCCGTAGGGATTCAGAATCGACTGAAGCACTTGGCCGATGACGTTGGTGGAATAGCCGTACTGGCCGTAACCGTAGGGATTTCCACCATAATATTGCGCTTCGGCGGGGGCCGAAGCGGCAACGAGCGCGGCAATGCCGATTCCGCCCATCGCGGCAGTCTTGAAAGCCTTCATGGCTTGTCTCCTTCGAGCATTCGCGAGTTGCCGGTAAGAACGAACGAGCGTCGCGGAAGGCGCAGCGGCAAGGCTTCGACTCGTCGGCTCACCGCCGCCGCGGAACAGTTCGCCGTGCGTTTAGACGCTGTTCACCAGCGCGGCCGGAGCGTGGAAGCTTGACTTTCCGGCGCTCCTCGGCTTGAGGGACGCGGTCGGCGGGCTCTCCCCGCCGCTTTTGTTTTCAAGGGCTTTTGCGCGGCCGCCCGAAGTGCCGCGTGGCCGGAGCTACCTCACACGGGCTCCTGACGAACGGAGAAAGATAATGCGCCATCGCGTCGGCGGACGGAAGCTTCAGCGTACCTCGAGCCATCGTGCGGCCCTGTTCCGCAACATGGCGGCAGCGCTGATCAAGCACGAGCAGATCACCACCACCACGGCCAAGGCGAAGGAGCTTCGCCCTTATGTCGAGAAGCTGGTGACCCTGGCGAAGAAGGGCGGCCTTTCCAACCGCCGCCTGGCCCATGCCCGAATCATGGACGAAGCGCAGGAGCGCAAGCTGTTCGAGGTGCTGGCCGAGCGCTACGCGTCGCGCAACGGCGGCTACACCCGGATCATCAAGGCCGGCATCCGCCAGTCGGACGCAGCGCCGATCGCGATCATCGAGTTCGTCGACCGCGACGTCGCCGCCAAGGGCCAGGACAGCGGCCCGGTGATGACCGAGGAAGACTTCGAAGCCGCCTAGGCAGCGGCTTCGCCGTCAGTCTCTCCAGCGCTTGAAGTGATAGCGCCCGCGAACGGGCGCTGCGCGATAGGAGTTTCCTGAAGTGCAGGTCACCTTGAACGCGCCCGGAGCGCCTTCGATGGCGCTCGTCGAGGCGACTTCGCCGCACGCATAGCCGATCCGCCCGATCGTCCGGGCGACGACCGAATCCGGCAGCGGCATCGACGCCGGCGCTTCCGCCGCCGACGAGGTCAGCGCCGCAACCTGCTCGCTCGGAATGTCCGGAACGTCCTCCGCGCGCTGTGCCTGAGCCGGGGCGGGTTCTGCAGCCGGCGCCTTGCGCGCCGCCTTTCGGGGCGGAGCGCTAGGCCTCTCCACGGGCCGCACCTGCGCAGCGATGGCAGGCGGGACTTCGGCGGCCGGTTCTGCTGCCCTGGGCACGGGAAAGCTCACCGGCTGCTCCGCCTGCGCCGGAGTCATGCCACGCGACGCGTACCAGCCGAGCCCGGCCCCGATCGCCGCAACCCCCAGGAACAGCCCGCCAAGCGTGGCCACCGGCCGCCGCCAGTCCGAATGCCCCTCCCCCTCATGTGCCACCGGCTCGGGAAGAGCGGCCTTGCGCTCGATCCGCAGCTCCGGCTCGGGGTCCGGAGGCGGGCGCCGCAAGCTTTCGACCGGGGGCAGCCCGGCGGAGCGGATCCGGGCCGACGCAATGATCGGCCAGCCGTCCCGCGGGAACATCGCTCCGCGCTCCGGCTCGATCTCCGGTTCGCGCACGGGTTCCGGCAGAGGAGCGATCGACTCGTCATAGGCGCGCCGCCTCGCCGGGTCCCGGAGAGTCTCGAACGCCACCCCGATCTCGACGATGTCGCGAACCGAGCGCGGCATCAGCGGGCTCATCGCCGTCTCGAAGGCGCGCGCGATCTCCGCGTCCCCGGCGTCCGGGCTCAGCCCCAGCCGCTCGTAATGATTGGGTTTCGAAGCAATCGTCGTGACCATGGGAACCCCCGCGAGCTACTGCGGGCATTCCACGCCGAGCCGCGCGCAGCTTCAATTCGTCGGGGGAACGATCCGCCTCCGGCCGCCGCGCAAGGACAGGCGTTCGTCTTTTACGGCCGCCGTTTCGCGCCGGTATACCGCTGGTGAATCAGAGCGGCGGGAGCCCGAACCGGGTTCGCCACGTGTCGTCGAGCAGGTCCTGCACGTCTGAATGGCGCTGCATATAGGCCGCGAAGAAGGGGCAGATCGGGATGACCTTCAGCGCGCGCTCCCGCGCCTCGGCAAGCCCATGGCGGATCAGCGCCGAGCCGAGCCCCTTCCCTTCGTGCGCCTTCGGCACCTCGGTGTGGGTGAACATGATCTTGCCGGGGATGAGGTTGTATTCGGCAAAGGCGAAGCTGCCGTCGCCGAGATCGATCTCGAACCGGTGCCGCTCGACATTGTCGCGGATTTCGGGGCTCTGCTGCTCGTTCATTCCGCCGCCGCTCCCGCCTGGCGCGCCGCCAGGATCTGCATCCACGGATTGGGCTTGGCCTCCGCGATCCGGGTCAGCCGGTTCTGGTCGCGGTGGATGAACGGCTCCGCCTGCCCGCGCACGATCAAGGTCGTCTCCTGCACATAGCTCCACGTCCCGTCCGCGTTGAACGTCACCTCGATCCGGTAAGCGTCGGTGCGGAACGCATATTCCAGGAAGGCGGTCGAGCAGATGCCATATTCGGTCGATCCGCGCTCCGCCGTCAGAACCAGCCGGTCGTCGCCCGCCGCCGCGTGGCCGGCGGCGATCGCCACCTGCCCGCGCGGGATCGACAGAGTCTGAAGGACGAGCCCCGTCGCCGGCTCCCACAGCCAGTGCCCGACCTGGTCGTGGAAGGCGATGTCCTCTTCCGGCGTGTTGATGTGGATGTGATAGCGAAGGCCGTAGAACAGCTGCGGCCCGTTCGCCTGCGGGTCGATCGGCTCGAACACGGCCTGCTCGATGAAGGCGCGCCGCTCCGGCCCGTCGGCCTTGGGATTGAGGTCCACCCCCTCCGCCGACCGCCACGCCCCCGCCAGCCGCTTCAGCGGCCCCAGGTTCGCGAGCGTATCCGGATCGACGTCCGCCGGCTCTGTGAAAATGTCGTCGGGGAAGCTGCTCATGACCGGGCCCTAATTCAATCGGCTGTATCCATAAAGCGCGGGCCTGGCGTCCGCGTCCAGCCTGGCGGCACCATCAGCTTGTGCTCCTCGTCGTAGGACCAGCCGTTCGCCAGCATCTCCGGCATCATCCGCTTGCGCAGCTTCTGCAGCTTGTCGAGGATGCGCTTCCGCACCGCCTCGATCTCCTCCTCCGGCGGCTCGACCTCCTCCACCTCGAGTCTTTGCGTTTTCGACCCGTGCAGCTGCACGATGCGGATCGCTTCGGCGACCGACACTTTCGGCTGCGCATCGCCGACGTCGAGATCGTCGGGGTCGAAGCTCTTCTTCGCCGTCTCGATCAGGTGCATCTCGATCGCCGAGCGCCCGGTCTCCAGCACCGCGTCCCACTTGGCGCGAAAGTCCGGCCGCTTCAGCCGCCGCTGATAGACCGCATTGGTCGAAACCCCCGCGGCCTCGGCAGCGCGCTTCACATTCGCCGTCGCCGCCAGCTCCCCAAAGAAGCGCTCCTCCGCCGCCCCATTCCACCGCCCGGCGCCCACCCGTTTCACCTGACCGCCGAGCGAGGTGGACGCGAGTAGTTCCTCCCTGCGAGCGGAGCTCGTGGGGAGGGGGACCACCGAAGGCGGTGGAGGGGCCGCGGCGCAGCCGGGCGACGTCTCCAGCAACATCTTCGCCGAAACCTTCCCCTTCACCCGATCCCAAAACCCGACGCGCTCCTGTACCACCTCTTCCGCTCGCCCCGAGCGCCGCCGAAGCGCCCCCTCCCACTCCTCGGCGAAATCCGGATGCGTCTTCCGCCGGTGGTAAGCAGTCGACTTATCGATCCCCGCATCCCGAGCCGCTTCCTCGACCGACCCAGTCCGCTCCAGCGAGCGCAGGAACGGAGTGATCCAGCGAGGCTGCTTCCTCCCCTCCCGCATGCGGGAGGGGCCGGGGGTGGGCAAGCTGTTCGTCATCCCGGCCTCTGATGACGGCACGCGGGACTGTCCGGGGGACAGTTTCGACCCGTCATGACCCGCCTTTTCTTGTCGCATCAAAGCCCTCCGCCGATTCGCGAAGGTGCTAACCTATTTGGTTATGTGTAGGACAGCAATAAATGCCGGGCGCAGCTGAGCGCTTCGAGAAGCGAACCAGCGGCGAAAAGGCATGGCGCACCGGCCGGACTGCAAGAGAGCGCCCTAAGGCTTCATGCCAGACACGACCGATATCACGCGATTCGCTCGGTGACGCTTCACATGCAAGTGCCGCATTCAGCTTTGTTGGCGTACTCCAACGTCGCAAGCTTCGCGCGCGCCTGATCAATGTCGGCGAAAGGTCCGTGCCACTCGCCATTCTTATCGCTGGTTGATTCCTGGCTGCCGCTTCCACTGTTGCAGAAAGAGCAGTTGGCACGATGCAAGCGAGCGCGCTTGTTCGTCCAATTCTCATAAACGAAGAAGCTTCCGTCAGTTGCAACGGAAGCAACCCCCTCTGTGGGATCGGGTTTTGCCGTGTGCACCTTCGATTTCTCCTTCTTCGCCGCGGCGGCCAAGCCTCGGCCAAACAGGTCAATCGTCCTCAGAATGTCATCCGCGAGATAAGCGCGTCCCTGCCGGCTCTTCTCCGCAATCTGCTGCATCATCTCGGGCAAAGCCCAAACTTCGATCCCCGCAGCCGCTGCAGCCTCCGGTACCCCGTCCTTCCACTCCCAGGTCACGATCGCGCGCCTCAGCTTGCCCGGAGCGCAGCCGAAGCAGGCGAGACGCTCCTCTACTGCCTTGGGCTCAAACTTCTCTGCAACGAAGAACCCAAGTTTTCGCCGGGCCGTAGCTGCCTTCACCCGCTCCTTGTGCTCGCCCGGGGTGAACGGCTCGTTGGTGAGCGCGCGGAAACCCGATGAAATCGAGACGCTAGTTTCGATGTGCCAGCGCTCGTCGGTAACAGGGTCAATAGCGAAGAGATCGATCTCCTTCTGGGCATCGCAGCGCAGGTTCGGGATCGTCGCCCAACCTTTCACGTAGCGGACGTAGGCTTCGACGATGCGTTCAGTGGTTTCCACCTTAACCCCGATAGTAAGCTGTTACGCTAGCCGCCTACGTGTTCTGCACCCATGACTTTAGGAACGATCTCCACGAGCGAGGGAGCTTGGGCCACAGCTTTGGTAAAGCCGCTGTCCTGCGGTGCATATATGCACTGCGACGCCTGCGTTAGCACCACCTCTCTTGTTTGCTCGCTGCTCGCTGCATCCGCCAGCGCGTTGAAGGTAAGTAGGGCATTTTGGCGGTGTTTGTTCACGACCTCATTGTGCCGATGCGCCATCAGCGTTCGAGAGCTGAAGAAAAGCATGTAAGCAATAGTCGAGAAGATCAGCACCTTGCTGACGGTCGTCTGCACGGCTGCGTAAGGCGTTGTGGGTGGATGCTCTGCTCCAAGCCACCACGTGAGCAACGCGTAGAGGACTAGCGCTGCTGCCGTTCCATAGGTCGTCTTCAGCCATTTACCCGCTGCCGCTGAGTGGGAAGCTGCTTGCTCGCCAAAATAGGGAGCCTGCTGCGACACTCCTGCTTTTGCGGCCATATCGCGAACGGTGGTGATTACGCGCTCCGACTCTTCCTTCACACGCTGCACCTCCTGTGCCGCGTCAGAGGCGTCCTCGATAATCTGGCGCGCTCTGAGTTCTGTGTCAGTGAGCGATCGCTGCCGCGCTGCAGATAAGGCCAATACCGGCGAGAGTTGAGCCAGTGCTTCGCCGTACTGATTATCCAATTGGGAGATTAAGCTTTGCCGGTCCCCTGAGGCATTTGAGGACTGCACTGGATCGAATTTCATCATCGACTGAAGGATGCTCCAGCAGGCCTGAGCTTGTGAATGCACTTGCCGCTGCTGAGCCAAAGGCAACTCAGGAATCAGATCAGCCGGGATTTGCTTGAACATTTCTACTATGCCAGCGACCGTCGGGACCTCGCTGGTGAAATCCATCGAACTCCCAAGACTGTCTCGGCGAGCGATTGATGTTGGCTCAAATCTCTGAATGAGATCCAGCGGAGTTCCTGCCAGATCAGCCAGATCCATACGTTTTCCCCAGATTGTGCTTCGGAGCATCAGCAGTTCGAGAAGCCAATAATGTGTCGACTATTGTTGAAGAATCCAAAGAAAAAGGGCCGCTGTTTCCAGCGGCCCTTCTGAAGTGTGCCGTCACGAAGTGAATTCGTGACGTCGGTCGTGTCTCGCTTCGCGGCTTAGGCCGCTCACTCGCACGCCGGCCGGCATTCGCACTCTCTCGCGTAACTTGCGTTACGCTCGGGCGCTCATGCTTAGCCCAGCATCTCCTGCTCGAGCTTCTTCGCCATCTCTTCGATGTTCTCCGGCGGCCATCCGGGGATGTCCATGCCGAGGCGAAGGCCCATGCTGGCGAGCACTTCCTTGATCTCGTTCAGCGACTTGCGGCCGAAGTTCGGCGTGCGCAGCATCTCGGCTTCGGTCTTTTGGACCAAATCGCCGATGTAGATGATGTTGTCGTTCTTCAGGCAGTTCGCCGAGCGGACCGAAAGCTCCAGCTCGTCGACCTTCTTGAGGAGGTAGCGGTTGAGCTGGTTGGTGTCCGCCGGGGTTTCGGCGGCCATTGCCGGAGTGCCGATCATCGCCGGGGCAGCGGCGGTGCGCATCGCGGCCTCGTCGAAGTGGACGAACAGCTGCAGCTGGTCCTGGAGGATCCGAGCGGCATAGCCGAGCGCGTCTTCCGGGGTCACCGTTCCGTCGGTCTCGATGGTCAGGGTGAGCTTGTCGTAGTCCAGCTCCTGCCCGACGCGGGTGTTCTCGACCTTGTAAGCGACCTGGCGGACCGGCGAGTAGAGCGCGTCGACCGGGATCAGGCCGATCGGCGCTTCAGCCGGGCGGTTGGCGGCCGAGGGGACATAGCCCTTACCGATATCGGCGGTCAGCTCCATGTTGAGTGTCGCGCCGTCGTCGAGGTGGCAGATGACCAGCTCGGGGTTGGTGACTTCCATGTCGCCGCTGGTCGCGATCATCCCGGCGGTGACTTCCGCGGGCCCGGTCGCCGACAGCTGGAGCCGCTTCGGGCCCTCGCCTTCCATCTTCAGCGCGATCTGCTTCACGTTGAGGACGATGTCGGTCACGTCCTCGCGCACGCCCGGGAGCGAGCTGAACTCGTGGAGAGCGCCCTCGATCTTGATCGAGGTGACGGCTGCGCCCTGCAGCGACGAGAGCAGCACCCGGCGAAGCGAGTTGCCGAGAGTCATTCCGAAGCCGCGCTCGAGCGGCTCGGCAACGAAGACCGCGCGACGGCGGCTGTCGCCCGTCGCCTGCTTCTTCTCCAGCGCGTTCGGCTTTTTCAGTTCCTGCCAGTTCTTTGTGTTGACGGCCATGAATGTCTTCCTGCCCTCTGGCGGGACGTCTCCCGCCGAAATTAAAACTTGAACTCGCCGCGGGTTTCCCCGCTGGCGGCGGCTTTCGTCCCGTTAGACGCGCCGCCTCTTCGACGGCCGGACCCCGTTGTGCGGGATCGGGGTGACGTCGCGGATGCTGGTGATCGTGAAGCCGACCGCCTGGAGCGCGCGAAGAGCGCTCTCGCGGCCCGAGCCGGGGCCCTTGACCTCGACCTCGAGGGTGCGGACGCCGTGATCGGCGGCCTTGCGGCCCGCGTCCTCGGCGGCGACCTGGGCGGCGTAGGGAGTCGACTTGCGGCTGCCCTTGAAGCCCATCATGCCGGCGCTCGACCACGCGATGGCGTTGCCCTGCGCGTCGGTGATGGTGATCATGGTGTTGTTGAAGCTGGCGTTCACGTGGGCGACGCCGGCGGTGATGTTCTTGCGCTCCCTCCTGCGGAGACGCTGGGGTGCCTGGGCCATTTTAGTCCTTACATCCTTCAAGGTCGGTCAGGATGTTGTGCCTTTCTCGAAACGCCATCCGGCGGAGAAATAGTGGCTCAACAATCCCCCGGATTGTTGCTGCTACTATTTCTTCTTGCCCGCGATCGGACGGGCCTTGCCCTTGCGGGTGCGCGCGTTGGTGTGCGTACGCTGGCCGCGGACGGGCAAGCCCTTGCGATGGCGAAGCCCGCGGTAGCA
>JBQCIU010000022.1:0-42173 GCA_051953395.1 Sphingomicrobium sp.
GGAGCTTTCGACCTATTTCCGGATCAATGCCGAGAATACCGGCCAGTTCGAGCGCACCCTGATCGTCGCCGACAAAGGCAGCTACGTCTCCTACCTCGAAGGCTGCACCGCGCCGATGCGCGACGAGAACCAGCTGCACGCGGCGGTGGTCGAGATCTTCGCGCACGAGGACGCGGAGGTGAAATATTCCACGGTCCAGAACTGGTATCCGGGCGATGCCGAGGGCCGCGGCGGGATCTTCAACTTCGTCACCAAGCGTGCGCTCTGCTCGGGCGACCGGTCGAAGGTCAGCTGGACGCAGGTCGAGACCGGAAGCGCGATCACCTGGAAATATCCGAGCTGCATCCTGAAGGGCGAAAGCAGCGTCGGCGAATTCTATTCGGTCGCCCTGACCAACAACCGCCAGCAGGCCGACACCGGCACCAAGATGATTCACATCGGCGCCAATTCGCGCTCGACCATCGTCTCCAAGGGCATCAGCGCGGGCGGCTCGAACAACACCTATCGCGGGCTGGTGCGCGTGCTTCCGCGCGCGGAGAACGTGCGCAACTTCACCCAGTGCGACAGCCTGCTTCTGGGTAGTGACTGCGGCGCCCACACCGTGCCCTATATCGAGGTCAAGAACCCGACCGCGACGATCGAGCATGAAGCGACCACGTCGAAGATCAGCGAGGACCAGCTTTTCTACGCGATGAGCCGCGGGCTCGACCAGGAAGCGGCGGTGGCGCTGATCGTCAACGGCTTCGCTCGCGAGGTGCTCAAGCAGCTGCCGATGGAGTTCGCGGTGGAGGCGCAGAAGCTGCTTGGGATTTCATTGGAGGGCAGCGTTGGATGATCCATACAGTTTTCCGGCTCATAATCCTCGTTCCCGCTGCGCTGGTTTGCGGAATCACTAGTTTCGCCAGCTTTCAATATGATGCGGGTTTTCTTCCCGGCTTGATGGCTGCTGCAATTGCCGCCGCTGCTGTGGTTCTGATTGTTTGGACGATGCGAGACCATCGGAAACGCGCTCGCGCCAAGGAAGAACTGAATGCTTGAGATCACCAACCTCCACGCGACCGTCGCCAGCAAGCCGATCCTGAACGGCGTGTCGCTCGATGTGCCCGCGGGCGAAGTGCATGCCATCATGGGCCCCAACGGTTCGGGCAAATCGACGCTCGCCTACGTGCTCGCCGGGCGGCCGGGCTATGAAGTGACCGAGGGGTCGGTGACGTTCACGCCAACCCGTCACCCCCGCGAAAGCGGGGGTCCCGCTGCCTTTGCGACGGATGAAGAAAAGCGGGATTCCCGCCTGCGCGGGAATGACGAGTTGGATTTGTTGAGTCTCGAACCGTTCGAGCGCGCCGCGGCGGGGCTGTTCCTCGGGTTCCAGTATCCGGTCGAAATCCCCGGCGTGTCCTACCTCCAGTTCCTCCGCGAGAGCCTGAACGCCCAGCGCCGGGCCCGCGGCGAGCCGGAGCTATCCGGCGCCGAATTCATCAAGCTTGCGCGCTCGCAGGCTGCGCTTCTCGGGATGGATGCCGAGATGTTGAAGCGCCCGGTCAACGTCGGCTTTTCCGGCGGCGAGAAGAAGCGCGCCGAGATGGTCCAGATGGGCATCATGGACCCGAAGTTCGCGATCCTCGACGAGACCGACAGCGGTCTCGACATCGACGCGCTGAAAGCCGTCGGCGCGGGCATCAATGCGATCATGCGCAAGCCGGACAAGGGCGTGCTCCTGATCACCCACTACCAGCGGCTGCTGGACTATGTGCGGCCGGACCGAGTGCACGTGCTTCGCGCCGGAAAGATCGAGCGAAGCGGCGGGCCGGAGCTCGCGCTGGAGCTGGAACGCGAGGGCTATGCGGAGGCGGCTGCGTGATGTTCCTCCCAATTTCGCAGAAATGGGGAGGGGGACCATCGAACGAAGAATCGATGGTGGAGGGGTATAAGACGCCTGCGTCAGTTACCCCTCCACCAGCTACGCTGGTCCCCCTCCCCACGAGCTGCGCTCGCAGGGAGGAACTGTGGTGACGGCCCCGTTCCCCACCCGCAAACAGGAAGAGTGGCGCTACGCCGACCTCGATGCGCTGCAGCCGATCTGGGAGCAGCTTGCCGAGCCGGAGCGGATCGCGGTGCTTCCGGGGCAGGCACTTGAGCAGGTGTGGCTGCCGAGCGGCGATGCCGTGCAGGTGCGGCGGGTGAACGTCAGCCTTGGCGCGGGGGCGAGCCTGCGGCTGTTCGCGCTCAACAATGCCGAGCAATATGGACGCATCGAGCTTCAGGTCGATCTGGCGGATGGCGCTGAGTTCGAGCTTTTCGCGGCGAATATCGGAAGCGACGTTTCGACCAACGAGATCGTCACAAACGTTCGGCACCTGGAGCCGAATGGCCGCTCGAAACAAGTCGTGCGCTCGGTCCTGAACGGCAAGGCTGTGGGCACCTATCTCGGCAAGATCGAGGTGGCCCAGGGCGCGCAGAAAACCGATGCCGAGCAATCGGTGAAGGCGATGCTGCTCGACCGCGGAGCGACCGCCAACGCCAAGCCCGAGCTGGAAATCTTCGCCGACGACGTGAAATGCGCGCACGGCGCGACGGTGGGCGAGCTGGATGCGAACCAGCTCTTCTACCTGGGCTCGCGGGGCCTTCCGCCGGCCGAAGCTCGCGCGCTCCTGCTCGAAGGGTTCATCACGGGCCTGTGGGATGGCGCGAGCGAGCCGGACGCGATTTGCGAAGCCGCGCGCGAGGCGCTTCGGAGGGTGGTGTGAACCGCGCGGAAGAAATCCTCCCCGGGACGGGGAGGGGAACCAGCGCAGCTGGTGGAGGGGGCGG
Source organism: Sphingomicrobium sp. (assembly GCA_051953395.1). Classification (GTDB taxonomy): domain Bacteria; phylum Pseudomonadota; class Alphaproteobacteria; order Sphingomonadales; family Sphingomonadaceae; genus Sphingomicrobium. Next base: position 2,812 of record JBQCIU010000022.1, read on the forward strand.
CGTGCAGGTCTCCGAACCCCCTCCGTCAGCCGCTAACGCGACTGCCACCTCCCCGTCCCGGGGAGGATTGAGCGTCCGCGACCAGTTCCCCGGCGTGGGCGACTGGCATTATCTCGACAGCGCCGCGACTGCGCAGAAGCCGCAGGCGGTGCTCGATGCGATCGCCCAGGCTTACGGGCCCGATTATGCAACCGTGCATCGCGGCGTGTACCAGCGCTCCAGCGACATGACTCAGCGCTACGAAGCGGCGCGCGCGGCGGCGGCGAAGCTGATCGGCGGCAAGGCGAACGAAGTCGTGTTCACCCGCGGTGCGACGGAGGCGATCAATCTCGTCGCCCGCGCGCTGCCCAAGCAAGGCCGCAGCCGTGTCCTGCTGTCGCAACTCGAGCATCACAGCAATATCGTTCCCTGGCAGCTTGCCGGTTACGAGGTCGACGCGGTGCCGCTGACCAGCGACGGCAAGATCGACCTCGACGCGGCGGAGCGGATGCTGACGGAAGAGCATCGCGTCGTCGCCTTCGCGCATGTGTCGAACGTGCTTGGTTCGGTGCTCGACGCGAAGCGCGCGGCGGAGATCGCGCATTCGAAGGGCGCGCTGCTGCTTCTCGACGGGTGCCAGGCGGTGCCGCGGCTGCCGGTGAACGTCGCCGAGCTCGGCTGCGACTTCTACGCTTTCTCCGGCCACAAGCTCTACGGCCCGACGGGCATCGGCTGCCTGTGGGGCCGCGATCTCGACGCGCTTCCGCCGTGGCAGGGCGGCGGGTCGATGATCGACCGCGTCACGTTCGAGGAGAGCACTTACCTGGATCCGCCCGCGCGGTTCGAAGCGGGAACCCCGCACATCGTCGGAGCGGTCGGCCTCCACGCCGCGATCGACTGGGTCGACAGCCTCGGCATGGACGCGATCCACGCCCACGAATGCGCGCTGGTCGCCGAAACCCGCGCCGCGCTCACTGATATTCTGGGCGTCACCCTCTACGGGCCCGAAGACAGCGCCGGAATCGTCAGCTTCAATGTCGACGGGGTGCATCCGCACGACACCGCCACCATATTGGATGATGCGGGCGTCGCGGTCCGCGCCGGCCACCATTGCGCGCAGCCCCTGATGGACTGGCTCAAGGTTCCGGCGACGGCTCGGGCCAGCTTCGCGGCGCATAGCGACAGCAGCGACATCGCGGCGCTGGTGCGCGGGATCGAACAAGTGAAACGGATTTTCGCCAGGTGATTTGGGAATGAACGAGGAACGCAAGATCGAGGTCGAGGAGGTGGAGTCGGTGACTCCGCCGCCGCGCGCCCGCGTTCCCGAGAGCGTGGCCCGCAAGCGCGACTATCTCGCCGGATTCCTCGCCGGCGAAACCGAAGAGAAGCCGCCCGCGAGCAACGACGAACTGACCGACCGCGTCATCGACGTCCTGAAGTCGATCTACGATCCGGAAATCCCGGTCGACATCTACGAGCTCGGGCTGATCTACGACATCCAGGTGTCCGAAGACGGCGACGCGGTGATCACGATGACCCTGACGACGCCGCACTGCCCGGTTGCGGAATCGATGCCGGGCGAAGTCGAGATGCGGGTGCTGTCGGTACCCGGAATCCGCGACGCCGAAGTGAAACTGGTCTGGGATCCGCCCTGGGACCCGTCGAAGATGAGCGATGAGGCCCGGCTGGAGTTGGGAATGCTATGAACAAGCCGAGTAAAGTCCGCGCCCGTCCCGCGGCGATCACGCTGACCGATGCGGCCAATGCGCGCGTCGCCGACTTGATGAGCCGGGCGCCGGAAGGCGCGATCGGAGTCAAGCTGTCGACTCCGCGGCGGGGCTGCTCCGGCCTTGCCTATTCGGTCGATTATGTGACCGAGGCCGCGCCCTTCGACGAGAAGATCGAGACACCGGGGGGCACCTTCTACGTCGACGGCGCGTCGGTGCTGTACCTCGTCGGGTCGATCATGGATTGGCGGGAGGATGATTTCGCCGCCGGATTCGTCTTTGAGAACCCGAACGCGACCGGATCGTGCGGCTGCGGCGAGAGCTTCACGGTTTAGCGACTCGGCCCGATTTGCTATGCTGGCCGGGAAAGGATCCGGTCATGCGTTTCCTTGCAATCACGCTCCTCGCCGTCCTTCCGGCCGCAGGAGCGACGGCCGCCCAGGCTCCCGAGGACCGCCTCGCCGCTGCATCGAAGGAATGCCCGAAGCCGGCGAGCCATTATGCCGCGAAGCCGGGCGAGCCGCTGAAACCGCGCAAGCTGACGGAGCTTCCGCCGGGCAACATGTATTCCGCAGTCTATCGCCGCGACGCGAACGGCTGCGAAGCGCCGATCGTCGTCAAATACGACGTCGGTCGCCGCTAGACCCTAGAGCCCGAGCGTGAAGCGGATCGCTGCGCCATAATCGTTGGCGGCGCCGGCGATGTGCCCCGGCTGACGGCGCATGTAGAGATTGCCCCCGAGCCAGCCGCTTCCGTTCCACAGCGAGGAGCCGTAGCTGAGCTCGGTATCGATCTCGCGGCCGCTGGGCGTCAGCGAATAGGTCGTCCAGCTGTCCGTTGCGGTCATCGTCGAATAGTCGAACGACGTCGGGAGCATCAGTCCGAAGCCGCCGCTCGATACGCGAAGGGGCTGCGAGACTCGCAGGCCGAGCTGGTCGTTCGCGCCGAGCAGGCCGCGCTTGCTGAGATCGAAAGCGAAGGCGTCGGTCTGCAGCTTGCCCGAAGCGAAGCTGGTCCAGCCGTGGCGAGCCATTGCGCCGGCGCTGATTCCGCTTCCGAAATCGTGCCGCGCCTCAAGGTCGAGGAACACGGTGTTCGCTCCGCCGCCGCCGAGCGAATTGGCCATCCGCCCGCCCAGCAGGGTCTGCTTTTCTTCGAGGCGGCCGAGGCCGGCATAGAGCCAGGTGCCGCCGAGCGACTTGTCGAGAGCGACGCTGGTCCAGCGATAGGGCGAGTCCGTGGCGCTGGTCTGCACCTCGGTCCACACCTTCCCGGTTTCTCCGGAGAGCGTGAGCGCCACCGGGCCGAGATTGTGCCGGACGGCGACGCTGCCTTCGCGCCGGGCTGCGAAGCCCGGATTTCCGGCGACATCCCTGGCGATCAGGAACGCTCCCGATTGCGCTCCGGTCAGCTGCCGCTCCATCGCCTTGGCGCCTTCGGCGAAGCCGAAAGCGGCGGCGGTCCTGTCGTCGAGGCGGGCAATCGCGGCGCCGGCGATCAGCCGCGACTGGCGCGCGTCGTCCGGCCCGATTCCGAGCCTTTCGAGCGCGAAGCCCTGGCGCAGGTCGTGGCGCTCGGCGACCGTCATCGCGATCGTCAGCGGACCCGCCGACACGCTGTTGACCTGAACTCCGGTCTGGATCGCCTGGGTCAGCGGATGGTCGAGCTCGGCCTGGTGAAGAGTCTTGGCAAGGTTGAGGACGAACGCACGGTCGTAGCCGTCGAGAATCACCGCGCCGAAGGACTCGCCGCCATTGGCGTCGCCCGATGCAGCCGGCAAATTGCCGTTGTCGCTGGTGCTGACCGGCACCTTGCTGTCGGCAAGCGCCGTCTGGCCGATCGGCTGGAAAGCCGCGGCGATGTTCAGGGCACCATGACCGTAAGTGGAATCCACGCCGGCGGTGCCGAGATCGGTCGCCGACCGGAACAGGATGTCGACAATCTGCTTGCCGCTGAGATTCGGGAAGGCCTGCGCGAGCAACGCCGCCGCTCCGGAGATGGTCGGCGCGGAGAAGCTCGTGCCGGACCACAGATAGAGCGTTCCGGTCTCGTCCGGCGCTCGGTCGCTCACGCCGACGGCCATCAGATAGAAGTTCGAGCCGGTGCCCGCCTTGTCGGAAAAGTCGGCGATCGTCGTATTGTCCGGATTCAGCGCTCCGGCGATGATCACCTGTCCGGGGAATTGCTGTGCCGGCGTCAGGGCGAACGGGTCCGGGTTTGCGGTGCCGTCGTTGCCGGCCGCGATGACGATGACGATGCCTGCGTTGACGGCGCGCTGGATCGCGGCGATCAGTTGCGGACCGGGGTCGGAGCCGCCAAGCGACAGGTTGATGACCTTGGCGCCGGCAATCCGCGCATTGTCGATCCCGGTCGAAATGGCATCGTCGTAGAAGGCGCAGCCGTCGGTGGAGGCACATGTCCCCGGCTTGTCCGCCCGCTCGGAAATGATGGTCGCGTCGAAGGCGACGCCCATCGTGCCCTGGCCGTTCCTGGCGGCCGCGGCGACGGCGGAAACGGCGGTTCCGTGGCCGCCTTCGTCGCTGACTCCGCGCTGGCCGTAAACGTCGCCGCTGAGCGGATCGATCTTCCCCGCGAACTCGCTGAGCTTCGGATTGATGCCGCTGTCGACGATCCCGATCTTGATGCCCTTGCCGGTCGCGCCGTTGTTGTAGGCGGTGATCGCGTTTGCAGCGACCGCGTAGCTGGAATTGCGATACTCGTTGGTATCGAAATTCGTGCCCGGCGGCGGCGTTGGAGTCGGCGTCGGCGTGGGCGTTGGAGTGGGTGTCGGAGTTGGAGTCGGGGTGGGCGTCGGAGTCGGAGTCGGGGTGAAAGGCAATGGGGCGGGACGAGTCCCGCTACCGCCCCCGCCGCAGGCCGAAACCGCGAATGCAAGAGTCACGGCGAGCGCGCTGCTCGCGACCAAGCGCCTGTTCATATTGCCCTCACTCCGCCCAAGCTACTGAAAACTAACAGCTTCCCCCGATTCGGGTATCGCTCAGCGAAGCTTTCATTTTGCTGAAGATGGTTAAGGAGCTAAGCGACGGCCCGACCATGGACCCGCGCTTTTCGCACATCGAAGACTGGATTTTCGACCTCGACAACTGCCTCTACCCGGCGTCCGCGGGGCTGTTCGAGCTGATCGACGAACGCATGGGCGCCTATATCCAGCACCTGCTGTCCTGCGATGCGGCCGAAGCCAGGCGAGTCCAGAAACATCATTTCCACACCCACGGAACGACCCTTGCCGGCCTGATGCGGGACCATGGCGTCGATCCCCATCACTTCCTCGAAGACGTACATGCGATTCCGCTCGACCGGATCTCGCGGGACGAGCGGCTCGGGAGAGCGCTCGACCGGCTTCCCGGACGCAAGTTCGTCTTCACCAACGGCGACGCGCCTTATGCGCGGCGGGTGCTCGACGCGATCGGGGTGAGCGACCGCTTCGACGATCTTCATGACATCCATGCGAGCAGCTATCGGCCAAAACCCAACCCGCACGGATACGAGCTGCTTTGCCGCAGATTCGGAATCGATCCGGCCAAGGCGCTTCTTGCCGACGACATGGCGGGCAACCTGAAGCCGGCCAAGGCGCTGGGAATGACGACGATATGGGTCGACAACGGCTCGGAGCGCGGTACTCACGGCCTCGGCGACTTCATCGATGAACGTATCGAAAGCGTCAGCGACTGGCTCGATCAGATCCTGGGGGAAGAATGAATTCGAAGTTCGAGCAGGCGATCGACGCGGCATGGGAGCAGCGCGATTCCGTGGGCCCGCAGACGAGCGGTGACATCCGCCAGGCGGTCGACGGGGCCATCGCCATGCTCGACAGCGGCAGGGCGCGAATCGCGGAGAAATCGGAAAGCGGCGGCTGGATCGTCCATCAATGGCTGAAGAAGGCCGTCCTTCTGTCCTTCCGGCTCAATCCGATGGAAGCGATCGCCGGAGGGCCCGGCGGCGCTCACTGGTGGGACAAGGTGCAGTCCAAGTTCGCCGGTTGGGGCGAGGAGGAGTTCAGGGCCGCGGCCTTTCGGGCGGTGCCCGGCTGCGTCGTCCGCCGGGGGGCGTACATCGCTCCGGGCGCGGTGCTGATGCCCAGCTTCGTCAATATCGGGGCTTATGTCGGCGAGGGGACGATGGTCGACACCTGGGCGACGGTCGGAAGTTGCGCGCAGATCGGCCGGAACGTCCATATTTCGGGCGGCGCCGGAATTGGCGGAGTGCTGGAACCGCTGCAGGCCGGCCCCGTGATCATCGAGGACGATTGCTTCATCGGCGCCCGGTCGGAAGTGGCCGAGGGCGTGGTGGTGGAGCAGGGCTCCGTCCTGTCGATGGGCGTGTTCCTTGGAGCGTCGACCAAGATCGTCGAGCGATCGACCGGCGAAATCTTCTACGGCCGGGTCCCCGCTTATTCGGTCGTCGTCCCCGGCGCCCTGCCATCAGCGCACGGTGGCCCGGCGCTGGCCTGCGCGGTGATCGTCAAGCGGGTGGACGAGCGGACTCGCTCGAAGACGAGCATCAACGAGCTCCTGCGCGACTGATAAGGCCAGCTTATTGCTTTGAGGCGCGCATTTGTTGGCGGGCACACGGCTGTAACCGCTAGGGCCGCGCAGCCATGAAGCCGATCCTCGCCAATGCATTCGACCGCAAGCAGGGGGATGCCGATGCATCCGCCGCAGGGCAGGATTTGCACATGATCCGGTCTCAGATGAACCGAAGCGACTGGCTGATGATGCTCGCGCTCGCACTGATCTGGGGGAGTGCCTTTTTCTTCATCAGCGTCGCCGTCCACGCGATCCCGCCGCTGACCTACGTCTGGCTTCGCCTGACGATCGCCGCCGCCGGCCTGTGGCTGTTCCTGTGGTGGAAGGGCAGTCGAATCGCGCTCCCAAGGAGCGTCTGGGGTTCGATCGGCCTGCTGGCTCTGCTCAACAACGCGCTGCCGTTCGCGCTGTTCGGCTGGGGGCAGACCCATATTGCCAGCGGCCCCGCCTCCATCCTCAACGCGACCACCCCGATCTGGGGGGTCGTCGTCGCCCATTTCTTCACCAGGGACGAGCGCATGACGCCGGCGAAGATCGGCGGAGTCCTGCTGGGCTTCGGCGGGGTCGCGATGATGATCGGTCCGGCGCTTCTGGCGAATATCGGAACGGACGCGCTCGCGCAGCTCGCGTGCGTCGTCGCTTCGCTGAGCTATGCCTTCGCCGCGGTCTGGGCACGCCGGTTCAAGCGGATGGGCCTTCCGCCGATGACGGTGACGACCGGGCAGCTGACCGCGGGCGCGATGATGATGCTTCCGATTGCCCTGTTCATCGATCGTCCGTGGACGGAAGCCTTTCCGGGCCTCGCTCCGCTGGCCGCCGTTTCGGCGCTGGCTCTGCTGTGCACCGCCTTCGCCTACGTGCTGTATTTCCGCCTCATCGACCGCGCGGGAGCGACCAACGCGCTGCTGGTCACCTTGCTCGTGCCGCCGACCGCAATCGTGCTCGGCGCGGTCTTTCTTGGCGAAGCGCTGGCCGCTCAGGACCTGCTCGGGTTGATCCTGATCGCCTTCGGGCTCGCCGCGATCGACGGGCGGCTGGTCAGTGCGCTGCGCTCGCGGCGCTTGCGGCGAGCAGCTTAGCGGCTTCCGGGCCGGTCCAGTCGAGGTCGCCGGTGTAGCGCCAGACCTCGCGGCCCGAAGCATCATAATAGATGGTGGTCGGCATCACCTGCACGTGAAGCGCGCCCGACAAGGCCATGTCCGGGTCGCGCCACGTTTCCAGATTCCTGATCCCGTGGTCCTTCAGGAAGGCTTCGACGGACGGCCGCTCGCCAATGTCTTCGGAGACGGCGATGATCTTCGGTGCGCCGGGCTTCTGGCTCAGCGCGTCGAGCGTCGGAAGCTCCTTGACGCAGGGCGCGCACCAGCTTGCCCACAGGTTGACCAGAAGCGGCTTGCCCGAAGCTTCGCCGAGCGCCGCCTTCTTCTCGTCAGCGTTGAACAGCTGCGCGGCCGGCATCTTGTCGCCGGCGTGGGAGCGGTCGACCCCCTTGCCCGACTGGTCCGGAGCCTCGGCCTGCTCTTGCTGCTGCTGTTGATCGGCGGCTTTGCGCTGGCAGCCCGACGCGGCCACCGCGACGAGCGAAGCGAGGAGGAGCAAGGTGGGTTTCCGCATGGCCTTGGCGATAATCAGGGAGCGATGCGCGCACAACCCGCTGGAAGAAGGAAACGCGAGCGGCTAGGCCGCAGGGCGTGACACGGGCCAAATCCTTTCGACTGGCAGGCGCTGCGGCACTGCTTGCGCTTGCCGGATGCGGGAAGATGGCGGACCTGAAGCCGGCCGAAGGGCACGCGCTTCCGGTCAAGCCGTTGATGGCGCGTTCGACGCCCACTCCGGACGAGCTGCTGACTCCGCCGGCTTATGCCGACCCAAACCGAGTCGACGAGCTGATGAAGAAATCGACCCCGCGGCAGGCGGACCCGTTCGACCTGCCGCCGCCAAGCGGGCAGGCGCCGCAGCTTCCGGTGCAGGAGCTCAATGACGACACCACCAACCAGGCCGGCCCGGTAACGCCGCAATGACCAAGCCAGTTCGAAAGGCGATCTTCCCGGTGGCCGGTCTGGGAACGCGCCTGCTCCCCGCGACCAAGACCATCCCCAAGGAGATGATCACGGTCGTCGACCGCCCGCTCATCCAATATGCGGTCGACGAAGCGCGCGAAGCCGGGATCGAGGAGCTGATCTTCGTCACCGGGCGCGGCAAGTCGGCGCTGGTCGATTATTTCGACCAGGCGGTCGAGCTCGAGGCGACATTGCAGGGCAAGGGCAAGAGCCTCGACGTTCTGGAACCCTCGCGCGCGCGCTTCGGTGAGCTGGTGACGGTTCGCCAGCAGCGGCCGCTGGGCCTCGGCCATGCCGTCTGGTGCGCCCGGCACATCGTCGGCGACGAGCCGTTCGCGGTGCTTCTTCCCGACGAGCTGATGATGGGAAGCCCGAACTGCCTTGCGCAGCTGGTGGAGGCGTACGAGCGTGTCGGCGGCAATGTCGTCGCCGCGTTGGAGGTGCCCGACAGCGAGACCCACAAATATGGAGTCATCGAGCCCGGCAGCAGCGACGGACGCCTGACCGAAATCCGCGGAATGGTGGAAAAGCCGGCGCCGGGAACCGCTCCGTCGAACCTGATGCTGCCGGGCCGCTATGTTCTCCAGCCGGAGGTCATGCGCGCCTTGGATGCGCAGGAAACGGGCGCGGGCGGCGAAATCCAGCTGACCGACGCCATGGCCAAGCTGATCGGCAAGCAGCCGTTCCACGCCGCTTTGTTCGACGGACAGCGCTACGATTGCGGGAGCGCCTCGGGCTTCGTTATCGCCAATCTCGCGGTGGCCTTGCAGCGCGAGGATGTCGCTCCTGCGGTCCGGGAATTCCTGGGGCGCGCCTAGGCGGCGCGGCTGTCGACGATTGCAGCAAGGCGACGGCGCTCGGCCTCGGCGGTCGAAAGCTGCAGTTGGGTTTCGCGAAGCTCGATCACCCGGCTGATGATCTTGGCGTCGAGCGCGGCCTTGTCACCGGCCAGCCGCTTCAGGGCCTCGGCGCGCTTCAGCTGGCGCGAGATGCAGGCGGCGAGCACCTCGAAGTGGCACGGCTTGCGGATCACGCCGTCCGCCCCCGCTTCGAAAGCGCGGATCGCGGCGCTGGGATCGGATCGGCCGACGACCACCAGGACGGGCACGTTCACATGGACGGGATCGTCGCGGATCATTCGCGCAAGCTCGATTCCGCTGGTCCCGGGCAGGTTCACTTCGCACAGGATCAGGTCGGCTGGAATCCGGTAGATTTCCGCGAGTCCCGCCTGGGCGCTTTCCGCGGTCGCGACCCGGTAGCCGAACTCCGCGAGCCGGCGCGCCATCACGCCGAGATAGTTGCGGTTCGGCTCGATCACGAGCACGCGCGGCTGCTCGCCGGCGCTCTTCATGGAAAGCGTTTTCATCGCCCGCACGGCTAAAGGAAAATGGTTAACGGGCCGCTAAGCCTATGGAAGCAGCTCGACGTCCCAATAGAGATAATCCCGCCAGCTGTCGTGCAGGTGGTTGGGCGGGAAGCTTCGGCCATGGTCCTGCAGCTGCCAGCTGGTCGGCCGGATCGCCTCGCGCTCAAGATGAAGCCCGGCCTGCTTCGGCGTGCGTCCCCCCTTCTTGAGGTTGCACGGGGCGCAGGCGGTGGCGACATTCTCCCATGTCGTCCGGCCGCCCTGGGAGCGCGGAACGATATGATCGAACGTCAGCTCCTTGTTCGACCCGCAATAGACGCAGCGGAATTTGTCGCGGAGGAACAGGTTGAACCGGGTGAAGGCCGGATATTCGTTGGGCCGGACGAATTCGCGAAGGGCGATGACCGACGGAAGCTTCAGAGCCATCGTCGGGCTGTGCACCTCGCGCTCGTAATGGGCGACGACGTCGACCCGCTCCAGGAACATCGCCTTCACCGCGGTCTGCCACGACCACAGGCTGAGCGGGAAGTAGGACAAGGGCGTGTAGTCCGCGTTCAGAACCAGCGCGGGACAGCTTTCCGGGTGGCGGATCGTCTCCGGGTGATACATGCGCGGGCAATGACCTCCTGTCCGCCCGCACGAGACTGCTCCGGCCCTGTCGCACGCAAGGAGGAGAGGGCGTGGGGCCCGTCTTCCCTTGTGCCCAGCCGGATGCCATCCCGGCGTGACATGCGCATGACAGCATTTTCCGGGAGTCTCGGTCAAGGGCAGGTGAGATGCTGACCAGCCGCTTCGCTCCGTCTCCCACCGGGCAGTTGCATCTTGGCCACGCCTATAGCGCGGCGCTGGCGCATGAAGCGGCGCGGCGCGCCGGCGGCCGATTCCTGTTGCGGATCGAGGACCTGGACCAGACGCGCAGCCGGCCCGAATTCGTCGCGGGCATCGAGCAGGACCTCGGCTGGCTCCGCCTCGACCGGGATGGCGAGCCGCTAATCCAGTCGGAAAGGAGCGGGGTCTATGCCGACGCATTGCAGCGCCTTCGGGCCGAGGGCCTGGTCTATCCCTGCTATTGCACCCGGTCGGACATCGCGGCCGCGCTGAACGCCCCGCACGGCCCGGCAGCGGCGCATTATCCGGGCATCTGCCGCAACCTGCCGGACGATCCGGACCGGCGAGCGGCCATGCCGCACAGCTGGCGACTGGATGCGCGGAAGGCGATCGACCGGATCGGCCTGCCCGGCTGGACCGAAGCGGACGGGCGGCGCTTCACCGCGGCGGCGGCCGATATCGACGACGAGATTCTCGCCCGAAAGGATGCGCCGGCAAGCTATCACCTCGCCTGCGTCGTCGACGATTCCGCCAGCGGCGTGAACCTCGTCGTCCGCGCGATGGACCTTCGTCCGTCGACCCCGGTCCAGCGGCTGCTCCAGGAGCTGCTGGGATTTCCCGAGCCCGTCTATCTCCATCATAGGCTGGTGATCCATGACGACGGACGGCGGCTAGCCAAGCGCGACAAGGCGCCGACACTCGCGGCGCTTAGGACCACCGGCAGCGACGGGCGCGCGCTCGTCCGCGACTTGCTCGACGGTCGGCTCCCGGCTGGCTTTCGGCTGGCGGAAGCCTAAATAGCCCCAATGACGATTGTCCTGATGGTTCTTCTCATCGCGGCCATGGCCGCGACCGCTTACGTCCTCGTCCGCGGGGTCGTCACAATGGCTCAAGGCAAGGTCGGCTCCAGCGAGCAACAGCAACAGTGGATGCAGAAGCGCGTGATGTTCCAGGCGATCGCCATCGTCATCGTCGTCCTCATCCTGCTGCTGGCCGGAACCGCCAAGCACTAGGGCCGTGGTCAAGCTCAACAAGATCTACACGCGGACGGGCGACAGTGGCTCGGCCGGGCTCGTCGATGGATCGCGCGTGAGCAAGGCCAGCGAGCGGATGGCTGCGATCGGCGAGGTCGACGAAGCCAATGCGTCGGTCGGAATGGCCATCGCCCTTCTCCGCGACGACGGCCTCGGCGAGCAGCTTCGGCGGGTCCAGAACGAGCTGTTTGACCTCGGTGCGGACATCGCCACCCCCGGCGAAGTGGAAGGCGCGCTCCGCATCACAAGCGGCCAGGTCGAGCGTCTCGAGCAGGAGATCGACGCGATGAACGCGGACCTCGAGCCGCTTCGGAGCTTCATCCTGCCCGGCGGATCCGCCGAAGTTGCCGCGCTCCACCTGGCGCGAACGGTCGTCCGCCGCGCCGAGCGCTCGGCGGTGGCGCTGTCGCAGGCCGAGAAACTCAACCCCGCCGTCCTGGCCTATCTCAACCGCCTGTCGGACCTTCTGTTCGTGGCCGCGCGTTTTGTCGCTTCGAAGCAGGGGGGAGACGTGTTGTGGCAACCCGGCGCGACCCGATAGCGCAAGCCGCCCCATCGCTCGCCGACCGTTACTCGGCGACGCGCAGCCTGACTCTCGACCTCGCCGCGCCGCTGTCGGATGCCGACTCGACGATCCAGCCCTTCCCCGATGCGTCGCCGGCGAAATGGCACCTGGCGCACACGAGCTGGTTCTTCGAAACCTTCGTGCTTCGCGATCACCTGCCCGGCTACCGGGTCTTCGACGACCGCTTCGCCTATCTCTTCAACAGCTATTACGAAGGCGAGGGCGACCGCCACGCGCGGCCCAGGCGCGGAATGCTCAGCCGGCCGTCGCTTGACGAAGTCCGTGCCTATCGGGCTCACGTCGACGAGGCGCTCGTCGCGGCTTTTCCCTCGCTTCCGTCCGACCTCATCGAGCTCGGAATCAATCATGAGCAGCAGCACCAGGAGCTGTTGCTGACGGATATCCTGGCGACGTTCGCAGCGAACCCGCTGGAACCTGCCTATGGTGAGCTGGTTCGCGGCAATGCCGACGGTTCGGCTCTGGAGTTTCGAGAAGGCCGAACCGGCATCATGGAGGTCGGCGCTCCTGAAACCGGGTTCGCGTTCGATTCCGAGCGGCCGCGGCACCGAGTCTTCTTGCATCCGCACCGCCTCGCGAACCGCCCGGTCACCAATGGCGAATGGGACGCGTTCATCGCCGACGGCGGATACACGACCGCCACCTTGTGGCTGTCGGAAGGCTGGGATTGGGTCCGCCGCGAAGGCATTTCGGCCCCGCTCTACTGGGGCGAGGACGGAACCCATTTCACGCTTGCCGGCCGAATCGAACGCAACCCCGACGCGCCAGTCTCTCACGTCAGCTATTACGAAGCCGACGCCTTCGCCCGCTGGGCAGGCGCGCGGCTGCCACGCGAAGAAGAATGGGAGAGCGCTGCCGGAGCGGAAGACGCGGCTTCGGGCCAGCAGCTCGACCGGGCAGGGGCGGTCGTTCCCAAGCCGAAATCGGGCTTGTTCGGAGGCGTCTGGGAGTGGACCCAGAGCGCCTTTTCCGCCTTTCCCGGCTTCGCTCCGGCGGCGGGCGCAGTCGGCGAGTACAATGGCAAGTTCATGTGCGGCCAATTCGTTCTGAAAGGCGCGAGCTGTGCCACTCCGCGCGGGCACAGCCGCGCCAGTTATCGCAATTTCTTCCCGCCGCACGCGCGCTGGCAATTCACAGGGTTGAGGCTTGCCAGAGACAGCTGACCCGCAGTTCAGGGAGGACGTTCTCGCCGGCTTGTCGGCGCCCATCCCCGCGATTCCCGCGCGCTGGCTCTACGACCGGCGCGGGTCGGAATTGTTCGACGAAATCACTCAGCTGCCCAGCTACTATCCGACGCGCACGGAGACCGGGCTGCTCGGGCAGAAGCTTCCCGAGATCGCGCCCCTCATTCCCCGGGGCATGGCGGTCGTCGAGTTCGGAGCCGGCTCCGCGACCAAGACTCCGCGGCTTCTCGAGGCGATCGCGCCCGCGGCTTACGTGCCGGTCGATATTTCGGGCGACTATCTCGACTGGAGCGTCGCGGAACTGCGCAAGCGGTTCCCCGACCTTCCGATTTATCCCGTCGCAGCCGATTTCGCCCGCCCGTTCGAGCTTCCGAGGGAAATCGCGGAGCTTCCCAAGCTGGGGTTCTTTCCCGGCTCGACGATCGGCAATTTCGTCCCGCGAAGCGCGACCGACCTGCTTCGGCACTTCCGCGCTCTGCTCGGCACCGGGGCGCTTTTGCTCATCGGCATGGACCGGGTGAAACCCATCGACAGGCTCATCGCCGCCTATGACGAGCCGGAAGGCACCACCGCCCGGTTCAACCTCAACCTGCTCGACAGGATCAACCGAGAGCTTGGCGGCGACATCCCGGTCGACGCATTCCGCCACGAAGCCCGCTGGAACGACATCCTGTCGCGGATCGAAATGCATCTCGTCGCCGTTCGCGACGTCGAGTTCACGATATCGGGCCGGCCCTTCGCCTTCAAAGCAGGCGAAAGCATCCACACCGAGAACAGCCACAAATACGGCCGCCGCGGCGCCCGGCTGCTGCTTCTCGCCGGCGGATGGACGCCGATTGCGGAATGGGAGGACGAGGGCGAGGATTTCTCGATCGTTCTGGCGGAGGCCCAGCCCAACCGCTTCGCACCCTGATTGCGGCAGTAAGGCGAGGCGGCTAAGCGGACCCCATGGGCATTTTCATCGCGCTGATCGACATCGTCCAGTTCCTCCTCTGGATCCTCAGCATCATCATCATCGTCCAGGCGATCTTCAGCTGGCTGGTCGGCTTCAACGTGGTCAACCAGCGCAACGCGTTCGTCCGCTCGGTGTGGACCGCGCTGGAACGCATCACGGACCCGCTCTACCGACCCATTCGCAAGATCATGCCGGATTTCGGCGGCATCGATTTCTCGCCGCTCGTAGTGCTGCTGATCATCTGGGTGATCCAGCGCCTGCTCGGCGGAGTCGAGCTCGACCTCGAGCGCAGCCTGTACATGGGCGTATGACGGCAAAGCGGATCGACGGCAAAGCGGCCGCGCTCGCGGTTCGCGAACGGGTCGGTCAGGCGGCCGCAGACTTCAATGCCCGCACAGGGCGCGCTCCGGGCCTTGCAACCGTCCTCGTCGGGGAAGACCCCGCAAGCGCCGTCTATGTCCGTTCCAAGGTCAAGGCCACGGCCGAGGCGGGCATGGCCGGCTTTGCCCACCATCTTCCCGCCGACACCAGCGAAGAAGCGCTCCTCGACCTCGTCGTTCTGCTGAACAACGACGACCGCGTGGACGGAATCCTGGTCCAGCTTCCGCTGCCGCCGCACATCGATGCGGAGCGAGTCATCGCGACCATCGATCCGGCCAAGGACGTCGACGGCTTCCACCCGGTCAACGCCGGTCGCCTCGCCACCGGGCTGGAGGCGATGGTGCCTTGCACTCCGCTCGGCTGCCTGCATCTGCTCAAGACCGAGCTCGGCAGCATCTCCGGGAAAGATGCGGTGGTGATCGGCCGCTCCAACATCGTCGGCAAGCCGATGGCGATGCTGCTGTTGGGCGAAAGCGCAACCGTGACGATCGCCCATTCGCGCACCCGCGACCTTCCCGACGTCGTTCGGGGCGCGGACATCGTGGTCGCTGCAGTCGGCCGGCCGGAGATGGTTCGCGGTGACTGGATCAAGCCGGGGGCGGTTGTCATCGATGTCGGGATCAATCGCATTCCAGCGGAAGAAGAGGGCAAGACCCGGCTGGTCGGCGACGTTGCGTTCGACGAGGCCGCCGAGGTGGCGTCGGCGATCACCCCAGTGCCCGGCGGCGTCGGACCGATGACGATCGCAATGCTTCTTCGCAACACGCTCGTCGCCGCCCACCGCCGCGCCGGGCTTGCGGATCCGGAGGGCCTGTAGATGCTCGCACTTGTTGCCGCAGTCTCCATCGTTACCGCTGTCGATGCGGAGCGCGCCTTCATCCGGGACGCCCACACGCAGGGCCAGTGGACGGCGTTCCGCAAATGGGCCGACGATTCGGCGGTGATGTTCACGCCGCAGGTCGTGTGGGCCCAGGACTTTCTGAAGAATCGCGCGGACCCGCCCAAATCGATCGATTGGGCGCCGGCGGACAGCTGGGTCTCGTGCGACGGGCGGACCGCGATCAACCGCGGACCGTGGACGGGCGCGTCGGGAAAAACCCACGGCTATTTCACCACCGTCTGGATGCAGTCGCATTCCAGCTGGCGCTGGATCTACGACGGCGGGGCAGACCTTCCGGTGCCGATGGCGCTGCCGGCATCTCCTCGGGTGAAGCGCGCGAGCTGCAAGAACCTGGCGAAGGTCCCGGCTGCCTATCGGGGAACGGTGGTGTCCAGCGCCCGGCTCGCCGGCAAGCCTCCCGCGGACGCCGGGCAGGGCCGCTCGGCGGATGGAACACTGATCTACGAATGGAAAGTGGCGGCCGACGGCGCGCGGCATTTCCAGGCGAAATTGTGGAACGGCCACGCCTACCGGATGGTGCTCGACCAGAACGTCGCCGCTCCACAACGGCGATGACCGATTGATGATCGAGCTTTTCGGATCGGCGCTGGTCACCTTCCTGGTGATCATCGATCCGCCCGGTTGCGTTCCGATTTTCGCCGGGCTGACTCGCGGCAACCCGCCCCAGCACCGGCGGGCGATGGCGCTGCGCTCCGCGACGGTCGCCTGGTTCATCCTGATGCTGTTCGCGCTGTTCGGGAAGCCGCTGCTCCAGGCGCTCGGGATCAGCCTTGCCGCCTTCCGGATCGCCGGCGGCATCATGCTGTTCTTCATCGCCCTGGAGATGGTGTTCGAAAAGCGGACTCAGCGCCGCGAGGAGCGGGCGCAGTCGATCGAAGGGACTCCGGAGGCCGAGGACGTTTCGGTGTTCCCGATGGCGATTCCGATGATCGCCGGACCCGGCTCAATCGCCAGCGCCATGCTGCTCGTGTCGCGAGCGGAGAATTATGCGGAGATCGGCGTCGTCCTTGCGGCGATGACCGTGGTGATCCTCATAACCGGCGCCGCGCTGCTGTCGGCGGGCTGGCTCATGAAGTTGATGGGCGAGCGGATCGAAGCCATGATCAGCCGGCTCCTGGGGGTGATCCTCGCCGCGCTGGCCGCCCAGTTCGTGGTCGACGGGCTGCGCCAGAGTTTCCCCGCGCTTAGCGGCTGATCCGCCACATCTTGAACGGGGAGTTCGCCGGCAGCTGCACCGGGGTCAGCCATTTCGGAACCTGGCCCCTCTCCAGCTGGCCGTAGAAGCCGTTCGGAACCTCCGACATGAAGATCGTCGTGGTCGAGGAATCGGGACAGGTCAGAAGATAATCCGAACGATATTTGGCGAAGATCTGCCGCGCCTGGTCGGCACTTCCCCGGAAGGCCTTCATCGCATCCGCAATCTGCTCTCCGTTGCGATGGTATGGGCCCATGATCGAATCGTGATGGGTCAGCGTGATCAGCCGCGGCGCGAGGTCGACGAAGGTGAAGACGACGCCCTTCGGCTCGAGCGCGATCGGATGGTAGGATCCGATGAAATTGCACAGCCGGTTCGCCCGCCCCACTTCCGCTTCGCGTGGACTGAGCTTGGTCGGCGGCACGAGCATCAGCGCGAACGGGACCAGCCCGCCGAAACCGACGATCGCGACGACGATGACCCCAAGCGTGCGCAGGAGCGGGTTGCGCGAACGATCGAAAGCCGGCGCAAGGATCCAAGCGAGGGCGACTGCCCCGACGACGGCCATCAATTGCGCGGCCGGACCGGTGCGGGTCTGCCAGAAGAGGAGCAGCCCGGCGACGATTCCCGGCACGGCTGCGCCGAGCGTGCGCCGGAACAGGTCGCTGTCGATCCGGTTGCGCCAGGCGAGAAGCGCCCATCCGACTGCTCCAGTCACTGGAAGCGCGAGGATCAAGGTCGCGATCTGAAGGCCGTGCTTGTAGACCGGCCGCGCCTCGCGGACGTGGCTCAGCCACAGATATTTGACTTCCGGCGACACGCCTTCGAGCCGCGAAAGGCATTGCGGCCACATCAGGCCGTGGAAGGCGCCGAGCACGAGTGCGGCGCCAACAGCCATCGCCAGGCGCACGCGCCAGTCGGCGGGGTTGAGCCACGCCGCCGCAAGAAGCAGCGCGCTCGCCACCAGAAGCGACGAAAGCCACACCGGAGAGAGGGCGTCGCAGACCGCGTAGCGGTTGTCGTACGACGCAAAGACCAGGAAGGAGAAAGCGATCGCGCCGCCGAGGCTGACGGCATAAGCGATCGCTCGCGGCCTCTGCCGCGCATCGGCCACCCAGAAAAGCGTCACCGCGGCGCCCGCAACCGCGAGATAGATGATCATCTCGATTCCGATGGCGATCGAAAGCGCCGTCGAAATGCCGAGAGTCAGGCCGCCGCGGACCCGCTTCGGGTCGGCCAGGCCTGCGATGCTGATCGACAGAAACGCAAGCTGCCAGCCATGGTGATCGATGCGCTCCGGCATGAACATCGAGTTGGTGAGGCCCGCGACGGTCATGGCGATGATCGGAAGCCAGAAGGCGCGCGGGTCGATCAGCCTTCGCGCGGTCAGCGCCAGCCCGAAGAACAGGATCACATAAGGCACCATCGGCGCCGCCGCGGCAGCGATCAGCTGCGCCTTCGCACCGCCGACGAACGATTGGAACAGAAGGATGATTCCGGCGATCGGAAGATCGACCAGGCGCGTCCAGTGGATGTTCGCGCCATAAGGCGGGTTGAGCCGATACTGCCTGAGGTCGAACCAGCCCTGGCCATGCAGGAGCGCCCGCACCTGCATCATCCGCATATTGTCGTCGGTGTCGCCCAGGTTGAAGGTGACGATGTTCGACCAGCGCGAATAGACGAACCAGGCGCAGAACAGCAGCCAGGCGCCGACGGTGATGAGCTTCCAATGCCGCTCGAAAAACGCGAGGACGCTTTCCACCGGCAGGTCGACCTTGCGCTTGAGCATGTTTCGCGCTGTACCCGCTGGACCCGAAACGGCAAGCAGCCGACATGCCCAAAAACATTACAATTGACAGCCAAACTCTCGCGCAGCTGGCCCGCTTCGGGCTGGTCGGCTTCTTCCTGGCCGGCCTCTATTCGGCCATCTACTGGTATCTGGCGACCTTCTGGATGCCGCCGATGGTCGCCGTCGTCATCGGCTATCTGGTTGCCGTCAGCATCGGCTTCGTCCTTCACAGCCGCTGGAGCTTTCGCGGCCACGGACAGCGCGAGGATAACCGCCTGAAGGTCAAGTTCCTGCTCGTCCAGTCGTCGGGCTTCCTCCTCAACGAAGCGTTCACCTGGATTCTGACGGGCCCGCTGCACGGACCGACCTGGTGGCCGCTGGTCCCGGCGATCTTCGTCACTCCGCTCGCCACCTATATGCTCAATCGCGAATGGGTTTTCCGCTGATGGAGCGCGTCCTCTACGAACAGATGGCGGAGCTCGATCAGGTCCACTGGTGGTACGTCGCCCGCCGAAAGGTGCTCGAAAAGCTGATCGAGCGGCGCGCGTCCGTGCCCGCCGAAGCGAGGATCCTGGAGGTCGGCTGCGGCACCGGCCACAATCTCAAGATGCTGGAGCGCTTCGGCACGGTCGACGCGATCGAGGTGGATTCCGAGGCTCGCCGGATGGCGGAAAAGCGCCTGGGCCGAAAAATCTCTTCGGCGCGGTTGCCCCAGCTGCGCGGCATCGACCGCGGAGCCTACGACCTCGTCGCCGCGCTGGACGTCGTCGAGCATATCGACGACGACCGGGCGGCCATCGCGACCCTCGCCCAATGCCTCAAGCCCGGCGGCAAGCTCCTCGTGACCGTGCCCGCGCACCAGTGGATGTGGTCCGCGCATGACGAGCTCAACCATCACAAACGCCGCTATTCGAAGAGGGCGTTGCGCAGGCTGATCGAGGAGTCGCGGCTTCGGCTGGACTCGATCGGCTATTTCAACAGCATCCTGTTCCCGCTCGCGGTCGCTGCGCGGCTTGCAAGCAAGGCAAGCGGGAAGAGCGGGGGCGAGGAATCGCTGCCGGCCAGGCCGGTCAATTACGTCTTCGAGCGAGCTTTCGCGGCCGAGCGCCGCCTGGTCGGGGCCTTCCCGCTTCCGCCCGGGCTGTCGCTGTTCGCCGTCGCTTCGGCGACCTGACCGAGGCGCCCTTCGCGGCCGCTCGCGCCTGCAATCTCCTGCACGATATAGAGCGGCCGGCGCTTCGCCTCGTTGTACAGGCGGCCGATATATTCGCCCATCAGCGCGAGGACGAACATCTGCACCGCGCCGAGGACGACGACGACCAGCATCAGCGACGTCCAGCCCTGGATGCTGTGGCCGGAGATCCAAGCGTAAAGGATGTAGAGGACGATCAGCGCCGAACCGATCGACAGCGCGAGACCGGCGTGGCTGGCGAGCTTCAGCGGCGCCGACGAAAAACCGGTCAGTGCGTCGAGCGCGAATCGAAGCATCTTCGACAGCGGATATTTGGTCTCGCCGGCAAAGCGTTCGTCACGGTCGTAGAGGATCGGAACCTGGCGGAAGCCGATCCACGCGACCATGCCGCGGATGAAGCGCGCCTGTTCCGGCATCGCCAGCAGGACATCGAGAGCGCGCCTGGAAATCAGCCTGAAGTCGCCGGCGTCGAGCGGAATGTCGACATCCGTCGCATTGGCCAGAAGGCGATAGAAGCCGTGCGCGGTCGCGCGCTTGAACGCCGTCTCGCCGGCCCGGCTCTTGCGGACTCCGTAGACCACGTCGGCCTCCTCGCGGCGCATCGTCTCGACCATCGCGCCGAGAAGCTCGGGCGGGTCCTGGAGATCGGCATCGATGACGAGGATCACGTCGCCGCGTGCGAGGTCCAGCCCGGCGGTGAGAGCAAGCTGGTGGCCGTGGTTGCGCGAAAGGTTGACCGCGACGACGTGCGGGTCGGACCCGGCAAGCTCGCGCATCATCGGCCAGCTTCGGTCCTTCGATCCGTCGTTGACCAGGACGATCTCGTAGTCGCGGCCGAACACGGAGCGAGCGGCGGCGCCCAGCCGCTCGTGCAGCGCCTCCAGGCACGCTTCTTCATTGTAGCAGGGGACGACGATCGACAGCTTCATTTGCGGAACCGATACAGGATGGTGTCCGGCCCGCGCCAGACCGTCTCGAAACGGGCGGCGAGGGCAGGGTCGAACGGCGGCGGGTTCACCAGCCAGACGAAATCGAACGCGCTTTCCGGGACGACCGCAAGCGCCTTGTCGATGCTCCACAGCGCCCCGACTGCGCAACCTTCGCGGCGGACTCGCTGCGACGGGTCCGCGGCGAAATGGCCGGCCGCCCAATATTTGAGGTCGAGCAGGTTCAATCCCTCCATCACCCATTGGTCGTTGGAGAAGCCCTGCTTCCTCACGACCACCATGGCCCCAAGGTGGCTGTCGCGCGGCAGCGGCCAGCTGTAGCCGCACGGATCCCCGACCAGGGTCGCCACCCGCGCGCCCATCGGCACATAGTCCAGCGCAACGAGCTTCGCCTGCTGCTCGTTCGATGCGATTGCGAGGCTCGCGGTATTGGTGCCGAGCCGAATGACGACGAACGCCAAAGCGGCGACCGCAAGGGCGCTGGCGAAGCGCGGGCGGGCGCCTTCGCGAAAGCGGATCGCCAGAAGCGCCGTCGCCATCGCATAGGGAACCAGGCGCATGTCGGCATAGGCCGAGCCGAAGATGATCCTGGGAAGCAGGAGGTAAACGGCCAGCAGGACGATGGCCGAGAAAGCGAGGTTGCGCGAAAGCGTGAGCGAGCGGCCGAAAATGCGGTTGCCGATCGCGAACAGGAAAATCGCGGCGCATATCGCGACGGAGGCGAGGTCCCAGTCCTTCCACCGGTCCCGAAGCGCCATTTCCACCCAACGCCATTTCGCCGTCCAGTTGAACCAGTCGGTGGTCGCGCCGCCATGCGTTTCGCTACGCCACACCACCATCACGAGCACCGGCAGCGCCATGACCGACGCATGCCATGCGGCATTCCAGCCGGCGCGGATCCAGCCCACTCCGCGGTCGTGCTGGCGAACCGCTTCGGCCGAGAAGCATAGCAGGCCGAGCATTCCCCAGCCGTAGGTGTGGCAAAAGAAGATGACGATGGAGATCGGCACGAACAGCCAGGATCTGAGCTTCGTCCTGTCCAGCCGCCCAAGCCTCAACCACAAGGCGAAGGCGAGGAACGCGAGGGCCATCGACAAGGAGAAATTGGCGAAGCCGTAAAGGAACGGGTGCCCGTAAGCGAACGGCACCGCGAGGAATGCCGTCGGCGGAATCTTGCCGTGAACCTCGCGTGCGACCCACAGGAAGCCGGCGGCGGTCAGCGGCGGGATCGCAAGGACGATCAGTTTCACCGCCGGCTCAAGCCCCATCAGCCGCCCCAGCGGCATCACCAGCAAATCGACGCCGAGGTTGCCGATCGCCGCCCAGTGGAAACCGTAATAATCCTTCAGCCAGGGCGAATGGCCGATATCGAGCTGGACCCGGTATCGGCCCATGTGGCCGAACAGGTCCACAAGCGGCGGAATCTTCGGGTAGAGCAACGGCACCGCGGCGAGCAGGATCACGAAGGCGATGACCACGGGAGTCTGCCACCAGCCGCGCGGCTGGTCGAAATCATGTGCAGTCCCCCAGGACGGATGAGCCGTTTCGCCCGTCATCGCCATGCCTCTGCCTGCAAGCCCCCGTCCATTCAACAGCGATA
This sequence comes from Sphingomicrobium sp., assembly GCA_051953395.1. Classification (GTDB taxonomy): domain Bacteria; phylum Pseudomonadota; class Alphaproteobacteria; order Sphingomonadales; family Sphingomonadaceae; genus Sphingomicrobium. The sequence continues at coordinate 25,080 of JBQCIU010000022.1, forward strand.
CAGCTTCCCGAGCTTAGCCGATTGCGGCCAATTCCCCTGGAGTCGTTCCATGAAACAGCTTCTTTTTTCTGCGGTCGCCCTTTGCGCGGTTGCCGGAATTGCACCGGCCTTCGCGAACAGCGCGCCTGCTCCGCAACACATGCCCCATGCGATGCAGCCGATGACTCGAGCCGAAATGATCCAGAAGGTGCAGGAGCATTTCGCGACGCTCGATTCGAACAAGGACGGTTTCGTCACCAAGGCGGAGATGGACGCCGCGCAGGCCGCGATGCGCGGCAAGATGGCCGACCGGATGAAGCAGCGCGAGTCCGGCATGTTCGATCGGATGGACTCCAACCACGACGGGTCGATCAGCCGCGCCGAGTTCGATGCAGCGCACAGCGCAATGGCGGCTCACATGGGTGACAAGGGCATGGCCATGCACGCGGCGATGGCGGGGCGGATGTTCGGCGCCGCCGATGCGAACAAGGACGGACGAGTCTCGCTTCAGGAGGCGACTGCCGCCGCCGCAGCCCATTTCGACAGGCTGGACTCCGATCACGACGGCACCCTCACGCCCGATGAAATGCGCGCAGGCCACAAGGGCATGCGCGGCGCCGGCGGCCGCTAGGCGGGCTCTTTCTGCTTCGATGAGGCTCGGCGCTTCGGTGCCGGGCCCTTTTCGCGCAAGCCGTTCGGCTTCAGCCTCAGCTTCTTTTCCGCCTCCGCCATATAATCGCGCGTGATCGGAAGCGCGTTGCGGTCGCGGACATACTGCACCTGATAGTTGCACGCCGCGCCGGTCTCGAACATCACGATCCCGCCGGCCAGATAATATTCCCACATCCGCAGGAACCGCTCGTCGTACATGGCGACGATCTTGTCGCGGTTGTCCATGACGTTCTTCAGCCAGTGGCGAAGCGTATAGGCATAGTGAAGCCGAAGCGTCTCAACGTCGCTGACGATCAGCCGAACCTTCTCGCTGGCCGTGCAGATCTGGCTGAGCGAGGGCAGGTGGTAGCCGGGGAAAATCCACTTGTCGGTGAACGGGTCGGGCTTGCTCGCCGAGCCGAGCTTGCCGATCGTGTGGAGAAGCATCGCTCCATCGCGCTTGAGCAGGCGGCGGCAGGCGGCGAAGAATTCGTCATAATGATCGGCGCCGACATGCTCGAACATGCCGACCGAGACGATTCGGTCGAACTCGCCCTCAAGGCTCCGGTAATCGATCAGCTCGAATTTCACATGCTCGCTTACGCCCGCTTCTTCGGCGCGCTTTCTGGCGACCCGGAGCTGGTCCTCCGACAAGGTGATCCCAAGCACGTCGACGCCGGCCTGGTTGTGCATGAACAGCGCGAGGCCGCCCCATCCGCAACCGATGTCGAGCACCCGCTGCCCCGGCTTCAGGTCGAGCTTGGCGGCGATATGGGCCTTCTTTTCCCACTGCGCCTGCTCCAGCTCGTTGTTGATGTCGGTGAAATAGGCGCAGCTGTACTGGCGGTCGGAATCGAGGAACGTCTCGTACAGCTCGTCGCCGAGATCGTAATGATGCGCGACGTTACGCTTGGAACGCTTCTTGTTGTTGGTCGTGAAATAGCGGGCGAAGCGCGCCTTGCCGCGGTTGAGGATTCCGCGCGCCTGCTTCCCTTCCTCCCAGGGGTTGGAGCTCATGATCAGTTCCAGAAGATCGAGAGCGGTCCCGTCCTCGATCACGATGCGGCCGTCCATATAGGCTTCGCCCAGCCCGAGCCGCGGATTCTTCAGGATGTCGAATGCGACCTTCCGGTCCATCAGCCGGACCGTCAGCGCCTTGCCGCCGCCGGGGCCGTAGGTGTGCGGGGGCTTGCCCGGCTCGATCAGGGTTAGGCTGCCGCTCCGAAGCAGCTTGTCGATCATCTTGCCCAACAGTGACATCGAAACTCCCCGTCACTTCCACAACGTGCCTGCGCGGGGTTCTTAACCCCGCCAAAGCAATGCAGTCCAGCGGTGTGGAGTTCCCTCGTCAGGCCGCGTTTTGAGCGGCGGCCTCGGCTGCTCCGCGCCGCTTGCGCTCGCTCGCGGTCTTGAGCTGCCCGCAAGCGGCATCGATGTCTCGCCCGCGCGGGGTTCGGACGGGCGCCGAAATGCCGGCCTCGAAGACGATGTTGCTGAACGCCTTGATGCGCTCGGGAGTCGAGCATTCGTAGGGCGCGCCGGGCCACGGGTTGAACGGGATGAGGTTCACCTTCGCCGGAAGCTTGTACTTGCGGATGAGGCGGACAAGCTCGCGGGCGTCCTCGTCGCTGTCGTTCTTGTCCTTCAGCATCACATATTCGAACGTGATCCGCCGAGCATTGTTGGCGCCAGGATAGGCCGCGCAGGCTTCGAGCAGCTGCTCGATCCCGTATTTGCGGTTGAGCGGAACGATCTCGTCGCGGATTTCCTTGGTCACCGCGTGCAGCGACACCGCGAGATTGACGCCGATCTCCGCGCCCGCCCGCTCCATCATCGGAACGACGCCGCTGGTTGAAAGCGTGATCCGCCGGCGCGACAGGCCAAGTCCGTCGCCATCCATCACGATCTTCAGGGCGTCGCGGACATTGTCGAAATTGTAGAGCGGCTCGCCCATGCCCATCATGACGATGTTGGTGAGCATCCGCCCTTCGGGCTGGCTCGGCCATTCGCCGAGCGCATCGCGCGCGAGCATCACCTGGCCGACGATCTCCGAAGGCTCCAGGTTGCGCACCAGCATCATCGTCCCGGTGTGGCAGAAACGGCAATTGAGCGTGCAGCCGACCTGGCTCGACACGCACAAAGTTCCGCGGTCGGCGTCGGGGATGAACACCATCTCGAACTCGTTGCCGTCGTTCGTCTTCAGAAGCCACTTGCGGGTGCCGTCGGACGACACCTGCGCCTCCTCGACCAACGGCCGGGAGATCACGAAATGTTCGGCAAGCCAGGGCCGCTGCGCCTTGGCGATGTCGGTCATCGCGTCGAAATCGGTCGCGCCGCGATTGTACATCCAGTGCCACAGCTGCTTGGCGCGAAGCTTCGCCTGGCGAGCGTCCAGGCCCGCGGCTTCCAGGGCAGCGCGGATCTGCGGCTTCGACAGGCCGATCAGTTCGAGCCGGCCGTCCGGGCGGCGCAAAGCTTCTCCACCGCGCGGGACGGGCACGGGCTCTTGTCTGCCGGCGATCGGCATCAGGGCGGTTTCGGCACTCATGGCAGGGCGCCTATTTAGGTGGGGTTCTCAGCTTTTGCCAGCGCAAGCGGCAGCGGCTGCGTCGATTGCCGTCGCGGCGCCGGAAAGGTCGTAGCGGTCGACCATTCGGCGCCCCGCGGAATCGCGGGAATCGATCCGCATCCACGGGCCGTAGCGGGCGGCCTTCAACATCGCCTGCTGCTGGGCAGGGTTCGCGCTCCACGCCCATTCGCCCGAGCCGGACAGGAGGAACGGCTGGTCGCCGATCGTGGCGATGACGCTTGCCCCGGGGCGGGCGGCACGTCCGAGGTGCACGTAGAATTGCCCGTGCGGCCGACCCGACCGGTCGAACGCGAAGCCGGCATAGGGGTGCGTCCCCTCCTTGAACCACAAGGGGCGCGAGCGCGCTTCGCAGCGGCTTCCGAACGCGATTGCGGCCCAATGGCCGCCGGCGAACGCGATCTGCGGCGGCGGAGCTGCCGCACCGGCAAATAGTGCGAGCAAAGGCCAGAGAAGCGGCATCCGTCGCAGCCTAGCCCAGCCGCACCGGTCCGATAACCATCCAAACTTGAGCAATATAGCGGGTTGTGCCATCGTCCCCTTGCTCGGTGTCCTAATGCAAAGGTGGGTCCAGTGCACCGAGCCCGGCCCGGCATAGCGAATTGATGCGCGGCGGCGAATGACATTTGCCACCGTCCTCACCCATGTGGCGGCCGAGCTGGCGTTGTTCAGCGCCGTCGGATTCCTGCTGTTCGCAGTCAACGACCTCGCCGTCGACCTGATCTATTTCGGGCGCAGCCTGTGGCGTTCGGCGACCGTTTACCGGCGCTATCCGAAGACGTTCGGAACGACTCTCGCGGAGCGCAGCGCCGAGCAGCGCTTCATCGCGATCTTCGTTCCAGCCTGGGATGAATCGGCGGTCATCGCATCGATGCTCCGGGCGACGGTCAACCGGCTCGATTACGGCAATTACCGAATCTTCGTCGGCAATTACCGCAACGACCCTGCCACCGCCGCGGCGATCGCGAGCGTCGACGATCCGCGAATCGAAGCCGTGCTCGTTCATGAAGACGGGCCGACGACCAAGGCGGATTGCCTCAACCATCTCTACGACGCGCTCATCGAATTCGAGCTTCGCGAGAACCGGTCCGCAAGCGCTGTGGTGCTCCATGATTCCGAGGACGTGGTCCATCCGCTCGAGCTGGTGGTCTTCAACAGCCTGATCGACCGGTCGGCGGTCATCCAGCTTCCGGTCCAGCCGCTCGCCGACCCGCGCTCGCCGTGGATCGCGGGCCATTATTGCGACGAGTTCGCCGAGGCGCACACCAAGGAGCTGGTGGTGCGCGAGGCGGTGGGCGCGTCGGTCCCGCTGGCCGGCGTCGGTTGCGCGATCGCTCGCGAACCGCTCGCCCGGCTTTCGGCGATGAACGAGGGCTGCCCGTTCGCCGGCGGCAGCATGACCGAGGATTATGAGCTCGGGCTTCGGATCGGCGAGCTCGGGCTGAAGACGATCTTCGTCCGAATGCCGGCGGTGCCGGGAAGCCGCGGAGTCGTCGCCAGCCGGGGCAATTTCCCCGCGACCTTCGGCGAAGCGGTCCGCCAGAAAGCGCGCTGGCTCGGCGGAATTGCGCTCAACGGCTGGGACCGCCTGGGATGGCGCGGAGGAATCGGCGAGCGGTGGATGCGGCTTCGCGACCGCCGAGGTCCGATCGCAGCCTTGCTGCTCGTTGCCGGCTATGCGGCTGCCCTCATCTGGTCGCAGCTGTGGATCGCCGAAGCGATCGGTGCTCCGGTCCAGGTCGGAATCGATCCCGCGCTTTCGATGCTGCTGTGGATCAACCTGTGGCTGCTGGTCTGGCGGATTGCGATGCGCGCGTTGTTCACCGGCTCCGCCTACGGCTGGGGAGAAGGCGTCCGATCGATCCCGCGCCTGGTCGTCGGCAACCTCATCGCCATTTGCGCCGCTGCAAGAGCGCTGGTCATCTATGTCGGCCGGTCGCCTCCGGCCTGGGACAAGACCCGGCATACGTTCCCGAAAGAATTATCCGCTTGAGCGCCCCGATCCGGTTTCTTGCGCTCGTCCTGGCGGGCTGGGCAGGCATTCGCGCCGTCACTCTCGGCGCGGTCCCGGGATTCACCGTCAGCTTCGCCAAGGAGCGCCCGGCGAGCGCGCTTCCGCCGATCGTACCGACGCAATTCCCGCCGCTTCCGCCGGTCCACGCCCCCGCCGAACTGTGGGCGCAGCAGCCGCCGGGCTTCTATCCGCAGTATCCGCCGCTTGCCGTGCCCGCGGGCTATTACCTTCCCTATCGTTCTCCGGCCTACGCTTACCCGGCCGCAGCGCAGGGTGAGCTGTCGCCGATCCCGCCGCGCCCGGCGTGGCAGCTGCCGTCGTCAGGGGCGCGGAGTCTCGCTTTCGCCGAATCCTCGCCGCGGCTCGCGGACTGGGACATCTCGGGCCTTCCGGCGCTGCCGAGCGCGCAAAGCCGGCCATTGCCCGTATTCCCGACGCAACCCGTGGTCGCGCCGCGCCTCGACCGGCTCCAGCTCACGACCTGGGCGCTGCTTCGCGGCCCCTCGAATCCGGGAACGCTCGCCAGCGGCGGAACGCTCGGCGGAAGCCAGGCCGGCGTTCGGCTGTCCTACAATTTCAATCGCTGGCTCGCGGCATCCTTCAGAACCACGTCGCCGGTCGGCGGCTCGCGCGGGGCGGAGGTTGCCGGCGGTCTTCGGGTAACGCCGTTCCGCTCGATCCCGATCGCGATCACTGCCGAACGGCGGCAGTCCATCAGCCGCGACGGCGGCGGCCGATCGGCTTTCGCGCTGTTTGCTGAGGGCGGGCTGTACCACCAGCCGATGCCGCTCGATTTCGGCCTCGACGCTTATTTCCAGGCGGGGGTGGTCGGGTTCAACAGCCGCGACCTGTTCGCCGACGGGGCGATGGCGTTCACGCGCCCGGTGTGGGGACGGGTGTCGGCCGGATTCGGGCTATGGGGCGGCGCCCAGCCGGGCGTGTACCGGATCGACGCCGGTCCACGGATCTCGGTGCGTCTTCGCGACAATATCTACGCGCACATCGACTGGCGGCAGCGGCTTGCCGGCCAGGCATCTCCTTCCTCCGGGCCAGCCCTCACAGTCGCCGCCGATTTCTGAGCTTCCGGGCGCGGCAGGCGAACCGTTGGCCAGCCGCATCTTTGCCGCTAGCGTCCACTCGGACGATGGACATCTATCTCCCGATCGCCGGCCAGTCGGTCAACGCGCTCCTGATCATCGTGCTCGGCGCGGTCGTCGGCCTGCTGTCGGGAATGTTCGGCGTCGGCGGCGGCTTTCTCACCACGCCGCTCCTCATTTTCTACGGCATCCCGCCGCAGGTCGCGGTCGCTTCGGCAGCCACCCAGATCACCGGCGCCAGCGTCGCCGGCGTGGCCGTCCACCTGCGCCGCGGCGGGGCCGATCTTCGAATGGCAGCGGTGATGACGGTCGGCGGCCTGTTCGGGTCGCTCGCCGGCGCGTTCGTCTTCCGCGCCTTGCAGGCAAGCGGCCAGATCGATCTCGTCATCGGCCTTCTCTACGTGGTGTTGCTCGGCTGGATCGGCGCGCTGATGTTGCGCGATGCAATGCGCGCGCTCGGCTATCTCGGAAAGCGCGAGCAAGCCGAGCCGGTCGCCCATACTCGCTGGCTGTCCTCGCTTCCGATGCGCTGGAGGTTCACCGTCTCCGGCCTCTACATCTCGCCGCTCGCGCCGTTCGTGCTGGGCATCGGGACCGGAATCCTGACGGTCCTGCTTGGCGTCGGCGGGGGGTTCATCATCGTCCCGGCAATGATCTATCTGCTCGGAATGCCGGCCCGGATCGTGGTCGGCACGTCGCTCGCGATGATCCTTGCGGTTACCGCCGCGACGACCTTCATCCATTCGGTGACGACCCATGCCGTCGACATCGTCCTTGCCGGTCTCCTGCTGATCGGTGGCGTTGTCGGCGCGCAGTACGGCGCGGTGCTCGCCACCCGAATCAAGCCCGACCTGCTGCGTCTCGCGCTGGCGGTGATCATTCTCCTCGTCGCGCTGCGGATGTTCATCGGCCTGTTCTGGCGTCCGGACGAAATCTTTTCGATCGCTGCCCTGTGAAGCGCCGCCTCGCCCCCGCCTTGGCCTTCGCTTCGATCGCGCTGATCGGTGCCGACAAGCCGACCCTGGTGCCCGACGTCTCCTCGCGCCAGATCCAGATCCGCTACACCTTTGCCGGGGCCGAGCTTCTGCTGTTCGGCGCCATCGTCTACCCCGACGGGCGAGTGCCGAAGAATCCGCCCGACGTCGTGGTGGTCGTGAAAGGCCCTGCCGAGCCGATCATCGTTCGCGAGAAGCAGCGGATCGCCGGAATCTGGATGAATGCGGATTCGAGCCGCTTCCGCTCCGCCCCGTCCTTCTACGCGGTCGCTTCCTCCGCGCCGATCTCGAAGCTGGTCGATGAGCGGACCGCCGCAATCTACGAACTCGGTGTCCACAATCTTCAGCTTTCGCCGGGGACGAGCGCGCTTCCCGACCGCGCCCGCCGTTTCGAGGCGGGCCTGCTCGACCTGCGGCAGCGGCAGGGACTCTACGCCGAGGCCGATCATGGCGTCGAAATCACGGACGGCGTTCTGTACCGAGCGACCATTCACGTGCCGAGCCAGGTGCCGGTCGGGACCTATACAGCCGAGACCTTCCTGGTGGCGGACGGACGGGTCCTCGCCGCTGCGACTCGCGACATCGATATCGGCAAGAGCGGGTTCGAGCGGTTCGTCGCCCTCGCCGCCCGCCGCCATTCCGCGCTCTACGGCTTGTTCGCTGTGTTGATGTCCCTTGCGCTGGGCTGGTCCGCCGCGGCGATCTTCCGCCGCCGCTTCTGATCGCCCGCGGCTAATATCTAAGGTAAATTTTAACGGCTCTCCTGTAGCGCCGCTCTCGCCAGATTTGCGGGAGTTAGGGCAAGACATGGACGACCAGCCGAACCTTCGTCAGTTCATCGACGAGATGAGCAGCTTCGATGAGGAAGCCGCGCCGAAAGCCGCCAAGGCTTCGGCCCAGGAGCTTCCGTCGATCGGCCAGGTGGTCGAGATCGCCGGCTCCGGTTCCCGGATTCAGATGAAGACCGAGGTGCTGGTTGAGCTGCAGGCCCATTCCGATCCGTCGGTGGCCATGTCCGGCCAGGTCGGAAGCCAGGTGAAGATGGTGGTCGGCAATACCTGGCTGATCGCCAATGTCCGCACCATGTCGGCCGACGACGCCGGCGGAATCAGCGCCCTTGTCGACTTCCTCGGCGAAGGCAGCCGCGACAGCTCCGGCAAGATGAGCCACTTCCGCCGCGGCGTGACCCGCTACCCGATCCCGGGCTGCCCGGTGATGCCGGTGACGACCGACGACCTGCGCGCCGTGTTCGCCGCCGACGACAGCCCGCACATCGAAATCGGGACCGTCTATCCGACCGACGACATCCGCGGCGCGCTCTACGTCGACCCGATGCTGTCGAAGCATTTCGCGGTCCTGGGATCGACCGGTACCGGCAAGTCGACCTCGGTCTCGCTGATCCTCCACCGGATCTCGGAGCTCAGCCCCGAGGGTCATATCGTGATGATCGACCCGCACGGCGAATATTCCGCCGCGTTCAAGGGCTGCGGCGAGCTGTTCAACGTCGACAATCTGCAGCTCCCCTACTGGCTGATGAACTTCGAGGAGCATTGCGAGGTCCTGCTGACCACGCAGGGCGCCGAGCGGGAGCGCGATTCCGACATTCTCGCCAAGTGCCTTCTCGCCGCCCGGACCAAGGGCAAGGACATGAGCCAGTTCGGCAAGGTGACGGTGGATTCGCCGATCCCCTATCTGCTGACCGACCTCAACACGATCATCACCAACGAGATGGGCAAGCTCGACCGCGCCGGCGACACGCTTCCCTTCCAGCGGCTGAAGACCAAGCTCGACGAATTGAAGGCCGACCCGCGCTATACCTTCATGTTCTCCGGAATGCTGGTGTCGGATTCGATGCCGGCCTTCATCTCGCGCCTGTTCCGGCTTCCCGCCAACGGCCGGCCGATCTCGATCGTCGACGTTTCCGGCGTCCCGTCGGACATCACGTCGGTCGTGGTCTCGGTGCTCGCCCGGATGGTGTTCGACTATGCGATCTGGTCGCGCACCGAAGCGCAGCGCCCGATCCTACTCGTCTGCGAAGAGGCGCACCGCTACGTCCCGAAGGACGAGAATTCCGGCGCCCAGGCCGTCCGCAAGATCCTCGAGCGGATCGCCAAGGAAGGCCGTAAGTACGGCGTATCGCTGGGCCTCATCACGCAACGTCCGTCCGACCTTGCCGAAGGCGTCCTGTCGCAGTGCGGAACGATCGTCTCGATGCGCTTGAACAACGACCGCGACCAGGCGTGCGTGCGCGCCGCGATGCCGGAAGGCGCGCGCGGCTTTCTTGACGCCATCCCGGCCCTGCGCAACCGCGAATGCATCGTCTGCGGCGAAGGCGTGTCGATCCCGATCCGCGTCCGCTTCGACGACCTCGAGCCCGAAAAGCGCCCGGCCTCGTCCGACCCCAGCTTCGCCGCTTTGTGGCGCGAAACCGGCGGCGAGGAAGGGATCATCCAGCGCACCATCAAGCGCTGGCGCGGCCACGGCCGGTAAAGCCGGCAGCGGACCAAGCGTCCGCCGCTGAACCGGACCCGCCGCTAACCGCCCGCTAACCGCCCGCGGGGTAGACCGCCAAGGCGATGAGCAGGCACTGGAAACCGCCTTCGGAAAAGATCGTCCGGATCCGGCCGGTCGGCGGCAAGCGCCTGCGCTCGCTCGACGAGTTCGTGAACCCGGACTTCGTCGGTCGCTGGAGACTGATTGCAAGCGGCAAAGGCGGCCAGTTGCCGGAAGGCGCCAAGGCCGGCCTGCTCCTGATCGCGGCGGCTTGCGTCGGGATCGCGATCGGCGCGTACCAGGTGCTGGGGCCGCGCGACGTCGTCGCCGACGAAGTGGCCGCGATGCATCTCGCGAAATCTGCGCAACGGTAAAGCCAATATCGTGTCAAGCGTAACTTGACGCGCGACAGAGTTCGCACTATCTGGACTTGCGAATGCAGATCGACAGCATCCGGAACAAGGCGTTGCGCCGCTTCGCCGAGACCGGGTCGAGCAAAGGTCTGCCGAGCGGTTCGGTCGATCGGCTGCGAAAGATGCTCGCCTACATCGATTCGATCGAGACCGCCGAAGAGCTTCGGGTGCCGCCGAATTATGCAGCGCGCCAACTGACCGGCGATCGCAAGGGCGAATGGTCCCTGACGGTCACCAAGAACTGGAGGATGACGTTTCGCGTGAACGATGCGGGCGCCATCGAGGACATGGACCTGGAGGATTATCACTGATGGCTATCAAGCTGCATTCCAGCTTCGCGGTCCATCCGGGTGATTGGCTGCGGACCGAGATCCTCGAGCCTTCGGGGCTGAACGTGACCGAGGCGGCGCAGCGGCTGCACGTCACCCGCCAGGCCATGAGCAACCTTCTCAACGGCAATGCCGGCCTGTCCGCCGAAATGGCGATCCGCTTCGAAAAGGCCTTCGGTCTGAAGGCGGATTCGATGATGCGGATGCAAGCCGCCCACGAGCTCGCGCAGGCACGGCTGCGTGAGGACGAAATCGAGGTCGACCTCGCTGCGGCGTAAGGTGCTCACCCCGCGGCTCCTGCGGAACGTCGACGGTCAACGGCCAGGATGCCGGCGGTGCTGATCTCGGATAGCGTTGCGCACGCTCGGTATTCGTATTGTGTCCCCGGAATTCCGTGGTGTCCCCGGAATTCCGTGTCCGCGGAATCCGGCGGCCTTATGCTGGGGGCGGAGTTGGTATTAATTAACTTTGGTCAGGAAGCCGACGCGCGAGGCTTAGATGCGATTGATCGATTGCCTGCCTCCGCTGCGAAACGGATCGGGCCTTCACCGCAATCCCGGTCTGAGAAATCTTATAATCGATCGAATATGGGCCTGACTGAATTCCGGTGCCACGATGCGTATGTCTGATCGACCTACGGTCTGCTTAATTTCGGCGAGGAAATGACTCGCGTTCGGGTCGACGAGGCCAATGCGCGCACGCGATTGGAGGATTGGATTCCACACATGTCCATCCGCTGGATTGTAGGCGACGCCCACGATGAGAATTGAAGTAGCATGCTGAACAGCAACCCGCCAATCGCTGCGCACGTTGTCTAATATCGGTGACCGTACCCAATCCTGCTTTCCAGCCATGTAGAGGGACATTGCTGGTCCGAATGCTTCCTTGGGATCGGAAAACAATGAGATGGCTTGGTCAATTGTGAGCGCTTGAATTGGACCTTCAAAAGCCACGTAGCCGGCTTTGACGCTAAGAATTTTATTGTCCGCAATAGAGATGCCGGGATGATACGCGGCAAAATTCGCGGATCCATGCAGCTTGGCGATCCAAGGCCCGTGCCCGCCGGCGACGTAATCGATTGGGCCAAAGGCAGCCGAAGCTGCGCGATCTAGCAAAACATCATAGTTCAAACTGCTCCAAACTATAGACCGGGCAAAGATTCCGAGATTCTCTAACAATTGGTCGTACAGAGTTGGGCCTTTTGGCTCCAATTTGAGCAGGTACACGGCTATACGACACTGCAGTGGTGTTAGACGGTACGGAGCAGTTTCAAACAACTTGCTCATGCCGGACTCAAAATTGAGACGAAACGTCTCCGTTAAGTCGGGCGGGAGTGATAGCTCCGGATTTTGATGCGTAACTGCGTCAAATAGTTCAGGTCCTAATGGTGGTCGCGGCATGACATTCGCGCACGCATAGCTTGCGCCCGCGCCGAACAGCACAACGGCTGTCATTTATGAAATCTATTCCGCCGCAACCCCAGCGTGCGTGAACATGTCGTCGCCGTCGTCCTTCGGCTCGGCCTCGTCGTTCGCCGCCTCCGCCTTGGCCTTCTGCCGGCGGTCGAAATTCTCCCAGACCTCGTTCCAGTTCCCCCTCGTCGCGGCCTTCGAATATTCCGTTGCCCGCGTCTCGAAGAAGTTGGCGTGCTCCACCCCGTTGAGCAGCGGCGCGAGCCACGGGAGCGGGTGCTCGTCGACCATGTAGATGGGCTGGAAGCCGAGCTGGCCGAGGCGCCAGTCGGCGATGAAGCGGATGTACTTCTTGATCTGCTTGGCGGTCATGCCTTCGACCGGCCCCATCTCGAACGCCAGGTCGATGAACGCGTCCTCCAGCCGGACCGTCTTCTGGCAGCAGTCGATGATCGCTTCCTTGACGTTCTTGGTCAGGCAGTTCCGTTCCTTCACGAAGGCGTGGAACAGCTTGATGATGCCCTCGCAGTGGAGGCTCTCGTCGCGGATCGACCAGCTGATGATCTGGCCCATGCCCTTCATCTTGTTGAAGCGCGGGAAGTTCATCAGCATCGCGAAGCTGGCGAACAGCTGCAGCCCCTCGGTGAAGCCGCCGAACATGGCCAGCGTCTTGGCGATGTCCTCGTCGCTGTCGACGCCGAACTGCTGCATGTAATCGTGCTTGTCCTTCATCTCCTTGAACTGGAGGAAGGCTGAGTACTCGCTCTCGGGCATTCCGATCGTGTCGAGCAGGTGCGAGTAGGCCGCGATGTGCACCGTCTCCATGTTGGAGAAAGCGGCGAGCATCATCTTGATCTCGGTCGGCTTGAACACGCGGCCGTATTTGTCGTGATAGCAGTCCTGCACCTCGACGTCGGCCTGTGTGAAGAAGCGAAAGATCTGGGTGAGCAGATTGCGCTCATGGTCGGTGAGCTTCTGCGCCCAGTCGCGGCAGTCCTCGCCGAGCGGCACTTCCTCCGCCATCCAGTGGATCTGCTGCTGGCGCTTCCAGAAATCATAGGCCCACGGATATTCGAACGGCTTGTACTGCTTGCGGGCTTCGAGAAGCGGCATTTTTCAGGCTCCTTGTGAAAACTGAATGGCGACTGCGGCGCCGAGGATGGCGGTGCAGAGGACGACGATGATGAGCATCCACCGCTTCCGCGCGGCGGCGAGCTCCGGTGCCGGGTCGGCGATTGTCTGGCGGCGCGAGTTCACCAGCACCACCCCCAGCATCAGGAAAGGAAAGCCGACTATCGGGGTGTCGAGAGCCGCGGGAATCCAGCCCGCGCGCCCAGCAAAATAAGCACCGTAAAGGGCGATTCCAAGAAGCCCGAACCCGACTCCGGTCCACTGAACCCAGTTGAACGGGCGCATCGGCGGGCCCTGGCGATCGTACGCGTTGGGATCGTAGCTGTGCTCGCGATAGCCGCTCATGACGGGGCTCCCGGGGTCGCAGTGAAGGCGGCGACGAACAGCACCAGCACAAGGCCGAACACCGACAGCATCATGCCGCTGATCCGAAGCACATAAGTGGTCGCCTCATGCTCCGGCATCCCGAGCAGCCGGCGCGTGATCGACGGGCGAAGAAGAGTCGTCAGCCCGAGCCCCAGCGCGACGACGCCGATGAGCAGCATGATGGCGTGCGAGGTCGTCATCAGTTGATCTTCCGAGCCTCGATCGCGCGGTCGCGATAGATTACGCGGTCGCGATAGACGGTGGTCGACTTGCGCGCGCCGACCCCGAAAACGACGATCCCGAGGAAATAGCCGAAGTCGTACCAGCCGCCGTCGTTCGGAACCGCGTAGATCGCGACCTTGTCCACGAACAGCGAAACGATCCAGGCCACCGGAAAGATGAACCCGTGCCAAAGGCCGAGGAGGAAGCCGGGCGTCCCGGCGGTGTGAGCGACGGCGTCCGGCGCCTGGGTCGCAGCGCAGGCGGACAAAGCCGCCCCAATGACGCCGAGCACGGCGAGCGAGCGGAACCGCCACGCGAACCCACCTCTCGCATGGCGGTTCCGTCCCCCCACCTCTGGCGCGTGGGAACTCGTCATCGGGCGATCTCCGACGGCAGCGGGTGATATTCCAGAAGCCCGAAGCCGTGGATGAAGAGGATTGCGGCGATCACGAACAGGATCACCGCGCCCTGGCTGCCGTAGCCGCCATCGTCGGGCGCCTTTCGGCGGTAGAGGACGATCCCCGCGGCAAGCAGCGCCGCGGCCAGAGCGACTTCGACGATGGCGCCAGGCGTCATGACCCGCCGCCCGCCATCGCAACCACCTGGTCGAGCCGGTTAGCATAAGCCTCGATCACCGCGGCAGTTCGGCCGACATAGGTGCGCGCGTCATCCCAGCGGCGCTGCTCGATCGCCTCGCGGACTCCCGGCAGCGTCTTGGCTCCGTAGCCCGTCAGCATGCCCGGGGCCGAAATCAGGTTCTTGTACCAGCCGCGCCCGGGAAGGCCCTGCGGGTCGAGCAGGAGCTGGTCGATTCCGTTGAGGGCGCCGTTGATGCGCGCCTGGGTCGCGGGCGGCAGCTGGCCGGCGTGCGCGAGCATTGCGTCGGCGGCCCCGGCGGCTCGGTTCAAATGATCCGACGCGTTCTGAAGCGCGAGCATGTCGATCAGCGGCGTGATCCCCTGGTCCGGAGGAGCGGTGGTCGGGTCGACCGGCGACGACGCCAGCTTGAAATCCGTTTCGCGGCGAAGGTCGGCCAAAGTCCGGTCCCTTTCGCGCTGGTCGGCGGCGAGCCTCTGGATGTCGGAGATATAGTCAGAGATGTCGCCGGCGAGATCGGAATAATGCGCCGGCACCCGCGGAGCGTCAGCCGAGCGCAGGACGACCCGGCCGACGACCTTCGACAGAGCGGCGCCATAAGCGAGCCCCGGATCGTCGAAGTGCATCACATGGTAATAGCTGTCGTAGACGGAGTGATAGCTTCCGCCCGACTGGTCCTCCCCGCCGAAGCCGAGGTTCAGCGACGGGACCCCGATATGCTGGGCGAACGACGAATAATCGGAGCCGGAGCCGAGCGCGCCGAGCGGGAGCTTGCCCGCCTTGGCATCGGCGACGAGGCCGGGGCGGACGCTCTCCGGCTCGATATAATGGTTGGCGAGAAGCGCTGCCCGGCTGCGCTCGAGCACCGGCACGCCGGTCTGCGGATCGGCGACGTCGGCGGCGACTGCGGTCATCAGGCGCTGGAGCTCGCCATTGCCCTGCGCATAGAGATAGCCGCGGCCGTTATTGTCGGTGTTGATGTAGAGGACGGCCTTGCGCTTCAGCTCGTCGACATGGGTCTCCGCCCATTCGGTCGAGCCGAGCAGACCGGGCTCCTCGCCGTCCCAGCTGGTGTAGACGATGGTGCGATCGGGCCTCCAGCCGGAGCGGTACATCGCGCCCAGCGCCTTGGCCTCGCTCATCATCGCGACATGGCCGGTGAGCGGGTCGGCCGCGCCCATCACCCAGCCGTCGCGGTGATTGCCGCGAACCACCCACTGGTCGGGATAGACCTTGCCGGGAAGCTTGGCGATCACGTCGTAGACAGGCTTCAGCGACCAGTCCGACTTGACCGCGAGGTGCACCTTCACCGCGTCGGTGCCGCCCCAGTGATAGGTCATGCCCAGAGCGCCGCGCTGGTTGCCGGTGACCACCGGGCCCTGAAGGTGCGCAAGGATCTGCGACGCATCGGCGTAGGAAATCGGGAGCACCGGGATCTTCAGGAGAACCGGAGAGGTCTCGCGAGTCAGGCGCTTGGCGTTCGCCGTCGCCCCGACGCCGGGAGTCAGCGGATCGCCGGGATAAAGTGTCATGTCCTCGACCGAGCCGCGCTGGACTCCGTGCGGCGGGCGGGCGCCGCCGACCGGATAGGGATCGTCCTGCGTGTAACCGTCGTCCGCCGGGTCGGAGTAGATGAGGGTGCCGACCGCGCCATGCTCCTGCGCGAGCTTCGGCTTCAGGCCGCGCCAGCCGGCGCCGTATCGGGCCAGCGCGATCTTGCCCTTGACGCTGATCCCGCGCCGCTCGAGCGCGACATAATCGTCGGGCATCCCGTAATTGACGTAGACCACCGGCGCGGTGACGTCGCCGTCGCCCTGATAGGCGACATAGGGCGGAAGCATGCCCGGGTTGTTCGAGGTCGGATCTTCGGGAACCGGCGGTTCCTGGCCGCCCAGCGTGACATGCTCGGGCGTGATCAGCTCGAGCGTGGTCGTGATCGGCGTCGGATAGAGAACGTCGAACTGCTCGATATGCGCGTCCCAGCCCCACTGCTTGAACAAGGCGAGCGTCATTTCCGCGTTCGCCTTGTCGTGCGGCGATCCGACATGGTTGGGCTCCGACGCCATCGTCTGCAGCCACTGCTGCTGATCGGTCGCGCTGATCATCGAATCGAATCGCTGCTCAAGGGCCGAAGTATCCGCTGCCAAGGCGGGCGTGGCGGCGAACGCTGCTACGGCCGCCAGGGCCGACGTAAGCATCAGGCGAGTCTTCGGCTGGATCATCTTGAGCGCATTCCTTCATCCTCCCGCGGCGCCGCGCGAAGCCCGAAGCCGCCCAGGAAAAGAGGCTATTGCAGCCACCGTTGCATTTCTACACGAAACACGCCGTCGCGGAAATGAGTTGGGGATAAAAAACCACAAGGGGTTGGGGATAAAGCGGGGGATAAACCGCTACATCCTGTTTTCCTCTGGCGCCCGGGCAAGCTACGGAGAAAGTCGGATGGTCGACAGAAGAACAACGTCCCAATACGTCCAATCGCCTCAAATCGGGACAGCTACAGACCGTAGCAATGCAAATAGTTTACAGGGGTTTACTATCTTCAGGACTCGCTTAGCCTCCAAAAACTTGGGGGCGAGTCGCACAGCGCAAGTTCCCCAAAGTTGGGTAGTACAGGGGAATAGCCGCCATGATCAGCAAGATTGCGCTTCGCTCGGCGTTACTCGCCAGCGCGTCCATTGCGATTGCCGCTCCGGCTTACGCAGACGACCTTCTTCCGGACGGGACCAACGTCGTTCCGTCGATCGTCATCCGCGACGACATCAGTCCGACCCAGCCCGCTCCGACGGGCGACCTCGACAGCGGGGTAAC
>JBQCIU010000023.1:0-23712 GCA_051953395.1 Sphingomicrobium sp.
ATCGCCGAATTCCGCGACGAGGAAATCGCGCACCGCGACACCGCCCGGGCGGCCGGTGCGGAGCGCGCTCCCGCTTATCCCATATTGACCGGCGCGATCGGAGCGGCATGTCGTGTCGCAATCGCGCTGTCCAAGCGAGTCTAGCGGAACACCCCGGCTCGCCGGCCGCTATTGCCGTGAAAGGTTCTTGACGATGAACAAGATTCTGATCTCCCTCACGGCCGCAGCGGCGGCTGGCGGCGGTCTTGCCGCGCTTTCCATTCCTGCCCACGCACAGGACAGCGGGGATTCGAAAATCTCCGAGATCATCGTCTACGGAAACGATCCCTGCCCGCGCTCCACCGACGACGCCATCGTGGTGTGCGCGAGGAAGCCGGAGAGCGAGCGCTACCGGATTCCCGAACGCTATCGCCAGAGCGGCCCGCTGCAGAGCCGCCAGAGCTGGACGCAGAAGGCGAAGAGCTTCGAATATGTCGGCCGCACCGGGACCCAGAGCTGCTCGGCCGTCGGCCCAGGCGGCTATACCGGCTGCCTCCAGAACATGATCGATCGCGCCAAGTCGGAAGCTCGCGCCGCGAACAAGGACTCGGCGCCGCCGCCGGAGAATACGCCAGGCTATTGATCGTTCGAGGCGACCTCGCGGTAAGGGTAGCGGTCGCGAATATGCTTGTTGAAGTGGACGCCCTTGGCGAAGGCCCGGCGCATCGTTTCCACCTCCTCCTGCGGGACTCCCGAATAGACGTAGCGCCGGCCGGTGACGAACTCGACGATCAGCTCGCGGCTGGCCGGTAAATAGTCGAAGCGTCTGATGACGGTCGAAGGCACAGCAGCCAAACGCCCGTCGCTGCCATCGGGGTGCGCGCGCTAGTGAACCCGCCTCGGCGGCGCGGGCTCGAAGCGCCACTGCTTGCCCCCCGAACAGAGCACACCCCGAATGGTCGCCTTTGCTCCTTTCGCGAGCGCCGCGACCAGTCGGTCGATCTCACGACCGCGCACCGGGTTGGAAAGGCCTTCGCTTGCGAAACGGGCAATTGCCCTGCGAACGATCCGCCGACGGATTTCGAAAGGCGCGATCGGCGTGTAGGTCACCGCGTCGTCAGCCACGGTGACTTGCCGTTCCCATTCCATGTCCGTCGCCCAATGAAGCGCTGCATCGGCGCTGGCGAGGTTGGCTGCGCTTCGGGCAAGCAACTCCGGATCGAGCCAGTTCGCGCGGGCCAGCTCGCGGCGAACGCGAACGCGCTCGAATTGCTCGTCCAGATTGCTCGGATCGTCGACCGGCGCGATTCCGACGGCATTGCAAATCTCCGCGAGTGTCGAGCGCCGCCAAGTCAGAAGCGGTCTGACCAGCCGAACGGATTTGCCGCTCCCCGGAAGCGGAGCCGACGGGCGCATACCCGCCAGGCCGCGAGCGCCGGCACCGCGGTTCAGCCGCATCAGCAAGGTTTCCGCCTGATCCTCGAGATGGTGGCCGGTGGAGATCGCCGACAGACCGCGCTCTTTCGCCCAGCGCCCGAGCAATCGATAGCGCTCGATCCGGGCCCTTTCCTGGACGGCGGTCTCCGGCTTTCGCTTCCATCGGACGGTCAGCGTGGAGTGCGGCACCCCCAGATCGGCACAGATGTCCGCCACCATCGTCGCTTCCGATTGCGATTCCGGCCGCAGCGCATGATCGACCGTGGCTGCTTCGATCGCGCCGGGTCTGGCAGCCGAAGCGAGAAGCAGCAGGGCGAGGCTGTCGGGGCCGCCGGATACCGCGATTCCGATCCTCTCCCCGGCAGGAACGAGCCGGTCTAGCTCGGCCGCGAATCGCCCGACGAGCGCCGGATCAGGAGCAGTTGGCGTCGGCCTTGCCCTTGGCGACAAGCGACTTGAGATCCGGCCGCACGGACGATCCGTACACGTCTTCCAGCTCGGAATACGCCTTGCAGGCCTGTCCCGGCTGCTTCAGCTGCATCAGCGCCTGGCCGAGATAATAGAGGCTGTCGGGCGCCCGCTCCCCTTTCGGGTCCTTGCGATAATTGCTGAGCAGGGCTTCCGCTGCAGGCCGCGGCTCGCCTTTGTCGAGCAGGGCTCGCCCGATCAGGTTGCGGGCGAAGCTTGCGCGGCGATGGTTGGGGAATCCCGAAACGAATGCGCGCAAAGCCGTGATTGCCTGGTCGTACTTGCCGTCGCGCCACAGGCGAAAGCCCTGCGAATAGGCCTCTTCGCCCGGGTCGCTTGCCGCAACTTCCGTGGAATCCGACGATTCATCCGCGCCTTTCGTGGCGGGCGCCGAAGCCGTCTGGCTCTTCTTCGGTTCAACCTTGGGCGAAGCAGAAGCGGAATCGCTGGTCGTGGACTCGTCCGGCTGCTGCTGGACGACCGGCCGCGATTCCAGCGCCGTCAGCCGGCTGTTCACGTCACTCTTCAAAGACGTGATCTGGCTCTGAAGCTCGCTTGCCCGATGGCCATTCACTTCGCCCTGGTTGATGAGCTGCTGAAGCTGCGCCTCGATGGCATTGAGACGCTGTTCAAGCCGGAGCGCAGTCGCCTGGCTGGCGGCGACCTGCTGCTCGAGGACTGCGATCCGCTGTTCGGGGTTCGGCGGGCGCTGGGCCGATGCCGGAGCGACCGCAAGACCGAGGACGGCCGCGGCCGGAAGAGCGATGCGCCAATGCGCGGTCATGAAATCCCCCACCACCTTCAATCGATTAAGTCATTTTGCAGAGCGCCAGCTTACGCCCGGATGAATTTACTGCGCCAGCGAATTTTGCGTTGCCTGCTGTGCCGGAGCGGGCTGCGCCGCCGGCTGCTGCGGGCCGCGCATCAGGTCGGCGGGAAGCAGGCTGACGTGGTCAGCGACCTTGCCGGCCGGTCCAACCGCCGGAGCGACGGCATTGCCGACGTTGATCCGAAGCGCTTCCGGAGCGCCGGCGCGAAGCTGCGGAGCGGTCGCGGTCTGCGGCACCTGATAGGTCTGCCCCGCCTGGAGCATTCCTTCGAACAAGGTCTTGCCCTGGTCCGAGACCCGGATCCATGCCGGCGCCGTCGCGGTGAGCACCACCGGCCCCTGCGCAGCCGCCGGCTGCTGCGCCGCGGGCGGAGTCATGGGAGCGCCAGCGGGCGGCTGTTGCGTTGCCAGCGCTTGCTGAGCCGCAGTCTCCACCGGCTGCTCGCTGACCGAGTTGTTCCGGATCCAGGCGAAGGCGAACACAATGACCAGGATCGCGGCGATCGCCGAAAGCACCAGCCAGCGCGGCATGCTTCGAGCGGGATCCGCGGGTTCGAAATGTTCGACAGCGGAATTGTCGGCTCGAGTGCCGCCCATCTCGGCGCGCAGCTGCTCCCCGATCTCCGCGCGATCGAGCCCGACGGCGCTGGCATAGCTCTTCGCGAAGCCCATCGTGTAGGTTGGCGCCGGCAAGCGGTCCCAGTCGCTTTCCTCCAGGCTCTGCAGGTGGCGGAGCGGGATGCGGGTTTCCGACGCGATATTCTCGAGGCTGAGGCCCTTCTCCTCGCGGGCGGCCTTCAAACGCTGCCCTGCGGTAACAAAGACGTTCGCGTCAGTCTCTTCGTCCATTCCTCACCCTTTGCACGCGCGCTTCCGCTCGTTGTCGAAGCCGCCCCGCGGCCTGTCAACAGGCGATCAGCCCACTGCGACCTTATGGCGGCGAGCCCAGTCGGAGAGGGCCTTGCGGAGATCGTGCGGCGGCCTTGCGAGCCATTGGTCCATTCGCGATCGAATGGCGGCCGCGTCGAGGGAGCGGACCATCGCCTTGATTGGGCCGACTGCGGCCGGCGTGATCGAGAAATTCTCTGCCCCCAGTCCGACGAGAGCCATGCATTCCAGCGGCCGGCCGCTCATTTCACCGCAGATCCGGACCGGCTTCTTCGCCGCCCTGGCGGTGTCCAGGACCCGTTTGAGGAATCGCAGGATCGACGGGCTCAGCCAGTCGTAGCGCTCGGCCAGCCGCGGGTCGCCGCGATCGGCGGCAAACAGGAACTGGGTCAAATCGTTGGTCCCGATCGACAGGAAATCGAGGCGGGGGAACAGAAGGTCGAGCTGCTCGGCAAGCGAAGGCACCTCCAGCATCGCCCCGAACTCGATCCGGGAAGGGACGGGCCGGTTGCCCTGCTCCGCCCACTGCACCTGGGCTTCGAACAGGGTCCGGGCCTGCTCATATTCCCACGGCTCCGAAATCATCGGGAACATGACCCGAAGGGTCCGCCCGGCGGCCGCCTGGATAAGCGCTCGAGCCTGCGCCTTCATCAGCGTCGAACGGTCCAGCGAAAGCCTGAGCGCTCTCCAGCCCATCGACGGGTTCTCCGCCTCCTCGGCATCGTTGGTCAGGTACGGGAGAGCCTTGTCGCCGCCGATGTCGAGAGTCCGGAAGACGACGGGCTTGTCGCCGGCGGCCTCCAGAACGCGCTTGTACAGGCGCAGCTGGCTCTCGCGGCCCGGCATGGTCGCCGAGACCAGGAACTGGAATTCGGTCCGGAACAGCCCGATCCCGTCGGCGCCCGTGAGGTCGAGCGAGGCCGCGTCCTCCGCTAGGCCGGCATTCATCATCACGCTGATCTTGACGTTGTCGGTGGTCTTGGCCGGCAGCGCGCGAACCGCGTCATATTGCGCCCTCCGCTTCTTGCTGAGGGCCATGCGCTGTTCGAAGCCGGTGAGGAGCGCCTTGGACGGCCGGATGATGACGCTTCCATTGTCTCCGTCGACCAGCACCGAATCGCCTTCCTCGACGATGTGCCGGACGTCCGGAAGGCGGCCGATGACGGGAACGCCCATGGCTCTTGCAACGATCACCATGTGCGAGGTGAGCGATCCTTCCTCGAGAACGACCGCCTTCAGGCGACGGCGGTCATATTCGAGAAGCTCGGCGGGCCCGAGGTTGCGGGCGATCAGGACCGTGTCGTGGGCAAGGCCGGTCTGCGCGGCGGTCCCCATCCTGCCCGAGACGATCCTCAGCAGCCGGTTCGACAGATCCTCGAGGTCATGCATGCGCTCGGCAAGGAGCGGATCGTCGATCTCGCGCATCCGGGCCCGGGTTCGCTGCTGCACGCGCTCGATTGCAGCCTCGGCGGTCAGGCCGGAATCGATCGCTTCGTTGATCCGCCGGGACCAGCCTTCGTCATAAGCGAACATGCGATAGGTCTCGAGGATCTCTTCGTGCTCGCCGGCAGCTCCGAATTCGGCTTCGCGGGCCATCGTATCGATCTGCTCGCGCATCTTGCGGAAGGCGCCGTACACGCGGTCGCGCTCCGCCTCGATATCCTCGGCGACGGTGTGCTCGACGATCACTCTCGGTTCGTGGAAGACGGCCTGTCCCTTGGCCATTCCGGCGACCAGCTTCAGGCCCATCAGCCTCAGCGGCCCCGCGCTCCTCAACCGGCCGCGCCGCGCTCCATCGACAAGACGCGCACCGGCGATCAGCTCCGACAGCACCATCGCCACGGTCTGAAGCGCTTCGATCTCGACATCCGCATAGCGGCGCGGCTCCGCGTGCTGCACGGAAAGGACGCCGATCGGCGTCTCCCGGTAGATGATCGGAACGCCGGCGAAGCTGTGGAACCGTTCTTCGCCGGTCTCCGGGCGATACACGAACTCGTGATGCCCTGCGGCTTCGGCGAGGTTGAGGATCCGCCCCTCTGCGGCGATGGTTCCCACCAGGCCTTCGCCAAGCTTCAGGCGCGTCACGTGGACGGCTTCCTTGCGAAGCCCGTGCGTTGCGAACAGCTCGAGCTTGTTGTCGCGAAGAAGATAGATCGAGCAGACTTCGCTCTGCATCTTCTCGGCGACGAGATCGACGACCTTGTCCAGCTTGGATTGGGCCGAGCCGCGCCCCGCCATGATTTCGTGAAGACCCGTAAGGATCTCGCGAGCGGAGGCGGCGGCGGTCAACGGCATCCCTGAAACGCTAGCAGCAAGCGCCGCCGCGGATAAGCCTTAGCGGACGGAGAAAAGGTTATTCGACCGGTTCGAGTCCGGAAGCTTGTGATCCGGATCGAGTTCGGCGCGGACGACGGGAGAGCCGGACACCACCGGCACCTGTGTCGAACCCTGCCTGATCCATGTCTCAGCGGGCAGGCGGACGTCGCGCTTGGTGCCGTCGGCGAACGTCACGCGGAGGGTCACCGGCATCACCATCTTCTGAAGCGATGTGACGGTCACCGTCGATCCCTTGAAGGCCGCATCCTTCGGAAACGGCGCGATCCCGGTAACCGCCAGGTCGAGCTGCCAATTGTTGTAGAACCAGCCGCGCCAGAACCAGCTCAGATCCTCGCCGGCCTCGCTGTCCATTGCCCGGAAGAAATCGGCGGGCGTCGGGTGCTTGAATGCCCAGGCGGCGATGAAGCGCCGGAATGCCGGATCGAAACGGTCCGGCCCCAGCACCTGCTCGCGAAGGAGCACCATTCCGAGGGCCGTTTTGAAATAAGTGACCGGGTGTCGATATTTCTCCGGAATCGTGTCGGCGCGCGACATGATCGGCGGCGCGTCAGGGTCGGAAAGGACGGCCAGGATCTCGTCCACCGGATTGCCGCCTTTCGGCGCATATTCGCCGTCGCGCTTGGGGGCGAACTCGCCGTGGTTGAACTCGTCCGATTCATAGACGTCGATGAACGTGTTGATTCCCTCGTCCATCCACGCGTTGCGGCGCTCGTTGAAGCCGACGGTCATCGGAAACCAGCTGTGCCCGATCTCGTGCGCCGTAACTGCAAAGAGCGATTTGGGATCCGCGTCGATCGGATCGAAAGCGAGCGCAGGATATTCCATCCCTGCAGCCGGCCCGGCGACATTCACCGCCACGGGCCAGGGAAACGGGTACCATTTGGCGGAGAAGCGTTCGACGGAATCCTTGAGATATTCGGTCGAGCGGTCCCAGTTCTTCGCTTCGACCGGATAGACGGATTCCGCGAGGCCGATGCGGGCGCCCGGCAGGTTCATCCGAGCCGCATCCCAGTTGAATGCCGGCGAGGCTGCGAAGGCGACGTCACGACTGTCGTGCATCGTGAAGTGCCAGGTCCGTGTGCCGGTCGCCGATCCGAACGGCTCGGAAACGGAGCGGATCATCACCGTCTTGTCGCTCTGCCTGGCCTGCGCCAGCCGCGCCTGCTGCGCCGGCGGGAGCACCTCGGCCGCATTCGCAAGCTCGCCCGACCCGGCGACGATATAATCGGCGGGAACGGTGACCGAATAATCGAAGTCACCGTATTCCAGATAGAATTCCTGCTGCAGGTACGGCAGCGTGTCCCAGCCGCGAAGGTCGTCATAGACCGCCATTCGCGGGTACCATTGGGCGATCGAATAGATCGGCCCGTTCCCGCTATCCATCCAGCCGGTTCGGCCGCCCCATGGCTCCTTCGGGACAGTATAATGATAGGTGATGTCCACCTCGGCCTGGCTGGCGGGCGGAAGGGGCGCAGGAAGGCGGAGCTGGGCGCGCGTGTCGCTGACGAGGGGCTGCACCGCCGCGGTCCTTCCGCCGACCGTTGCCTGCACGCTGTCGAGGATCATCCCGTCGGTGAAGCCCTTCGGAACCACCGAAAGCGAACCCGGCCGTCCGCCAAGGGAGAGATTCCCGCGGGAGTCCGGCTTGTAGAGATTCTGCTCCAGTTGGAGCCACAGGACATCGAGGGTGTCGGGGCTGTTGTTGGTGTAGTGGATGCGCACCGTGCCGGTGATGGAATGCGTGGCGGGATCGAGCCGCGCGTTGATCGTGTAATCGGCGCGATTCTGCCAGTAGTCCGGCCCGGGCAACCCGCTTCCCGAGCGATAGCGGTTCACTGCCGGAGCGAAATCGAGCGGAGCGAAGGTTTCACGCGGATTATATTGCGACGGCGCCGCGGCGACGGAGGCAAGTCCAAAAAGCAGGACCAGGCAAACGCGGGCGAATTCGCTCGGGCGCATTCTCTCTCCTTCAGCAGGCCAACAGCGCCTGCGACAGTGCGGCGCGGCGGTGACAGCCGATCTCGACCGACCGCATCCGCTCAGCGACGAACAGGCTGCCGCTCGCCCAGCTTATTGCGAGTTCCATTCATGAACCGTCACGGTCGAGCTGTTCGAGATGTGAAGCGGGTCGCGCTCGGCGATGCTCCGCGCCTGATCGAGATTTTCCGCCTGCAGGACATAAGCCCCGCCGGAACGATCGGTGAACGGGCCGGCCTGCTCCAGCGACCGGTCCGCCCTGAGTTCGTCGAGGAACGCATAGTGGGCCGGAATGAACTCGGCATCGAACTCGGGCTTGCGGATGGTCAGCACCAGATATTTCACGAGCGTTCCTAGCCCCTGCTCTCGAGAGCGGCAGCAGCTTCGTCGACAAGCTCCTGGAGGATCGCGGCGACCGGCTCCTCTCGGCTGACCATTCCGACCGATTGGCCGGCCATGACGCTGCCCGTTTCGATATCGCCGTCGATGACCGCGCGGCGGAGGGCTCCCGCCCAATAATGCTCGATCTGCAGCTGGGCTTCGGCCATTTCGATCGCCTGCTTGTCGAGCTGGTCGGCGACTTCGCGTTGCTTGGCGGCGAAGCGCTCGGTCTCGGCATTTTTCAGCGCACGAACGGGGATGACCGGGAGGCGCGGATCGATCTGCACCGAAAGGATCGCATCGCGGGCGGAGGCGCGGATGAACGCTTTCTTGAAATTGGGGTGCGCGATGCTCTCGTTCGCGCAGACGAAGCGGGTGCCGAGCTGAACGCCGACGGCCCCCATCTCCAGGTAAGCGGCAATCGCTTCGCCGCGCCCGATTCCCCCCGCGATGAAGACGGGAATGTCGTGCGCGACATTGGGCAGGATTTCCTGCGCGAGGACGGACGTCGAAACCGGCCCGATGTGGCCGCCGGCCTCCATCCCCTCGATCACCAGCGCATCGACCTTGGATCGCATCAGCTTCTTCGCGAGGCTGAGCGCGGGGGCGAAGGCCATCAGCTTGGCGCCGCTGCCTTTCACCTTGTCGATTGCCCAGCCCGGCGGCAGGCCGCCGGCGAGCACGATATGCCCCACCTCGTGCTTCACGCAGGTGTCGATGAGCTCCGACAGTTGCGGATGCATGGTGATCAGGTTGACCCCGAACGGCTTGTCCGTGCGAGCCTTCGTCTCCCCGATTTCGGTGTCGAGAAGCTCGGGCGACATCGCTCCGCAGGCGATGACTCCGAAGCCGCCGGCGTTGGAGATTGCCGAGACGAGATTGCGCTCGGAAACCCAGCTCATCGCCCCGCCCATGATCGCCCATTCGCAGCCCAGGAACTCCGTCCCGCGGTGCATCAGTTCCTTCAGGCGCGCGTGGCCGGCGCTCGGATGAACCGCGCGCGGATCGGCGATCAGGCCTTCGCCGCTCATGCAGCCTTCTCCGAATCGAGGCCGAAGGCGGTGTGAAGGACGCGCACCGCCAGTTCGAGGTCGCTTTCGGCGACCAGCGCGCTGACCTTGATTTCCGAAGTGGAGATGGCCAGCAAATTGATTCCGCGCTCGGCCAGGGTCTCGAACATCTTCGCCGCCAATGTCGGATTGGAACGGATACCCACGCCGACAATGCTGACCTTGCCGACGGAATCGTCGGTGAGCAGCTCGCCGTAGCCGATGGCGCTCTTGCGGCTTTCGATGACCGACTGCGCCTGCGCCAGGCTCGCGCGGGTCACGGTGAAGGTGAGGTCGCTCGCCGCGCTCCCTTGAGTCGCCGCGTGAACGACCATGTCGAAGCTGATTCCGGAATCCGCGAGCGGACCGAGCACCGCCGCTACGGTCCCGGGCTTGTCGGCGATTCCGGTCAGCGTGATCCGCGCCTCGTTCCGGTCCGCCGCGATCCCGGCGATTTCGTTTCTTTCCATGTCCGCTCCCGAAAGCTCCGCGACGACCCGCGTTCCCGGCACATCCTCGAATGCCGATAGAACGCGCAGCGGCAGATTCTCGCGCATGGCGAGGCCGACCGACCGCGGCTGAAGCACTTTCGCGCCGACGCCCGCAAGCTCCAGCATCTCCTCGAAGGTGATCGCGTCGAGCTTGCGCGCCCTGGGCACGATCCGTGGGTCGGTCGTGTAGACCCCGTCCACGTCGGTGTAGATGTCGCAGCGGTCGGCTTTGACCCCGGCGGCGATTGCGACCGCGCTGGTGTCCGATCCGCCGCGGCCCAGCGTCGCCAGCCTGCCGTCCCCCGAGATACCCTGGAAGCCTGGAATCACGGCGACCGTCCCGGCGCTCAGCGCCTCGTCGAGCAGGGCGTTCTCGACCGCCTCGACGCGGGCGTTTCCGTGGACGCCCGAGGCCTTGACCAACTGCCAGCCCATGAAGCTTCGCGCCTTCGCGCCCATGTTCTGGAGGGTCATTGCAAGGAGGCCGGCCGTCACCTGCTCTCCGGATGCGACGACGACGTCATATTCCTTCGGATCGTGGAGCGCCGCAGCTTCCCTGCACAGCTGCACCAGCCGATCCGTCTCGCCAGCCATCGCCGAGACCACGACCAGCACCTCGTTGCCGGACTCCGCCTCGCGCAGCACCCGGCTTGCGACGTTCCGGATCCGCTCGATGCCGGCCATGGACGTGCCGCCGAATTTCATGACGATGCGGGGCATTCGGGCGCGGCACTTCCTTGGTTGAAAAGCCGCGTCCTGTTAGGAGGCCGCCATGGCCGAAACAAGCACGACGGTTGTTCCAAGCGAAGTGGCGCAGTTCGCCAGCCACGCCGGCGACTGGTGGGACCCCGACGGCTCCGAGGCGATGCTCCACAAGCTCAATCCCGTCCGGCTCGCCTACATCCGCGACCAGGTCGATCAGCATTGGGCGCTTGACGAGCGTTCGCTGAAGCCGCTCGCGGGCAAGAGCGCGCTGGATGTCGGGTGCGGCGCGGGCCTTCTTGCCGAGCCGCTGGCGAGGCTCGGCGCCCACGTCACCGCGATCGACGCCGCGCCTGACCTGATCGCTGCTGCCAGGGACCACGCAGAAGGCCAGCAACTCGACATCGATTATCGCGCGGCTCCTGTCGAAAGGATCGAGGGCAAGTTCGACCTCGTCACATCGATGGAGGTCATCGAACATGTGGCGGAACCGGAGGCCTTCGTCAGAGCGCTGGCTGCTCGGCTCGCCCCGGGCGGACTGATGGTCCTTTCCACTCCCAACAAGACCGCTCTGTCGCGGCTGCTGATGGTCGGAGTCGCTGAAGCCGTAGGGGCTGTCCCGAAGGGCACGCACGATTTCGACAAGTTCATCGGGCCGGACGCTCTCAAGGCAATGCTCGCCAGCGCCGGTCTGAAATGCGTGGATACGGAGGGAATAGCCTGGTCGCCGACCCGCGGCCTTCACCTCAGCGAAGACATGCGACTCAACTATCTGATCGCGGCAGTCCACGCCTGAACATTCATCATAGCGTCATTCCGGCGAGCGCATTCGCCGCGGCATGAAAAGCGCCGTCGCAGCAATCGTCGCCTGTCTTGCAGCATGCTCGGCGACTGCGCCGGCAGCCGTCCCGGCCTTCCCCGGAGCCGAAGGCGCGGGTGCACTGAGCCTCGGCGGCCGCGGCGGCCGGGCAATTCACGTGACGAACCTGAACGACAGCGGCCCCGGTTCGCTTCGCGACGCAATCGACGCCGACGGACCGCGCACCATCATCTTCGATGTCGGCGGGACGATCCGTCTCGACAAGCCGCTGACCATCCGCAACGGGCGGGTCACGATTGCCGGACAGACCGCTCCGGGCGGCGGAATCACGATCGCCAACCAGGGCCTGAGAGTCGATGCCGACGATGTGGTGATCCGGTTCATCCGCTCGCGGGTCGGCGATGAGGGACGCTATCCCGACGATGCGATCTCGATCGTCAGCGGCCATCGGATCATCGTCGATCACGTCTCCGCGAGCTGGGGCACCGACGAAACCCTGTCGACTGCTCCCAACTGGCGGCGCGGCGACGATCTCGGCGACGTGACCATCCAGTGGTCGATCATCTCGGAATCGATCTGTGGTCCGGCAAGCGTGAAGGCGCGCCACTGCTACGGCTCGCTGGTGAGCGCGGGCAAGGGCGCGAGGATCACTTACCACCACAATCTGTGGGCGGACCACGGCGGTCGAATGCCGAGGCCCGAGAACCAGTTGCCGCCGCAGCAAGACCCTGAAGGGGGGCGGTTCGAATTCGCGTCCAACGTCATCTACAACTGGGGGGCGCAGCAGGCCGGCTATGATTCCGGGCCGGCAGCGGTCGTCCAGTCGGATTTCGTCAACAACAGCTATTGGTCGGGACCGGATTCGAAAGGCTCGCTGATCTACGAAAACCGCAATCCGTCCGGTCGCGGATGGTTTTCCGGGAACAGCTACAACGGCCAATTGCTCCGGGATCCGACCAGCAACGTTCTGAGCAGGACGCCCGGATTCTTCCTTTCCCAGCCTGTGGAGGTCGCCCCGGTGAAGGCGGATCCGGCCGCTTCGGCTTACGACCGGGTCCTCGCCTCCGCCGGAGATTCACTCGTTCGCGACTCCGTGGATACGCGCGTGGTTGCGGGGGTGCGGTCTCGAACCGGCACGCTGATCGCCAGCCAGCAGCAGGTCGGCGGATGGCCGCAGCTTGCGAGGGGAACCCCGCGGCGCGATTCCGACGGCGACGGCCTTCCGGACGAATGGGAAGCCCGCCACCGGCTGAACCCGTCGAACCCACGCGATGGCGCCGCGGATTCAGACGGCAATGGCTATACGAATCTCGAGGAATGGCTGAACGCCCTCGCGGCTCCGGCGATGGCCCGCTAGCGAAACGCGATCTTAACGCCCCGGCGCGAGACTTCGCGCATGATCCCGATGCGCACGAGCTCGATCTTCAGGAGCCGGTGGATGGCCCTGCTCTGGGCTGCTGGAATCATCTGGTTTGCGCTCGACATGGCCGGCAGCCAGAAATCGGCAGCCAGCGCCTCCAACAACCAGGCAGGGAGCGAGGCGAACCGCCTCTAACCGCCCTCAGAAATCCGCATAGGCATCGTTTCCGACGAACCCCATGTTCTGGACCCTCGCGCGCTTCGTCATCGCGAGCACTTCGTCGACGACCGCGTAGCGCGCATTGGCCTCCGGCCGAAGGTGAAGCTCGGGCGCCGGCCGAAGCGATTGCGAGCGGGCGAGCAGGCCGGAGAGCTCCGGCCGAGTCACCGATTGTCCGTTCCACAGGATTGCGCCCGCTGCGGTTATTTCAATCTCGTTCCTGACCGGACTGACCCACTTGTCGGAAGTCGGCGCGGCCCCTGGAAGATCGAGCTTCACCGCGTGGGTCTGGAGCGGAATGGTGATGATGAACATCACCAGCAGAACGAGCAGGACGTCGATCAGCGGAGTGGTGTTCATCTCGGCGATTGGCGAGGGTTCTCGCAGGTCCAGCGCAATTCGCATCATGCACCTCCAATTGTGATGATATCACATTGCAGGCAGATTCCAAGAAGAAGGCGGCAACGTCGCTGCCGCCTCTCCTGCCGTCGAAAAAGGGGATCAGCTCGAGCTTCCGTCCTCTTCGGTTTCGAAGATCGACTCCAGCGCGTCAGCGCGGGCCGAGAGCCGGACCTTGTCGCCTTCCACATCGGCGACGAGGCCCTTGGGGATGAAGTGATGGTGCCCCTCGTGGCTGCCCATTCCGGAACTGGTGCTGTCACGGGTCAGCTTGATCCGGTCGCCTTCGATTCCGTCGACCTTGCCGACCGGCGCGCCTTCGGCGTCGATCACCTGCATGTGCTCGCGAATATCTTCGAAGCGGTTCATTGGGCTTTCTCCTCTGTCATCCCTTGAGCTTGGACTCGGCGGCCTTCGGATCGGCTGTCAGGTCCACCTTTTCGATGTGCCAGCGCCGCTGCTCCGCCGTTGACCCGGGGACATCGTTGACACGCCGGAGCGTCACCGGCCCCGTTATAACATATGGCGTCCCGTCCTTCTTGTTTCCCGAGAGAGTCAGCTGGACGGTGCTGTAGATCGAACCCGCGGCACCCTCTGTCGGGCCGACTTTCCCGACTGCCGCGTCGATGGTCTTGTACTGGTCGAACCGGCTTTCGAACTGCTTTTCGGTCATTCCGGCGGGATTGGGTCCCCAAAGCGCAAAGGCGTCGGCGAAACGCCGATTGTGGAGAAGGTCGCCATATTGCTGGACCAGCTGTTCCGGCGTCAGCTGCTCGGCCTCGTAGATATTCCCCTGCGGTCCTGAAATCGCGGGCGCCGATGTTGCCGGTGTCCCCGACGGCACCGCGACGTCGGCTTGGGTGCCGTTGACGACATTCTGGTTCTGGGGCTGCGGCGACTGCGAGCTGCAGGCCACCACTGCGAGCATGACGAACGTGCTTCCGACAGGAATCCGAACCCAGCTCTTTCGCCTCGCTTTCATCATGCCGACTCAACGCCGCAGCGCCGGAAGGTTCCGAAACAAGCGGAACCGCCGCTGGCAAGGCGCGTTCGTTTCGCAACTTAAACCAGCCAAACAGGGAGGTCCCCCATGGCGGATGATCGCGATCGCGATACAGAGCATACCACGATCGTTGAACGCGATGGCGGCGGAGGCGGCGGCGGAGTGCTGGCCGTGGTCCTGCTGATTATCGTCGTCCTGGTTCTCTTGTGGGTCTTCCGGGACCAGCTCGGCTTCGGTCACGCGACGAACGTCAACGTGCCGAACTCGATCGACGTCAACGTCAACCAGTCCTGACGCATGGCGGGAGCACGCTCCCGCAGGCGAACAGACGCGCGGTAGGCGAGTCCCGCGCGTGACGGGCGCAGTTCCTGTGAACGCAGGAGCTGCGCCCGTTTGAGTTTGTACCTTTAAGCCGGTAACCGGCGCGAATGAGCGATCGATACATGAATGGCTTCGGCGGCCATTTTGAATCCGAGGCGGTCGACGGCGCTCTGCCCAAGGGGCGCAACTCGCCGCAGCGCCCCCCTTACGGTCTCTATGCCGAACAGCTGTCCGGGACCGCCTTCACCGCGCCGCGGCACGAAAATCGCCGCAGCTGGCTCTACCGGATGCGACCGACCGCCGATCATCGGCCATATCGCCGATACGAAGGCGCAACGCTGTTCGCGCCAGGCACGGTGGACGAGCCCCTTGCCCCAAACCGGCTCCGCTGGGATCCGCCCAAGGACCTCCCCGAAGGCGCCGACTTCGTCGACGGAATGGTCACGATGCTCGCCAACCGCGATCCCGCCGATCTCGAAGGAGTCGCGGTCCATCTCTATCGCGCGACGAGGAGCATGGAGCGGCGCGTCTTTGTCGATGCCGACGGCGAAATGCTCATCATCCCGCAACACGGGGCGATCCGGGTTCTGACGGAACTCGGGATTCTCGAGCTGGAGCCCGGCTGGGTCGGTCTGGTCCCGCGCGGCGTCAAGTTCCGTGTGGAGGTCGACGGTGAAGCGCGCGGCTATGTCGCCGAAAATCACGGCCTTCCGTTCCGCCTTCCCGAGCTCGGCCCGATCGGCGCCAACGGCCTCGCCAATGCACGCGACTTCGAAATACCGGTCGCCTGGTACGAGGATAAGGACGACTCGACCGAAGTAGTCCAGAAATCGCTCGGCTCGTTGTGGACGACGACTCTCGATCATTCGCCGCTCGACGTCGCCGCCTGGCACGGCAATTATGTGCCGTGGCGCTACGAACTGGCCAAGTTCAATACCATCAACAGCGTCAGCTTCGATCACCCCGACCCGTCGATTTTCACGGTGCTGACCAGCCCGAGCAATGTTCCGGGCCGAGCCAACGCCGATTTCGTGATCTTCCCGCCGAGGTGGATGGTGGCGGAAGAGACCTTCCGTCCGCCCTGGTTCCACCGCAACGTCATGAGCGAGGCGATGGGCCTGATCCACGGCGCCTATGACGCGAAAGCGGAGGGCTTCGCGCCCGGCGGCCTGTCGCTCCACAACTTGATGAGCGGACACGGCCCGGACGTCGAAAGCTGGAAGAAAGCGAGCGAGGCAGAGCTGAAGCCGCACAAGATCGAAGGGACGATGGCGTTCATGGTCGAAACCTGCTGGCCCTACCGTCCGACGCGCTTCGCTCTCGATCGCGCGCAGCCCGATTATGACGAAGCGTGGCAAGGTTTCCCGAAGGCGAAGCTTCCGTGACCGATGAGACTCATGATCCGACCCGCGTCAGCTGGGTAGAGAGCGCCCAAGGGAGCGACTTCCCGATCCAGAACCTGCCGATCGGGATTTTCTCGGAGAGCAAGGGCCGCCGCCGCCCAGGAGTCGCGATCGGCGATTACATCCTGGACCTCGTCGCCATCGCCGACCTGCTCGACGAGGACATGCGCGAAGACCTGTCGCAGCCAGTCCTCAACGGCTGGCTGGCACGCGGTCCCGAAGCGCATCGCGCCCTTCGCCGCCGCCTCTCCGAGCTCCTGAGCGACGAGCGCTATCGCGACGATGTCGAGCCGCAGCTGATCGGCCAGAGCGAGGTCAGGATGCACGTCCCCTGCCTGATCGGGGACTACACCGATTTCTACGTCGGGATTCACCACGCGACCAACGTCGGCAAGCAGTTCCGGCCCGACAATCCGCTGCTCCCGAACTATAAATATCTGCCCATCGGCTATCACGGCCGTGCAAGCTCGGTTCGTTCTTCGGGTGAGGACGTGATCCGACCCAGCGGCCAGCGCAAGGCTCCGGATGCCGACACGCCCGAATACGGCCCCAGCCGGCGGCTCGATTATGAGCTCGAGCTCGGCCTGTGGATCGGGCCGGGAAACCGGCTCGGCGATCCCATCCCGATCGGCGAGGCGCAGGACCATATCGCCGGCTGGTGCCTGCTCAACGACTGGTCGGCGCGCGACATCCAGGCGTGGGAATATCAGCCGCTCGGCCCGTTCCTCGCGAAGAATTTCCTGACCACTGTTTCCCCGTGGATCGTCACGAGCGAGGCGCTGGAGCCGTTTCGGACGCCGATGCCGCCTCGCCCCAAGGGCGACCCGGAACCGCTTCCGCACCTGAAAAGCGACGGCGACACCGCTTTCGCCATCGAACTGGAGGTCACGCTTTCGACCGCGAAGATGCGGGAGCAGGGCCTTCCTCCCCACGTGCTTTCACGCGGTTCGGCTTCGGCGGCGATGTACTGGAGCGCAGCGCAAATCGTGACCCATCATGCATCGAACGGCTGCAACCTTCAGCCGGGCGATCTGATCGGGACCGGTACGTTGTCGACCGAAAGCGACTCCGGTCTCGGCTCGCTTCTGGAAATCAGCCGCGGCGGGAAACAGCCGATCGCGTTGCCGAGCGGTGAGAGCCGCAGCTTCCTGGAAGACGGCGACGAAGTGACTCTCCGCGCCTGGTGCGAAGCCGGCAATGCTGTCCGGATCGGCTTCGGGGAATGCGTCGGCAGGGTGGTCGCCGCGCGCTAGAAAAGGCTTAGATTGTCCGCCATCAGCCGGGTCATTGCGTAAATCCGGTCGAGCTGGGGAGTGGGCAGATCGACGCGACGGGCGATTTCTCGCGGAGCGCCCAGCAGCGCTTCGATCTCGATCGGCCGCCCTGCCTCGACATCCTGCAACATCGACGATTTGAACGCGCCGAGACGCGCCGTCACCGCCATCCGATCGTCGGCGCTCTCGCCGATCGGGCAACCGATCGCTGCGCCGACGGCCGCGAGCTCGTCCATTGCGTCAGCCATGAACGCGCGGATCGCGTCGTCTTCGAGCAACTGGTCGGCGGTCGAGCGGGTCAGCGCGGACAGCGGGTTGATCGTCGCATTGCCCCACAATTTGTACCAGATCGCGCGGCGGACATCGTCGCTCTCGTCGCAGCGAATGCCCTCGGTATGGAACAGCTCGCATAGTCGGGCGACCCGTTCGCTTGTTCCGCCGAGCGGCTCGCCGAGGATCAGCCTTTCGGCGTGGACGACGCGGACGTGGTTCGGTGCATCGCGGCGGCAGCTGGCGTGGACGACGCAGCCGACGATCTGCTCGAACGGAAGCGCGGCGGCGATGTCGCCGTCGGGATCGACGGAACGAAGCGGCTCGTCCGTGAACCACCACGGAACTCCGTTGAGCATCGGAATGACGAGCGTATCGGCGCCGATCAGCGGTTCCAGCGTGCCTGCGATCTCGACCAGCGCGGGAGCCTTGACGGCCAAGACGACGATGTCGTGCTCGCCAAGCGTTGCCGGGTCGTCGGAGGTCGCGACGGCGACGCAGCGGGTCTCGCCGTTGTCGGTGAGCCGAAGGCCTTCACAATCGATCGCCTCAAGCGTTTCGCCGCGTGCGACGACACTGACGTCGAGTCCGGCGAGCGCAAGTCGGGCGGCGATCCAGCCGCCGATCGCTCCGGCGCCGACGATCGCGATCTTCACTGGCGTTCGTTGTCCCAGATCATGTGGATGATCCGCCATCCGCGGTCAGGATCGCGGAACAGCTGGATCGAATTGATCCCCCGCCGCTCGGGCTGCTCGTCATCCGGGGAGCGGCGGGCCTCATAGTGGCTCCAGACATGGGCCATGTTGCCGAAGCGGTCGATCCGGCGAGCGGTTTCGACCTCATAAAAAGCATTGGAGTCGAAGAAAGGCTGCGTGTCGCGGGAATATTCGTCGAGTCCCATGCTCTTCTTCTGCGCACGGCCGGCTTCGTCGACCCAGGTCCGGACCTGCCGAGCTTCGGGAAGGAAGCAGTTCGCCTGGCGAGACCAGTCGCGGGGTCCCGCGGGGCCGGAGATCATCGCGTACATTTCGTCGATCGCGGCGCCGATCTGCTCTTCGTCGGTCATGCCCCTCCCCCAGGAGTTTCGCGGTGCCGCTTGGGGGACTCGAACCCACGACCCCATCATTACGAATGATGTGCTCTACCAGCTGAGCTAAAGCGGCATTGTCGCGAAAAGCCGGGCAAATTGCCGCGGCGCGCGCCCCCTAACAGTCGGCATTGCGAGGGGCAAGCGCAAGTGCACGCTCTCCCGATGAACACTTAGGGTTAACGCTTTGGTAACGGCTGTAAGCCATTTGTGGCTCACGAGTTGGAGGAGAGTGGGGCCTCTTCATGGATATGTATCGCGAGCATCCGAGCGACTTCGAGCCTTCGGGCGCGTCGGAATCGCAGGACAGCGGCGGCGCCGCGATCGGAACCGACGAGCGGCGGATGCACGTTCGCGCCTATAATTATTGGGCATCGCTGCTCGATGGGCGCGATTATCCGTCGATCGAGGATCTGGAACCGGGCGATCTACTCGATTTCGCGCCGCATAGCGTGCTTCTCGATTTCACGAGCGGCGGCGACGAGCCGGCAACCCCCTATATCGGGGCGGCGATCCGCGCGGAGTGCGACCTTCCCGACGAAGTGCAGAGCATCGCCCAGGTTCCGAGCCGCTCGCTGCTTTCGCGGCTGACCGACCACTACATGCAGATCATCGCCAACCGCGCGCCCGTCGGGTTCGAAGCGGAGTTCGAGAACCAGCGCGACGAGACCATCTGTTACCGCGGCATCCTGATGCCCTTTTCGTCCGACGGCGACACGATCGACTTCATCTACGGTGTCATCAACTGGAAGAAGGCGGACGAAGAGTCGCAGGTCGCGAAAGCTCCGGCGCCGGTTCTGAAACCGGTTCTCGATCCCATCGCGGAGGA
Source organism: Sphingomicrobium sp. (assembly GCA_051953395.1). Lineage (GTDB taxonomy): Bacteria > Pseudomonadota > Alphaproteobacteria > Sphingomonadales > Sphingomonadaceae > Sphingomicrobium. Next base: position 19,524 of record JBQCIU010000023.1, read on the forward strand.
GGAAGAACCACTCGAGCTGATCGTTCCACTGGAAGCGGAGGCCGAGGTGGAAGCGGGGCCGGAACCGGAGCTCGATATCGAGCTCGACGACGATGCCGGCCTTGCCGATCGCCTGTGGGCCGCGCGCGAGTGCGTCGAGGCGCTGAAAGTCTCTGAGGGCCGAAGCCGCGACTCCCTCTATCGGGCGCTCTCCCGGGCTTATGATTTCGCCCTGGTATCCAGGGCGGAGCCTCAGGAATACGCGGAGCTTCTCGAGGAATCGGGAGTGAAGGCGCAGGTCCGGGCGCCGATGACGCCGATCGTCAAGCTGGTTTTCGGGATCGACTGCGACAAGGCACGGCTGACCGAATATGCCGCCGCCCTCGCCTATGCCGATCGGCAGGGCATCGAGCTTGGCGGGTTTCTCGCCTTCATCGAGGCGCAGGCCGGGGGCCTCAAGGCTCTTATCGCTGCGGAACGCCAGGCCCGCAAGCCGGAGCCCAAAGCCGACACCAAGACGGAAAAAGCGCGCGAAAGGCTGCGGACCGCGCGATCGGTCGCCTTGGATGCCATCGACTCCGAAGAGGAATTCGCGCTGGTGTTGACCCGGCGGTCGAATTCCGGGGTCCACGAGGCCATTGCGCTTGTCGAGGACCCGGCGCTCGTCGAACGGGCCATTCGCCAGGTCGGCGGCTAGCGCCGGCAAAAAGCTCCGGCGTCGTCCCTTGTCCCCGCGGTGAAGCGGGGGCTATAGGCGCGGCGAACCCAAGACCCTTCCGGAGCATAAACCGAAATGACGGCCCAGCCGCGCCTGCCGAAGACGCTGGTCGAATTCATTCGCGCTGCACTGACCACGAACGCCCTCCCCGGCGAAACCGAGGGACTGGATCGCGAGCAGCTTCGCGAAGCAGCCGAGTTCATCGCTTCCGCAGCCGCGGTCCGGCCCGCCCGGACGACGGCGATCAACATCGAGTCGACCGGCGGCGAGGCCGGGCGGCGACGGATGCGCCTGGTCGCCGTCAACGAGGACATGCCCTTCCTGGTCGACAGCGTCGCCGGCGCGATCGCGGCGCGCGACCTCACCGTCCACCGCCTCCTCCACCCGATCGTCAAGGTCACGCGCGACAAGCAGGGCCGGATCGAGAAGCTCGGCGAAGGTGAAGCGGAATCGATCATCTACATCGAGCTCGACCGGGCCGACGCGCGCGGAAGGCAGGACCTTGTCCGCCAGCTGAAACGGGTCCTCGCCGACGTGCGGGCGGCCGTGACCGACTGGCCGGCAATGCTGTCGGAGATGAAGTCGGATGCCGACGGGCTGGAGAAGCGCGATGCCGAAAGCGCCGAGCTCCTTCGATTCCTTGCCAACAACAATTTCACCCTGCTCGGCCACGCCCATGTCGGGAGCGACGGCCAGCTCAAGGACGCACTCGGGATCCTTCGCAATGAAACGGCGCTGTGGGAACAGAGCGCGGCCGAGGCGGCGGTCCAGTATCTTTCGGACGAGAAGCGGACGGTCCTGATCCTCAAGGCGGATCGCATTTCGCCGGTCCACCGGCGCGTGCCGCTCGACGTCGTGATGGTCCGTCTCCCCGACGGCACTCTCTCCGTCCACACGGGCCTCTGGACCAGCGAAGCGCTGCGCACCTCGGCGCAGCACATTCCGGTGCTTCGGCAGCGCCTGGTCAAGCTGGACAAGGAGCTTGGATTCGCTCCGTCGAGCCACGCCGGAAAAGCGCTTGCCCATGTCGTGTCGACCCTTCCGCACGACCTCCTGATCTCGTTCGACGAAGCGGAAGTCCGTGCTGCGGCGCTGACCGCGATGAGCCTTGCCGACCGGCCGCGGCCCAAGCTGCTGCTGCTTCCCGGAGCGCTTCGCCGGCATCTTTACGCCTTCGTCTGGCTGCCGCGCGACGAGCAGAATACCGCGCGCCGCAAGGCGATTGCGACCATGCTCGAGCAGGAAATCGAGGCGCCGATCAACAGCTGGTCGGTCGAGCTGGGCGAGGGCGAGCTTGCCTTGCTTCGTTTCACCTTCTCGATCGATCCTGCTTCCGAGCTCCCCGACACCGACGCGCTCGATGCAGCGCTCGTGGAGATGGTGAAGGGCTGGAGCCCGGCGGTCGAAGCCGAACTGGTCGAAGCCGCGGGCGCATCGCGCGCGACCCGGCTCGCGCTCACCTACATTCCCGCGCTTCCGGACGGTTACCGCTCCCGGACGAGCCCCGACCAGGCAGCGGCCGACATCATGCGGCTGTGCGACCTGCCGTCGGAAAACGAACGGAGCGTTCGCCTGTCGCGCCCGCCGGTCGGCGCTCCTGGCCAGCTGCAGCTCAAGACCTATCGCCAGGGCGGGCTGATCTCGCTGTCCGACGCCGTGCCGGTGCTCGAGAATTTCGGCTTCAGGGTCGTCGAGGAAATCCCGACGATGCTTTCCGATTCCTCGCTTGGCTACATCGGCGATTTCCGGGTCGAGCTTCCCGGAGTGAGCGACCTCGACTCCATCCTCGCCCGCGCACCGCAGATCGAGGAAGCGATCGCCTGCGTGCTCAGCGGGGCGGCGGAAGACGACGAGTTCAACCAGCTTGTGCTGTTCGCCGACATGGAGCCGACCGCGGTGGTGTGGATCCGCGCGTGGTTCCGCTATCTCCGCCAGACCGGAAGCGCATTCGGCCTTCTCACGATCGCCGACGCGCTCCGCAGGGCGCCAAAGGCAACGCGCGCGCTGATTGCAATCTTCCGCGCCACCCACGACCCCGCGCTCAAGGGCCGCGATTCGGCGATCCAGCGGAGCGAGGCGGACTTCGACGACGCACTCGCGTCCGTCCGGTCGATCGATGACGACCGGATCTTGCGCCGCATGCGATCGCTCGTGGATTCCATCCTGAGGACGAACGCCTTTTCGCCGGCTGCGGGGGAAGCGCTCGCATTCAAGCTGGATTCGAGCCTGGTTCCCGGCCTTCCCGCCCCGATTCCGTGGCGCGAAATCTGGGTCTATTCGCCGCGCATCGAAGGCATTCACCTTCGCGGTGGCCCGGTTGCTCGCGGCGGTCTTCGCTGGTCGGATCGGCGCGACGATTTCCGGACCGAGATCCTGGGCCTGATGAAGGCCCAGCTGGTCAAGAACTCGGTCATCGTGCCGACGGGCGCCAAGGGCGGATTCTACGCCAAGATGCTTCCCCCGCCGGACCAGCGCGACGCGTGGCTCGCCGAAGGCAAGGAGAGCTACAAGGTCTTCATCCGCGCCTTGCTTTCCGTCACCGACAACATCGTCGACGACAAGGTGGCGCACCCGACCGACGTCGTCGTCCGCGACGGCGACGATCCCTATTTCGTCGTTGCCGCCGACAAGGGCACGGCGACCTTCTCCGACACGGCCAATGCCATCGCCCTGGAGCACAATTTCTGGCTCGGCGACGCGTTCGCCAGCGGCGGATCGCACGGCTACGACCACAAGGAGATGGGGATTACCGCCCGCGGTGCATGGATTTCGGTCCAGCGCCACTTCCTTGAGATGGGAGTCGACGTCCAGAACGACCCCGTCACCGTGACTGGTGTCGGCGACATGTCGGGCGACGTCTTCGGCAATGGAATGCTCTTGAGCCAGGCGATCAGGCTCATCGCCGCTTTCGACCACCGCCACATCTTCATCGATCCCGATCCCGAGCCGGTGTCGAGCTGGAGCGAGCGGAAGCGCCTTTACGAGCTTCCGCGGTCGAGCTGGGACGATTACGACCGTTCGAAGATTTCGGCGGGCGGCGGAGTCTTCCCGAGGACGCAGAAAAGCATCCCGCTGTCGAAGCAGGCGCGGGCGGCGCTCGGGATCGACTCGGCGACAGTCGATCCGGCAACGCTGATGAACGCCATTCTGAAGGCTCCCGTCGATCTCCTGTGGTTCGGCGGGATCGGGACCTACATCAAGGCGTCGACCCAGCTGAATGGCGAAGTCGGCGACCCGGCCAACGATGCAATCCGCGTCGACGGCAACGAGGTGCAGGCCAAGGTGGTCGGGGAAGGCGCGAACCTGGGCGTCACCCAGGCGGGCCGAATCGAGTTCGCATTGAACGGCGGCCGCATCAACACCGACTTCATCGACAATAGCGCCGGGGTCGACTGCTCCGACAAGGAAGTGAACATCAAGATTCCGCTCAACCGCGAAATGCGGGACGGAAAACTGACGTTCGCCAAGCGCAACAGCCTGCTGGTCAAGATG
>JBQCIU010000024.1:0-44536 GCA_051953395.1 Sphingomicrobium sp.
CCTCCGTCCCGAACAGCTCGGCGCGCGGCGAGTTGTCGAACCAGTCCTCGGTCACGTGGGTCGAGGCGGTCGGCATGTTGAAGATCACGTCGACGAAGATCTCGCCTTTGGTGATCCGCGCGAGCCAGCGGTCGTCGACGATTTCGACGTCGGTGCCGCGTTCCTTGAAATAAGCGAGGATTTTCAGGCAATCGCCGGCGGTCGCGAACACATCGACGTCTTTCGTCGGACGGACGATGCCGGTGTAGAAGGCGAGAGCGTAGGTCCCGGAGAGCAGGAACGGGATTTCAGAGGCCGCCAGTTGCTCGATCACGTCCGTGTAGAATTCCTCGCGCCGCGGCGGCGGCTCGTAGAGAGTCTTTTCGAGGGACGTCACCGTGTTCATGCGGCGACTGAACGGCGGGTGCGAGCGGCGGGTTCCAGCGCCTCGATCAGCCGAAGGTGAAGGAGAAAGCGCGCACTCCCGGATCGAGGAAGGTGATGGTGAAGAGATGCTCCTTCACGTCGCCTTTCTGCCGCACGAGCTGGTAGAGCCGCTCTTCGGTGACCATGCCGCTTCCGTCCGGCCCGATGTCCGCGCCCGCGTCGGCGCCGGGCGCGCGGCCGTCGATCGTCACCTTGAAGCGGACCGGCTTTCCGCCGACCGCCGGCCCAAGCACCAGATGCAGATCGCGGGCCTGAAAACGGAAGGCGATTGCTGCACCCGGTTCCAGCGAAGTCGCGACCTGCGGCGCGATCGACCAACGTCCACCGAGCGCCCAGTCGTTGAGCTTCAACCGCGCGGGGATCGAATAGGCCTTGGCCGAGTCCTTCGCCTGCCCGCCGGGAGACACGAAATTCTCCGCGCGAGCATAGCCGATATAGGTCTCGGGCGAACGGATCTGGCCCGAGGCGCCCATTTCCGTCGCGTCGGTCACCGATGCTGTCGCCATCTTCGCCGACGGCGGATGCCCGGCTTCGGTCAGGAGCTGGCGGATGACCCGCTCGGACTGGTCATATTCGCCTTCGCCGAAGTGATGGTACCGGACTCGCCCCTGGGCATCGACGAAGTAATGCGCCGGCCAGTAATTGTTCTTGAGCGCTCGCCAGAGGCGCCAGTCGTTGTCGAGCGCCACCGGGTAGGGGATGCCGAGGTCGGCGACCGCCTTCTTCACATTGGCGAAATCGCGCTCGAACGCGAACTCCGGGGCATGAACGCCAATCACGACCAGCCCGTCGTCCTTGTAGCGATCGTACCAGGCGCGGACGTAGGGCAGGGAGCGCAGGCAATTGATGCAGCTGTAGGTCCAGAAGTCGATGACCACGACCTTGCCCTTCAGCTGCTCGCGGGTGAGCGGCGGCGAATTGATCCACGGGCCGATTTCGCTGAGCGGCGGGAGTTCGCCCTCCACCGGCAGGACGAGCCGGCCGTTGCGGGTCAGGGTCTCCGTCGTCTGTTCCATGTCGCTCGCGCCGAGAAGCCGCGCGAGGCCGGTTTCGAGGCTTGCCGTCTGCGCGGTCGAGATCCTGGCGAGCACGCGCGTGTCCAGGCCTGCCGCGATTGCGGCAACGCCGAGCAGGACTGCGATTCCGAGCGCCTTCTTGATCCACTCGCCTGCGCCCAGCGATTTCTTCATTCGCGCGAAGATCGTGCCTCCTGCAAGAAGCGCCACCGCAAGCGAGGTTGCTGCGCCCAGCGCATAGGCGAGCAGGAGAAAGGTCGTGCTGGCGTTGGCGCCGTTGAGCGCTGCCGTGGTGAAAATGATCCCGAGGATGGGGCCGGCGCACGGCGCCCAAAGCAGGCCCGTCGCGACGCCGAGGAGAAGCGAGGAGCCGATCCCGCGCTGCGCGCCGGTCTTCTCGGTCAGCCGCGATCCCATCGCGACGAGCGGCCGGGTCATGCGATCCGACAAGGACGGGAAGATCAAGGTCAGGGCGAACAGCGCGAGAAGCACCAGCGCGATCCAGCGCCCGATCGCATTTGCCTGAACGGCCCAGCCGCCTCCGACCGCGGCGAGAGTCGCGACGATTGCGAAGGTCAGCGCCATTCCCGCGAGCAAGGGCAGTCCGCTGCGGACGAACGGCTGGTCGCTCCTGGCGAAGACGAACGGAAGGACGGGCAGGATGCACGGGCTGAGAATGGTCAGCACGCCGCCGAGATAGGCGAGGAGTGCGAGCAGCATGGGATCGCTTTCTAGTGGGGCCGCGCTCGTGCCACCACCGAAATGAACCGCGCCTTAGCGGTGCGCGCGTTTGTAGAGCTTCACAACCTGATCGACCGGAAGAGCGTCGATGTGGCGGCCGTTGCCGTCCATCGGCGTGGCCGCGAACAGGGAGTTGATCGCGGCTTCTTCCGCCGCCTCGACTGCAGCTTCGAACAGCGGCGACATCTGGTCGTTCGGAAGATCGACGATGGTGCTCGGTTTCGCGCGCCGTTCCGGGGTTCGGCGGACGTCCGCGTTCGTCGAGAAGGCGACGGCATATTCGCCCGAGCCGTTGGTCATCGGCGAGCCAGTCCGGACGATCCCGAGCAGACCGCGATGCGCGAGACGCTCGAGGTTGCGGTCGGAAAGGGGTGCATCGGTCGCGATGACGACGATGCAGGACCCGTCGCCGCTCGCCTTTGAAAGCTCGTCTTTCAGATAATATTGGCCGAGCGCCTGGCCGACGGGCACGCCGCCGACCTGCAGGACTCCGCCGTAGTTGGTCTGCACAAGCACGCCGACGGTCCAGCCGCCGAGGCTCGCCGGAAGCTGGCGCGAGCTGGTGCCGATGCCGCCCTTCCAGCTGAAGGCGATGGTGCCGGTGCCGGCCCCGACGGCGCCTTCCTCGACCGGGCCGGTTTTCGCCAACTCGATTGCGGCGATCGCATCCGCGGGCCGAACTCGCCGGGCGCGAATATCGTTGAGCGTCCCGTCGTTCGTCTCGCCGACGATAGCGTTGACGGAGCGCACCTGCTCGTTGCCCGGCTGCTTCAGCGTCCATTCGACGATGCCCGCCGCGGCCTCGGGGACATTCAACGTGTTCGTCAGGACGATCGGCGTTTCGATCTCGCCGAGTTCCTGGATTTGAGTCGAGCCCATGAACTTGCCGTAGGCGTTGCCGACCGAGAAGCCGGCCGGGACCTTGTCCTGATAGAGATTGCCGCCGTGCGGGAGGATCGCGGTCACTCCGGTGCGGATGTTCGCTCCTTCGACGATCGTGACCTGGCCGACCTTCACTCCTGCCACGTCGGTGATGGCGTTGAGCGGACCTGGAGGGAGGATCCCGATCATGATTCCCGCCTCGCGAGCGCGGGGACGGTGGTCGGCCGCGCTCGCGGAGGTCGTCACGAGAGCGGCCGCTGCGAGAAGGAAAAGTGTGCGCATTGCGCTTTCATCGCGCCCCGCCTTGCCGCGCGCAACCGCCGTCGCTAAGTCGCTCGCCCACGCACCCGTAGCTCAGCTGGATAGAGCGCTGCCCTCCGAAGGCAGAGGCCACAGGTTCGAATCCTGTCGGGTGCGCCATCTGGCTCAGATTCCGAAACGCTGGCGATGGGCCTCATATCGCCCGCGAAGCTCTGCTTTGATGCTCTCGAGGAGAAGCCCGACCTGGCCGGCATCCTCCCATGAGTAGACCGAAACGACGATGGCCGCTTCGTCACCGAAGCCGGGATAGGGCCGGATCCGGTGACTGCCGGTCGCGCCTCTCGGGAGAAGAGAGAGCCCGATGCCCGCCTCAACCGCCGTCAGGATGCTGCTCAGGCTGGTAGCGGCGAAGACCACGTACCAGCGCCGTCGCTCGCGCTCGACCCGTTCGAACATCGTCTCGCGATAAAGACCACCCGGCGGGAAGGTGACAAGCGGCACCGGGTCGGTCCAGACCCTGGAGTGATCGGCGCTTTCGAACCAGCCGATGGCTTCAGGAAAGCTAGCGCGACTGTCGGCGCTCGCCGTCGCTTCCTTGACGACGACGATGTCGAACTCTCCCGCCCGGAAACGCCGATCGAGATCGCGGCTCAGGCCGGTGGTGACGTCCAGCCGAACTTCGCGATGCCGTTCGGCAAAGCGGGCGAAGATCCGGCTCATCCGGGCGGTCACGATGTCCTCCGGGACGCCGATCCGGATAGCTGCCGTGCCGGCGCGATCCGCAAGCAGCGTCCGGGCTTCGTCCTGCAGGGCCAGGATTCGCCGGGCGTAGCCGATCAGGCGCTCGCCCGCCGCGGTAGCCTGGACCGGTCTTGCTGTCCGGTCGATCAGCTCGTGGCCCACCGACTGCTCAAGCCGCGCCAGTTGCTGGCTCACGGTCGACTGCGTGCTGTTCAACCGCTCCGCCGCCTGCGTGAAGCTGCCGGAATCGACGATCGCAACGAAAGCGCGAAGGAGGCGCAGGTCGAGCACCACCGCATTATGAACGTGAATGAAGTTTATTTGAACATCTCATTGGAGAATGATGCGCCCGACGCCTATTGCATGGCCGGCTCAACGATCGGGAACTTGCGCATGAAGAAGCTGGTGTCTGTCATCCTCGCCGGCCTCGGTCTGGCTTCGGCTCCGGCTGCCGCACAGGATCGCGCCGATGTGCTGATCCGCCACGCGACGATCGTCGACGTCGCCGGGGCAAAGGTGATTTCCGACCAGGCGGTCGCAACGAAGGGCGACACAATTGTCGCTGTCGGCGACGATGCCGCAATCGCGAAGGCGTGGACCGCCGGACGCACCATAGACGCCGCCAACCGATTCCTCATTCCGGGCCTTTGGGACATGCACGTCCACTTCGGCGGCGGGCCCGCGCTGATCGAAGAGAACAAGGCGCTGCTGCCGCTCTACGTCGCGCATGGCATCACCACGGTCCGCGATGCCTCGGGCGACCTTCCGAACGACGTCCTGGCCTGGCGCAAGGAGATCGCCGACGGCGCCCTCTTTGGCCCGACGCTGCTCAGCTCCGGTCCCAAGATCGAAGGGATCAAGCCGGTCTGGAAGGGCACGATCGAAACGGGATCGAAAGCCGACGTCGACGCCGCGGTGGCGCGGCTGCTCCAGCTCCGCGTCGATTTCGTGAAGATCACCGACAGCACGATGAAGCCCGACCTGTTCCTCTACGCGGTGCGCAAGGCGCGTGCCGCAGGCTTGCGCGTTTCCGGCCACATCCCGCTGGAGCTGACGGTCGACCAGGCGCTCGACGCCGGGATCAGCTCGATCGAGCACATCGACTATGCTTATCGGGCCGGGGTCAAGGACGAGGACAAGATCGCCGCCGACTTCGCTGCCGGACGGATCGATCGGGCCGAGGCCAATCGCCGGATCGACGCGGGTTTCGATCCGAAAGTCGCGATGGCGGAATATCGCAAGCTTGCAGCGATGGGCGTTTCCGTCACTCCGACCCTGAACGGCAGCCGGGTCCTCGCTTACCTGGATCAGGACGACCACAAGAATGACGACTATCTCCACCTGATCGGCCCGGGCCTGCGCGCGACCTATACGTGGCGCGTCGAGCGCGCCGCCAAGGCCGATGCTGCCGCAGTTGCCGACCGCCACGCCCGGTTCGATCGCGATGCAGCGGTGTTGCCGATGCTCCAGGCCGCGGGCGTGACGATCATGGCGGGCACAGACGCGGGCTTCCTCAACTCGTTCAACTATCCCGGCATCGCGCTTCACCAGGAACTGGCGCTGTTCGTCCAAAAGGGCCTCACCCCGGCGCAGGCGCTCGCCGCCGCGACCCGCGCCGGTCCGGCCTGGTTTGGCAAGCTCGACCGTTACGGATCGATCGGCGCGGGCAAGGCCGCCGATCTCGTGCTGCTCGAGCGCAACCCGCTCGAAGACATCAACGCCACGCGCGCCATCAACACGGTGGTTTTGCGCGGGACCGTTTATGACCGGGCAGCGCTCGACAAGATGCTCGCCGACACTCGCGCCAAGGTCGCGGCCTGGGACGCGCAGGCGGCGAAGTGACGGAGCGGGGGCACCTGCTCCCGGAAAGGAAAGTCATGGCAGACTCGACCGAACGCTTTCTCGGCGAGGCGATCAGTCTCGCGCGGGCCAATGCCACGCACGGCGGGCGGCCGTTCGGCGCCCTGGTGGTCAAGGACGGCGCGGTTATCGCGCGGGGCGTGAACGAGATCCTGGCGACCGGCGATCCGACCGCTCATGCGGAACTGAACGCCATCCGCGCGGCCAGTCAGGCGCTTGGCTCGCCCGACCTTGGCGGGTGCGCCGTCTATGCCAGCGGTCACCCTTGCCCGATGTGCATGGCGGCAATGCGCCTCGCCGACATTGCCGAGGTCGACTATGCTTTCTCCAACGAGGACGGTGAGCCTTACGGCCTGTCCACTGCACCGATCTATGCCGATCTCGCCAAGCCGTTCGCCGAGCAGGCGATGGTGATCCGTCACGTTCCGGCGGCGGCGGCGGCGGATCCCGACCTCTATGCCTATTGGCAGCGGTCTAGGAGCGCGAACGAATCATGAGAGCGGCGGCGATTCGGCTATTGCCGCTCGCGACCGTTGCGCTGATCGGGCTCAACCTTCGTCCATTCCTGACCGGTATCGGCCCGCTCGCCGGCTCGATCGACGGGGCAACGCACCTCGGCCTGCAAGGCATGGCGTTGCTCACGCTCTTGCCGATGATGCTGATGGGAGTGGGCGCTTTCGCGGTGCAGCCGCTCCACCGCGCCTTGCTGCCGCGCTCGCTTGTCGTGCTGGCGCTGGCCCTGCTCGCCGCGGGGTCCTCTTTTCGGCTCCTTGCCGCGACCGGCTGGCAGCTACTTGGAACCTCCGTGCTGTGCGGCCTCGGTGCAGCGATTGTCCAGGCCGTGCTTCCCGGTGTCATCAAGCGCGATTTCCCGCGGCAGGTCGCGGTCGTCATGGGGCTCTATTCGGCGATGCTGATGGGTGGCGGGGCGTTGGGTGCGCAGGTGACGCCGCTGATCGCCGATCTGTCCGGCAGCTGGCGAATCGGCCTGGCTGTGCTGTCCCTGCCTGCGATAGCGGCGCTGGCGTTTGCGCGCTGCCTGCCATCGGGCGGCGAAGCCCATGGCCGATCCGTGAAAACAACCATCCTGCTGCGCCGGCCCCGGACCTGGATGTTGATGGCCTGCTTCGGCCTTGTGAACGGCGGCTACGCCTCCGCGATCGCCTGGCTCGCTCCTTTCTACGGCAGCCGGGGCTGGAGCGCGGCAGCTGGAGGCAGTCTGCTGGCCGTGCTTGCGATCAGCCAGGCCGTTGCGGCGCTCGTCCTTCCAATTGCAGCGCGCAAACGCCGGGATCGCAGGACGTGGCTGTGGCTGACGCTCGCGATGCAGGCCACGGGCTTCGCCGGACTGATATTCGCCCCGGAACTCGCACCACTCGCCAACGCGGCAATTCTCGGTGCCGGTCTCGGCGGTTGCTTCGCGCTGATGATGATCCTCGCACTTGATCACCTGCCGGATCCCGCCGAGGCCGGGGCTCTCTCGGCGCTGATGCAGGGCGGTGGCTTCGTCATCGCCGCACTTGCGCCGTGGATCGTGGCAGCTCTGCACGATCGAACCGGCGGTTTCGTCGCGGGCTGGGTGCTTCACCTCGGCTGTGTGGGAACCGTGGTGGCCCTGGTCGCCGGCTTTGCGCCCGAGCGCTACGGCCGAGCGATGGCGACCCCGTTTCGGCGACCGCTATCTGAGCTGAGGAATGCGGTAAGCGCCTCGTGAAGCTTTTCCCGCGCGGAGCCCACGACCATTCCGACATGGCCCGATCCCGCCTGGAGAGTGTCGCCGGCGGGAGCGGTTGCTGACGGCGTAATGCGGTCGGCGGAAGCGGTCACGTTCAGCAGCGGGCAGGGAAGGCGGTCGGTCAGGACTCGCCGGCCGACCTGCCACTCGCCGTTTCCCGGCAGATCGCGGCCGAACAGGTCTTCGATGAGCTCGCGGGCGGCAGGATAGGGCAGGGGCTCGCCTTCGTTCGCCCAATCTTCGAGCGTGACGAAGCGGCGGGCGCTGGCGTTGTCGGGCGAAAGTTCGGCGAAGTTCGCAAACTTGGCCACGGTGCGCTTCGGGTCGAGCGACCAGAAGGCGCTTTGAAGCACTTCCATCGGCAAGGCGCGGAGATCGCTCGCCGCGCGCCTCGTCGTGTCCCACAGCCTGAGGAGGGAATTGCGCGAGTCTTCCGGGTAAGCGGAAAAGCGCCAGGGCGCGGCAATGGTGGCGACCCGATCGATCGGCGCAAGATTGGCGGCCGCGATCGCCATCGTTCCGCCGAGGCAATAGCCGATCAGCGCCGGCGGGCGGTCGAGACCGCGCAGCAGCGGCAGGAGCAGGTCGGTCACATGACCGACAAGGTCGAACCCGGAACGCTCGCAGGCCGGTCCCCAGTCGAGCAGGAATGCGTGCCGTCCCATTCCGGCAACGGCGCTGGCGAGCGAAACCATCTCGTCGAGGTCGAGCACGTCGGGCGGATTGATCAGCGACGGCACCAGCACCGCCGGCGGTCCGCTCCCGCCGCAGTCGCGAAGGGTCGCTGCGCCAACCTTTGCCAGCACGGGTCGCTCGCGGCGTGAGCTAGCCCTGGGCGCGGATTCGTATCTCTTCAGCCCCTCAAGCGCTTTCGCCGCAAGCTCCGGCTCCTGCTCGGACACCATTCGAACCAGCTCCAGGAACAGCGGCAAGGGCCGCGGTGCGTGCGTTTGTTGCACCGCAGTATCGGCGTCTGTTACGCTGCTTCGTCGATCATCGGAGCGGTTCATGGGCAAGTCTGGCGGCAAAGTGGTGATCAAGAAGTACGCGAACCGGCGGCTATATGACACCGAAAGCTCGTCCTACATCACGCTTGACCGGCTATCGGAGATGGTCCGGGAGGGACGTGAATTCGAAGTCGTCGACGCGAAGACGGGCGAGGACATCACCCGCCAGGTGCTGACCCAGATCATCGTGGAAGAGGAAGCGCGCGGTTCGACCATGCTCCCGGTGAATTTCCTCAAGCAGCTGATCGGCCTCTACGGAAATTCGATGCAGGCGGTGGTGCCGCAATATCTCGACGCTGCAATGGACGCGTTCAAGCGCAACCAGCAGGCGCTTGGGCAGGCCTTCAGCGGCAATGCCTTCGCGGACCTCGCCAAGCGCAACATGGCGATGTTCGAAGACGCGGCGCAGGCGTTCACCGGCGGCTCGAAAAAGGCGGCCGCGGCGTCCGAGAAGGAGCTCGACGAATTGCGCGCCGAGCTTGCGAAGCTTCAGGAAAAAGTCGATCGCCTGAGCAAATGAGAAAGACGATGTTTGCGTTCATGGCGGCGCTTGCGCTGCCCTGTGTCCCGATGGCTTCCGCCCAGGCTCCCGCGCCGATCGACCTGGAGACGGTGCAGCCGATCGGCGGCGCCTGGGGCTACCGGGCGATCGCCGGCGGAAGCGAGGCCGATTATGTCGACGCGACGGCCGCGGTTCGGCTCCAGCTGCGTTGCAACCGGGCGACCCGGACGGTCTCCGTGATCCGCACGGGAGTGCCCGCTGCCGCTCCGACGCTGGCGATCTGGACGACGTCGCTGTCCCGCAGCGTTCCGGCGCGATTCCTCGCGACGAAGGAGCTGGTCGCGGATCTGGCGGCCACGGACCCGTTGCTCGATGCGATCGCGTTCAGCCGCGGGCGGATCGCAACGGCCGCGACAGGGGCGCCGATGGTCGCAGTCGCCTCCGGCCCGGAGACCACCCGCGTAATCGAAGATTGCCGGAGCTGACGCGCTTTCGAAGTGAGTCGGAAGCGCGAAGTCAAAGAGGATCGTTGAAACCTTGTCGCTTTACAAGACTTGTTCTTGAGGCGCTCTCGATTCATGTTCGCAGGAGCTTCAACGCAGCGAAAGGAGGTGATCCGATGTCTCATGGTTCAGCAGAGAGGTCGGAAAGGAGGTTCGTCAAGCCGTAGTGCTGACGGACGGCCACATCTCCGGCCGCTGACCATGTTCGAGGGAGCCGTTGCTGAGGTGACGGCTCCCTTTAACACATCTGGACTTGGCGATCGGATCGTCACGAGAGTGAATCCCGTGACGTCAGTCGAGTTCTCTTCGACATAAGCTCGACTTGCTTCGCAAGGCTTCGCTCATGCTCGGTCTCTCAGATTTCCTTTGCCTTTTCGGCGGCGGAACGGAACTGTTGTTGGACCAAAGTGTCTAATGCGGCGAACGCAAGGGAGGCCCGCGATGGCAAAGTCCAGCACTCGTAAGACTTCACCCAAATCTTCGTCCCGATCGAAAAGCTCGGGAAGCAGCACCACAGACAAGCTCGCCAAGGCCGCGATGAGCAAGGAAATGCTCGCAGCGGGACTGGCTGCCGCGGCTGCCGCGATCAGCGCGAGCCCGAAGGCGCGCAAGGCGATCAAGGACGCCGGAATGGAAGCGGCGGATACCGCCGACAAGGCCGCCAAGTCGGTCATGTCGAGCGCGACCAAGCTCGGCTCGCTGATCGCCGAAGCGGTCGCAGACGCCGCTCAGAAGGTCATGTCCGGCAAATGGCCGATGGACGACAGCTCGACCTCCAGCAGCGCGAGCTCGGCAGGTTCGAGCCGTTCTTCGACCGGCGGTGCGGCGAGACGGTCGACGACGGCCCGGTCGACAGCGAAGAAGCCGGCGGCCCGCAAGTCGTCCGCGAAGAAGCCGACGGCTGCCAGGAACGCGGCGAAGCCCGCCGCAGCGGCGAAAAGCCGCAGCACCGCCAGCAAGACCAAGCGCAGCAGCAGTAGCGGTTCGAAGCGGTCCGGCGGTACTCGAAAGAAAAGCTAGGCGGCCTGTCCGGCGAATTGGAGGCGGGCGAGGCTCGCGTAGAGCCCGTTCGCTTCGTTGAGGGTGGCGTGCGTGCCTTCCTCGACGATCCGGCCGCCGTCCATGACGACGATTCGGTCGGCGGCCCGGGTGGTCGCGAGCCGATGCGCGATGACGATCGTCGTCCGGGTCTTCATCAGCCGCTCGAGAGCCTCCTGGACCAGCCGCTCGCTATGCGCGTCGAGCGCCGAGGTCGCTTCGTCGAGGAGCAGGAGCGGAGAGTCGCGCAGCAGTGCGCGGGCGATGACGATCCGCTGGCGCTGGCCGCCGGAAAGGCGCGCTCCTCCCTCGCCGAGGAAGGTGTCGTAGCGCTCGGGCAGCGAGTCGATGAACTCGTGGGCGTTGGCGGCCTTCGCCGCCTCCAGGATCTCGTCGTCGGTCGCGTCCCAGCGGCCGTAGCGGATATTGTCCTTCGCCGACGCGGCGAAGATCACCGTCTCCTGCGGGACGAGCGCGATCCGCGAGCGAATCGCCGCCGGATCGGCATCGCGCAAATCGATTCCGTCGAGCAGAACGCGGCCTTCCTGCGGATCGTAGAAGCGCAGCGCCAGCTGGAAGAGCGTCGACTTCCCCGCGCCTGACGGCCCCACCACGGCAACGGTCTCGCCGGGGGCGATCGCGAGCGACAGATCGTGGAGAGCGGCGTCGTCCGGGCGCGTCGGATAGCGGAACGTAACGCCGCTGAATTCCAGGCTTCCGAGCGGTGGATCCGGAAGCGCCACCGGCTGCGCGGGCGCGTGGATGTCGGCCCTTGCCATCATCAGCTCGTGGATCCGGCCGGCAGCCCCGGAGCCGCGCAGCAGATCGCCATAGACCTCGGTCAGCGCTCCGAAAGCGCCGCCCACCAGTACGCCGGTGAAGACGAAAGCGGCGATCGCGCCGCCGGTCATCCGCCCCGCGGCGACGTCGCTGGCGCCTTCCCACAAGATCATCACGATCGCGCCGAACATCAAAAGGATGACGCTGAAGGTCATGACCGCACGCAAGGTGATCCGGCTCCTGGCGACCTTGAAGGCGCTTTCGACCGATTCTCGGAAGCGGCCGAGTTCACGCTCTTCCTGGCCGAATGCCTGGACTACCTTCATCGCTCCGAGCGTTTCGGCGACCGTCGTCCCGACATCGGCAATGCGGTCCTGCGACGAGCGGCTCAAGGACCGCACCTTGCGCCCGAACAGGACGAGCGGGACGACGACGACGGGAATGCCGATCAGGAGCATCGCCGCCAGCTTGGGGGCGAGGACGATCAGGTAGACGATGCCGCCGATCCCGGTGGCGATATTGCGAAGGGCGATGGAGACGCTGGAGCCGATCACCTGGTCGAGGATGGCGGTGTCCGCAGTCAGCCGCGACGCGATCTCCGACGGACGGTTCTCCTCGAAGAAGCGCGGGGGCAGGGTCAAAAGGTTGCGCTGCACGGCGATCCTGAGGTCCGCGACGGTGCGCTCGCCAATCCACGAGACGAAGTAGAAGCGGAGCGCGGTCGCGAGCGCCAGAACGCTGACGATCATCAGCAGGTAGTGGAAAGCGGTCGTGACCGCATGGGGAGCCGCCCCATGGGCGCCGAAGCCCTGGTCGATCACCCGCTTGAACCCATAAGGGATGGCAAGGGTCGCCGCCGACGACAGGATCAGGAACAGCAGGGCGGCGCCGATCTGCGCCGGATACTTCCCTGCCGCCCTCCAGACGATCCAGAGATTGCCGAAGCTCGGCCGCTTCCTGTCGGTGGTTCCCGCCATGGACTTGCGCCTAGCAGCAGCCGAGAGCGTCCTCAACGAGGTCGCGCCTATTCCAAAGTCACATTGTCACGAGTCTCCGCACACCGCGCGTAGGGCGAGCACGGAAAGCCGATGAGTCTCTGGCATAGCGCAACCGTTCATCGCCGCGCCCATCGCAGCTGGGCCGCTGTGACGCCGCAGCTTGTGAGGGTGGGAGAGCTCTCCTGCTTCGATAAGCGGGCCTTATCGACACACCTATTTTCTTGATTGGCACGCGTTTTCGCCGGCTCCTAGCGGGCCGGTTCGCCGCCGGAATGATCTGGAGGCAACGCCCAAGGAGGCAACACCCAATGCCACTCGTCACAATCGACATCATCAAGGATGTTTTCACCCCTGACCAGAAGGAGGAGCTGATTGGGAAAGTCACCGATGCGGTGGTCTCGGTGGAGGGCGAGGCGATGCGCCCGGTCACGTGGGTCAAGATCAACGAGATCGAGCAGAACGACTGGGCCGTCGGCGGAATGCTCCTCGATGCCGCTGCAGTCCACGCGATGAAGTCGGCGCGCAAAGCCGCCTGACTTCGCGGCCCGTGCGCCGGATGCAGCCCACCGCGCACGGGCCTTTTCTGTCGGCGCACGAGCGTCTGGCAAGCTGCGGAGGCTTCACCATTGACTGCCCACGTCATTGAAAACGCTGAAATGCCGAAGGCGCCCGGACCCTATTCTCATGCGGTCGCGGCTTCGGGCGAGTTGGTCTTCATCTCAGGACAGCCAGGAATCGATCCGCTCACCGGTTCCGCTCCACCTGGCTTCGAGGAGCAGGCGCGCAAGGCCTTCGAGAACCTGTTCAACGTCGCCGCCGCGGCTGGCCTGGCCAAGTCCGACATTGTGAAGACGACGGTCTATCTGACGGATGTCGAGCAGTTCGGCACTCTCAACGCGCTCGTCGCGGAATATTTTCCCTCTTCGCCGCCGGCCCGCGCTGCTCCAATTGTGAAACTTCCCTACGGTCTGCTGATCTCGATCGAAGCGGTGGCGGCCCGGTCCTGACCCGTTAAGCCCCACGCTTTTCCCGGTGCGGACATCCGGGCCAGCAGCAGGGGCGGCGCTTGCCCTCGATGAGGTTTTCGGTGCCCCAGTCGATCCGCTTGCGCCGAGTTTCCGCTTTCTTCGCGGACTCGATCCAGCAGATCCACTCGTTGCGGGCCAACGGCGTGATGTCGGTCCACGTCGCCAAGGCTTGCGGATGACGTTGCAAATTCTGCTCGAAATCGGCGGGAAGCTCATGAACGACGCCGCCGGGAATTCCACCTTCAGCCATGCGGCCTTCTCGCAGCAGGGTCGTCGGTCCGCAACCGGCGGGACCGCCACAAACCCGTCATAGCCCAAGCTTCTCTTCCACATTGAAGGCCGGTAATGTTCGCCCGCTACGGCAGGGGGACGCCGTTGAACGAAGTGATGCCGGCGACGACTGAGGGAAGCGGCCTGACGGGCCCAGTCTTCATCAGCTACGCGACCGCCGATCGGAAACAGGCCCTGTCCGTCTGCAAGGCGATCGAGCGCCGCGGGACCCCGTGCTGGATTTCCGCTCGCGACGTAAATCCGGGCGAGAATTATCAGGAAGCGATCGTTCGCTCGCTTCGAAACGCCCGCGCGGTGGTGCTGATCTTTTCCGGCGCGGCGAACAATTCGGACGAGATCAAGAAGGAGTTGTCCCTCGCAAGCCGCTATCGCGTGCCGGTGATGGCGCTCAGGATCGAAGACGTCGAGCCGAGCGACGCCTTCGCCTACGAACTTTCGACCCGGCAATGGATCGATGCGTTCGAAGGGTGGGACCGTTCGATCGATTCGCTTGTCGCCAGCATCGGCCGGATCTCGGAAGGGGAGGCTGCACCCGTCCGGCCCGCGGCACAGCGCCGCACAAGCGAGCCGTTTTTCGCCAAGCGGCGGCTCGCTTTTGCTGCCGGCCTTGTCCTGCTGGTCGCCGTTGCCTCAGTCTGGTGGGAGCTTCGTCCCCCGGGCGCCGCTGCCCACAGCATGACGGTTCGCCTTAGCGGTTTTCAGCTTTTGTCGCCGAACCTTCCCGAAAGCATGCGCGAGGCTGTCGGGGCCGAAATCAGCGCCGCCTTCAATGCCGATGGCGTCATCGGCGTATCGACCGCCTCGGCTCCTCCGCCCGGCTCGGCTCCGGCTTATGCATTGGGAGGAACCATCCACCGGCTCGGCAACTCCGTCCGGGTCATCACGCGCTTCACGAACGAGCGCTCGGGCGCGGTGCTGTGGTCGGACAGCATCGACTATACGGCCGATCAGATCGCGAAGATTCCGCACAAGATCGCGATCGACGCGGGGATCGTCATCCGCTGCGGCCTGTCCGGCGCCGCGACCTACCGCCACCCGCTGCCCGACGCGGTGCTCAAGGACTATATGCAATATTGCCAGGAATCCTGGTCCTATGGAGGGACGAAGACCCTCCTTCCGGCGCAGCGCGTCGTCGCCGCTTTGCCCGATTTTTCCTGGGGCTGGTCCGCGGTCCAGACCGGATTCATGCAGGCTGCATTCGCTGAGGACGACAGCCGGCGAGCCGAAGAATTGCGCGCTTCGGGGCTGAAGGCGGCGGACAGGGCGCTGGCTCTCGATCCCAGGAACAGCGAGGCGCTGGATCGCAAGACCTATTTGATCGATCCGTATGACTGGGTGCGGCAGGAGGCGCTGTACAAGAGCGCGATCGCGGCAAAGCCCCTCGATTGCGGATGCGAGCATTACGGCTACGGCCTGATGCTTGGGAAGGTGGGGCGTCTCGGCGATGCGGTCGAACAACAACGTGCGGCCACCGACATGCTGGCCCTGTGGCCGGATTCGCAAAGGGCGCTCGCCGAAGCGCTTCTTGCAGCTGGCCGGGCGGACGACGCCAAGGCGTATTTCAATGCGGCGATCGACCTCAGCAATGACCCTGCGTTCGGGCAGCGGCTCGCGGTAGCCGAGGGCACCGAGACGGGCGAGTATGGAGCGGCGATCGCTGCTTTGCGCAGTCCGAAGCTCGAAATGTCCGACGATGTCCGAGCAGCCCTGTTGTCGGGATACCAGGCGCTCGCGTCGCGCGATCGGCAGGCCAAAGCGACGGCGGTTCCCGCACTGCTCGCGCTGCCGAAGGAGAATCAAACCGATGCAGTCGTGGCGATGGTGGGCGCGCTCGGCGCGAATGGCGAGGCGTTGAAGATGTCTGGTGAGAGACCGTGGCTGTTCTGGCGACGGAGCATGCGCGGCGTTCTCGACGATCCGGCCTTTCCCTCAGTGGCGGGGCGGCTCGGCCTTCTCAATTATTGGAGAAGCTCGGGGATCAAGCCGGACGTCTGCCTATCGGCGACCGCACCGGCCTTCTGCCGATCCCTCTAGGCAAAAGCGCCCTGCCGCAGCGCAGCAATTCCTTGCGCGGGTGCGAAATAGGGGCCACATCTGCAGCGATGCTTTACGACGCGTATGAAGTGCAGCGCTCCTTCCTTGCAGGAGCGAGCAAGTTGGCGGGGCTCGGGGCCGGGTGGCTCACCAATCCCGCAAATCCCCTGGCCTATGTGACGACCAGCCCGCTGATCGCGGCCGGGTTGGAGGTGTTCGCGAGCGCCGCCGCCCCCCATGGGAAGCCGCATTTCGGAATCCGGTCTGTCGAGGTGGACGGCAAGGAGGTCGCGGTCCACGAGGAGGTCGTGCTTCGCAAGCCGTTCGGCCAGCTGAAGCGCTTCGTCCGAGAAGGCGTCGAGACTGGGCCGCGGCTGCTGGTCGTCGCGCCGATGTCGGGCCACTATGCGACGCTTCTGCGCGGCACGGTCGAGCGGATGCTTCCCGGCCACGACGTCTATGTCACCGACTGGCGTGACGCCAAGCTGGTGCCGGAGAGCGAAGGCAGCTTCGATCTCGACGATTATATCGATTATCTGATCGAGTTCCTGGGCACGATCGGCGAGAAGACCGGCGAACGGCCGCATGTCATCGCGGTGTGCCAGCCGGCTGTTCCGGCTTTCGCAGCGACCGCCCTGATGAACGCAGACAAGGCCGAGTGGCGGTCGAAGACGCTGACGATGATGGGCGGACCGATCGACACGCGCAAGGCGCCGACGGCGGTCAATACGCTGGCGACGCAGAGGCCGCTGAGCTGGTTCCGGCAGAACGTGATTGCGACGGTCCCGGCCATTTATCCGGGCAGCGGGCGAAGGGTTTATCCGGGCTTCCTGCAGCTCGCCGGCTTCATGGCGATGAACCTCGGCGATCACCTCGTCAGCCATTGGGAGATGTTCAAGCATCTCGTCGTCGGCGACGAGGAGAGCGCTGCGGCCACGCAGAAGTTCTACGACGAATATCGCTCGGTCTGCGACAAGACGGCGGAATTCTATTTGCAGAACGTGGAAGCAGTTTTCCAGAAGCATTTGCTTCCAAAGGGGAAACTCACCCACAGAGGCCGCAAGGTCGATCCGAAGGCGATCACCGACACGGCGCTGCTCGCCATCGAAGGCGAGCGCGACGACATTTCCGGGATCGGCCAGACGAAGGCGGCGCTCGACCTTGCTGCGAAGCTTCCGGCCTCGAAAAAGCGCTACTTCATGGCGGAGAATGTCGGCCATTACGGGATTTTCAACGGCCGCAAGTGGCGCGAGAAAATCGCCCCGGTCGTCGAGGACTGGATCGCGAAGAACTAGGCCGTCGCCGGCTGTCGCCCGGCGGCATGGACGCCGCGAAGCCCGACGAACGACACGGCCCCGGAAAGTGCCGCGACGATCGCCCCGATGAACATCGCGACGGCATAAGGCGCGAGCAGCGCCTGCCCCTCTTCGGCCAGCACCGCACCAAGAAGCGAGACGCCCAGCAGCCCGCCAGCGCGGGAGAGAGCGCTGTTGAAGCCCGAAACCATGCCGGTGTGCTCGGGATCGACCGAAACCAGAACGGTGCTGGTGAGTGGGGCGACGAGGATCGCCATGCCGAGAGCGATCAGCGCGACGGCGGGGAAGACGTGGGTCCAATAGGCCTGGTCGGAGGCGATCCGCGTCGCGAGCAGGAAGCCGGCGGCGACGATCACCGGTCCGACGGTGAGCGGGATCCTGGGGCCGATCCGGCTGGCGAGCTTGCCCATGAGAGGGGAGCCGGCGCCGATCAGGATGGAGAGCGGGATCATCGCCATTCCGGCCTGGACCGGAGAATAGCCGCCGGCGGAAATCAGCACATAGGGCAGAAGGAGCAAGCTGGAACCGAAGGTGCCGTAGAGGAGGAAGGTCATCAAATTGAGCGACGAGAAGCAGCGCTCGCCGAAATAGCGAAGCGGGATCATGGCCTTGCCCCGGGCTCGACGTTCGGCGGCGATGAAGGCGGCCAGCAAGGCGACGCCGATGACGATGGCCGCACCTGCGACGAGTGAGAAGCTCTTGTGCGCGGACCAGAGGGTCAGGCCATAAGTGAGTCCGCCGAGACCCAGCGTGGCGAGAATCGCGCCGGTGACGTCGAGCGGCGCCTTCTGCTTGTCCTTCGCTTCCGGGACCTTCGCGAGCGCGACGGCGACCGCAGCGGCAGCGAATGGCAGGTTGATGTAGAAGATGCTGGGCCAGCCGGCGCGGTCCACGAGCCACCCCCCGAGAAGAGGAGCGATCGCGGCGCTGATCGCGCCCGCGGCAGCCCAGATTCCGACCGCTCTCCCGCGCGCCTCGCCCTCATAAGCGCTGTTGAGAAGCGCGAGGCTATTGGGGAGCAGAAGGGCGGCGCCGAGACCCTGAAGCGCGCGGCCGACGAGCAGGAGCTCGAGCGAACGGCTGAGCGCGCAGAGAAGAGATGCGACGCCGAAGAGGGTGGTGCCTATGACCAGCCAGCGCCGTCGCCCCTGATGATCGCCGAGCGCTCCACCCAGCAGGATCAAAGCGGCGAGCGGGAGAGTGAAGCCGTTCACGACCCACTGGATCTCGGCCGCGCTCGCGTGGAGGCTCTGCCGCATCGCAGGCAGCGCGACGTTGAGCACCGAGCCGTCGATGAAGGACAGCGACGACGCGCAGACCGACATGACGAGGGTCCATGTCGGGGATGCGCGCTTCATTTTTCCTCCCTAACCGAAGGCTGGGGAGGGGGACCAGCGCAGCTGGTGGAGGGGTGACTGACCCGGAGCGAACGCCCCTCCACCATCACTCTTCGGTGATGGTCCTCCTCCCCGAGCGAGCTCAGGGAGGAATTCAAACCTTCTGCGCAATGGCGGCTTCGACCATGTTGCGCCACGTGGAGACGTCGCCGACCGCGGCCATCGCCTCGTCTGGCTCGCGCATCGTGTGGAGCACGGCTTGCGCCTGGTTCAGATGGTCGCGCCAGGTACGGTCGACTTCCTCCGCGGCGTGGCCGTTGTCGCCGTCGGCATTGGCGCTGAGCTTGGCCCCGGCGAGGACGCGCGCAACTCGCTCCAGGACCGGGCAATTGGACTCGGGCATTTCAAAACCTCCCTGCATTGCCGGATAAACCTGCCGCAGGCGTAACGGTTCAATCGCGGCCTAGAGAACTTCAAAAAGCCCCGCTGCCCCCATTCCGCCGCCGACGCACATCGTGACGACGACGTACTTTGCACCGCGGCGCTTGCCTTCGATCAGCGCGTGGCCGGTCATCCGGGCGCCGGACATTCCATAGGGATGGCCGATCGAGATGGCGCCGCCGTCGACGTTCAGCCGGTCCTCGGGAATGCCGAGCTTGTCCTGGCAATAGAGCACCTGCACCGCGAAGGCCTCATTCAGCTCCCAAAGCCCGATGTCGTCGACCGAAAGCCCGAACTTCTTGAGCAGGACGGGGATCGCGAAGACCGGGCCGATTCCCATCTCGTCGGGCTCGGCGCCGTGGACCGCCATTCCGACATAGCGGCCGAGTGGCTGCAAGTTGCGCTTCTCGGCGACCGCGGCATCCATGATGACGCAGGCGGAGCTTCCATCGGAAAGCTGGCTGGCGTTGCCGGCGGTGATCGAGGTGCCCGGGCCGAGCACCGGTTGAAGCTGCGACAGGCCTTCCAGCGTGGTGTCGGGGCGGTTGCCCTCGTCCTTCGAAATGGTGACTTCGCGCTTGGAAGTCTCGCCCGTCTCCTTGTCCTTGACGATCATGGTCGCGGTGACCGGGACAATCTCGTCGTCGAGCTTGCCTTCGGCTTGAGCGCGCGCGGTGCGCTGCTGCGACTTCAGTGCATATTCGTCCTGCCGCTCACGCGAGATTCCGTAGCGCTGGGTGACGGTCTCGGCGGTCTGGAGCATCGGCATGTAGATAGCCGAGTGCATGCCGACGAGCTCCATGTCCGGCTGGACGCGCATCTCGGGCGTTTGCACGGTGCTGATCGATTCAAGGCCGCCGGCGACGACCACGTCCTGGCGGTCGATGACGACCTGCTTGGCCGCGGTCGCGATGGCCATCAGGCCCGAGGCGCACTGACGGTCGACCGACATTCCGGGCGTGGAGACGGGAAGGCCGGAGCGGAGAGCGACAAGGCGGCCGATGTTGGGCGCCTGGCTACCCTGCTGCAGAGCCGCGCCCATGATGCAATCCTCGACCTCTTGCGGATCGACACCGGCGCGCTCAACCGCGGCCTTGACTGCGAAGGAGCCGAGCGTCGGCCCGAGCGTCGCATTGAAGGCGCCGCGATAGGCCTTTCCGATCGGGGTCCGTGCAGTCGAAACGATTACGGCGTCGCGGGCCATCAGCCACTCCTTCAGGTGAACAGCAAGGTCAGCCACACGGCCGACAAAGCGGGCTTGTCCTCGCCTTCTATCTCGACGGAGATGACATGGCGCAAAAGAATTTGCCCGGACGCCTTTTCCTCGATCCCGTCCAGCGTGAAGCGACCGCGGACTCGCTTGCCGGAGCGGACGGGCGCGAGAAAGCGGACCCAATCGAGGCCGTAATTGACGACCATCTTCGTCGTTTCGGGGACCAGGATCGTTTCTGCCGCCATCCGCGAGAGCAGCGAAAGGGTCAGGAAACCGTGCGCGATCGTCCCTCCGAAGGGAGTTCGCGCCGCAGCTTCCGGATCGACATGGATGAACTGGCGATCCTCGGTCGCTTCGGCGAAGGCGGCGATCCGGTCCTGGTCGACAGTGAGCCAGCCGGACACTCCGATCTCCTGACCGACACGAGCGGCGATTTCGTCAATTGTCGCGACAGGCATCAGCGCGCCTTGGCTGGCGCGGGGTAGGGCATGATCATTGTGCCGTCGGGGGCCGCGGTAAACGTGGTCTGCGTCGGATAGGCGAACTGGATGGCCTGTGCCGCGAAATCGGTGATGAGCTGCATCATGATGGCCGAGCGATCCGCGGCCATGACGTTCGGGTCCAGGGTCTTCTCGTCATAGACCAGCTCATAGGCCAGAGCCCAATCGCCGAACGTCGTGAGGGCGCAGCGAATGAAGGTGCAACCCTTGCGCGCTTCCACGGCCGCCCTGGCAATTTCCGGCACTTTGGCGAGCATCTCCGGACTCGTCTGGTAAATGAGGCCGAACGGCAGGGTCATCCGGCGCCCCTTCGCCTCGGTGAGATTGTGGATTTCCTGATCGAGCAGCTTGGTGTTGGCCATGACCAGTTGCTCGCCCGACAAGGCGCGCAGACGCGTCGTTTTGAGGCCGATGCGTTCCACGGTCCCGGTGCTGTCGTTGTAGCGGATCGTGTCGCCGCGCTTGAAGGGCTTGTCGAACAGGATCGCGAGTGCGGCGAACAGGTCGGAGAAGATGCCCTGAGCCGCAAGCCCGATGGCGATTCCACCGATGCCGAGCCCGGCGACGAGCGCCGTGACGTTGACCCCAAGATTGTCGAGGATGACGACGCAGGCGATTGCGAACAAGGCAACGCTGACGAGCACGCGGATAACGGCGCGCGCATTGTCGAGCGCCGTTTCGCCCGGGCCCTCGCCGGCGTGGCGGCCGACGATCCCCATGATGAGCTCGCGGCCCCAGACCGCCGCCTGGAGGGCGGCCGCGATGACAAACGCGATGTCGAGGATTCGCGCCACCCGTGCCGGCGGCTCGGTGTAGCTGCCGACGATATCGGCCGCCGCGATGATCATGAAGACGAGACTGGTCTTGGCGAAAACGCGGGCGATGACCGAGCGCCAGGAATGGGTCGTCGGGTCCTTCGCGACAATCCGCTGGCCGACGCTCCGCAGAACGAGCATGATTGCGACCAGGCCGATCGCGACCAGAAGGCCGATCATCAGCTCGTCGTGATTCTGCGCAACCCAGGCGCCTACCCGTTCGGGCCAGGTGATCCGCTCGTTCATTACGGCCGTTCATGGCCGCGGCAGCGGTTGGAAATCAAGCGGCGCGCTTGTGCTTGGTCCCCTGGCTGTCCTCCAGGAACTTCAGGAAGCCGACCTCCGTCGCCGACAGCCACTTGCGTTCCCGCGGCCGTTCCATTCCCCCGAGAGGTTCGCGCGGGTTGTCCTTCACGGCCTCGATCAAAGCCGGGTGGACGTAGGACTTGCGGCTGATCGCGGGCGTATTGCCAAGCGCTTCAGCAACCGGCTCGACGACGGTCTGAACGCTGATCTTCCGGCTCTCCTCTTCGGCCTCCAGCATCTCCCCGAATGCGATGACGCTGGCCCACCAGGTGCGGAAATGCTTGGCGGTGAAATCGCCGCCGCACGCATCACGGATATAATCGTTGACGTCGTCCGATGTGATCGGGTGCGGAATGCCCTCGCCGTTGATGTACTGGAACAGCGCCTGGCCGGGCAGCTCCTTGCACCGGCGCACCACTCGCCCGAGGCGACGGTCGGTGATGACGACCTCGTGCGTGATCCCGTGCTTGCCGTTGAAACGCATCTTCACCTTGCCGCCGTCCGTCTTGACGTGGCGGCAGAGCAGGGTGGTTGCCCCGAAACTGTTGTTGTCCTGGGCGTAGCGGTCGTTTCCGACGCGCAGATACTCCGTGTCGAGCAGGCGGACGACCGCGGCGAGAACCTTTTCGCGCGACAGCTTGATCTCCTGGAGGTCGCTGTCGACGCGGCTTCGAAGCTTGCTCAGCGAGTTGCCGAATTCGAGCAGCCCGGCGACCTTCTTCTTGTCGGCCCGGGCCCGGAAATCGGGATGGTAGCGATATTGCTTCCGGCCTCGAGCGTCGATTCCGGTAGCCTGCAGATGGCCGTTGGAATCCTTGCAAAACCACGCGTCCGTGTAGGCCGGCGGAAGCCCGATCGCGTTGAGGCGGTCGATCTCGTCGCGATCCTCGATCCGCTCGCCATTCTCGTCGAAATAGGCCCAGTATCGGCCCATCCGCTTGCGCGTGTAGCCGGGCTCATTATCGCTGCTGTGGCGCAACCTTTGCTTCTTCTCCGGCATTGCTGCGCTAAGCGAGCGGCAGGCCGAACCGGTTCCTGCCGAGGTCTCGGGAACGGAAGAAATGGCGAAGATCGCGGAATCGAGAGTCCTTATCCTGGCTACCGACGGGTTCGAGCAGTCGGAACTGTTCGGCCCGCGGGAAATCCTCATCGATCACGGAGCGGAGGTGAAACTCGCCTCGCCGGACCTGCAGCCGATCCAGGCAACTGTCCACGACGATCCGGGCAGAACCATCCGTCCGGACATGGTCGTGGACGATGCGCGAGCGGAGGATTTCGACGCGCTCATCTTGCCTGGCGGAGTCCGCAATCCCGACGCCCTTCGAACCAACAAGGCGGCGATTGCGCTGATCCGCGACTTCGACCGCGCAGGAAAACCGGTCGCTGCCATCTGCCATGGCCCCTGGCTGCTGGTCGAAGCCGATCTCGTTCGCGGCAAGACCGTCACCGGCTGGCCGTCAATCCGGACCGATCTGTTCAACGCAGGCGCCACCGTCGTCGAACAGCCGGTCGTGACGGACGGCAACATCATCACCAGTCGCAAGCCCGACGACGTCGAGGCGTTTACCGACGCGATCATCAAGGCGGTGGAATCGGCAGAAGCGCCGGTGCAGGCCTAACCAGCTGGCAAGGATTGCGGGCTAGACGCGGGGCATGGCGCTCCTCACACGGCTTTTCGGCCGCCGCGAATTTCCGATTCCGCAGTTCGATCTCGCCCCGCTCGCCTTCGAGCTGAAGCGCGAGGAAGACGAACTCGTTCTCAACGAGGCAATCGCCGATTCGGACGACGACGCCAACGTCGTTGCGATCCGTCGAGAGCCTCGGACGCCGGGCGAAATGCGTGAGTCCATCGAGCGCCATCTCCGCCTTGCGCGGGACGACGGGCCGCCACTCCTTGAACAGGATGCCGTCGACGAGCTTCGCGAAGCGCTCGCCGAACTTCGCCGCTCGCTCGGCTAGCTTTCGATCGTCAGGGCTTCGATCGCCACGGCGATCGAGCCGTCCTCGCCCTGCTCGGGCTCGCCGGCAAGAGCAATGTCGGCGACGACATGGCCGGGAAGCGAAAACTCGCAATCGGCGATTCCGTTAACCAGCCGTGCGACGATCTCGCTCGCGCCCGGCGAAGGGACGCGCAGCCGGATTCGATGTTGCTCGCCTATAAAGGTTAATGATTGCCAATCCGTTGAACGGAACTCGGTAAGCAAAATCCTATTGCGTTCCACGCCGCCTCGCCGAAGCAATTCGCGAAGCAGTCCGGCCGCCGCGACAGACATTGCCATGCGCATCATTGAGTGGCCTCCAGATAGGCGCGGACGCGCTCGACTGTACGAGGGCGCGGCTCACGCCCCTTGCGGAGGTCGAAGACAAACCTTGGATCACCGACTGCATCGCGGCCGAACCGGGTCGGCGGAACGCGCCGACTTCGTAGAAACTTCTCAACTTCTCTAAGCAAATACACTGCATTTCCCCACGTGTCTGACGACTCGGCTGCCCATCCAATTCCAATGCAATTCCTACTTGTCTAGGCACATTCCTAGACTTATGAGGGGTTCATGGCTTCTGATCCCCGTTCCGTGCTGGAGCGCCTGTGTGCGGAGCGCGGCGAGGATTTCGCCGGCCTCTCGCGCATGCTCGGGCGCAACTCCGCCTACATTCAGCAGTACGTCCGGCGAGGCGTTCCGAAGAAGCTGAAGGAGGAGGAGAGAAAAAAGCTTGCGCGCTTCTTCGACGTTCCGGAATCGATGCTCGGCGGTCCGCCGGAATCCGGCAAGGCGGCGTCCGGGCTGGTGCCGGTCAAACGGACTTTCGTCCGCGCGTCGGCGGGCCCTGGAGCGTTCGCTGGCGAGGAGCGCGGCGGTCCCTATTTCGCGTTCGACGAACGGTGGCTTCGGACGCTGACCGCGTCAGGGACGGGCAAGCTTTCGATCATTCGGGTCGAAGGGGATTCCATGGCGCCGACCCTCAATGCCGGAGACGACATCCTGGTCGACCTTGGCGACTGCATGGATCGGCTTCGCGACGGGATCTACGTCTTGCGCGCCGACGACGTGCTGGTGGTGAAGCGGCTCGCCATCCATCCGACCGGCCGGAGGGTGACGGTGCAGTCCGACAATCCGGCTTATCCGGACTGGCCCGATTGCGACATCGACGCCATCCACTGCATCGGACGGGTCATCTGGGCGGGACGAAGGCTCGGCTGAGTTACGCCCGGCGGCGGTCGACGAGCCAGATGACCACCGCGATCACAATGCCGACGGCTGTGCCGATCAGCGTTCCAAGCAGCGGGTCGCCCATCGACATTCCGCCGAGGAAGCCGAGCAGGATCGTGACCATCAGGAAACATCCGCCGGCGTGGGTGGTCTTGGGCTGCATCCGCGCGCAATGGCAGAGCCATGAGCGAAGCGCCAGCCGTCAGGCGGGGAAGTCCATCTTTTGAAGGATCACGGAGAAGCGCGGGTCTGACCGGACGGGATCGAGCATCGGATCGATTTTGATGCTCAGAAGGCCGCCGTCGCGGATTTCATACGCACGCTTGAGCGCGGCAATCGCATTTTCGCGATCGCCGAGCTGTGCGTAAATCTGAGCATATTGGTAGCTGGCGTTGTCGTGATATCTGTCCTGCATCGCCTTCAGGCCCGCGATTCCGCCCGCTTTGTCGCCAGCGCGAATACTGAGCAGCGCCTTGCCCAGCATGACTGCCCAGCTGTCGGCCCTGCTAAGCGCATATTGCTGCTTCGCCTTCGGGATGTCGCCGAGCATCCGGTAACAATCGCCAAGAAGAATGGGAGCGTCGAAGAGGTCTAGCGACTTGCGGCGAGTCGCTTCGGCGAACCGCAGGGCGTCGGCATAGCGGCGGTGGTCGTAAAGCGCGCCGGCATAGTTTTCGTAGGAGAGCGGATTGAGCGGATCTAGCTCGATTACCCTCTTGGAAATGTCAAAATCTTTCTGCGGGTCTCCGGTCCGGCTCACGAAGGAGCTGTAATTCCTCAGAACCAGCGAATCGCCCGGTGCGAGTTGTACCGCCCGCTCATATTCCGACCGTGCTTTCGAAATGCTGAGACTGCTCTGGTAAGCATAGGCAAGCGAGAGATGGGCCCTGCCGTAGTTGGGGGCGATCCGAACGGCGGTCGTTGCGGACTTGAATGCGGCAGCGCGGTACTTGGCGAGATCGGCCAGATCACTGGCGAAGCCATTGCCGTAGAGAAGCTGCGCCGCAGCGAGCTCTGCGTAAGCGTCGGAGTAGTTCGGGTCGAGAGCGACGGCATTCTGCAGCAGCTGAATCGCGCGCAGCGTCGATGGTCCGGTCGGCTCTCTGAGAGCTGCGCCCGCCTCAAGCACCAGGTTTTGCGCCTGGACGTTAGATGTACCGCCGTTCTGGACCGCGTGTGACCCGCTTCCGGCCAGCGTCGCCCTTAGAGAGCGCGCGACGTTCTCGGCGATGTCGCTCTGGATCTTGATCGAATCGCCGGGGGAGCGGTCGTAGTCCTGAGACCAGCGATCCATTCCGGTTTTGCCGTCGATGAGCTCGGCGCTAACTCTTATTGTCGAGGGCGACTGGCGCACGCTTCCGGTCAGGATGCTCGCGACCTCCAGCTTCTTCGCGACAGTCTGCGCGTCATCGTTACGCACGGCCTCGGAAGAGGTGCGGCCGACGACCTTGATCCCGGCGAGGCGGGCGAGGGCGTTTCGGATTTCCTCGGCTATGCCATCGGAAAAATAGGCTTGAGCCGGATCGCCGCTCAGATTGGCGAAGGGCAGGACGGCGATGCTGTCGCTTGCAGCACTCGCCGACGAGGGTTTCAGGAAGGTCCAGCCGCCAATTCCGACCACCGCCACGGTCGCGACCGCACCGCCGGCGAGCACCGCGCGTCGGTCGACGTGAGTCCTGCTTCCAACCGTGGGAGCCGATGCAGGTCGGCGCGCCTTGCCGCCGGTAATCCGCCGCACCGAAGCCAGAATGGCCTGGAAACGGGCGTCGCCGCGGTCTCCTTTCCAGCCCACCAGGGGCAGCGCCTGAGTTTCCCCGAAGCCGAGCGGCAGGTGAACCTTGTCGATGAGGACCGGCACGTAGACGTGCCTCTGCTGGGCCCGCGTCGCCTCGTCCTGGACGAACGTGCCTTCCTCGCCGACGGAGCGCTTGCTCCAGGTGACGATCACGCATTTTGCGGAGTTGAGTTCGGCTTCGATCGCATGACGCCAGGTTGCGCCGCCGCCGATCTGTTCGTCCCACCAGACGGAGAAGCCCTCCGCCTCGAGCGCGTCGACCAGCGGCTTCACCCGCCTGCGGTCCTCGGCCTTGTACGAGACGAACACGTCGCTCATGTGCAGAGCCCCCGCTCCCAGCCTGCAGCTTATGTTGGATAGGGGGGCGGCGCAATCGCCCGTGTTTCATGGTCAACGATGCGTTGACGATGATCGTCCGCAGTCCGGAAACGCCTGCCGGATTAACAGCACCGCCATGGACTCCCCGTTCATCTCCGGACGTCCGGCGCTCGCCGATGCAGCCGACCTCATCGACCGCTTCGGCGACGATGCTGGGCTGGAAGCCGCGGTGCGCGCCGAAGAGAGCCGCGACGCGGGCAACGTCATCCGCTTCTGCCACTGGCGGCAGATCGAGCGCGTCATCGTGACGCTAAGCAGCGACGAAGTGCGCGGAAGCATTCACTAAATCGAATTGCCGGTCTGGCGCGGTTCATGCGCGGCCTTTAGTCTGGCGCAATGAGAGCGTGGGGTGAACGGGCGGGCCTGCCGCTTGCCTGTGGCCGGAACCTGTTCACGGTGGGAGTCACCGCGCGGCTGCTGTGCGCCGTCGCGACCTCGGCGCTCGCCTGCGCGCCCGCGCTTGCACAGCAGACAGTGCCGCAGCCGAGCCCACCCCCGGATCCTGCCGATATCGATCCGTCGGCGCCGCTCGCGCCGATGCCCGATATCGGAGTGCCCTGGCCCGACCTGAGCAAGGCTCCGCCCGAAGCGCCGAGTCCGGAAACGCCCGCTGCGGGGCAGGCGATCACCGACACAAGCACCGAGCGCTATTATTCGATCGCCATCGACGGGCTGGAGCGGATCGGCAACGCGCAAAGCCTGGTCGAAGCCTTCGAGAAGCAGTCCGCGCTTTACGAAGGGCGAAAGGAGTCGGCGAACGTCGCCCAGGTCCAGCGTCGATCCGAAGACGATTCCGACCTTCTGGCCGAGATCCTGCGCTCCCAAGGCTATTACGACGCCGTCGTCGAGCCGGACATCGAGCCGCAGGGCTCGATCCTTCGGGTCACTCTCCAGGCCGATCCTGGTGAGCAATACACCTTCCAGTCGGTGGAGCTTCCCGGACTCGAGGCGGCCGGGCCGGAGGCGGAGAAGCTTCGAAGCGCGTTCGGAGTGAAGGCGGGCGATCCGGTTATCGCAACCGACGTGCTCGCCGCCGACCTGGCGCTGAAAGTCGCGCTTGGCGAGCAGGGCTTCGCGCTGGCGAAAGTCGGCGACCAGCAGATCACGGTCGACCACCGCACCCACCTCGCAAGCCTGGTCCTTCCGGTCGAACCGGGCGAGCTGGCGCATTTCGGCGAAATCCACGTCAGCGGGAATCCGCCATTCAGCGCCGAGCACCTGCAGCACATGGCTCGCTGGAAGCCGGGCCAGAAGTTCGAGCGCGACAAGCTCGACGATTTGCGCCGGGCGCTGATCGCAACCGGCCTCGTCGCCACGGCACAGGTCGACGTCGTGCCGGTTCCGGACCACGGACGGGTCGATCTCGACATCAAGCTGACGCCTGCCCCAAGGCACACCATCGCCGGCGAGCTCGGCTACGGAACCGGCGAAGGCGCCAAGCTCGACGTCAGCTGGCAGGACCGCAATTTCATCAATCCCGAGGGCGGCCTGACGCTCAGGGGCATCGCCGGCACGCGCGAGCAGCTGGCGGGGGTCGAGTTTCGCCGCAACAATATCGGCGCTCGCGACCGGGTGCTCGATGTCCAGCTGTCGGCCAGCCACACCAAGTTCGATGCTTACGAGGCGCGGACGGTTCGCTTCTTTGGAAGCGTCGAGCGACAGAGCAACATCATCTGGCGCAAGCGATGGACGTGGGGCGTCGGAACGGAGCTTCTCGCGACCGACGAGCGCGGCGTTTTCCTGGACCCCACGGTCAAGGAGACCCGGACCTTCCTGATCGCGGCCCTTCCGCTGAGCGTCGCTTACGACGGCAGCGACGATCTGCTCGACCCGACGCGCGGATTCCGCCTCTCGCTGCACCTCAGTCCGGAGATCAGCGCCAAGGGCATCTCCTTCGCTTACGCCCGCGCCCAGATCGACGGCAGCGCTTATTATCCGATCGCCTCCAATACTGTGCTGGCAGGAAGGGTGCGGTTCGGCAAAATCCTCGGCGCCGATGCGCCGTCGATCGCGCCCTCGCGGCGATTCTATGCCGGCGGCGGGAGCTCCGTGCGCGGCTACGGTTACCAGAGGGTCGGCCCGATCGATTTCGAAAACGATCCGGTGGGCGGCTCGACCCTCAGCGAATTTTCGCTGGAGGCGCGATTCCGGCTGAAGGCGTTCGGCGGCAATTTCGGGCTCGTCCCGTTCTTCGACGGTGGCCAGCTGACCAACGATGCGGTGCCGGGCTTCAACGACTGGCAGTTCGGCGCCGGGATCGGCGTCCGCTATTATTCGACATTCGGCCCGATCCGGATCGATGTCGGCACGCCGCTCAACCCGCGCCACGGCGATAGCCGCATCGCCGTCGCGGTCTCGCTGGGACAGGCTTTCTGATGGCCGAGGCGACCGCCATCGAGGGTGGTGGCGATCGTCCGCCTTACCGGTTGAAGCGCGATTGGCCGCGCCGGCTTCTCCGCGAGTTCCTGGCGCTGCTACTCGGGCTCGCTTTCCTCCTCGCTGTCGCGCTCGCAATCCTCGACACGGCGCCGGGCCACCGCTGGATCGCCGACCGGATCGCAGGAATCGAGACCTCGTCGGGCCTGCGATTCCGGATCGGGCGGATCGAGGGCTCGGTATTCGGCGAGTCGAAGCTGAAGAACGTCGCGATACTCGACCAGCATGGCACCTTCTTCACTTCGCCCGAGATCGACCTCGACTGGACTCCGGGGGCGTGGCTCTACAACAGCCTTCGGATCCGGCGGGTCCACGCCGACCGGGCGACGCTTCTTCGGCTCCCGGCTCTCAAGCCGAGCACGAAGAAGGGGCCGATTCTTCCCGGCTTCGACATCCACATCGGCAAGCTGTCGATCGATCGGCTGGAGATCGGCAAGGCGGTCGGCGGAACCGCCCGAGTGGGTCGCCTGGAGGGGAGTGCGGACGTCCGCTCCGGCCGAGCCGTGGTCAAGCTCAACGCCGCGGTCGACGGCTCCGACCGATTGCTCCTGAACCTGGACGCGGAGCCCGACGGCAATCGCTTCGACCTCGAACTTCGCGCCCATTCGATCGCCGGAGGAGTCGTTCCGGCGCTGCTCGGCTCCAGGCGGTCCCTGGATGCGGTGATCACCGGCGACGGCAGCTGGACTCGCTGGAACGGCCGCGCCGCGCTCAATCTCTCGGGCCGGCCGACAGCCAGGCTCGCACTAGCCGCGACCGACGGCCGATTCGCGCTCTCGGGAGCGATGAACCCGGCGCAATTCCTCCACGGTCGGCTCATGCGGTTGACCGCGCCGGTGGTCCGGGTACGCGGCTCGGCGACGCTGAAGGACCGGATCCTCGACGGCCAGCTAACGCTCGGCTCGGGCGCGCTCCGGGCGGTTGCAAGCGGCGCCATGGACCTCGCCAACAACCGCTTCCGATCGATGCGGATCGGCCTCGACCTGCTGAAGCCGAATGCGCTGTTCAGCAACATGGCCGGGCGCAACGTCCGGATGCTCATCACGCTGGATGGACCGTTCGGAAGCGCGACTTACGCCTATCGGCTCAGCTCTCCGGGCGTGAGGTTCGACCAGACGGGGTTCGTCGACGTCGTTGCAGATGGCCGTGGTCAGCTCTCGCCCTGGCCGATGCGGGTCCCCCTCCACCTGAAGGCGCGCGCGATCACGGGAGTCGGAGACACGGCAAGCGCGATCCTCGCCAATGCGCACCTCGACGGAATGCTCAGCATCACGCCGAAGCTGGTGCGCGGAGACAATATCCAGCTGAGGAGCGCGCAGCTCAGCGGCAAGGTGTCGCTGCTCATCGATCTCGTCACCGGCAATTTCCAGATCCTGATGTCCGGCGGAATGCACCGCTACTTCATCGAGGGATTGGGGATCGTCGATGTGCTGACCGACCTGAAGGTCGTGCCGGGGCCGAACGGGCACGGGACGGTCGTGACCGGGACGGCCAAGGCCTGGGTCCGCCGCCTCGACAACAGCTTCTTCCAGAGTCTCACGGGCGGACTTCCGCGGATCGAGACGAACCTCACCCGAACGCCTGACGGAATCCTCCATCTTTCGAACCTGCAGCTCTATTCGCCGAGGCTCCGGCTGGCGGGCGAGGGGTATCGCAACCGCGACGGCACCTTCCATATCGTCACTCGCGGCCGGCAAGCGACCTATGGGCCGGTGCAGATGGTGCTGGACGGCAATATCGCCCGCCCGCGCGTGCAGCTGTTCCTTGCCCGGCCCAACGATACTCTGGGGCTGCAGGATGTCCGCCTGACGCTCGACCCGACGGCCGCAGGCTACAATTACAAGGCGAACGGCGGCTCCCGCCTGGGCCCGTTCACGAGCAACGGGCAAATCCTGATGCCGCACGGCGCCCGAACCGTCATCGCCGTCGCTGCGCTCGACGTGAATGGGGCGCACGCCAGCGGCAACCTGCGCGCCGATCCTGGTGGATTCACAGGCCTGCTCGATGTCGCCGGCGGCGGCGTCAGCGGACAGCTGGCATTTGCGCCCGTCGGCGATGCCCAGAAGATCGAGATGCATCTGACCGCCGACAAGGCGAGCTTTCCGGGCGCGCTTGCGGTTCGCAGCGGCCGGCTCGATGGCACGGTGGTCCTGGCGGACGGCCGAACCACGATGACCGGCGTCGTCAACGCTCGAGGCGTCGAAATGAACGGGATCAGCATGGCCCGGCTCACCGCCAACGCGAATTTGATCAACGGCAGCGGACAGGTGCGCGCCGCCTTTGCCGGCCGGCGCGGCGCGGAATTCGAGTTCACCACGCTCGCCGATATTTCGCCGGACCAGATCCGCCTCACGGGCCGCGGATCGGTCGACCGCAAGCCCCTCGTTCTGGAACAAGCGGCCGTCCTGACGAAGTCCGGCGACGGCTGGGCGCTTGCTCCGACACGCGTCGCCTTCGCCGGCGGGCAGGCGGTGGTGTCGGGCAACAGCGGCTCATTCCCGAGCGTCAATGCGCAGCTTCAGTCGATGCCGCTCAGCGTTCTCAACATCGCCTGGCCCAACCTCGACTTGAGCGGACGCGCCAGCGGTTCGCTCCAATATGCCTGGAAGGGGAGCCG
The DNA here is from genome assembly GCA_051953395.1 of Sphingomicrobium sp. Lineage (GTDB taxonomy): Bacteria > Pseudomonadota > Alphaproteobacteria > Sphingomonadales > Sphingomonadaceae > Sphingomicrobium. The sequence continues at coordinate 32,207 of JBQCIU010000024.1, forward strand.
GTCCGGCAAGCTCGACCTGACTATCCGCGGCCTCAGCCGCTCCGGTTTGGTTCTCGCTTCCCAGCCCATCGACCTCGGCGTGGCCGCGATCCTGACGGGCGACAAGGCGGGCTTGCGCGCGGTTGCAGTCAGCAACGGGCAGACCATCGGCCGGGCTCAGGCTCGTCTGGCGCCGCTCGGCCCGGGATCGGTGATGACCGCTCTGATGAACGCACCGGTGTTCGCGCAGCTGCGTTACCAGGGACCCGCGGACACTTTGTGGCGGCTGTCCGGGATCGAACTGTTCGATCTGACCGGCCCCGCGGCAATCGGCGCCGACATCGGCGGCACGCTTGCCAACCCGAGCGTACGGGGCGCGCTCAAGGCCGACAATGCGCGGCTCGAGAGCTCGGTGACAGGCACGGTCATCACCAACCTCGCCGCGCAGGGCCATTTCGAAGGGCCGCGGCTGGTGTTCAGCAGGCTGGGCGGGCAGACGCCCGGCGGCGGATCGATCGAAGGCAGCGGCAACGTCACCTTCTCTGAAGGCAAGACATTGCTCGACCTGTCGTTCAACACCTCCGAGGCCCAGCTACTCAATCGCGACGATGTGGCGGCGAAGGTCACCGGCCCGCTGCAGGTACGCTCCAGCCCCGGCGGCGGGGGAACCATCTCCGGCAAGCTTCACCTCAACAGCGGTCGCTTCACGCTCGGCCAGGCGAGCAGCGCGGCGGCGGTTCCGCAGCTCGCGGTCACTCACACAGGCCTCGACGAAGCCGACCTGATCGAGCCCGCGCAGCTGCATCCGTGGAAACTCGATATCGATCTTGCCGGCGGAAGCCTGCAGGTTCGCGGACTGGGCATCCGCAGCACCTGGACGACGGATTTGCATGTCGGCGGCTTTGCGGATTCGCCGGCTTTTACGGGCCGTGCGGACCTCGTCCGTGGGGATTACGAGTTCGCTGGGCGCACCTTCCGCCTCGATCGCGGGATCATCCGCTTCCGCGGAGAGAGCCCGCCCAATCCCTTGCTGGACATTCGGGCGCTCGCGCAGGTCCAGGGGCTCGACGCGACCGTGCTGGTGCAGGGGACAGGACTGAAGCCGGAGATCAGCTTCGCCTCGAACCCGCCGCTTCCGCAGGACGAGCTTCTGTCGCGGATCCTGTTCGGGACGTCGATCACCAACCTGTCCGCTCCCGAAGCGCTGCAGCTCGCTTCCGCCGTCGCTGCGCTCAATTCGGGAACAGGAAGCCTCGACCCGATCAACGCGCTGCGCAAGGCCGTGGGCCTCGACCGTCTGCGCGTTCTCCCGGCCGATATCTCGACCGGCCAGAAGACCTCGATCGCCGCCGGCAAATATATCGGCCGCAAGCTGTACGTGGAGGTGATTACCGACGGCCATGAATATTCGGCGACGCGCGTCGAATATGAAATCACGCGGTGGCTGTCGGTGCTGTCCACCGTCTCCACCATCGGCCGCGCCCAGGCGAGCGTGAGGGTATCGAAGGATTATTGACGCGCGCCCGCGCGATTGCGACGAGGGTGCAAAGGGGAGGGGACCACCGCCGAATGAAAAACTGGAACGTCCGCAAGACCATCGTCGCTCGCGAGGACATGGCACCGGAGCACCGGCTCAATCCGACCCTTTCCTGGCCCCACCTCATCGCCCTCGGCGTCGGCGCCATCGTCGGAACCGGGATCCTGACCCTCACCGGCGTCGGAGCGGCCAAGGCCGGCCCGGCGGTCATCCTGAGCTTCGCGATAGCCGGCGTGATCTGCGCCTTCGCGGCGCTCGCCTATGCCGAGATGGCGACGATGTATCCCGCCGCCGGAAGCGCCTACACGTACAGCTACGTAGTCTATGGCGAGCTGATCGCCTGGGTCGTCGGCTGGTCGCTGATCCTTGAATACAGCCTGGTTGTCAGCGCGGTGGCGGTGGGCTGGTCAGGCTATTTCGCCGGATTCCTGACAAGTCTCGGCGCGGGGTTGCCGTCCGCGATCGTACAGGGGCCGGCGCTCGGCGGGATCGTCAACCTTCCGGCGATCCTGATCATCGCAGTCATCGCCGGGCTCTTGATCTACGGCACCCGCGAAAGCGCGAACCTCAACGCCTTCCTGGTGGTCGTGAAGCTGCTGGCCCTGGCGCTGTTCGTCATCGTCTGCCTGCCGTTCTTCAACATCGGCAATTTCCACCCGTTCATGCCGTACGGCTTCCCGAGGAGCGGCGCATCCGGGTCCGAGGTCGGAGTAATGGCGGCGGCCGCAATCATCTTCTTCGCCTTCTACGGCTTCGACGCCATCGCGACCGCTGCCGAAGAGACGAAAAATCCGGAGCGCGATCTGGGGATCGGAATCGTCGGTTCGATGATCCTGTGCGTGATCATCTACATGGCGGTTGCTGCCGCGGCGATCGGAGCGCTGGCCTACACGCGCTTCGCCAACAGTCCGGAGCCGCTTGCGCTCATCCTTCGCGAGATCGGAAAGCCGTGGGCCGCAACCATCCTCGGAGCGGCCGCAGTCATCGCTCTTCCGACGGTGATCCTGGCGTTCTTTTACGGGCAAAGCCGGATCTTCTTCACCATGGCGCGAGATGGCCTTCTTCCGACGGCTCTCGCCAGGGTTTCCAGCCGCGGAACGCCGGTCCGGATCACTATCTTCACCGCGATCGTCGTTGCAATCATCGCCGGCATCTTCCCGCTCGACGAGATCGCCGCGCTTGCCAATGCGGGAACGCTGACGGCCTTCATCGCCGTTTCCGCCTGCATGCTCGCGATGCGCAAGCGGGAGCCGAATGCGCCCCGCAAGTTCAGCGCTCCGGCGCCGTGGCTGGTCGGGATCGTCGCGATCCTCGGCTGCGCCTATCTGTTCTGGAGCCTGCCGATCAAGACGCGCGAATATTTCGTCATCTGGAACGCGTTCGGCCTGGTCGTCTACTGGCTCTACGGCTCGCCGCGGGCCGAGAAGGCGAGGGCAGCGGCCTGATCGTCATTGCGAGCGGAGCGAAGCCATCCGGTTCCGGATCGCCGCTTGCTCCGCTCGCCATGACGGTCAGCTCGAATAATACATGTCGAACTCGACCGGGCTGGGCGTCGTTTCCCAGCGCATGACTTCTTCCCACTTGAGCTCGATGTAGGCGTCGATCTGGTCGTCGCTGAAGACGTCGCCCTTGGTCAGGAAGGCGCGGTCGTTCTGGAGGCTGACGAGCGCCTCGCGAAGGCTTCCGCAGACGGTCGGAACGTCGACCAGCTCCTGCGGCGGCAGGTCGTAGAGGTTCTTGTCCATCGGATCGCCGGGATGGATCCGGTTCTGGATCCCGTCGAGGCCGGCCATCATCAGCGCCGCATAGGCCAGGTACGGGTTCGCCAGCGCGTCGGGGAAGCGGAACTCCACGCGCTTCGCCTTCTCGCCCGCGCCGTAGGGGATGCGGCAGGACGCAGAGCGGTTGCGGCTTGAGTAAGCGAGAAGGACCGGTGCTTCGAAGCCCGGCACGAGCCGCTTGTAGCTGTTGGTGCCGGGATTGGTGAACGCGTTCAGCGCGCGAGCGTGCTTGATGACGCCGCCGATGAAATACAGCGCCGTCTCGCTGAGGCCCGCATAGCCGTTGCCGGCGAACAGGGGCTTGCCGCCCTTCCAGATCGACATGTGGGTATGCATGCCGCTGCCGTTATCCTTGGCGATCGGCTTGGGCATGAAGGTCGCGGTCTTGCCGTAGGCATGGGCGACCATGTGGACCACATATTTATAGACCTGCATCCGGTCGGCGGTCTGGACCAGGCTTCCGTAGGTCAGGCCAAGCTCGTGCTGCGAGGCGGCGACCTCGTGATGGTGCTTGTCCATCGGCAGGCCCATCTCGATCATCGTCGAAACCATCTCGCCGCGGATGTCCATGGCGCTGTCGACCGGAGCGACGGGGAAGTAGCCGCCCTTGGCGCGAGGCCGGTGGGCAAGGTTGCCGCCGTCATATTCCCGGTTGGTGTTGGTCGGCAGCTCGATATCGTCGATTCGATAGCAGCTGGCGTTGTAGCTGTCCTCGAACCGGACGTCGTCGAACATGAAGAATTCGGCTTCCGGGCCGACGAAGATGGAATCGCCGATCCCGGTCTGCTTCAGATAGGCTTCGGCCCGCGTCGCGGTGGAGCGCGGATCGCGGCCGTAGAGCTCGCCGGTCGAAGGTTCGACGACGTTGCAGAACAGGATCATCATCGGCGTCGCGCTGAACGGATCGATGTAGGCCGCATCGAGATCCGGCTTCAGGATCATGTCGGACTCGTTGATGGCCTTCCATCCGGCGATCGAGGAGCCGTCGAACATGAATCCGTCGGTCAGCTGGTCCTCATCGACCATCCCGCTGGCCATCGTCAGATGCTGCCACTTGCCCTTCGGATCCGTGAACCTCAGGTCGACCCACTCGATTTCCTCATCCTTGATCCGCGAAAGAATCGTGCCCGCGTCCGCCATTGTGCCGCTCCCTGGTCTTTTTCGTTGCCGGTGCCCCGGATGAAAACCACCGCGCCCGGGCGGCTGGTCTGCCGCTCGGGTGGAAGTCGCGAATCCGAAGCTTGGGATGGCGTTTTCGTGGCTGATCGGCGCTAAATCCAGTCACCCGTGAACTTTTCACCGGCGCAAAAAGAAAGCCGGGGCGGCGTCTGCCGCCCCGGCTTGTTCCGAGAGCTCGGGTTACTTTTTCTTCTGGCTCAGCAGCTGCTTGGCCACGCTCTGCGCAAGCGCCCTCGAGCCGCTCTTCGCGGCGCAGGTCGCCCCGCCCGCCTTCTGCTTCGCAAGCACGTTGGCGTTCACGCCACAGACGTTGGCGGCAACGCCGACCGGGACTTGCACGGTAACGGGAACATTGAGGTTATTGAGAGCGGCGATCTGGTCGTGGTTCAGGAAATTGTTCAGAACCGAAACATCCTGGACGGTGACCGTCACCAGCCCCTGCGACGTGTTGAGCTGGGCAATCGCCGGCGTTGCAGCAATGGCCGCGGCAACGGCCGCGGCGGTCATGATCTTACGCATTGGACTACTCCTGTACGTGTAAATCGGGCGCGAGATTCGCGTCCGATCTGTCAAAACGTGCAGAAAGTCCTTTTTGCTCATGAAGTTGCGACCAGCGGGGCGGAATCCGTGACAGCTTCAGAGTGGTCTTGCGCACCCGGGCGGCTTTGTTTCAGCCGCCCGGGCGATTTCGGGGGTTAGAGGTTGCCGGTCAGGAGCAGGATGATCACGATGATGAGGATGATCCCCAGAAGGCCGGACGGGCCATAGCCCCAGCCGCGCGAGAAGCCCCAGGTCGGCAGCGCGCCGATCAGGAGCAGGATCACGATGATGATAAGAATGGTGCCAAGCATGGCCGTTCCTCCAAAATGTTATCGGTTTGGAGGCCGTAACGACCGGACTATCGCCCCGGTTGCTTCAAAAAGCGCGGCGTTGAGCGGCAACCAGCATCCGCAGGAGCATTGCCACCGGCCGAGGCACTCCCACCTTGCCTTCGAGCCACAGGCTGACCGCGGACCGGGACACGCCGATCGCGTTCGCAAGGTCCGCCTGGGTCCGGTAGCCGAGGCTCCGCATCGCCGATTTCAATTCGTCCGGCGACATCGATGCGAGCCGCTCGTCCTTCGGGTGCTCGGGGCTAGACGGCATCCGGGCCCCTGTCGCCCGTGCGAATCCGCACCGCTTCGTCGATCGGGATCACGAAGATCTTGCCGTCGCCGATCCGCCCGGTGCGCGCGGCCTGCGTGATGGCCTCGATCACGTTTTCGACGAGGATGTCCTCAACCACGACCTCGACCTTCACCTTGGGGAGGAAGTCGATCACATATTCGGCGCCGCGATAAAGCTCCGTGTGGCCCTTCTGGCGGCCGAAGCCTTTCACTTCGGTCACGGTGATTCCGGAGACGCCGATCTCGTGGAGCGCGTCCTTGACGTCGTCGAGCTTGAACGGCTTGATCACCGCTTCGATCTTCTTCACGCCCAACCTCATTCCTGGCGGTCATCAGCTAATGCCCAATCGCCGCCGCATTTGAAAGGCACAGCGCGCGGCCAATGGACAAGGCGATCATACTTTCGGCGGGGCAGGGCAGCCGTCTCGGCCATCTGGTCGACGACCGGCCTAAGTGCCTGATCGATTTCGGAGGGCGAACCCTGCTCGACAGGCAGCTCGACACGCTGGCTGCGAACGGGGTGAACCAGGCGGTGGTCGTGACCGGCTTCCACGACGATCTCGTCGATGCCGCGATTGCCCGGCGCAGCGGCGGACCGAACGTCCGAACGATCTATAATCCCTTCTACAAGGTCGCGGACAATCTCGGGTCCCTGTTCATGGCGCGCGAAGAGCTGGCGGGGGACTGCCTCGTCTGGAACGGCGACACCCTCGTCTCCGATGCGCTGATGGAAAGGGTTGTCGGCAACGACCGCGCGGGTATCTGCGTCACCATCGACCGCAAGTCTGGCTACGACGAGGACGACATGAAGGTGGTGGTCGAGCCCGATGGACGGCTTCGTGCGATCGGCAAGCGTATCGCCAAAGGCGTCAACGGGGAGTCGATCGGACTCCTCGCATTCCGCTCGGGCGGCGCGGAGCAGTTCCGCGAAGCCATCGAGCGCGACATGCGAACAGCGGAGGGCACCACGATCTGGTACCTCCGCGTCATCCACCACCTCGCTCAGAGTTCCGAGGTCTGGACCTTCGACATCGAAGGCGAGGAATGGGGCGAGGTGGATTTCCCGGAGGACGTCGAGCGCGCCCGGGAGCTGGTCTCCAGCTGGGATTCCGCGAGCGAAGCCGCCTAGTACGGCGGCTTGTCGAAGCCTTTCGGGCTCTTCGTGAAGATTTCGCAGCCGGCTTCCGTGATGCCGATCGAATGCTCGAACTGGGCCGACAGCGAGCGGTCGCGGGTGACCGCGGTCCATCCGTCGTCGAGGAGCTTCACGTCGGGACGACCGATGTTGATCATCGGTTCGACGGTGAAAATCATTCCCGGCTTCAGCTCGGGTCCGGTGCCCGGACGGCCGGCGTGGATCACCTCGGGGCTGTCGTGGAACAGACGGCCGACGCCGTGGCCGCAGAAATCGCGAACGACGCTGTAGCGGTTCTTCTCGGCATGGGTCTGGATGGCGTTCGCGACGTCGCCGAGCCGATTGCCCGGCTTCGCCCGGGCCAGGCCGAGCATGAGGCATTCATAGGTTATATCGACGAGACGGCGAGCCTTGATCGGAACATCGCCGACCAGGAACATTCGGCTCGTATCGCCGTGCCAGCCGTCGACGATCGGCGTGACGTCGATGTTGACGATATCGCCGTCCTTGAGAATTCGGTCGCCAGGAATTCCGTGACAAACCACATGGTTGATCGACGTGCAGCAGCTCCGGGTGAAACCGCGATAACCCAGCGTCGCGGGCACGCCGCCGCCCTCCACGGTCATGCGGTAGACGATCGCATCGAGCTCGTCCGTGGTCACTCCCGGGACCACGTGCGGCACCAGCGCGTCGAGGATCTCGGCCGCGAGGCGTCCGGCGCGGCGCATGCCGTCGAAGGCCTCGGGACCATGGAGCTTGATGGTGCCGTTGCGCGCTTCGAGCGTGTCGTCGGCGGTGACGGTGATGTACTGGGTCATGCAGCCTAAATAGGCGCTTCGAGAGCGAATTGCACCCGGGCGCGATTCACTTGAGAACCGCCTCCGCGTCGACCAGCCGGACGTCCTGCATCATGTCGAGATAGGCATCGAGGTGGCCCTTGTGGGTCGCTCCGACGATAACGAGGACGCGCGCACCGGGCTTTTGCTGGAATGCCGCATGGATGTTCGCCGTCATCCTGAGGTTCCGTGTCTCCCACCAGGACATGTACTGGCGGCCGTAGGGCTGAGCGGCGGGACTGCGCGCCGCGGCGCCCATGTCGAACCGGATCGTTTCGCGCTGAGTCTCCGGCGCATTGAGGAAGCGGTAGAAACCGAGCACGTCGTCAGCCGTCGCGAGATGATCCTGCCGCCGGAGATATTCGGCGCGCACCGCGGGCACCGGCTTCACGTCCCAGACCGACTGGAGCGCCTTCGCATAGGCCTGGCCCTCCGCGCTTTTCTCGTCGAGCGGCCAGTCCGCCGTGTGGTCGTCCATCAGGTAGAGGCGCTGGAGCCCGAGCCTCGCGGCGAGGGCCGCCGCCATGTCGTAGCTTTCGTTGGGCGCCTTGTCCTTCCGTTCGACGATCGCGATCATGGCGTCGGTCAGGCCGTCGCCTGCGTGCCGGTCTTCCGGGGCGAGCTGGCGCCACTGGACCTGCGCCGATGGCCGGTCGTTCGCCGCCATGAACAGCATTGCGAGGTGCCGACGCTGAGCCGCCGTCGGTTTCGCCGGCCATGACGCCAGCGCTTTCTCGATTTCCTGCGATGCCTCGGCGACGGTCAGGCCGGTCGATTTCTCCCAGTCCTGCGTGTCCCAGCAATAGGTGTCCCATGCATCGGCATGCTGCCATTTGAAATGCTTCAGCATTTCGCATTGCTCGCCGGAAATCGCCTCGATCGCGATGACGTCCGGCTTGAACGCGGCGAGCCTGTCGAGAAGCGGCTGGAGGAGCTTCGGGTCGAGCTTCTGCGGCAGCTGCGAAAGATGCGGGCTTCCCAGGACCAGGACTTGCGCCGGTTCGCCGGCGAGCTCGGCCTTGTGGGCCCGTGGATCGTAGGCCGGGGTCCCTGCGGCCAGCGTCTGCGCTGTCGCGGCTATCAGCATCGATACGATCATCTGCCCTCCTGCTCAGCCAGTGTGTTACACAAGTAAGGCAGTAGTGCAATCGCATTGCGCCTCTTGCCGTGGAGGCTAGAGGGGAGGGCATGGGCTCTTCGCGAACCTGGACTGCCGCACTGATCGTGATCGGCGACGAAATCCTTTCCGGACGGACGGAGGACAGGAACATCGCGCAGGTCGCGCGCTGGCTGAACGGTCAGGGAATCCGCCTGTCCGAGGTGCGCGTGGTGCCGGATCAGGAGCAGGCGATCGTGACTGCGGTCAACGCGCTGCGGCCCGCGCACGATTATGTGATCACGACCGGCGGGATCGGGCCCACTCACGACGACATCACCATCGACTCGATCGCTGCCGCATTCGGCGTGCCGGTGATCGTTCACCCGAAAGCCCGCGCAATCCTCGAAGATTATTATCGCGACCGCCCGCTCGGCCTGACCGAGGCACGGCTGAGAATGGCACGCGTGCCCGAAGGCGCGGAGCTGATCCCCAATCCAACCTCGGGAGCACCCGGAGTGAAGATGGGGAACGTCTATATCCTCGCCGGAGTCCCGAAGATCGCCGCGGCTATGCTCGAGGCGCTGGACGGCAGGCTCGAGGGCGGGAAAGTGATGGTGTCGGTGACGATCCGGGCGCACACGGCGGAGAGCGACGTGGCGGCACTGCTGAAGCAGGTGCAGGACGAGCACCCCGGAGTGGCGATCGGCAGCTACCCATTCTATCGCGAAGGAAATTTCGGCGCCGACTTCGTCGTCAGGTCGGACGATGAGGCACTTGCGGAAGCCTGCGCGGCGGATCTTCGCGAGCGGCTGCACGCCGCGAACATCGAGGTTGCCGACGAGGCTTGAGCTGTGGCAGTGGCCGCGCTCCAGGCGGGTATGATGTAATGGTAGCCTGTCAGCTTCCCAAGCTGAACGCACGGGTTCGATTCCCGTTACCCGCTCCACGCACAGGCTGTCCGGGGGACAGCCGAGCATGGAGCGCGCTGCGCGGCAGCGCAGCGGCGACAGAACCGCTGTCGCAACCACTTCCCTTCACCGAAATTCGTCGTAAAAAACGGCTGTGGGGGTCTTCGCACGAAAGCTGAAGCGGGTCGACGCCGACCATCTGAAGGGCGTCCACTTCCGCTATTTCGACTTCGTGATGGTCGCCTTCGTGGTGGTCCTCCTGCTGTCCAACGTCATCGGCGCGGAGAAACGGTCGGTCGTCGATCTGCCCTGGATCGGACTTTGGCCGTTCGGAGCCGGAATCCTGTTCTTCCCGGTTTCCTACGTCATCGATGACATTCTCACCGAAGTTTACGGCTTCGCCCGCGCCCGGCGCGCCATCTGGGCCGGGTTCGCAGCTTTGCTGTTCATGGGTGTTATGGAGTGGACGGTTGTCCATTTGCCGGTCGCGGAAGGGTGGACCGGGCAGGCGGCGTACGAGCGGGTTTTCGGTTCCGGCTGGCGGATCATCCTGGCGTCGCTGACCGCCTTCTTCGTCGGCGATTTCCTCAACTCGGTCGTGCTCGCCAAGATGAAGATCTGGACCGACGGCAAGTATCTGTGGACCCGAACCATCGGAAGCACGATCATCGGCGAAGGGGCGGACAGCCTGATCTTCTACCCGCTCGCCTTCTACGGGATGGCCGACTGGCCGCTGACGGTGCTCGGCGAGGTCATGCTCAGCCAGTTCATCCTCAAGGTTAGCTGGGAAGCGATCCTGACGCCGGTGACCTATGCGGTGGTGGGCTGGCTGAAGCGGCATGAGGGCGTCGACATCTACGATCGCCACACCGACTTCACGCCCTTCACTGCGGATATTTGATCGAGGCGAACAGGCGATGACCAGGGATCCGAAAAGCTATTTCGAACGGGCGCTCGGGTCACCGCGCAAGAGCGAGCGGGTTCCGATCCAGGCGATGGTCAAGCTGCGGAGGCGCGGCCACCACAATTTCGCCGTGAAGGCCTATGACGTCTCTCCAGAAGGCTGCAAGCTGGAGTTCCTGGAGCGGCCGGAGCTCGGCGAGACCGTGTGGGTCAAGTTCGAGCGTCTTGAATTGCTCCAGACGAAGGTCTGCTGGATCGAGGATCTTCGGGTCGGCGTGGAGTTCGAACGGCCCTTGCACCCGGCGGTCTTCGCCAACCTCACCGACCGGCTCGGCTGAACTTCTTCACCGGACAAGGCGTTTCGGAACACTTCCGGTGCACGTTGATTTAGTAAGCACCCTTATTATATAGGCGCCTCATGGAGGACCTCCTGTTCGAGATCAACGAGACCGCGCGCGCGATTCGGCGACTGTTCGATCAGCGCGCGTCCGCCATGGGCGTCACGCGCGCCCAGTGGCGGGTGCTCGCCCGTCTCAAGCGGGAGCCCGGCCTGAAGCAGGTGGAGCTCGCCGAGCGCCTGGACATGGAGCCAATCACATTGTGCCGGATTGTGGACAGGCTGGAAGAAGCCGGTCTGGTCGAACGGAAGACCGATCCCTCGGACCGCCGTGCCTGGCTCCTCGAACTGACGGCGAGCGCCGACCCTGTAGTCAAACAGCTTCGCGGCCTGGCCCGGAGCATTGCGGAAGAGGCAATGGACGGAATTCAACAACGGGACATTCGTGAGCTCCAGGAGCGGCTCGCGGCAATCCGGTCGAACGTGGCTCGCTCCGGCGAGCAGCGCGGGAAGGCGGTGCGTTCATGAACGAGATCAAGACCGAAACCGCCGAGCGGCCCGCGACCGCCGAAGAAACGCCGGAAGAGGCCGCCGCCATTGCGAAAGAAACCCGCAAGGCGCGCAAGTCGAAGAAGGCGCAACTTCGGACCATCCTGATGCTTGTCGTGCCGGCGCTCCTGATCGTCGCCGGCCTCTATCTGTGGTTCGCCAGCGGCGGCTCCGAGTCGACGGACAACGCGCAGGTAAAGACGGACATCGTTTCCGTCACCGCGCAGGGTACGGGACCGGTCATCGAGGTCGACGTCCAGACTGGCGATCATGTGAAGCGGGGCGACGTCCTGTTCCGCATCGACCCGGCTCCGTTCAAGGTCGCCCTGGAGCAGGCGCAGGCGCAGCTCGCCGCCGCGAGGCTCCAGACCACCCAACTGCGGACCCAGGCCGCAGGGACCGGCGCGGACATCACCGGAGCGCAGGCCAATCTCGCGATCAAGCAGAACGCCCTGAACCGCCAGTCGGCGCTCCTCAAGCAGGGCTTCACCACGCGCGCCGACTATGAGGACGCGCTCAACGAGGTGAAGACCGCCGAGACCCAGCTTGCGGATGCAAGGGCGCGTGCGGCCAACGCTTCGGCCGCGATCGCTCCGGGTGAGCAGCCCTCGATCGCCCAGGCCCAGGCCGCGGTCGACAAGGCCCGGCTCGACCTGTCGCGGACCGAGGTCCGGGCGCCGATGGATGGAGTCGTCGAAAACGCCGACAACCTTCAGATCGGCCAGATGGCCGTGACCGGCGTCGGCATGCTCTCGGTCGTCAAGAACCAGACTGCGTGGGTCGAAGCCAATTTCAAGGAAAAGCAGCTGACCGACATGCGCCCGGGCCAGCCGGTGACCATCGATATCGATGCCTACCCCGGCGTGGATTTCAAAGGACATGTGGAAAGCATCGGCGCCGGCACCGGAAGCGAATTTTCGC
>JBQCIU010000025.1:0-3092 GCA_051953395.1 Sphingomicrobium sp.
CTCGTCGAGAATCGTCGCGATGTATCCGGGCACGGCCTTGCCGGTTGAGCCGGGGCGGATCTCGTCGCCCGCCGCGGAGACGAAGATGTGCATCATTTCGGTCGAACCGATGCCGTCGGTGATGGCGATCCCGGTGCGCTCTTTCCACGCGCGCCAGGTGGCTTCGGGCAGATGCTCGCCGGCGGAAATGCAGTAACGCAGCGTTTCGAGCGCGGCGTCCAAGGTCGGCTGCGACAGCATCGCCTTGTACGCGGTCGGAGCGGTGCCGAGATGCGTGACTCCGAACTTCGCGATCGCGTCGAGGAGCGCCGGCGGGCTCGCCTGCTCGATGGTGGCGGCGGCCGCGCCGAATCGCCAGGGAAACATCGGCGTGATCCCAAGGCCGAAGGTGAAGGCCATCGGCGCGCTGGTCAGGAAGACGTCGCCGGGCTTCGGATCGACGAGATGCTTCGCGAACGTGTCGCACGGCGCAAGCACGTCGCGATGGAAGTGCACACATCCCTTGGGCTCGCCCGTCGTACCGCTGGTGAAGGCGAGGATGCACGGATCGTCGCGCCCGGTGTCGGCGGCGGGCAGCGGGTCCAACCCCTCGGTGCGCTTCTCCAGCTCTCCGTTGCCGTAGTCGCCGTCATATTTGACGATGTGCTTCACGAAATGGGTCTGATCGACCGCCTGGCGGAAGTCGCCGATGAATCGGCTGTCGACGATCGCGTGGCTGATCTGCGCGCGCTCGAGCACCGTCGCGATCTCGCCGGGGCGCAGCAGCGGCATGGTGGCGACGACGACACCGCCCGCCTTCAGCACGCCGAGCCATGCGGCGAACATCGTCATGGTGTTCGGTCCACGAAGGAGAACTCGATTGCCGGGGATCAGCCCCTCTTCGTCGACCAGCAGCCGGGCGATCCGCCCGGAGAAATCGTCGAGCTCGGCGTAGATCCATTGGCCGTGCTCGTTGAGGACCGCGGGCGATTCCGGATTGCCGCCCTTCAGCAACTCCGCCGCGCAATTCAGCCGCTCGGGGTACTGAATTTCCGGCAGGTCGAAGCGGAATTCCGGAAGCAGCTCCGGCGGCGGCAAGCGGTCTTTGACGAAGCTGTCGTACATCAATGCCAACGCCGCGCAGCGGCAACCAGTTTGGCTTTCACACGAAGACACGAAGGAGAGAAGGAAAGACACGAAGAGATCTCCGTGAGCCTTCGTGGCTTCAATTTTTTCTTCGTGGCTTCGCGTGAAATCATTCCGGCACCACCGCCGTGGTTTCGATCTCGATCTTGGCCGCGCCTTCGACGAGTTCCTTGACGACGACCAGCGCCATCGCCGGATAGACTGCCCCCATGATCTCGCGCCAACAGGCGCCGATCTCATCGCGCTGGCTGAGATATTCGCCGCGGTCGGTGATGTAGCAGGTCATCCGGACGATATGCTCCGGCCCCGCTCCGTCCTCCGCGAGGATCGCCAGCGTATTGCGGAGCGCCTGCGCGAACTGGCCGTCGAGGCGATAGTCGGGGAAGCTCTCCTTCTCGTCCCAGCCGACGACACCGGCGGTGAAGATCATCCGCCCTTTCGCGCTGATCCCGTTCGAATAGCCCTTCGGCCGCGGCCATCCGGCCGGCTGGAGAATCTTCATGCCGTCGCCCCCTTCAGCAAGTCCTTCGCGATGATCAGCCGCTGCACCTCGCTCGCGCCCTCGTAGATTCGAAGCGCGCGGATATCGCGGTACAGCTCCTCGACCTTCTGTCCCCGTGTGACGCCCGCACCGCCATGCATCTGCACTGCGGCGTCGATGACCGTCTGCGCGTTTTCCGTCGCGTGCAGCTTGGCCATCGCCGCGGCGCGCCGGTTGTCGACGCCGCCGACATCCTGCTGCCAGGCCGCCCGGTAAATCAACAGAGCCGAGGCATCGACGGCGAGCGCCATGTCGGCGAGCTTCGCCTGGGTCACCGCATTGTCCGCGAGAGTGCCGCTGCCGAGACGGCGCTTCGTTGCCCAGCCGAGCGATTCGTCAAGCGCCCGCCGCGCGAAGCCGAGTGCCGCCGCGCCAACGGTTACGCGGAACAGGTTCAGCGTCTCCGTGCCGATCCGGAAACCTTCGCCGGGCTCGCCGATGATCGCGTCGGCGGGGATTCGGACATTGTCATATTTGAGCCGGGCAAGGGGATGCGGCGCGATCACGTCGATCCGCTCGGCGACCTCAACAGCGTCAGCGGGAACGATGAAGGCCGACAGGCCCCGCGCGCCCTCGCCTTCGCCAGTGCGCGCGAAGGTGACGTAGAAGTCCGCGATCCCGCCGTTGGAGATGTAGGTCTTCTCCCCAACCAGCACCCACTCGTCGCCGTCCTTCATGGCGGACGTCTGGATGTTGGCGGCGTCCGAGCCGCATTCCGGCTCGGTCATCGCGAAGGCGGCGATCGCCTCCCCGCTCGCGACTTTCGGAAGCCATTGGCGCTTCTGCTCGACGGTGCCGAACAGGCTGATCGCGCCCGAGCCGAGGCCCTGCATCGCGAAGGCGAAATCCGCGAGGGCGGAGTGATAGGCGAGGGTTTCGCGGGCGATGGCGAGGCTGCGCACGTCGGGGCGATGCTTCGCGTCGGCGACCGACAGTTTGAGGAAGCCCGACGAGCCGAGCGCCTGCACCAACGCCCGGCAGTCCTCGTCGAGGTCGCCGGTCTGTTCGGGCAGCGCCTTGGCGCACCAGGCTTGGAGCCTGTCCGCAAGCTCCCGGTGCTTCGGCTCGAAGAATGGCCAGGAAAGGAAGCTGCGGTCGGGCATCAGTCGCCCTTGAACACCGGCGTCTGCTTCGCCGCGAACGCCTCATAGGCGCGGCGGAAATCGTTGGTTTCCATGCACACCGCCTGCGCCTCCGCTTCCATCTGCAGGGCCTGCCCGATCGACACGTGCCATTCGGCATCGAGCTGCTTCTTGGTCACCGCGTGCGCGACGCTCGGGCCGCTCGCCAGATCGCGGGCAAGCGCTTGTGCCTCGGCGAGAGGATCTTCGGTGAGCCGGTTCCAGAAGCCCCAGGCAAAGCCCTCGGCGCTGCTCATGTTGCGGCCGGTGAACAGAAGCTCGGCGGCGCGGCCGTGGCCGATGAT
>JBQCIU010000026.1:0-40105 GCA_051953395.1 Sphingomicrobium sp.
CCTCACCTCCGCGAAGGCGCCGCGCTCGGCTTCAGCCACGGGCTTTCCATCCGCTTCGGCTTCATCGATCCGCGCACTGATCTCGACGTGTTCATGATCGCCCCGAAGGGGCCCGGCACCGCGCTTCGGTCGCTCTATCAACAGGGCAAGGGCATGATCGGGCTGTGGGCCATCGAGCGGGACGCGACTGGCAACGCCCGCGATATCGCCCTCGCCTACGGCCGCGCGATCGGCTGCGGCCGGGCGGGGCTGATCGCGTCAAGCTTCGCCGAGGAAGCAGAAGCGGACCTGTTCAACGAGCAGGCGGTGGTCTGGGGCGGCGTTCCGGAGCTTCTTCGCGCCGGCTTCGAAACCCTCGTCGAAGCCGGCGTTTCTCCGGAAGTCGCCTATCTGGAATGCATCGGCGAGCTGAAGCTCATTGCCGATCTTATCGATGCGCGCGGGATCGCCGGCATGCGCGAAGCGATTTCGAACACGGCGGAGTTGGGCGCAGTCCTTGGCGGCCCAAAGGTCATCGGCCCCGAGATTCGCGAGCGCATGGCTGCAGTTCTCAAGTCCGTGCAGTCGGGTGAATTCGCGGCCGCTCTCAGCGATGAAGCGAAAAACGGCTACCCCAGGCTCCAGGAAGCCCGAAGATCGGCGCGTTCGCAGGAAACCGAACGCATTTACCAGCGATTGAAGAAGCTTTCGGCCGACTAGCCGATTTCGTCGGCCATCTGGCCGCCGCGGTCGCCGGTCGAGGCCCTTTCGAGATATGCGCGCTGGAGCTTGCGATGCGCGGCTGCCGCGTCCTGGTCGGTCGCGGACTGAGCGAGCTCGAGCTCCTCGGAAGCGCGCTGCGCGTAATAAGCGCGGTCCCTGCTGCCGTTCTGCTCTTCCATGGCTCTACTCCTACTGAAAATCGACAATAGCAGATATCGGCCCCGAAGTCGCCCCCGCCCAACGCTTGAACGATACGCCCTGCCTTACGGCTGAATCGCCCGAACACAGCTCACGATCATCCGCCCAATCACGTTTGTGCAATGTTCCCAGCGCGTTAGCATCGAATATTTGTAGTTCGAAGATCAGGCCCTATTTTCGGCCGAACAGTTTCTCGATGTCGCCGTGGGCGAGTTTCACCCAGGTCGGCCGGCCGTGGTTGCACTGTCCCGAGCGTGGGGTCGCTTCCATTTCGCGAAGCAGCGCGTTCATTTCGGCGACCGACAACACTCGCCCCGCCCTGACGGAGCCGTGGCAGGCAATAGTCGCCTCGACATGGTCGAGGCGTTCCTGAAGCGACAGAGCGGAGCCCAGCTCCGCGATCTCGCCGGCGAGGTCCGCAATCAATGTGTTCACGTCGGGTCCGCGGAGCGCCGCAGGCACCGATCTGACCAGGATCGAAGTCGGGCCGAACCTTTCGAGTTCAAGGCCGAGGTCGGAAAGCTGCGCGAAAGCGGTTTCGAGCCGGTCGCAGTCGGGCTCGTCGAGCTCGACCACTTCCGGGATAAGCAGGTCCTGCCGGGGCACGGGGCCACCCGACCGCGCGGCTCGAAGGCGCTCGAGCACCAGCCTCTCGTGCGCCGCATGCTGGTCGACGATGACCAGCCCGTCCTCGGCCTCCGCGACGATGTAGGTGTTGGCCACCTGCCCGCGCGCCACTCCCAGCGGGAAGGATTGAACCGGTTCGACGGCAGCCTCTGCCCGTCCGGCGGGCTCCACGCGGATTCCGGTGAACAGCGGCCGCTGTTCGCGAACGCCGTAGCTCTCGGCGGGATTGTACGCGGGAGTCTGGACTTCGCCGGGATGAAGACTCTCGCTCGTCATCCATTGCACCGGCGCTGCAACCTGTTCGCGGGCGGCGCTTCGGTGGGATTCTGCGTCCAAGGCGGACCGTATGGCGCCGATGATCAAACCACGGACTGCGGCTGCATCGCGGAAACGCACTTCCGTCTTCGCCGGATGGACGTTCACGTCCACCTCGTCGAGCGGCACCTGCAGGAACAGCGCCGCGATCGGGTGGCGATCCCGAGCGATAAGGTCGCGGTACGCGGCCCTCAATGCGCCGACGAGCAGGCGATCCTTCACAGGACGCGAATTGACGAACAGATATTGCTGGTCGGCAACGCCGCGATTGAAGGTCGGAAGACTGACGACGCCGGTCAGCCCAAGGCCATCGCGCACGCAGTCGATGCCGACCCCATGCTTTTCCAGCTCGGCTGCAAGCAGGTTCGCCACGCGAGCAGGCGCGGTCGAGGGCTGTAGGGAGAATATCCTGCGGCCGTCGTGCTCCAGCGTGAAGGCCACGTCGGGCCGAGCCATCGCCAGTCGCCTGAGCGCATCCAGCGCGGCTGCATATTCAGCGCGCGGACTTCGCAGGAACTTGCGCCGTGCCGGCACCTTCTCGAACAACTCCTCGACACGAACCCTCGTCCCGGGCGGAAGCGCTGCGGGGCCTTCACCGGTCTTTCGGCCATGATCGACCTCGATTCGCCAGCCGTCTGAGCCGCGCTCGCGGCTATCGAGGGTCAGCCGCGACACGCTTGCGATCGACGGCAGTGCCTCGCCTCGAAACCCGAAGCTGGTGATCCGATCGATGCTGTCTTCAGGAAGCTTCGACGTCGCGTGCCGCTCCAGGGCAAGGGCCATGGCTTCGGGCGCCATTCCGCTCCCGTCGTCGACCACTTCGATGAGCCCGATGCCGCCTCCCGACAGGCGAACCGTGACGTTCCTCGCCCCGGCGTCGAGGGCGTTTTCGACCAGCTCCTTGAGGGCGCTTGCCGGCCTTTCGACGACCTCGCCGGCGGCGATTCGGTCGACGAGCTCGGACGGCAGTCTTCTTATTGACATGTTAATAGCTCTAGCCCAATCCGAACCGTCCCGCGAAGCGCTGATTTGAACCAAAAAATTCAGTTCGCATTCAATGGGAAGCGTTTAATTTTCAATCACGTGGCCGGGGGGAATGTCCGGTCGACGGACAGGCGGAGAGTTAGCCAAGAATGTTCTGGACACGCTGGTTCAAATGGATGTCGCACGACATGGCCATCGATCTCGGGACGGCCAACACTTTGGTCTATGTCCGCGGCCGCGGAATCGTCCTCAACGAGCCGTCGGTCGTCGCGATCGAAACGGTCAACGGGGTCAAGCGAGTCAAGGCCGTCGGCGACGACGCCAAGCTGATGATGGGCAAGACGCCCGACCAGATCGAGGCGATCCGCCCGCTCCGCGACGGGGTCATCGCCGACATCGATGTGGCCGAGCAGATGATCAAGCACTTCATTCACAAGGTGCACGGCGGCAAGATGCGCGCCTGGCGCTTTCCGGAGATCGTGATCTGCGTGCCGTCGGGATCGACCTCAGTCGAGCGCCGCGCGATCCGCGACGCGGCGTCCAACGCCGGCGCCAGCGCGGTCTATCTGATCGAGGAGCCGATGGCCGCCGCGATCGGCGCCGACATGCCAGTAACCGAGCCGATCGGTTCGATGGTCGTCGACATTGGCGGCGGAACGACGGAAGTCGCGGTGCTGTCGCTTCGCGGGCTCGCCTATACGACCTCGGTGCGTGTCGGCGGCGACAAGATGGACGAAGCGATCAGCTCTTATGTCCGTCGCAACCACAACCTTCTGATCGGCGAAGCGACCGCGGAGCGGATCAAGAAGGAGGTCGGGATTGCCAAGCCGCCCACCGACGGCATCGGCAAGACGGTCCACATCAAGGGCCGCGACCTCGTCAACGGGGTCCCGAAGGAAATCTCGATCAACCAGGGCCAGATCGCCGAGGCGCTTTCGGAACCGGTCGGAACGATCGTCGAGGGCGTTCGCATTGCGCTCGAGAATACCGCTCCGGAGCTTGCCGCCGACATTTGCGATCAGGGGATCGTGCTGACCGGCGGAGGCGCTCTGCTGCAAGGGCTGGACGAGGTTCTTCGCGATGAAACCGGCCTTCCCGTCACCGTCGCGGAAGATCCGCTGACCTGCGTCGCGCTCGGAACCGGTCGGGCGCTCGAGGAAGAGCAGTTCCGCGGCGTCCTGCAAACGGCGTAGGCGGGTAGCCGGGAGTGGCGGCGCCGTCGGGACCGCGCCCGGGCTGGTCGAGACGAGCGCAATATGGGCTCTTCTTCAGCTTCATCGCGGCCATTGTCGGCCTGGCCATCGGGCTGGTCCTGCTCGCCTTCTCGATCGCGGCTCCCGACAATTTCAGGAACCTGAAGGGACTCGCGCTCGACGCGACGGCCCCGATTACGGAAAGCCTGCACGCGGTCACCGCGACGGTTGAGGGCCTCGCCTCCGGCGCCGGCGATTACTGGGATGCCGCGCGCCAGAATGGCGAGCTTCGGCGCGAGAACGATTTCATGCGCGAACAGCTGATCACCGCCCGCGCCATTCGCCAGGAGAACGGCCAGCTCAAGGCTGCTCTCCAGCTTCGGGAGCAGACCCCCTCCTCCGTCGCTGCAGGTCGGCTGGTCGGCTCGTCCTACCAGAGCCCGCGCCGCTTCGCGATCCTGTCGGCCGGCGCTCGCGACGGAGTCCAGGTCGGCATGCCGGTTCGAGCGGCTCGCGGGCTGATCGGAAGGATCATCGACGCCGGCGCCTTTGCTTCCCGGATATTGCTCATCTCGGACCGGGCAAGCATCGTCCCGGCTCGGCTTTTGCGCACCGGCCAGGCGGTGATTGCCCAGGGCCGGGGCGACGGCTCCATCGAGCTGAAGCCCCTCGAAGTCGGTCGCAATCCGTTCCAGCCCGGCGACCTCATCATCACGTCGGGCACCGGGGGCCTCTACCCGCCGCTGGTGCCGATCGCCCGGGTTTCCCGCCTCGACGGGGATAATGCCATCGCATTGCCCCTGGCCGATCCCGCGGGGATCAGCTTCGCCATCGCCATGAAGCCATACGAGCCCGAGGCGACGGAGCGGCTTACGGAGAAGGACCAGGAGCTTCCCTGATGGTCCGCTCCGCACTCGCAACCAAGCGGAAGATCGGCAAGGGCCCAATCCCGGGCGCCGAAGCAGTCCCGGCGGCATCCGTGATTTTGGGAATCCTGCTTTCGACGCTCCCGATCGTCTCGCAAACCGGGTGGTTCCCGGATTTCGGTTTCCTGATGCTGATTGGCTGGCGGCTGCTTCGCGGCGATGTCTGGCCGAGCTGGTGGGCAGCGCCTCTCGGGCTCGTCAACGACCTGGTCACCGGATGCCCGGTCGGGCTTTCCGTCGCCGCATGGACCGCGTCGATGCTGGCCCTCGACCTCCTCGACCGCCGCACCATCTGGCGCGATTACTGGATCGAGTGGGCGCTCGCCTCGTTACTGATCCTGTTCGACGAGGCCGCACAATGGCAGGTTTCGTCGTGGATGGGCGCCAAGGTGCCGTTTTCATTCATGTTTCCTCCTGTATTGATCTCGATAGCGGCCTTTCCCGTCACGGCGTGGGTGGTCGGCCGCCTTGATCACTGGAGACTTGGAAGACAGTGAAGCATCAGCCCTTCACTTCGGTTCATCAGTCGCTGTCCTTCTCGCGACGAATGGTGCTGTTCGGCGGCGCGCAGGCTGCCGTCGGAACCGCGCTGGTCGGCCGCCTCGGATGGCTCGCGGTCGCCGAGAACGACAAATACCAGCTGATGAGCGAGAACAATCGCGTTCAGCTCATCGTCGTCCCGCCGCGGCGCGGCTGGCTGGTGGACCGCTACAACAAGCCGATCGCGATCAACCGCAGCGACTTCCGAATCGACATCATTCCGCAGCAGCTCGAAAACCCCGAGCAGACGCTGAAGCTGCTTGCGCAGCTGCTCCGGCTCGACACCGACGATCTCGACCGAATCCTCAAGGACCTGAAGCAGGGACGCGGTTTCCAGCCGGTGCAGGTGGCGGAGAGCGTATCCTACGACGATTATGCGGCCGTCACCGTGCGCCTACCGGAACTGCCGGGCGTGCAGGCGACCCGCGGCTTCTCCCGTTATTACCCGACGGGCCCGGCGGTCGCCCATCTGGTCGGCTATGTCGGCACGCCTTCGGCCGAGGATTACGAGAAGACCAAGGACCCGCTCTTCCTCACCCCCGGGTTCAAGATCGGCAAGCAGGGCTTGGAAAAGACCCTGGAGCCTTACTTGCGGGGCACGCCCGGCGGCCAACGGATCGAGGTCACGGCCAGCGGCCGGCTGGTCAAGGAGCTCGACCCCAAGCCGGACCGAAGCGGCCAGACGGTGCAACTGACGATCGACTCCGGTCTGCAGGAATATGCGGCGCGCCGCATGGGTCCGGAGTCGGGCGCTCTGGTCGCTCTCGACGTCGAGAGCGGCGACATGCTCGCCTTCATTTCCATGCCGGCCTTCGATCCCAACGATTTCAGCCGAGGGATCGGCCGAACCGAATGGAAGATGCTCTCGGAAAACGACCATCTGCCGCTCCTGAACAAGGTCGCTCAGGGCCTTTACCCGTCGGGTTCGACGATCAAGCCGGCCATGGCGCTGGCTTTCCTGAAGCTCGGAGTCGATCCGGAACATCGTGTTTACTGCCCCGGCGGCTACCAGATCGGCAATCGCTACTTCCGCTGCGATGCCGCGCATGGTTCGATGAACCTGCACTCCGCGATCGAGCGCAGCTGCAACACCTATTTCTGGGCCACCGGCCTGAGGACCGATCCCCAGCAGACGACCGACATGGTCAAGTATCTGGGCTATGGCGAGGAATTCGACCTCCCGCTCGTTACGCAGCGCTACGGCACGATGCCCAACCCGGAGTGGCTCGAGAAGAAATACCACCGCCAGTGGCAAGGGTACGATTCCGCCAACACCTCCATCGGCCAGGGCTATGTCCTCATCAACCCGATGCAGCTGGCGGTGATGCCCGGTCGGATTGCTTCCGGAAAGCTGATCCAGCCGCGGCTGTTGCTTGGCAAACCGCGAACGGCGATCCCGCCGCTGGATGTCGACCCGGCGCATCTCGACTATGTGCGAAAGGCGATGACGTCCGTGGTCAACGATCACGGCACCGCCGTTGCCTCCAAGCTGCCGCTGGACGGAATCCAGATGGCGGGAAAGACGGGCACCGCCCAGGTCTTTCGCTTGGGCGAGCGCGGGCACCAGTCCAATTGGGCGCTTCGCGACCATGCCCTGTTCATCGCCTTCGCCCCGGCGGACAAGCCGCGCTACGCGATCGGCTGCATTATCGAGCATGGCGGCTTCGGCGCATCGGCAGCGGCCCCCATCGTGCGCGACACCATGACCTACTTCTTCGACCAGCAGAAAGCGTGGGACGCGCTCGCTCCGCTGGAGCAGCAGTGGGGCGGGACGCTGGCCGAGCGCAATGATCGGCAGCTCGCCGCCTTCAAGGCCGCTGCAAGGGCGAACGTCACATGATTTCATCAGCAATCATCCCCCAGCCGCTGGCAAAGCTGCCCTGGCGATTGCTGTTCCTGATCATGGGAATCGCGATGATCGGGCTTTTGACGCTCTATTCGGCCGCGGGAGGCTCGGTGAACCCCTGGGCGTTGAAGCAGGCGCTCATCTTCCTCGTCTTCCTCACCATTGCGGTCGGAATGTCGTGGATCCCGGAATCGAGCATCAAGAACGTGGCTTTCCCGCTCTACGCCGTCGTCCTGGTGATGCTGATCCTGGTCGAGCTTCTCGGCTTCGTCGGAAAGGGCGCGCAGCGGTGGCTCGACATCGGGCCCATTCGGCTTCAGCCGAGCGAATTCATGAAACCGGCGATCGTGCTGGTTCTCGCTCGCTTCTATTCGCTGCTTCCGCCGGCGGACATCAAGAAGTGGCGGGCGATCTGGCCGGCGGCCTTGCTGCTCGGGGTGCCGGCCGCTCTCATCCTGGTGCAGCCGGATCTCGGCACCGCGGTGATGGTCATTCTGATCGGCGGAACCGTGATGTTCGTCGCCGGGCTTCCTTGGTGGCTGTTTGCCGGCGCCTTCCTGGCCGTCGCAACGGCGGCGCCGATCGCCTTCTCACTGATGCACGGATACCAGCGCGAGCGGGTGCTCATCTTCCTCAACCCGGAGAATGATCCGCTCGGCGCCGGCTATCACATCACGCAGTCGAAAATCGCGATCGGGTCGGGGGGCATATTCGGCAAGGGCTATCTCCAGGGAAGCCAGAGCCACCTCGATTACCTGCCCGAAGGCCACACCGACTTCGTCTTTTCGACCATGGTCGAGGAATGGGGCTTCGTCGGCGGACTGGTCCTCATCGCTGCCTTCGCGCTTGTGATCCGTTGGGGAATGCGGGTCAGCGTCAACGCAAGGACCCGATTCGCCCAACTGACCGCCGCGGGGCTTTCGGCGACCATTTTCTTCTACGTCGCAATCAATTTGATGATGGTGATGGGCCTCGCTCCCGTCGTCGGGGTGCCGCTGCCGCTTGTCAGTTACGGCGGATCGGCGGTGATGACGGTGATGCTGTGCATCGGGCTGCTCATGGCGCTGGAGCGCCAGCAGAGAACTGGAAGCGGAATTTCGACGCTCAGGATCCCGGCTTGAAGGATCGCCGGTTGCGCACCACCTAAGCGCATGCTACCGGCGCGCCGCGCTTGGCGGTTTCCGCTCCGGCGCCTTTCGCAATCGGTGTGGACGCATAGCTCAGTTGGTAGAGCAGCTGACTCTTAATCAGCGGGTCCTAGGTTCGAGCCCTAGTGCGTCCACCATTGCTTTCCCCGACAGATCGTCGCTTCGGCCGCGTTAACCATTTGCCGTAGCCGTTTCGAAACCCTGTTCGCCTTATGCCGGCCCGAATCCATGTCGGAGACGGGTCATGCGTACTCGCCTGATTGTCACTGCAGCAGCCGCCTTGGCCTTCGCCGGGGCAGGTTCGGCCGAGCCCCCGAAAGCGCCCGTCCAGAAGGCGGAGCAGCCGGCCGGGCAGCAGCCGATCGTCGTCGCTGCCGCCGACGAGACCGCCCAACCGGTCGCCGGCGATCCGCAGGCCTCCGCCCCCGCCAAGCCGGCCCGTCATGCGCGAGTGACGACCTGCCGCTGCGGCGACCAGAATCCCGGCAACTAAGCGCTCAGCGATTATTTCTTCTGCGCGATCTGGGTAGGCGCGCGGATGACCGGGATCTCGCCATCTCCGACCGCGGCGAACGCTGACCAGTAGAATGGGTGCGACGTATTCGGATCGTCCATCAGCTTCTGCTCTGATTCGCGAAGCGCGGTGACCGTCGGAGTGCCCGGCGGAGCGGTGAAGATACCGGTGATGAGCCGCTCCGTGGCGTTGAAGTCGTCGGGAACCGGCCAATGGCTCGCGACCACAAGCCGTCCCCCGGCGCCCACGAAGGCACGCACCAGCCCGTCGAGCGCGACGTCGCCGCCTGTGGCAAGACCGGCGCTCTGGGTTGCGAGCGCGGTTGCTTCGCCAGCGGTGTCGCAGGCCGACAGGATCACCAGATCGGCGTCGAGATTGAGGTCGAAGATTTCGCGGAACGTGAGCAGGCCGTCGGAATCCTTGCCGCCGAAGCTGGTCAGGAGCGCGGGCTGCGCGGGACATTTCGGCCGGGTCGCAGTGACCACACCATGCGTCGCGAAATGGATGATGCGGTACTGGCTGAGGTCGGGATCGTCCTCGACTGCCTGGTCGGTGAAGGCGCCGCCGGTGATCAGCTGCACGCCTTTCGCATTCTCCTTCGTCAGGATGTCGCTTGCGACGTGCAGCTCCTTGGCCGAAATCGGATGCGCCCAGGTCCCGATCGGAAGGATGCAATCGCGGTCGGTGCTCGCGGAGGTCGCTTCCACGCTGTTCGCGGTCGGAACGGCATTGTTTCCGAGGCCCAGATAAGCCTTTGTCCCGGCCGACGGCGGCGCGTCACGGAGATTGACGAAGGATCGCGGCGAAACGGCGGTGCTGATGTCCCGATCGCGACCGAACCACTTGATTCCGGTGAAATCGAAATCGGCATTGGGGTCTTTCTGGACCCGCGCATTGTAGAGATCGACCGAAGCCTGATCGACGACCAGCGGGTTCGGCGGCATCCGGAGCATTGCGCCATCCGGCTCGAAGATCAGGTGCCGGACCTGGGCCAGTTCCGAATCGAACGGGCCGAACAGGTCGCTGTAAAGCTTGTGCGCAAGCGGGACGTCATAAGCATAGGTGACCCGCTGCCCCTTCTCGATCGTCGAGATCGTCTCTCGAAGCGAATCCACCTGCGACGACAGCGTGTCAGCGGTGATCGGAAGCTTCACGACGCGTGCCGATGACGGTGTGGCGAGAAGCGCGTAGATGCCGTCGTCCACGATCGTCATCTTGTAATAGGCTTCCCCGGGCCGAAGCGCTTTCTGCAAATCGGCAAGCGAGATCACTTCGCTGGAGACGGCACGGTAGCGCGGATAGCTCGCAAGCGAGGCCTGCGTCGCAAGTTCTTCCTTCTGCGCAAGCTGGAGGTCGGAACGCAGAGCCGCGGCCCTCACCATCTCTTCGGGACTCGGCTTGGCGAGGCTGTCGTAATGGGCGAGCTGGACCCGAGTTCGCTCCACCTGCCGGGTCAGCGTCACCGCCTGGCGGAACAGCCTCGACGCTTCCCCCGTGCCGCCGCTCAGCTCGCGAGCAAGCACGGCCTGGGTCTGCGCCAGTCCCGGACGCATCATCAGCTGGGTCGTCGCGAAGATCTCCGCAGTCGCGGCCGGGTCGTTGCCCTTCTTCAGCAGAATGTCGACGTACGGGCGAAGGACGCGCGCAAAGGACGGCGGCAGGTTGCTTGCGTCGGCCTGCGAATGGACGATTTCCCGGAACATCGCCTCGGCGGTGTCGAGTTGTCCGTTTCTCGCAAGGAAGCCCGCGAGCCGGGCGCGAGCGTTGAGAAGCGCCGCCGAGCCCGGGTAATTGGCCTCGAGGATGGCGACGCCCTGCCGGTATTGCTTGTCCGCCTCGGCATAGTCCTTCGTTTGCTCGGCGATCGCGGCGAGGTCGCCGACGATCTGCGCGCGCATCCAGGCGATGGATTCCACACGGCCCCCGCGGACTGCCTGCAGCTTCGCATCTGCGGTCTCCAACGCCTGGCGAGCGCCTGCATAGTCGCCCTGCAGCCGCAGCGAGGTGCCGCGCAGCTGGAGCGCCTGGCCGTCGAGGATCTCCGCCTTTTCCTCCGGCAGCAAATCGTCCGACGACGTGCCGAGACGCCCTCCCCCGCTGTCCTCTGCGTTGAGCCGCTGTGACGTGGCGGAGTCGATAGAAAGGCTGCCGTGGCCCGACTGGGCCGTCTCCGAGCCGAATTGCGCGACGGGCTTGGCGAGCTCCTTCAAGGCTTCGTCTGGCTTGCCCTGGTTGAGAAGATGCATTGCCCGGTAGTTGCGCAGGCGCCGCCCGTCGAGCGGATCGCCGCGAACCTCGTCGGCCGCCCGCTCGAACAGCGAATCGGCTTCGGCGTAGCGGCCGAGGTTCGACTTCTGCAGGGCTTCGTTGATCAGCGCCTCGGCCCGGCTGATCGGCGCGTTGTCGGCGTGGCTGACGGCCGCGAAGAATTCCGCCGCGTCCGCGTAGCTGCCGACATTGTTGCGGCGATAGGCCTCGGCGAGAGCGCGGGTCGGATCGAGCGTTCCCGCCTGCACCCGAGCGAATGAGGCGGGATCGCCTGCTCCCGTCGTTGCGATGGAAACTTCGCCCTCGATGGGCTTGTCGGCGATGATGCTTCGGAGGCCGAGCTCGAGAGCGCTGTCATAGCCGGTGAGACCCTCGGCGCTGAAATACTGGCTGCCCCGGACAAACTGATAAACCCGGTAGCCGATGTCGGCGTCCTTCAGCTTGCAGTCGATGACCGTGACCGCGCCGAGGCCCTCGACATTGCCGGGCTTCGGGGCTTCGCAGCTCGCCTCCTTGGCTCGAAGGGCGGTCAGCCTTTGCGCCGGATTGCCGCTCCTGAACATGTAGAGCTTGCCGACCGGAAGCGCCGCATCCCTGCAGGTGATCGAATAAGCGGTGTCGAACATGCCGACGAGCGCCGGATCGTTGGCGACGGGCTGCGCCGAGCAATAGCTGGAGCCGGTGGTCCCGATCCGGAAGCTGTCGCGAACGCTGAGCGGGGCTGCATCGCCGGGCGGCGGCCCGGCCATTGCGAAAACCACGGCTGCAAGAGCGAGACCTGCCTTGCGCATCGGACGTCTCCGTTCAGTTCAGCCCGCCGGGGCTGTCGTTGCCACTGGTGACCGGCGTATCGATGATCTGCTCGACGTGCATCGGCCCGGTGTTGATGAGGTAGACCGCGGGATCGACCTTTGAGGACTTGTCGCCCGACTTCTTCTCGTCGTCCTTGTCGTCGCCCTGATCGCTGCTGTTGTCGGGGCTGGTCATCAGGCCCACCGGACCCAGGATCGATTCTGCCCCAAGGATCTGCGGCGGAGGTGCAGGTTGCGGCTCCGGCGGCGGTTCCGGCGTGGTGCACCCGCCGATTGCGCAGCCGTTGACGCTGGAGTCGCTGGTCAGGCCGCCGGCGCTCTGGACCTGCACCTGTTCGGCAAAGGCATTGCCGTCGACCGTGGTGCCGCCCGACGTCACCTGCCGCCCGCTGAGAATGACCGTCGCCGCATCGGACCCCGTGTTGACGATGGTCAGCCCGCCGTCGCCGATGGTCAGGCCGGCCGGTTGCGTGGCCGTTCCGCTGTTCTGGACCAGGAAGCTGCTCCCGGTCATGGTCACCGCAAGGCCGCCGGCCTGCAAATATCCGCCGGGATTGGTCGCCCCGTTGTTGGTCGCGAGCGCCGCGTCGCGTCCAGCAAAGTTGGGGTCTGCCTGAAGCTGGTCGAGCAGCGCACTGTCGGCAACCCAGACGTTATGGGCGGTGAGCGAGAGCGTGCCCGCCAGGCTGCCCCCAACGCCCGTCATCGTGATCGAACCGCTGTCGGTATCAACGGCAATGCTGTCGCCGGCGTTGATCGCCAACAGATCCGAAGCCCCGGCATTGGCGAAGCTGACGTCGCCATCGACGAGAACGGAGCCGGGCGTGGTCAGGATCACGCTTCCGACGCCGGTTCCCGCTGTCTGGCTGCCTTCGATCTGCACATCGTGCACGGTGACGGACGGCAAGCCCTCGCCGGACCCCACTGCAGTGATCACGAGCGAATCGGCGCTGATGTCGCCCGCTTCCGCGAGGTGATAGGAATCCGGATCGCTCGCGGTCCCGCCGATCTCGATCGAATCGTTGAGAGCGGCGAGCGCGACGAGCGTCGTCGTGCCCTTCACGCCCAGCGACGCGCCATCGGCAATGTCGATGTCGCCGGAGGTCACGACGATCGTCGGTGAATCGACGGTGCCGAGGAAGCTCGCGAGTCCTTCGGTGAGGAAGGTCGCGTTCTGGCCAGCCTCGACGTCACCGACCGAGAGGTTTCCACCCGCTCCGGCAAGGACGTTCGTACCGGCACTCATCGAGCCGACCGACAGATCGCCATCCGCCACCAGAACGATGTTCGTGCCGGCATCGATCGAGTCCGCGGACAGGTTTCCGCCAGTGATCGCCGTGGCCTGCGTCGCGGAGTGGATCGATCCGGCGCTGAAATCGCCGGTCGACGCCGTCTGGAACATTCCTGTCGTCACCGGGCCGCTGATCGTGATCGATCCGCTCGTTGCCGTGGGGCTGGTGGCAAGGACGAGCGCCGGATCGAAATTGTCCGGTCCGCCCGCGGCGAGGAACATTGATGCGTCGCCCATATACACCTGTCCGGTCGAGGCGGTGGTGATCGAGCCTGTGCCGATGTCCCCGCCGACCAGGGCCATCATCAGGTCCCCAGCTGCGATATTGCCGGTCGTGAGATTGCCGTAGGTTGCGAAGCCAACGTTGCCGGAGGCGCTTACGTTGCCGACGCCGATCGAGGTGCCCGACGTCAGTGCTACCGAAAAACCATCTTCGTCCGTCGGCAAGTCAGGGCCGGCGATGACGTTGCCGAGAAGGATCGCTCCGTCGGCATGTCCGCCCAGGCGGTCGGTGACCGTCACGTTTCCACCGGCGACGGCGCCCCCGGAATCGAATTCCAGCCTGCCGACCGACGCGTTGCCGAACGCGACGGAGCCGCCCGCTTCGAAGTCGACCGCGCCGCTGCTGGCGAGATCGCCCGTGCTGACCGATCCGGCTGCGCCGAGATAGATATTGCCCGCGGCCTGCAGGTTGCCCGTCTGCAGATTGCCCTGGCTGTTCAGTGACAGCTGGTTGGATGCCGAGAGATCCCCGACCGCCAGGTCGGCGACCGACGCCAGACTGATTGTCGAGGAATCGTAAAGCGCATCGGTGGAAATGGCGTTCGCGTCGACGTTCACGGTGCCCGCGTGGATCACACCTCCAGCGCCGTCGTCGCTGAGCGTGGCCGTACCACCGGCGGTGGCTGTGAGCGTGGTCAGGCCGATGTCGCTGCCGCCGTTCGTCGCCACAAGGAGGTCGCCGCCGGAATCGAGCGTCAGGTTCGTCCCCACAATGTGCCCGGCCGTGCAGCCGCAATCGCCCGCAATGACCGAGATCAAGCTTCCCGCGCCAGTCGCGGACAGGTTTGCGTTGCCGACGTTGGCGGTCGTTCCGGAAGCCGCGGTGAGCGCGATTTCGCCGGCGCCCCCGTCAGCTGAAGCGTCGAGCGCACCGAAGGTGAACGTGCCGGCCTGCCCGTCGCTCGCGACGGACGAGGTGAAGGTGACATCGCCGCCGGCCGAGCTTCCGTCCGCGATTGCGGAAATGCTGTCGGCGCCGATCGAACCGCCTGTGGCGAGAACCGTGACGAAGCCGCCCGCGCCGAACGGAGGCAGTGTCGGCGCGCCCGCTCCAGAGCCTTGCTGTCCCGAAGCTTCAAGGGAGATGGAATGGAATGCGATGCTCGTCGGAGCGCCCGATTCAGCGGAATCTGAATTCAGATTGACGAGGCCGCCCGAGGCAGCACCGGAAAGGGTGCCGTCGCCGCCGGTCGCACTGGCACTTGCGATGAGCGTGTCGCCGCTGAGCGCACCGCCGGGCCCGCTTTCGATATCGGCATAGCCGCCGAACGCGGAGCCGCCGGTCGCGCCCGCGCCGCCCGTTGCGTTGGCCTGGACCACAGTCCCGCCGGAAATGGTCGCGGACGCGCCCTCGGCCACCAGGATCGAATTCCCGCCATAGGCAGTGCCGCCGGTCGACGTGCCCGCACCACCGACGCCATTCGCGGCCATCAGCACGTCTTGGGCGGTGATCGGCTGTGCCGCAGCGGTCAGGTGCGTGGCGCCCCCGCTTCCATCGCCGCCGGCGCCTGCGGTTCCCGTTCCTCCAATGCCGTTCGAGACGATCGTCGTCTGGCCAGTCAGGTTCATTGCCGAGCCGGCGTCGAGCACCTGGACGACGGAGCCTCCCCAACCCTCGACGTTCTGGCTTGCATAGCCGCCACCGCCGCTCAGGCCGTTGCCGCCCTGCCCGGTTGAATCGACGGTGAGCGAATTCACCGTGGCAACGCCGCCTTGATAGGCGCTGATTCGGGCATAGCCGCCGTAGCCGTCTCCGCCCGCTCCGCCCGTGGAATTGCCGCCGGATCCGACGGAACGCACCGTCGTCGTTCCCCCGAGCAGGGCCGTTCCGCCGCCGACGCGGAGGGCCGCGCTGTAACCCGACCCGGTGCCGCCGCCGAGGCTACCGTCTCCTCCAACACCGTTCGAAACGACAAAGACATCGCCCGTCGATCCGAGCGTGCCGTAGCTCTCCAGGATCGATTCCCCGGCGAAGGCGTCTCCGCCCAGGTCGGCGGACGATGTGCCGCCAATCGCATCGGCGTTCACCGTGATGTTCGACGCGTTGAGGGTGCCGGTCGAATAGATTTCGGCAGTGCCGCCCTGCGCGTCGCCACCGCTGGCCCCGTTGCCGCCGATGGCCTGGGCCTGGACCAGCGGCTCACCGGTGAATTCGGCCGAGCCGCCATTGACGATCAGTCCGGAATAGCCGGCGTAAGCGCTGCCCGCGGCCGGACCTTGTCCGCCTTGGGCATTGCTTCCAACAAAGCCGTCACCCGATGAAAGACTGCCGTTGACCTGAATAGTCGCGCTTCCGCCAGTTCCGTCGCCGCCGACGGAACTGCCGTTGCCCGCTTGCGCCTGGCCCGTGCTCTGGACGTAAGCAGCAGTCAGCGAGCCATTCACCGTGATCAGGGATGTTCCGCCTGCGGCCGCGCCGCCGTTCGTCCCGTCGCCACCCATGGCGAAAGCCGTGACCAGGACTTGGCCCGAGTAATTGGCGTCGACTCCGTTGAACGTTGCTTCGTTGTAGCCGCCCTGGGCTTCGCCGCCGTTGCCGAAAGCCGTGCTTCCGCTGCCGCCGGCTCCGCCGACCCCATTCGCGCTTGTCGAATAAGAGCCCGCATGGATGGTGGAGAGGGACCCCGAATAGAAACTCGTCGACCCGCCTTCGCCGTAACCGCCGTCGCCGCCGGCACCTTCGGAGCCTGAGCCGCCGTCGCCGCCCACGCCGCGAACGAGCATCGTCCAGTCTTCGCCGTCGGCAGTTCCCAGAATCGACGTCGAAATGCTTCCGCCATAGCCGTAGCCGCCGGCGCCTCCGATGGCGCCATCGCCGCCATTGCCGCCGTTGCCCTTGGCGTTCGCGGACAGCGTTCCGATGGTGAGCGAGGAATCGGTGGTCGCGGCCTGGACCGTGACGCTGCCGCCATAGCCGTCGCCGCCGGCGATCCCGCTGCCGACTCCATTGCCGCCGTAGCCGATCGCGGCGACGTCGGCGCTATGGATCAAGGTGAAGGCAAGGTCCGTGTCGGCGTCGAAGTTCGAGGCGATCAGGATCGTACCCCCATAGCCGGTGCCGGCTTGCGAGGTCCCGTTGCCGCCATAGCCATAGGCCTCGCCGCTGAGAGTTCCCGTCAGCGTGAAATTGCCGTCGCGAGCGCCTGCATGCACATCGCCGCCGACGCCGGCGCCGCCAGTCCCGCCGAAGCCTCCGACGCCGTTGGCCTGTACGAGCGCATCGGTGAATTGCGCCACCGCAGCGCCGCTGGTCGTGTCGATTCCGGCGTGGATTCCGGCAGTGCCGCCGTAACCGGTGCCACCGGTCCCGTCCGTTGCCGCCGCGCCGCCGATGCCGTTGGCTGCAGCGGTGGTAAAACCGCTCACCGTCAGGTGCGCGTTCATGTCGATGGCACCGCCCTCGGCGTCGCCACCATAGCCGCCGCCACCGGTGACGGAGCCCGCTCCGCCCGTTCCGGAGGCATCCGCGAAAAGTGCGCCGTTCACGGTGAGCGTGCTGTCGGCGCGGCTCTCGAAAACGGCTGATCCGCCGGTTCCGCTTCCGCCATTCGCGCCTGCGCCGCCGATGGCGCCGGCGTTGAGGCTCACGTTGTTCGTGGTCGTCGTTCCGATCGAACGAAGATAGGACCCGCCGCCAAGCGCCGAGCCGCCGTCTCCCTGGCCCGCGCCACCGGCGCCGCCCGCACCGCCGATCGCAATCGCATTGGCGTCCATGTCGGCAAACGCGGCCGTTCCGAATGGTGAGTCCCCGTCGAGGCTGTAGAGTCCGGCTTGCGCGAGGCCTCCGGTGCCGGTTCCGCCGGCCCCGCCGGTTTGCCCTGCGCCGCCGGTTCCACCGGCGCCGCCGAAACCTTGCGCAATGAGACTTACGTTGCCCAGCTGCAGGCTGGATCCGTCGGCGTCCGCCAGGGCAAAGGCTCCGCCCGAACCGAATTCGCCATTGTAATAGCCGCCGACCCCGTCGCCGCCCATGCCGGCCGCGATCGAAGCGCCGTCGCCGGCGCCGCCGTTTCCGCCGGTTGCGGTAACGTCCAGGATCGCATTGCCGCCGCTGATCGAAGAGAATGAGGCGGGAACTTCGATGTTGCCGGCATTGGCATCGGCCTCGACGTACGCGACTCCGCCTTGGGCAAAGCCTCCGTTGCCGCCGAAGCCGAACGTCGCCGATCCGCCCTGCGCCCGAGCGGCGGCATAGATGTCGCCCAGCTCGATGGACCCGGCGACGCCGGAGACGCCAGCATTGCCACCGTAGGCAGCACCGCCCGTCTGCCCGTTCCCGCCACTCGCATTGGCAACCAGCGAGGTGAGCCCGCCAACCGTAATCGCCCCCGGCCCGTAGCTGTAGAGATTCGACGAGCCGGCCCAGGCGTCGCCGCCGGTGCCGCCGGTGCCGCCTTCGCCGACTGTTCCGCCACTCCCGTCGGCGTTGATCGTGACCGTGCCGGCGACGTTGATGGTGCCGTCACCGACGGAAAGGCCGGCAGAGCCGCCATAGCCGGTGCCTGCTGTCGTCGCGCTGCCCAGCAGATTGCCGCCATACCCGCTGGCGACGGCGTCGATATTGCCGTTGACGGTGACCATGCCGCCATAGTCGGCGTTGATGTAGATGTTCCCGCCGTATCCGCTGCCGGCCGTACCGCTGATTCCGCCGGCGCTGTCCTGGCCGGCGCCATTTGCCGACAGCGACAAGCCGCCGGTGGTTATCGAACCGTCGTTCCACGCCTCGATGTTGATGCTGCCGCCGTAGCCATCGACGGCAAAGGCGCTCGACGTCGCCGCGTTCGGATGACTGCCGTCCACGTTGACGGTGGCCACTCCGGCAATGTCGATGGAGCCTCCGGCCGCGAGCAGGCCAACGTCCCCGCCATCGTCATTCGCGTCGATCGCCGTCAGATTGGCGCTTCCGCCGACGCTGATCGCACTTCCGGAATCCGCTTCGAGGAGGACCTCCGAATTGTAGGTGGGCCAGAGCGACGAGAGGTCGAGATTGCCGCCGATCGAAAGCGAATAGCCGCCGCTCGCGAGGAGCAGGATGTTGCCCGTCGAGCCGCTTCCCGAGGTGATGAGGCCGAGATCGCCGGCAAAAGTGATGTCGCCCGAGTCCGCGGCTGCGACGATGTCGCCCGTGGCCCAGCCCAGCAGGTTCGACGTGTAGTTTCCGGGTCCGAACGTGATTCCGCCCATGAGGCCGAACGGCGCGTCGCCGAAAATTCCGTCGGGCGTATCCCGAAGATGCCAACCCGACCCGAGCACGATCTCGCCATTCTCGACGCCGGCGGCGGTCGCATTGTCGAAACCGATATTGCCGCCAAGGAGCATGGTCAGCGCCTGGTTCTTCGGAACTGCGACCATGTAGATTCGATGCGGGTCGGCGACGCTGTCGGTGCTCGCCGGGCCGCCGGTGGTTCCGCTGTGAACGATGCCGTTGCCGTCGCCGGTGCCGACATCCACCTGGATGTCGAACAGGCCCTGGTTCATCGTCATGCTGAGCTGTTCGCCCGCGGCATAAGCGGCGGCGCCATTGACTCGCACGTTGCCGCCCTGCTCGATCCTGGGCGCGACCAGGGCGACATAGCTCCCCGGCTGCAGCGCATTGATCTGCGCACCGTCCATGATCTGGATGGCGGACGCAGATCCGCTGGGCGCGGAGAAATAGGCCGAGAAGCCGCTGGAGTCCGCGGTGAAGCCGTTCGGCAGGTCGGCCGTCGAAAGGAGCAGGCTTCCGACGTCGATGACGGCGCTCGAGCCGATGAGGATTCCGCCCGGGCTGTAAAACCAGACGTGCCCTCCGGTCGACGCGTTGATGCCGTCGGTGATCTGGCTGACGATCTGGCCATTCAACATGATCGTTCGGCTGGGATCGGTCGGCACGATCCGGTTGAGCACGGTATAGTCCGCAGTCAGGTTCGGATCGTTGACGAAGGTCGCGACATAGCCGTTGGGAAGGAAGTCGATCGGACCGGTGCCGGTGCTGTCGTACGGCGACCAGTTGATGGTCGCGTTGGGGCTTCCGACCGTGATGGTCTCGCTTCCGATCGCCGCCCGGTCGTAGGTCACCGTTCCGAGCGCCGTGGTCGGATTGCCCTGGAACGCGCCCGGCGCCGTCTGCGCCCGGGCTTCCTGCGGCGCGGCGATCACGGTGGCCATTGCGAGAACGGCGCAGGAGAGGAAGAGCTTGCTGCGCTGCCGCCGCAGCACCGGCTGTACGCTGCACATCATCTATAGCTCCATGGCCACAGGCGCGTTGTCAGGGAGATCAGGAATCGCGGATCGGGCTTTCGTCCCGGGACGCCGACACGGGTCAGCGGAACGGCCAGTCCGGCATCGAGGATGAAGCGGTCGAAGGTGACGCGTGCTCCAGCGCCGACGGAATCGAGGTGCTTCGACCCCGCGATGACGACGAGCCTGTCGAGATTGCTGACCCTTGCATGATCCCAGAAGGCATAGCCTTCGACGGCTGCCTTGTTCGCGGCCGCGGGAGTGCGGCTTCCGATTCGGATTTCGGCCTGCGTTCCCCAGCCCCGGTCACCGAGCAGAGCGCCCGGGTCGTAGCCGCGGCCGACAGTGTAATTGCCGGCCGAGAATTCCTCGAAACTGAGCAGCGGCTTCCATGCATATTGCCCGCGCGCGCCCAGCGAGAAGGTCAGATCCGGGATCGGCCGATATTCTCCGTAGAGCAGAGCCCGAACCACCGAAGCCGTCGAGATCCCTTCCGTGCGGCTGGGTCCGATGCGGCCCGGCCCCGTGCAGTTGATCCCCGCCGGCCCGCAGGGGTCGGTGGCACCGAAGATGTTCAGTCCCTTGCGGAACTCCAGCTGGCCATTGAGGTGCCATTCCGGCTCAGCAAGCGACCGGCCTTTTGAAAAGCGGGTGTCGAGCGCGTCGAGGTTGAGCCGAAGAAACCCGACCCGGAGCTTGTCGCGCGACAGGGGCTTGCCGTTGAAGTCGACAGCCTGGTTCACATAGTCGAGGCCGCCCGAACCTCGAAGCGTAGTCCCCAGGGTTCGGATGAACGGATAATCGATCTGCGCAGTCGCAAGCAGGGTCCGCGCGCGAATGTTGGAGCCATCGGGGATGGTCGGATGCGCCCAGGCATAGGTGAACAGGCCCCCCGCGCCGAGGCCGTCCGGGCCGAAGCGGAAGTCGTGCCCGACCTGGATCGTCTGCTGCTCGCTGAAGTCGGCGGTGCTGAACGCGGCCACGGTCGTCCGGTCGGCAAGGCCGGTCAGGCCGAAGAATTGGCCGCGAACGAAACCGCCCCACGGGCCGAGCGCGTGCGATCCCCCGTTCTGGATATTGAGGTCGGCATAGGCCGGAGTCCGCTGCACGGTCACGTCGCCCAGCACTTCGCCAGGCTTCGTGCCCGCGGGCCTGAGGGTCAGGCGGACGGTGTAGCCGGGAAGATCGCTCGCAAGCAGCAGGTAGCGTTCAGCCTCGAAGCGGTTGAAAACCGGCTGCTTGGTCAGCTGATTCAGATAGCCGGCGATGATCCGCTCGGCGCCGCTCGCGTCGCCGCGGACGCGCACCTGGACAAGGTGCGCCATCAGGACGCGGAAGTGGACGACGCCGTCCGAGATCTTCTGCTGGGGAACTTCGACCGCCGCGATATAGCCGGCGTTGCGAAGGATCGTCGCCGCGCGGTCGCGAATGTCGCAAACCACCGAAATCGGCTGGTTGCTGCCGACCAGCTGCGAATAGGATGATGTCAACTCGCCAGGCGAAATGCCCTGCAGCCCGTCGAAGACAGCCCCCCGCACGGTGAACTGGATGTTGCGGAATTCGGGACTGTCGAGAGCGCATGGCGCACGCTCCATCCCGCCTTCGACCTCGAGCTGCGGCGCCTGCCGCTCGACCGGCTGGCTTTCCGGCCGAGTCACTTCCTCGCGAGTCGGCGGAAGCGTCTGAGCGGCGGTCGGGGGTGGCGGCGACTGCGCGGATGCGGCCGACGCGACCGATGTCAGCAACGTCCCGATGAGGAAGCGCGCCAGATGACGCTTCCGCTCAACACGCAACAAATCACCTGTCGGTCGAACCATTCGGGGTGCCCCTTCCCCAAACGCGCGAGTCGCACGCCGAAGTGACCAGTTTAGAGCAGGTTAACCATCCCCCGACAAGTGCGATTTCTAATCTGTCTCAAGTTGTTACATTGTTATTGTAGTTTTTAGCTGGCGCTCGGTCTTGCCTCGGCAGAGTCGATGGCCGTCGTAGCTACGACATAGGAGTCCTAATGATTCCAGAGCTATGACTATAGAATCAATTAACCGGCATGAATGTTTGCCCGCAACGTATTATGACTTGAGTACTACCTTCGGATAGTAAGGCTTACGGTCGTTCGACTTGTTGACTCTAGGCCGGGTGGTGGTACCCCTGTGCGGTTAACCACTTCCGGTTAACGACAGGGGAGTTGAGCCATGACCGGGACCACGGCCAACAATCGCAACAAATATCTGATGTCGGGAGCAGCGGTGATTCTCGTCGCTGCGGGAGCCTATGGCTTGGGGAGAGTCTATCCCCCGCTGGGGCCCAGCGCCGGGACGATTGCGCCCGCCGAACGCTATCAGGCGTCGCAGGTCGGCGAAGGAGACGTCACACTTGGTGACACCTCCGTGCCGGAATTGATGCAGACCGATGCTTTCGAAGTGATGGTCCACGACCCGAACTTCCGTAAGCTCGCGGCCGATCCTGCCTTCGCGGCGCTCGCCGCGAATCCGCAGGCGATGTCGGCGATGGCTGCCAATCCGAAGGCGTTCGCCCAGCTGGCGACCAATCCGAGGGCGTTCCAGCAACTGGCGGCGTCGGCAGCGGCAGTTTCCGCCGCAGCGACTGCCAGCCAGGCGCAGGCAGCGGCGTTGAGCGCGATGGCGATCAATTCGAAAGCTTTCGCCAACCTCGCCACCAATCCGCAGATGTTCTCCGCCCTCGCCTCGCACTCGCAGGCGTTCGCGGCACTGGCGACTCATCCGCAGGCCTTTGCTGCCATGTCGGCCAATCCGCAGGCATTCCAGCAGCTGACCGCCGCAAACCTGGACGCCGCGCTTCGCGGCGGAGGCAATTGCAAGTCGTGCAGCGCAAGCCTCAATGCCGCCATGTCGGTCAATCCGCAGGCGTTCGCCGCGCTTGCCACCGATGCCAAGGCGATGTCCGCGCTGAGAAGCGATTCATCCGCCTTCTCCGCGCTTGCAGCCAATGCGAAGGCGTTCCAGAACCTCTCCGCCAACCTGGCGTCGAACCTCGGGGCGATCAACGCGATGGCCCAGAACCACGCCGCCTTCTCGTCGCTCGCGGCCAATGCGAGCGCGCTTTCGGCGGCGGCAACCGCGGCTCAGAGCATGGCCTCGCAAATGGGTGCAGCGAACCTCAATGCTGCTGCGATTTCCGCAATGGCGATCAACTCGAAAGCCTTCGCCAACCTCGCGACCAATCCGCAGGCCTTCGCCGCACTGGCGACGAACCCGCAGGCGTTCGCAGCTCTCGCCACGCATCCGCAGGCCTTCGCGGCAATGGCAGCGCAGCCGCAGGCGTTCGCTCAATATTCGGCGAACTTCGCGGCGTTCAAGGCTGCCGCTTTGGGCGGGACCAATCCTGCGATGCACGTGAACTCGCAGGCGTTCGCCGCGCTCGCCACCGACGCCAAGGCGATGGCTGCGCTCGGCGCGAATGCTTCGGCCTTCGCCCAGCTCAACGCGAACGCCAAGGCGTTCCAGGCGCTGACGGCGAACAGCTCGTCGCTGCAAAGCGCGGCGATCGCGGCCAAGGCGATGGCACAGAACCAGGCGTCGTTCGCTGGGATGGCGCATAACGCCAGCAACCTTGCGAGTGCTGCGTTGGCTGCCCAGGCCTTCAATTCGGCAGCAGCCGCTTCGGCGCTGTCGGTCCAGGGCAAGCTGAACAGCCAGGCGTTCGCCGCGCTGTCGACGAACCCGCAGGCATTCGCTGCGATGTCTGCGAACCCGCAGGCGTTCTCTGCGCTGGCCAGCAACCCGCGGGCGCTGGCGGCTTTCGCGCGCAACGCCCAGGCGTTCGCTGCGCTTGGAGCCAATCCGGCGTTCAGCGCTCTTGCGGCCAATCCGTCGTTCGCTGCGGCGTTGCAAAGTGGAAGCTTCGCGCAGGCGATGGCTCAATAAGGGGTTCGCCCTAAGGGCGGTCTGGGGGGCAGATGGGCGAGTTGCGGCGGCCACGCGGGGCCGTGCTCAGCGTGGTCGCGGCGCTTCTTGCGGGAAGCGCTTCCGCCGCGCTCGCCCAGCAGACTCCGGAGCCGCCTCCGCCCCCGCCGGACACGACCACGGTCCAGGAGCCGATTCCCAATCCGGAATCGACCCCGCCGCCCGCGACTCCTCAATCGCCCGAGGAGCAGGGACCCAAGCATGTCCCGCCCGATGCGTCCGGGATCGACCTCTCGACCCTCGAGACGAAGGACCTGGACCTTCTGTATTTCGACCCCGTCCAGACCTATCTCACGCCCTACATCGCCCGCGCCTACGAAAATGCGATGCAGTTCCACGAGAAGATGTTTCGCTGGAAACCGTGGGAGCCGACGACCGTGCTCCTCAAGGACTTCAGCGATTACGGCAATGCGGGCGCCCGCGCGTCGCCGAACGACGCGGTCCTTCTCGACGTCGCGCCGCTATCGATTTCGATGGAGACCTTCACTCCCGGCGAGCGCTTCTTCACCATCCTGAACCACGAGCTCGCGCATGTCGCGACGATGGATGTGTGGAACAGGCAGGACGAGGGCTGGCGCCACTTCCTCCACGGCAAGCCGATGCCGATCCAGGAACATCCGGAATCGATCCTGTGGAATTTCATGGCGACGCCGAGGAACAACGTTCCGCGCTGGTACCTGGAAGGAAGCGCGGTCTTCTTCGAGACCTGGATGTCCGGCGGCTACGGGCGCGCGCAGGGCGGCTATGACGAAATGGTGTGGCGGGCGAAGGTCCGCGACAACGAGAAGTTCTTTTCGCCGCTGGGCCTGGAATCCGAAGGGGTTGCCGTCGACTTCCAGGTGGGCGTCAACGACTATCTCTACGGAACCCGCTTCTTCTCCTATCTCGCGCTGAAATACGGGCCGGACAAAGCCGTCGAGTGGCTCCGGCGGGGCGAGGACAGCAAGGCCTATTACTCCGCTCAGTTCAAGCACGTGTTCGGCAGAAGCCTGGACGACGTGTGGGGCGACTGGATCGCGTTCGAGCACCAGTATCAGAAGGACAATCTCGACAAGCTGTCGCAATATCCGCTGACGAAGACGGTGCCGATCAGCCCAACCGGGCTCGGGTCGATCTCGCGCGGCTTCGTCGATACGAAGACCAACAGCCTGATCGCCGCCTTCCGCTATCCCGGGACGATCGGCTTCGTCGGCCGGCTCGACCTGTCGACCGGCAAACTCACCCCGCTCCAGGAAATCAAGGGCATGATGCTCTACAAGGTGACGAGCCTTGCCTTCGATCCGGACGCGCGCACGGCCTATTACACCGAGGACAATTACGCGTTCCGCGACCTGATCGCGGTGGATGTCGACACCGGCAAGAAGCGGATGCTGCTCCGGGACGCACGGATCGGCGACATGGTCGTCAACCCGGCGGACAAGTCGATCTGGGGAATCCGCCACCAGAACGGCTTCGCGACGATCGTTCGAATCCCGCCGCCCTACGCCGGGTTCAACCAGGTCCACACGTTCAAATATGGCGAGATCCCGTTCGACCTCGACATCTCGCCCGACGGTTCGATGATCTCCGCCTCTTACGGCGAAGTGAACGCCAGGCAGACGATGCGGGTTTGGGACCTGCACAAGCTTCAGGACGACGGTGAGCTGGTCGAAGTCGCGCGGCTCGAAATGCCGCCCGCGGTGCCCGAAGGCTTCGTCTTCGCGCCGGACGGCAAGACGATGTACGGGACCGATTATTATACCGGCGTCTCGAACGTCGTCCGCTTCGACATCCCGTCGCAGAAGTACGACATCGTCAGCAACGCCTCGACCGGATTCTTCCGCCCGGATCCGCAGCCCGACGGATCGCTGATCGCCTACGAATATAGCGGCAAGGGGCTGCAGCCCGTCCGCTTCCAGCCGCAGGTGCAGACCGACCTCGGGACGGTTCAGTTCCTCGGCACGAAAGTGGTGACCGAGCATCCCGAGCTGAAGAGTTGGGGCGTCGGCTCGCCGGCCAAGGTGCCGCTCGACCAGCTGATCACCGCGCGGAGCAAGTACAACAGCTCGCAGCGAATGAAGCTCGCGGCCATGTATCCCATCGTCGAAGGCTACAAGGGCGCGATTTCGCCCGGATATTATCTGCATTGGGAAGACCCGATGCAGTTCAGCCAGATCAACGCGAGCGTCAGCGTTTCGCCCTTCGACCGGATGCGGGACCGCGACCGAATCCACGCGATGGTCGAGCTCAAGTCGCTGAACTGGACGGTCAAGTACCGGCACAACGGCGCCGATTTCTACGACCTCTTCGGACCGGTCGAGCGAAGCCTCCGAGGCGACAACCTCACGATCAGCTACGACAAGGCGACGATCTACGACCCGCCGCGCCAGCTCGACTTCTTCGGCTCAGCCGCCGTGTACCTGGGGCTCGAGCGCCTCCCGAACGCGCAGAACATTCCCAGCCCGAAGAACGTCGTCTCGTTCGAGGCAGGCGCGAAATATCACAATACGCGCAAGGCGCTCGGCGGCGTCGATCATGAAAAGGGAATCGAGTGGCGGGCGATCACCGATCTCGATTATTCGCCCAACGAGGGGCTCGCCTTTCCGAAAGTCTATGGCGGGATCAATTACGGTTTCCCGCTGCCGATGGCGAACAGCTCCTTCTGGCTTTACGCGCACGCCGGCCAGGCCTGGGGCCAGCGAACCCACCCCCTCGCCTCTTTCTACTTCGGCGCCTTCCGCAACAACTATGTCGATGATCGCGACGAGAAAAGGTACCGCGAGATGGAAGCCTTCCCCGGCTTCGAGATCGACGAAATCGCGGTTCGCCGCTTTGGGCGCCTGACCGGTGAAGTGAATCTTCCGCCGGTGCGGTTCGCGGAAGTCGGGACGCCGTCCTTCTACCTCAGCTACATGCGCCCGGCGGTATTCGCCGGAATCATGGAGGCGGAAAGCCCGGACGGAAGCAGTCACCGCTACACCGACCTCGGCGGGCAACTCGACCTGAATTTCACGATCGCGCTCAGGCTTCCGATGGTCCTGTCGTTCGGCGCCGCCGCCGGTTTCCAGGACGGACATTACCGCAAGACGGAGCTGATGGCCTCGTTGAAGATCATGTGATGGCGAGCCTGATTCCCGAAGTCGCCCATTGGGGCCTCGCGCTCGTTCCGGTCCTTGTCCTTCTCGCGCTGTTCGTCTGGCTCGACGCGTTCGAGCTGATGAGCCTTCGCGAAATCCTGGTCCTGCTGGTGCTGGGCGGATTCGCCGCAATCGCCGTCTATCCCGTCAGCGGCCGCTTGATCGATACGCTGCCGATCGGCTTTTCCGGCTACAGCCGCTTCGTCGCGCCTTGGCTCGAGGAAGCGGTCAAGGCGATCGTGATGATCGGCCTCTTCTGGTTCAACCGCATCGGCTACAAGCTCGATGCGGTTATCTCGGGTTTCGCGATCGGAGCCGGCTTCTCGGTCGTCGAGAACATCATCTACCTGACCATTTTCCCGCAATATGGGACCGGCACATGGCTGGTACGGGGCCTCGGGACAGCGGTGATGCACGGGACCACGCTGGCAATGCTTGCGGCGATCGCTCACGAGCTTGCCGAGCGGGAGACTCGAGAGGCCGCGGGCGATTTCAATTTCAGCCTGCTGTGGTTCCTCCCCGGTTACCTGGTGGCCGTCGCCCTGCACACTGCGTTCAACCAGTTCCCCGACCGCCCGATGCTGGCGATGATGGGAGCCGTGGTCTTTGCGCCGATCGCGATCCTTGCGGTCTTCCA
This sequence comes from Sphingomicrobium sp., assembly GCA_051953395.1. Taxonomy (GTDB): domain Bacteria; phylum Pseudomonadota; class Alphaproteobacteria; order Sphingomonadales; family Sphingomonadaceae; genus Sphingomicrobium. The sequence continues at coordinate 27,563 of JBQCIU010000026.1, forward strand.
GTTCGGAACGGCCGAAGCCGAACGGTGGCTGGCGGCGGAGTGCGCCGCCCACCAGGCGCAATTCGAAGCGCTGAAAGCCGGTGCCTGGCCGGACGGACCCAGCGGAAGCAAAGTCGCAGCCCTGGCCGGCCGGCTACCCGCCGAAAGCGCCGCTCGCGTTCGGCGTTACTGGGAGCTCCAGGCGTGGCTCGTGATTCAGGCGGAACAGGCGATGATCGCCGAGGCCGCCGGCGATGCCGAGATCGACAAGGAGCAGGTCCGCGCGGCCTTTGCCGAACTGGCCGGCCTCCGCCGGGCGCTCGGCAAGAGCACTTACACCGCCCTGAAAGCGCTCCTTCCCTTCAGCCGGAACGATTATTGGGAAGTGGCCGAGCTTCGCCAGCGCCTGCTTTAGGAGAAACGTTCGCGAAGCACGTCCACCGACGCCTCGTGTGTAAGGTCGAGATGAAGCGGAGTGACGCTGACAAAGCCGTCGTCCATCGCTTCGAGATCGGTGAGATGCCCGGGCGTCTGGATCATCGCGCCAAGGCCGAACCAGTAATAATCATAGCCGCGCGGATCGGTTCGCTTGACGATCCTCAGCCGGCCATAATCGCGGATTCCCTGGCGGCAGACGCGGATTCCCTTCACCTCTTCCGGCGGCAGCGCGGGGAAGTTCACGTTGATGAGCGTCCCGGGCGAAGGTTCGAAATTCACGAGCACCTCGAGCACGCGCTCCGCCCAGGCTTCAGCCGCCGCGAACGGCACCAGGTCGCCCATGCCTTCGCGTGAATAGCTCTGGCTGAGCGCAATCGACGGCACCCCGGCGAGCGCGCCTTCCATCGCCGCCGAGACCGTGCCCGAATACGTGACGTCTTCGGCCAGGTTCGCGCCGCGGTTGATTCCCGACAGGATCAGGTCGGGCGGCGAATCCTTCATGATGTGGGCGAGCGCCAGCATCACGGCGTCGGTGGGCGTTCCCGTCACCGAGAAGCGTCGGTTGTCGTGGCGGCGGAGGCGAACCGGCTCGGTCAGGGTCAAGGAGTGACCGGCGCCGGACTGCTCTTCCGTGGGAGCGACAACCCAGACGTCGTCCGAAAAGGTCTGGGCAACGGTTTCCAGCAGGTCGAGCCCGCGTGCATTGATTCCGTCGTCGTTGGTCAGCAGGATGCGCATTCGTCCCCGTCATAACGGCCGCCGCGAAGCCCGCAACCGACGCGCGGCCAATCCGAAATTGCGCCATATCGGCAACAGCTTGTGGATTTCGTGGATAGTCCGATGTCAGCGCTTGTTAAGGACAAGGCGCTTATTTATAGGCGCGGTCGGGGATGACCGACTTGCCCGGCGCTAAACCCCGGGAAAGTCTAGTTGAATCCGCCTCCGGCTGCACCGGTGGCCCGGTCGCAGCAGCGGCGGGCGCACATGCGGGGGTTCCCTCGGGTCCTGTACCCGACGGAAAGAGTGGGAGGGGTTTCGATGGCGACTGCTCTAGTCGATATTTACAACAAGACGCCGGTACCGTTCGATCGCATCGTTCTTGCGGAGGGCTATCGCCCGTCCGAAGACGACGAGTTCATGTGCGATCTTCACCGGGCCTATTTCCTCAAGAAGCTTCGCGAATGGAAAGAGGCGATCGTCGACGAATCGCGGCAGACGATGGCTCAGCTCCAGGTCGATTCGCTTCGCGAGCCGGACATCGCCGATCGCGCGTCGAGCGAGACCGATTGGGGAATCGAGCTTCGCACTCGCGACCGCCAGCGCAAGCTGATCGCCAAGATCGATTGTGCGATCCGCCGCCTCTACGAAGGCGAATATGGCTATTGCGAAGTCACCGGCGATCCGATTTCGCTGGCCCGCCTGGAGGCGCGCCCGATCGCGACGATGACCCTGGAGGCGCAGGAGCGCCACGAGCGCATCGAGAAAGTGTCGAGAGACGACTGAGCAGGACGCTCAGCGGGATTTCGACACGGACTGACGGCGCGAGGCGCCCTCAATCCGGAACCTGGAGCGCGGCGATCAAGTCGCCGCGCCCGCCAACGAGCTACTGGCCGTAATGTCCGGCGAGCTCATCCTTGAGCTTGAGCTTTTCTTTCTTCAGCTGATGGAGAAGATCTTCGTTGGGGTGAGGCCGATGCTCCTCTTCGTCGATCATCGCGTGGAGCGCCGCATGCTTGGATGCAATCGAATCGGCCTGTGCGTTGTCCATCGGTGCCAGTTCCTTTCGTAAGCGAGTGAACAGACTGCCTCAGTAAAACACTTTTCCTCGACTTTGTCTCGCCCGAGGAACAACCGCCCGCCTTTCACGGTGGTCGGCCCGTCGCGGCCCGGCTTTTCCGGTTTCCGTCCCGCTTCGGGACGAAACGGCACCTTCGACCGCTCTTTCGCGTTTTCTCCGCCAGCCGAAAGTGGCAATTTGAAGCTCATGGACGACTCAAGCGAAGCGCCCGTACCCGAAATCCGGATCACGCCCCGGCTGGTCGATTCCTTCTACACGGAATCGATGCTCCTGGCCGACGAGGCCCGGTCCTATTTCGACGATGCCGCCCGCGACGAGCGCGCGGGGCTCGATCCGTTCGTGCGGGTCAATTTCGCGTGCGAATCGCTGAAGGTCACCACGCGAATCATGCACATCGTCGCCTGGCTGCTGACCCAGCGGGCGATCGAGAGCGGCGAAATCCCGTTCCGCGAGGGGCGGCGTCCGGAACGGCGCCTGGGTCATGCGCAGGAGAGCGACCCGGCTGTCGTCGCCCGCCTTCCCCAGGAGGCGCAGCGCCTCGTCGCCGCAAGCTCCGATCTTTATGCGCGGGTGAAGCGACTCGACGAAGGCAATCTCGTCGAAGAGCCGCCGCTCAGCCCCGCCCGTGCCCTCATGGGCCGGCTGGAGCGCGGCCTGGGCGGCCACTAGAGCCGCACAAGCGCTCTCGCGCTTCCCGATATTGCCGGTCGAGTTGCGCGATATAATCGGCGGCCGGCTGGACCCTGTCGATGACACCGATGCCCTGCCCCGATCCCCAGATATCGCGCCAGGCCTTGCTCCGGCTCGAACCCTCCGACCCGAATTCGGTCGGAAGCGAGTCGATCTTGTCGAGGCTGTCGGGATCGAGGCCCGACGCGGCAATCGACGATCGCAGGTAATTGCCCGGGATGCCGGTGAACAGCGCGCTGTTGACGATGTCGGCCGCGCCGCCTTCGACGATCGCCTGCCGGTAGGAATCGGAACAGCGGGCCTCCGGAGTGGCGATGAACGGCGAGCCGACATAAGCGAGATCCGCGCCCATCGCCTCGGCGGCAAGGACCGCCTGCCCGGTCGCGATCGCTCCGGAGAGGATCAGCGGTCCGTCGAACCAGGCGCGGATTTCCTGGACCAGCGCAAAGGGCGACCATCGGCCCGCATGCCCCCCTGCCCCCGCCGCCACGGCGATGAGGCCGTCCGCGCCCTTGGCCACCGCCTTGCGGGCGAAGCGGTCGTCGATAATGTCATGAAGGGTCAGGCCGCCCCATCCGTGGACCGCCTGGTTCAGCTCTTCGCGGGCGCCGAGCGACGTGATGACGATCGGCACCTTCCACTTTTCGCAGACCGCCATGTCGGCTTCGAAGCGGTCGTTGGAGCGGTGGACGATCTGGTTGACCGCGAACGGAGCCGATGGCCGGTCGGGGTGATTGCGGTCATGTTCCGCCAGCGCCTCACTGATCTCGTGAAGCCATTCGTCCAGCTGCGACGCGGGCCGGGCGTTCAGGGCCGGAAAACTGCCGACGATCCCCGACGTGCACTGGGCGATCACGAGCGCCGGGTTGGAGATGATGAACAAGGGCGAGCCGATCACCGGCAGGCGCAGTCCAGCCAAAATCGAAGGAATCGCCATTGCCGCCCCCGCTGGTCAGTATCAAGGGGCTTAGCCGTATCGGAGCCGCAAGCGCCAGCGGCTGTTTACGGAACCGGTCGCCCGTCGATATTTCCCGGCGGCGAATAGCGGCAAATCAGGAATTCCCAATCGGGGGTCCGGTGAATGGCGCAGCCGACCCGCGTCGTCGTCGGCCAGATCAAGGTCGTGTAGTGGGCAACGTCGAGCCAGTTGCCGGTCGTGCTGACGTTCGGGAAAACCCCGGGTCGGAAAAAGCGCCCCTCGGCGGTCCAGGTGGAGACCATCTGCTCGGGCGAGAAGGCGCCGCGGGTGCCCATCCACAAATTCTCGCGCTGGCCGGGCCGAGTGTCGTTGGGCGAATGTTGAAGCCTTCCAAGAGCCTCCAGCACCGGGCCGTAGCTCGCAGCCGACGCCGCAAGGGCCGGATCCCACACGAGCGGCGGCACGCCGACACTTGCACGGGCTGCATTTTGCGCGGCAAGCAGCCGAATGGAGAGGGGGTCGAGAGCCGGCGCCTGCGAAACCGCGGGAGCCGCGGCGATGAAGGACAAAGCGGCGAGGCTGGCAAACTTCAGGTACGCGGCCATCGGACCTCCTGAACTAAGCGGTTTCTAGGCTGCCTCGCGCGCAAGCCAGGGGCCGTAGAACTCGCGAAGCATCGCCACGACAACGGCCGGATCGTCCTGCTGGTTCACCCGATTGCGAAGCTCGGCCGATCCGGGAAGGCCCTTGGTGTACCAGCCGATATGCTTGCGCGCGAGATTGACGCCGGTCTGGGTGCCGTAGAGCGACAGCATCTCGTCATACTGGGCAAGCATCGTCTCGAGCTGCTCGTCGAGGTCGGGGTCGGCGTGCTGGCCGCCGCCGCAAAGGTCGCTCATCGCCTGGGCGACGAACCAGGGCCGGCCGTAGGCGCCGCGGCCGATCATCACTCCGTCGGCGCCCGACTGGCGAAGCGCTTCGCGGGCATCCCCGAGCGAGTTGATGTCGCCATTGACGATCACCGGCACCGAAACCGCATCCTTGACGCTCCGGACGAAGCTCCAGTTCGCCTCGCCCTTGTACATCTGGCAGCGGGTTCGGCCGTGGATCGTGATCATCTGCACGCCGAGGTCCTCGGCGATCCGCGCCAGCTCGGGCGCGTTGAGGCTGTTGTGGTCCCAGCCCATGCGGGTCTTCAAGGTGACCGGCACCTTCACGGCCTTGACGGTCGCGTCGATGATCGCGGCCGCGCCCTTGAGGTCGCGCATCAGCGCGGACCCCGCCCAGCCGTTGACCACCTTCTTCACCGGGCAGCCCATGTTGATGTCGATGATCGCCGCGCCGCGCTGCTCGTTGAGCTTCGCCGCCTCGGCCATGACGTGCGGCTCGCACCCGGCGAGCTGCATCGACACCGGCTCCTCCGACGGATCCCAGAGGCATTTCTGGAGCGACTGGCGAGTCTCCCGCACCATCGCCTGGCTGGCGATCATCTCGGTGACGGTGAGCCCCGCGCCGTAGCGCTTCACCGCGCGCCGGAACGGCAGGTCGGTGACAGCCGTCATCGGCGCCAGGATCACGGGCGCTTCGATCCGGACGGGACCGATCTGGATGGGCTTCAACAGGCTCATGGGAGTGGCGGAGATAGTGGAACAACCCTTGGCGGACAAGGCGAGGCGGCCTAGAGGCGCGGCCCGTGACCACCACAGCCCTCATCGTCGCGGCCGGAAAAGGCGAACGCCTGGGCGGCGGATTGCCCAAGCAATATCGCTCGCTGGGCGGCAAGCCGCTGCTTCGCCGAGCCGTCGACGCGTTCGTTTCGCATCCGGCGATCGCGAGCGTTCGAGTGGTGGTCGGCGCCGGCCAGCGAGAGCTCGCGAGCGAGGCGCTCTCGGGTCTCGACCTTGGGGAGCTGATCGAGGGCGGAGCGGAGCGCGCGGATTCGGTGCGGGCCGGACTGGCGCGCATCGAAGGCGATGCGGTGCTGGTCCACGACGCTGCGCGGCCCTTCTGCCCGCCCGCCGTGATCGACCGGCTGCTCGCTCCGCTGGAATTCTTCGACGGAGCCGCTCCCGTTCTTGCCGTCGGCGATACGCTGGCCAAGGCGTCGGACCGACTGGAACAGCCTGTCGACCGAAGTGGCGTGGTCCGCGTTCAGACGCCCCAGGCCTTTCGCCTGCAGGCTCTCCGCGACGCTTATGGGCGCTGGACGGGTACCGCCCCGACTGACGAGACAACGGTGGCTCGAGCAGCCGGACTGACTGTCGCGGCCGTCGAAGGCGACAGCGCCCTCGAGAAGATCACCACGGCCGCGGATTTCGCCCGAGCCGAAGCCTGGCTGCAGTCGCGGCTCAGCCCGCGAACCGGCATCGGCTTCGATGTCCATGCCTTTGCCGGCGAAGGACCGATCACAATAAGCGGCATCTCCATCCCGCATTCGCGCGGACTTGCCGGCCACAGCGACGCGGACGTCGTCCTCCACGCCATCACCGACGCCTTGCTCGGGGCTGCCGGCCTTGGCGATATCGGGGAGCATTTCCCGCCGTCGGACGCGCGGTGGAAAGGCGCGTCCTCCGACCGGTTCCTGGCGCACGCCGCTGCGCTGATCCGCGAGCGCGGAGGAACCGTCGATCATGTGGATTGCACGATCATCTGCGAGGAACCGAAAGTCGGTCCGCATCGCTTGGCCATGAGGCAGGCCGTCGCCGCCATCCTCGGCGTCGGCCAGGAGCAGGTTAGCATCAAGGCCACGACGACTGAGGGGCTTGGCTTCACCGGCCGCCGGGAAGGCATTGCCGCTCAGGCGGTCGCGAACATCCGTTTGGAGAGTAGCAAATGACGGACAAGCTTCTTCCGCAGGTGCTGTACGACAAGGCGCAAGAAGTGATCGCGGCGAACCGGAAGCTTGGCCGGACGGTGGCCGTGGCGGAAAGCTGCACCGGCGGCCTGGTGTGCGCGGCGCTTACCGAAATCCCCGGCGCTTCCGAAGTGTTCGAAGCCGGCTACGTCACCTATTCCAACGCGTCCAAGATCGACGATCTTGGAGTGAGCGAGGAGGTCGTCGAGACCTTCGGCGCAGTGAGCGTCGCCACGGCCTGGGCAATGGCGCGCGGGGCCTTGTCGGCATCCAAGGCCGATCTTGCCGTGGCGATCACAGGGATTGCGGGCCCCGGCGGCGGAAGCGCGAGCAAGCCCGTTGGGACCGTGGTCTTCGCCAGGGCGGAGCGCGGCGCCGATCCGTCGCAGATCGTCGCCGACCAAAAGCTGTTCGAGGAGAAAGACCGCGCCGGAGTCCGCCTTCAGGCGGCGCTCTGCGCGCTCGAATTACTGATGCCGTAAAGCGCTGCCGCCCGCCGCTCGAAGGCGCCCGTCATCCGCCGCAGAGCGCGGTCGAACATCTGCCCGGCAAGCGTCTCGAACAAGCGCGACTTGAACGCGAAATCCACCGAGAAATGAAGATTCGTCCCGCCATCGTCGGCGCGCTCGAACTCCCACTCGTTGTGCAGATACTTCAGCGGTCCTTCGACATAGTCGACGCAAATGCGGTCCGGCCGGTGCTTCACGACCCGGCTGGTGAAACGCTCCTTGAAGGCGCTGAACCCGACCACGAGATCCGCCACCGTTTCGGTTTCGCTCGACGAACGGATCCGAACCGCGACCACCCACGGCAGGAACTCGTCATAGCGGCTGACGTCGGCGACAAGGTCGAACAATTGTTCGGGGGTGTACGGCAGATGGCGGGTTTCGCTGTGCCGCGGCATCAGCCCTTCGTCCGCTCCAACTGCGCCGTCCGGGCCGCCTGCATCTTCTTGAAATCGTCGCCCGCGTGATAGCTCGATCGGGTCAGCGGCGATGCGGCAACGAGAAGGAAGCCCTTCGCCCTGGCGATGGCGGCATAAGCGTCGAACGCCTTTGGAGTGACGAACTCCTCGACTTTCGCATGGCGCGGAGTGGGCTGGAGATACTGGCCCATGGTCAGGAAATCGACCCCGGCCGAGCGCATGTCGTCCATCACCTGGTGAACCTCGAGCCGCTGCTCCCCAAGGCCCACCATGACGCCCGACTTGGTGAAGATCGCGGGATTGTGACGCTTGACCTGCTCAAGAAGCCGGAGCGACGCATAATAGCGCGCTCCCGGACGGATGGTCGGATAAAGCCGCGGCACCGTTTCCAGATTGTGGTTGTAGACGTCCGGACCTGCATCGACGATCGCTTCGACCGCCGCCTCGCTCTTGTTGCGAAAATCGGGGGTCAGGATTTCGATGGTGGTGGTCGGCGTGTTCCGCCGAAGCGCCTGGATCACCTTCACGAACTGCGATGCGCCGCCGTCCGGCAGGTCGTCGCGGTCGACGGACGTGACGACGATATGCTCGAGACCGAGCTCCGCAGCGGCGGTTGCGACATGCTCGGGCTCAAGCGGATCGACCATCCGCGGCATGCCCGTCTTGACGTTGCAGAACGCGCACGCCCGCGTGCAGGTGTCGCCGAGGATCATCACCGTTGCGTGCTTCTTGGTCCAGCACTCGCCGATGTTCGGGCAGGCGGCCTCCTCGCAAACGGTGGCGAGATTGAGGTCGCGCATCAGCCGCCGGGTGGCGTGATAGCCGGGGCTGGTGGGCGCTTTGACCCGGATCCAGTCGGGCTTGCGCTGTTTCGGTGGGACGGCTGCAGGGGCGTTCATGGGCGCCAGATAGCGATGGGCGCCGCGCCTTGCCAGCCCCGCCCCACGGTTCTAGCGGACTGGGCATGCCACGCTTTACCCGATTGATCGAAGGTTACCGCCGCTTCCGCAACAACGACTGGCCCAAGGAGCGCGACCGCTGGGCCGAGCTCGCACAGGGCCAGAGCCCAAAGGTTCTGGTGATGGCCTGCGCCGACAGCCGCACCGACCCGGCGATGATCTTCGACGCTCACCCCGGCGAGATTTTCGTCGTTCGCAACATCGCGGCCCTCGCGCCCCCTTATGAGACCACCGCCGGCCTTCACGGCACGTCGGCGGCGCTGGAGTTCGGGGTGACCCAGCTCGAAGTCGAGGAAATCCTCGTTCTCGGCCACGGCTCATGCGGCGGCTGCGGAGCGGCCCTGACCGGCGCCTTTGACGGAGCGCCTCCCGGCGAAGGCCGCTTCATCGCCGACTGGGTGTCGATGCTCCATTCGGCGCGGGACCATGTTCTCGCGCATCATCACGAGATCGACGCCGACGCGACGCGCGAAATGGAATGGGAAGCGGTGAAGCTCAGCCTCGCCAATCTCCGGACCTTCCCGTGGATCGCCGAACGCGAAAAAGCCGGGAAGCTGAAGCTTCACGGCGCGCATTTCGCCATTGCCGAGGGCGTTCTCTACGTGCTCGACGAGGCGGAAGGAACCTTCCGCCCCGCCTGAGCCATAGCGGCTAACACCTTATGTTATAATTGTAATGCGGCTGACCGTTGCGGTCGACGTAATAGCAGTAGCCGCGCGTGTCCCGGTAATATTGCCGGCCGCCGACCACCGCTCCGAGAGCGCCGCCCAGGACAGCGCCCGCGATGGCGCCCGTGCCGGTGCCGAGACCCGGAAGCACCGAACCGGCAACTGCGCCGACGCCTGCTCCGACGGCCGCTCCGGTTGCCGTGCTGGCGACCGTATGATCGTAGCCGGGCGAGGTTGCGCACCCACTAAGCGCCAGGCTGGCGGCGGCTGCGGAAATGAATAGTCGTTGCATTTTCAAAGCCTCCAAGGCTGATCCCAACTCCTCCGCGCGAAGGTTAGCCAATCAGAGGCTCATTCGTTCCCGCGAACACCGGCAAGCGTCCGCGAACCGTGTCGAAAACGGAATGAATCGGTTCCAGAACAGAACGGCGGGACGGAATTGCTCCCGCCCCGCCGCTCCATTTCTGAAACGCGCGAGCTAGCAGCGCGTGTTGTAATTGTAGTGCGGCTGACCGTACTGGTCGACGTAATAGCAATAGCCGCGGGTATCGCGGTAATATTGCCGGCCGTTCACGACCGCACCCAGAACGCCGCCGAGGACTGCGCCGGCAATGGCGCCTTCGCCGGTGCTCACACCCGGGAGCACGGCGCCAGCAACGGCACCGCCGGCAGCGCCGATAGCAGCGCCGGTTGCAGCGTTACCCAGCGTGCTGTTGTTCTGGTAACCGTAAGGCTGGTTGTAGCCGTAATAAGGATCGTAGCCGTAACCGTAAGGATTCGTCGCGCAGCCTGTCAGGCCGATAGCGCCCGCGACCGCGGCGGTAAGTGCAAGACGTTTCATTTTCGATCGTCCTCCAAACTGCCCCCGGACCCCAACGCGGGAATCAGTGCACAACGAGGCGTTTCGTTCCCGGATTAATCGGCTAAGACGCAGCCGCGCGAAGGGAAATCTCGGATGAGCAACGGCAATGGCAATGCAATGGACTCCAACATCGCCTTGCTGATCGACGCCGACAATGCTTCTCCCGAACATCTCGACGAGGTCCTGCTCGTCCTCGGCGAACTGGGGACGATCAATATCCGCCGCGCCTACGGGAACTGGGCGAAGGCGAGCCTGAAAGGCTGGGGCGACCTGTCCGGTCTCTATTCGATCGTCCCGATGCAGCAGTTCGACGTCGTGAAGGGCAAGAGCGCAACGGATATGCGCATGACCATCGATGCGATGGACATGCTCTATCGAGGCAATGTCGATGGCTTCGGAATCATGTCGTCCGACAGCGACTTCCTTCCGCTGGCGCAGCGGATCCGCGAGAATGGCCTTCCGGTCTACGGGTTCGGGACGGCGAAAACGCCTCTGAGCTTCCGCCAGGGCTGCACCCGTTTCTTCGACGTCGCCGCCCTGGTTGCCAATCAGCCGGTCGAAGGCCAGGTCGAAAAGCAGGTCGAGGAACGGCCGGTCGACGAAGCGCTGCTCGAGCTTCTCGGTCACGCCTACAAGGCGTCGGAGCGCGACGAGGAAGGCTATACGACCCTTTCCGAGCTTGGGCAGCGGGCGAAAGCCGTGTCCAGCTTCGCGACGCGCAACTACGGCTATACGCGACTGTCGGACCTGCTCCGCTCGATCCCCAATTTCGATGTGAAGAACGGGCCGGACGGCAGGCTGCTGGTCAAGCGCCTGCGCTGAGGGAACCCTGCTCGCCTCCCTCCGTTCGCCAGACGAGAGGAAAGAGCATGGACGACAGCAGAAGCGAGCGCCGCGCGGAAACGGCAAGGCAGAATGACGACAGCGACATTCTGGAAGCCGCCCCAGAGGATTCGCCCGGATCGCAAAGGCAGCAGGGCCGCGAGGGCGGAAACCTGCAGACCGACCTCGGAACGCAGGCCGAAGAGGACCGGGCACGCGATCCGCAGTCGCACGAGAGCGTGACCAAGGGCGACCATATCGCCCACGGTCATGGCGAAAGCCCGCCGCATCCGGCCGAAAAGGTCGTGTCCGAGCGCGACTGACGAAGGGACTGTTGCGCGCTGGACACAGGAACAAACCTTCCTGCAGCCCAGAGTGCAAATGTCCGGAACCCTGTGCGACCGCTCAGGTTCAGGAGTGAGCTATCCCTAATCCGTGCTGGATGATGCTCGCGACCGGCAACGCCACGACCATTCTCGAAACCGCGCTGACTGCTCTCAACGCTGGCGGCGACTGGCGCTCCGTTCTCGATGAGCTGCCGGTCCCGATCTACACGACCGATGCCGAGGGCGGGGTGACGTACTGGAATTGGGCCTGCGTGCAATTCGCGGGTCGGCACCCGAGGTTGGGCCAGGACCGCTGGTGCGTGACCTGGGAGCTCTACACGACGACTGGCGAGCGCCTGCCCCATTCGGAATGTCCGATGGCGGAGGCGGTGAAGGAGCGGCGCGAAGTACGCGGCAAGATGGCGATCGCGCAGAGGCCCGACGGCTCGCGCCGAGCCTTTGTCGCCTATCCGACGCCGCTGTTCGACAAGGACGGGAGCTTTGCGGGAGCGGTCAACATGCTGGTCGACGTGACCGACGAGCAGGCGGACGAGCTGTCGCAGCAGGCGGCACGGTGCCGCCGCCTGGCCGACGCGACCACCGATCCGGAAGCTTCGAAGATCCTCGGAGCGATGGCGAGCGCTTATTCCGCCACAGCGGCGAGTCTGAAGACGGATTAAGCCCGGGCTTTCCGCCGCGGCGCCGGCTTCTTCCGCGACGCCGGGCCGCTGACGGCCTCCTGCCTCACTGCCGCGATCAGGATTCCGGCGTCGTCGAAGCCGGCCATCACTTCGCGCGTGATCTGATCCTTGATGCTTCGGATCCCGTGATCGGGGCCGAGGAATCGCAGCGTGAATTCAAGCCAGTTCTCCGTCACCCGCCAGAAAACCCGCGGATCGATTTCGCCGACATCGATCCCGAATCGATTTTCCAGCCGCCTCACCTCTTCCTCGCCCAGCCGCTTGGCGGTTCGCGCATGCCGGTTGGCAGCTTCGAGGATGATCTTTTCGGCTTTGGCGAAATCCTGGTGAAAGTGGACCGGAAAGGCGATCTCGTCCCACAGATAGGCGAACTCGTGGGTGTAATTGTACACCGGGCAGTCGAACACCTTGTCGTTGGTGACCGTGACGATCCGGCCGGTGAACTGGCGGCTGTAAACCCAGGACTGGTCGCCGTCGCTCTCCCGCGGCGAATTGCCCATCTCCATGATCCGGGTCTGCATGAACGTCAGCCCGATGACGTCGCCGCGAACTCCGCCCATCAGGATTCGATCGCCGACGTTGAACGTCTTGCCGCGAAGGAT
>JBQCIU010000027.1:0-2665 GCA_051953395.1 Sphingomicrobium sp.
GCCGACACGTTCGTGTTCGCCGACGGCGATCTTGGCGGAGCCAGCCAGGCCAGCTGCGACATCATCCGCGACTTCAGCCATGCCGAGGCCGACCGGATCGATCTCAGCGGGCTCGACGCCAACTCCGCGCTGAGCGGCAACCAGGCGTTCGCGTTCCTCGGAACGAGCGCGTTCACCGGCTCCGCCGGCCAGCTGCGCTACGAAGAGAGCGGCGGCAACACCTACCTGATGGGCGACACCGACGGCGACGGAACCGCAGACTTCATGATCCGCCTCGACGGCTCCCACGCCCTCACCACCGGTGACTTCATCTTCGGATGACTGCGATGACCATCAGAGGCAGAATGGCCGTTGCGCTGCTCTTCGCGGCAGCTTCGGGGAGTGCATGTGCAATGACGCCGACGCCGGTTCACCAGCTTCATTGTGCTGTCCATGGCGCTGAGCAGCTTCCGCCCGAGCTCGGCGGCGAGGCGGGCGTTTGCGCCGCGATCGGGGAGGCGCTTGCGCCAGCGCTCAGCCGGGCCGGTATCGCGGCGAGCGCTGTCGCCGTCGCGATCGAGGTGAAGTCCAAGTCGCGGATTTCGGCCGTGACTTCGGTCGATGGCAAGCCGCTGCCCGAGCAGAATGTCGCGATTTCCGATCGCTCGCTCAACGCCGGCGCCGTCCGGATGCTCGCCAATGGTCTGGCGGCGCAGATTTCCGAGCTGGCCGCACGGCCTGGAGGGAGCAGTAAATGACCGACGTCCCGGGCAATCTCGCAACGACGGGGACCATCGCGGTCGGCGGGACGCTCAACGGGAGCCTTGAGATCGCGGGCGACCACGACTGGTACGCAGTGACCCTCACCGCGGGGCAGCAGGTCGTCCTGTCGCTCGGCGGTTCCGGAGGGTCGCCCGTGACCGACCCTTTCCTCTACCTGCACGATTCCAGCGGAAACCTCATCACCAGCGACGACGATGGCGGGCCAGGCCACGATTCACGAATCGTGTACACGGCGCCGAGAAGCGGGACCTATTATATCGATGTCGGCGCCTGGAACGACCAATATACGGGCACCTACACGCTCAGCGTCCAGCCCTACACGCCGCCTCCGGTCTACAGCTACGACCAGATCGCGAACCAGCTCGTCAACGATTATTGGGACGGCGACTGGCACCACTGGAACGTCACCCAAGGCGGCTCGCTGACCGTCAACCTGACGGCGCTGACGCCAGCCGGCCAGAATCTCGCCCGAGCCGCGCTCGCGGAATGGACCGATATCATCGGCGTGCAGTTCGTCGAGGTGGCGACCGGCGGCCAGATCACCTTCGACGACAATCAGGACGGCGCCTTCACGACCGCCAACTGGTCGAACCACGTCATCCTCTCGGCGGAGGTCAATGTGTCCGACCAATGGTTGTCGGACTATGGGACCGGCCTCGATAGCTACGCCTTCCAGACCTACATCCACGAGATCGGCCACGCCCTCGGCCTGGGCCACGCCGGGGACTATAACGGCGACGCGACCTATCCGACCGACGCAGTGTTCGCCAACGACAGCTGGGGCACGACGGTGATGTCGTACTTCAGCCAGGAGGATAACAGCTACTTCGCCGCCAAGGGCTTCAGCTACGATTTCGCGCTGACTCCGATGAACGGCGATATCGTCGCGATGCAGAACCTGTACGGGCTTTCGACGACGACCCGCACGGGGAACACGACCTACGGCTTCAACTCGAATGCCGACCGCCAGATCTTTCACGCCGATCTCTATCCGGACGTCGCCTACACGATCTTCGACAGCGGCGGCGTCGACACGCTCGACTATTCCGGCTTCACAGGCGGAAACCGGATCAATCTCAACCCTGAGACTTTTTCCGACATCGGCGGGCGCATCGGCAATGTCGTGATCGCCCGCGGCACGGTCATCGAGAATGCCATCGGGAGCGAGTCATCCTCCGACTACATTATCGGCAATTCGGCGAATAATCTGCTCGACGGCCGCGGCGGGATCGACACCGTTTCCTATGAAGCTGCCGCCTCGGGCGTGACTGTCAGCCTCAAGCTCACCGGACCGCAGAATACGGGGGGCGCAGGTGTCGACACGATCCTCAACTTCGAAAATCTTGTCGGGTCAGATTACGGAGACGCGCTGACCGGACGAGGCTTGGGGACCATCAATGGCGGTAACGGCGACGACGTCCTGATTGCGTCCGCTGGAGGCGATCATTTCTACGGTGACGCAGGCGACGACCGGTTTGTCGGTGGCTCCAATTACGACGTGTTCGACGGAGGCGATGGTTGGGACATTGCCGACTTCAGCAATGCCTCCGCGGGGGTGATGCTCGATCTGACAAACCAGGGACCCAACAGCTCGCAGCTCTGGAACGTCGAAGAGGCTGTGGGATCCGACTTCAACGACACTTTGACAGGCTCTGATGGCGCAAACATCCTGTCTGCCCGAGCAGGCAATGACACGCTTTACGGCCTTGCCGGCGACGACAAGCTCATCGGCGCCGCCGGCAACGACACTCTGGACGGCGGTGCGGGCACCGACCGGATGTTCGGCGGCACCGGCGACGACATCTATCATGTCGACACCTACAACGACCATGTCATCGAGAATGCTGGCGAGGGCAATGACAGCGTCATCGCGTCCGACAATTACAAGCTGTCGGACAATATC
>JBQCIU010000028.1:0-2603 GCA_051953395.1 Sphingomicrobium sp.
CTCTTGCGCCACGGTACGCGGCACGATGACGAGAAACTGCTGTTCGAGCTTTGCAAGCTCGGCCGCGCTCGCCGAACGCATGTCCACTTCCAGCCAGACCTGGTTCGGGATTGCGTTGACCGAGGTGCCGCCGCCGACGACGCTGGCGCTGTAGGTCGTCCTCGGATCGGCGGGGACATCGATCTTGTAGAGGTCGGTGACGGTCTGCCCCAGCGCGACCATCGGATTGACGATCCCGAACGCGCCGTAGCTGTGGCCGCCCGGGCCCTTGAAGGTGACTCGATAGCGCTTGGACCCGGTGGCGCCGGTGGTCATCCCGTCGAGGCCGCCGCCATCAAGCGAGAAGAAGGCGCGGATCTTTCCTTTCCAGGCGCCCTTGGTGAAGAGCTGCCGAACGCCGCGAAGGTCGCCGCGCCCTTCTTCGCCGACGGTGCCGACGAACAGCACGTCGCTCTTCGTCTGCACTTTCCCGGCGTTAATCGCGTCGATCAGCGCGAGCAGTGTCGCAAGGCCCGCGCTGTCGTCGCCGACGCCCGGAGCCATGAGCTTCGTGCCCTCGCGCTTCACCGTGACGTCGGTGCCTTCCGGAAAAACGGTGTCGAGGTGGGCGGAAACGACGACTGCCGGGCCCGCCTCGCTCCCCTTGCGAAGCGCGATTACGTTTCCAGCCTCGTCGATCGATGGATCGAGCCCGCGCTTGCGCAGCATCTCGGCGAAAGCCTTGGCGCGGACCTCTTCCTTGAACGGCGGAGCGGGGATTTGCGTGATGGCGACGATGTCGCTCACCCACTGGTCATGGCCCGAATCGATCGCGGCAGCCGCGGCCTTGTAGGACTGGCTCGCGACGATTCGAGCCACGGTCGAATCGGCATTTGCCGGCGCAGCAACGGCGGGCGCGGCGAGGCAGAGCGCAACGGACGCGGCGAGAAGGGACAGTCGCTTCATGGCTTGGGGCAAGCTCCTGGTCAGGAGTGGACAGGCGCCAGCGCCGGCTCCAGCCACTTGGGGACGAGCGCCCCGTCTAGGTCATCGACGCGGCGGTGCTCAACCGACAGGCCCAGCCGTTCGTAGAATATCCGCGAGCGCGGACCCGGCGTGCTCGTCGGCACCACGACCAGCCGCCGGTTCACCTTTGCCCGCCAATTCATCCGCGCCGTATTCTCCTGCCCGACATAGCAGCCCTTGGTGAAGCTGACGCCGTTCAGCTCGGCGGCGTTGCATTCGAGCCAGAGGATGTCGCCGAGCTCCGCGCGTCCCTCGCAGACGCCGAGGTCCAGGCGGCGTTCGAGCCAACCGTCGGCGGGTGCATCCGCCGGAGCGAGCCAGCGGCGTCCAAGGTCGGCCAGGCGCGGATCGACGACTCCTTTGGCTCCCGTCGGAGACCAATGCATCGCGAGCGACTCGTCGCGCGCAATCGCGATCTTCCGCCGCAGGCGGTAGATCGACAGCCGCTTGATGAGGTCGTCGACAGCCTCTGCTTCGCAGTCGAGGAGCAGGTCCTCGCCTTCCCCCCAGACGAGAAAATCGAATAGGCATTTGCCCTGCGGCGTAAGCAGCCCCGCCCAAACCGGAAGCTCTCCGGCGACGTCGTTCGTCACCAGCCCCTGGAGGAATCCGCGCACATCGTCGCCGGAAAGCCGGACGAGCGCGCGATCGGCAAGGGTGGTAGCGGCCATGCCCCTCAGTTAAGGAGCCGCCGTGGCTTTGCAAACGCTGACCATCCGCCGCCCCGACGACTGGCACGTCCATTTGCGCGATGGCGAGATGCTGAAACTCGTGGCGCCCTTCACCGCCCGCCAGTTCGCACGGGCGATCGTCATGCCCAATTTGGTGCCTCCGATCACGACACTGGGTGCGGCGGCCGACTATCGCCAGCGAATCTGGGACGCTGCCGGGAAAGATTTCCACCCGCTGATGACCTTCTACCTGACCGACGAAGCCAATGCCGACCTGGTCGAACACGGATTCAACGACGACGTGTGGGTCGCTGCGAAGCTCTACCCCGCCAATGCAACGACCAATTCCGCCTTAGGAGTCACCGACGTCCGGAACATCTATCCGGTGCTCGATCGCATGCAGGCCATCGGAATGGTGTTGTGCGTCCACGGCGAGGTCACGGATCCCGCCGTCGACGTGTTCGACCGCGAGGCGGTGTTCATCGAACAGATTCTCGACCCCCTGCTTCGCGACTTCCCGGAGCTGAAGGTGGTGCTCGAGCATATCACCACGGCCGAGGCCGCGGGCTTCGTGGAAACGGCGGGGCCGAATGTCGCCGCGACGATCACCCCGCAGCACCTGATGCTCAACCGCAATGCGATGTTCGAACGCGGGATTCGACCCCATGCCTATTGCCTTCCGGTCGCCAAGCGGGAGAAGCATCGGCAGGCGGTGCGCAAGGCCGCGACCTCCGGCTCGCCCAAATTCTTCCTCGGTACCGACAGCGCCCCCCATGTGCGCCACGCCAAGGAATCGGCGTGCGGCTGCGCCGGCATTTTCAATGCTCCTGTGGCGCTGGAAGCCTATGCGACGGTGTTCGAGGAGGAGGGCGCGCTCGACAAGCTGGAAGCGTTCGCCTCGGTGAACGGGCCGGCTTTCTACGGACT
>JBQCIU010000029.1:0-31384 GCA_051953395.1 Sphingomicrobium sp.
CTTCCGCGATCGATGTTGAAGCGACCAGCACGAACCTGCGCTCCAACTGCGTCGATGCCGGAAATGACGTCGTTTCCCCCGCGAGCTTCGATGTGGTCGCGCCGCGTCGCGACCCGAGCCAGGCACGGCAGGTGGTGCTGCCCTTCTTCGACGTCGTGGTCCAGGCCGGCCAGAATGTCGTCGCCAAGCGAATCGGCCAGGTGGCGCTGAACTTCCCGGCGGGAAGCGTTCGCGCCGAAACCTCGGGCCAGGCGACGGCGCGGATCTCGCGCTCTGCGGCGACCCTTCCGGAGAACGTTCGCGAGATCCTGACCAAGCCGCGCAAGGTCGGCGATCCCGACGCTGCAATCGACCCGATGGCGGATCCCGCCGTTCGAACGGCTGTTGCGAATGCCTCGTTCGCGCATCTGGTCGGGTTCGAGCTGAGCCAGGACCAGCTGAAGTATAACGCCACCCGCTAATCGCGATTGACTCGGCAAGCGGGCGCAGCCAAGGCTCCGCCCGTCACCTCCGGAGCAATCCGGCGGGAGGCCGCGTGGGAGAGTTCGTCAAATGTTTCAGACATTTGACGACGCCGAAGGAGCAACCGCCCCCGGAATCTCTCAGGCTACGGGACCGCGCGCGCCTGACAGTCTGGAAAGTGTCCCAAGCGCCAGCGAGGGACCGCCGAAGGGGTAAAGCTCTCAGGCGCAGCGACAGACGGGGGTGAGGCAAGGCGGGGGGTCTGCTGCGCCAACTGTCGCGGAGGCAATCGAATGAGCCGAGAAGTCCACAACGGCCCGACCGACGAGCATCACCAGGCGCGCGGGACGCCCTACACTGGCGCGGCCGACGCCGAGCCGCAACCGCAGCCGCAGACTCTTCCGCTCGACAGCTGGCACCGCAGCCGCGGCGGGCGAATGGTCGAGTTCGCCGGTTACTGGATGCCGGTCCAGTTCGAAGGAATCATGGCCGAGCATCTGTGGACCCGCGAGAATGCGGGCCTGTTCGATGTCAGCCACATGGGCCAGCTTTACGTGCATGGCGCCGACGCCGCCGTGGCGCTCGAAACCCTGCTTCCCGGCGAGCTGCAGGCGCTTCCCGACCGCAAGCTCCGCTATTCGCTGCTTCTCGACGAGAGCGGCGGGATCATCGACGACTTGATGGCGACGCGGCGCGGCGAGGATTTCTATCTGGTCGTGAACGGCGCGACCAAGCACGGCGACATCGAGGCGATGCGCCAGGCGCTTCCGGGGACGATTTACGTCGACCACATGACCAGCCAGGCGCTTCTCGCGCTGCAGGGGCCGAAGGCCGCGGAGGTTCTCGAATCCCTCATCCCGGGTGTTTCCGAGCTCGGCTTCATGGAGGGCAATGCGTTCCACGCCTTCGGCCATCCGCTGTGGATCAGCCGCTCCGGCTATACGGGCGAGGACGGCTTCGAGATCTCCGTTCCGGCGGTCGCCGCGGAGCAGCTGGCCGACGCGCTCGTCGCCGATGAGAGGGTGAAGCCGATCGGCCTCGGAGCGCGCGATTCGCTTCGGCTGGAGGCGGGGCTTCCGCTGTACGGACACGACCTCGACCGGAAGACGACGCCCGTGATGGCCGGCCTGACGTTCGCCATCCAGAAGCGCCGCCGAGCCGAAGGCGGCTTTCCCGGAGCGCCGCGGATTCTCGCCGAAATCCAGGGCGGCCCGATCGAAAAGCGGGTCGGTTTCGACGTCGAAGGGCGCCAGCCGGTCCGCGAAGGCGCGCTCGTCCTCGACGGCGAAGGCAATGAGGTCGGCAAGATCACCAGCGGCGGTTTCTCGCCCTCGCTGCAGCGGCCGATCGCAATGGGCTATGTCGCCGCGGGACTGGCCGAGCCGGGAACCGAATTGAAGCTGGAACAGCGCGGGAAGCTGTTCGACGCGAAGGTCGCACCGATGCCCTTCGTCCCCCACCGCTATCACCGCAAGGGAGCCTGATGATGACGACCTATTTCACCCAGGAACATGAGTGGATCAAAGTCGAGGGCGACACCGCGACGGTCGGGATCACCGACCACGCGCAGGAGGCTCTCGGCGATATCGTCTTCACCGAGGTGCCCGAGGCCGGAAAGCAGCTTAGCAAGGGCCAGGAAGCCGCAGTCGTCGAATCCGTGAAGGCGGCTTCGGACGTCTATTCGCCGGTGACCGGGGAGGTCACGGAAGGGAACCAGGCGGTGATCGACGACCCGAGCCTGGTGAACAGCGACCCGGAAGGGGCGGGCTGGTTCTTCAAAATCCGCCTGTCGGACTCGGGCGAGCTCTCCGGGATGATGGGCGAAGACGACTATCGCGCCTGGGTGCAGACGCTCTGAGCGAAGTCGCCGCCTCGACCAGCCGCTGGGACGCGGCGGACTATGCACGGGTCGGCGCGTTCGTCGCCGAGCTGGGAATGGCGGCGCTCGAACTGCTCGACCCCCAACCGGGCGAGCGCGTCCTCGACGTCGGCTGCGGCGACGGGGTTCTGACGAAGAAGATCGCACAGCGCGGGGCGACGGTGACCGGGATCGACAACAGCCTCGACGTGATCCGGGCGGCCCATGCCAACGGCGTCGATGCGCTGGTCGTCGATTCGGCCGACATGCATTTCGACGGCGAATTCGATGCCGCTTTCTCCAACGCCGCGCTTCACTGGATGCTCGACAAGCGCGCGGTCGCGGCCGGCGTTTTCCAGGCTCTGAAGGCCGGTGGGCGCTTTGCCGGGGAGATGGGCGGCGAGGGCAATCTGAAGGGGCTCCGCGAGGCGTCGGACGAAGAACTCGTCATCCGCGGCTATGCGCCGCCGGTGCAGGCGTCGAACTGGTACGCCTCGGCCCAGCAATTCGCCGACGTCTATGAAGAGGCCGGTTTCGATCATATCGACGCCCGGCTGATCGACCGGCCGACTCCGCTGGAGCACGGGGTCGCGGCCTGGGTCACGACATTCCGCAAGGGCTGGCTCGACCGCGCCGGAGTGCCCGAACAGGAACGCGCCGAGATCGGCGCCGCCGTCGCCGACCGGATCGGCTCCAACATCGCGGACTATGTCCGCCTCCGCTTCATCATGAGAAAGCCCGACTGATGCGTTACTTGCCGCTCAGCGACAGCGACCGCAGCCAGATGCTGCAGGTCGTTGGCGCGAAATCGATCGACGATCTGTTCGTGGACGTGCCCAAGGCGGCGCGGCTCGACGGGCTCATTGAAGGGCTGCCGCTGCACGCTTCCGAGCTTGTGGTCGAGCGGCACATGGGCGCGCTGTCGAGGAAGAACATGGTCGCGGGCGAGGTGCCCTTCTTCCTCGGCTGCGGCGCCTATCGCCACCACGTGCCCGCCAGCGTCGACCACATCATCCAGCGCGGCGAGTTCCTGACCAGCTACACGCCCTACCAGCCGGAAATCGCGCAGGGCACGCTGCAGATGCTGTTCGAGTTCCAGACCCAGGTCGCGCGGCTGTTCGGCTGCGACATCGCCAATGCGTCGATGTACGACGGTTCGACCGCCTGCTGGGAAGCGATCCTGATGGCGGGCCGGGTGACTCGACGCGAGAAGGCGGTTCTCTCGTCCGGGCTTCACCCGCATTATGTCAGCGTCTGCAACACGATGGCCAAGTTCACCGGCGACACGCTGACGACGAGCGAGCCGACACTGTCCGCCGAGACCGATGCCGAGCAACTGATCGCAGCGATCGACGAGCAGACCAGCGCCGTCGTGGTGCAGTATCCGGACATTCTCGGCCGGATCAGCGACCTCACGCCAATCGCCGAGGCCGCGCATGCGAAGGGCGCGCTTCTGATCGCGGTGGTGACCGAGCCGGTCGCGCTGGGCCTGATCAAGTCGCCCGGCGAGATGGGCGCCGACATCGTCGTCGGCGAAGGCCAGTCGATCGGCGTCGGCCTCCAGTTCGGCGGACCCTATGTCGGGCTGTTCGCCTGCAACGAGAAATTCGTCCGCCAGATGCCGGGCCGCCTTGCGGGCGAAACGGTCGACGCCGAGGGTAAGCGCGGCTTCGTGCTGACCCTTTCGACGCGCGAGCAGCACATCCGGCGGGAGAAGGCGACCAGCAACATCTGCACCAGCTCCGTGCTGTGCGCTTTGGCATTCACGGCGCACCTGACATTGCTGGGCGAGAAGGGGCTGAGGCAGCTCGCTTCCCTGAATCACGCGCGCGCGTGCGAGGCTGCGGACAGGCTGGCGGCAATCCCGGGCGTCGAGATCGTCAACACCAGCTTCTTCAACGAATTCACGCTGAAGCTTCCGGTCGAGGCGCGGCCGGCGGTGCACGCAATGGTCGAGAAAGGCGTGCTGGGCGGCGTGTCGCTCGGCCGGCTCTATCCCGACGCGGCCGACCTCGCCAACGGGCTGGTGGTCGCGGTGACCGAGACGGTGACCGACGAGGATATCGATGCGCTGGAAGCGGCGCTGAAGGAGGTGGTGCGATGACCGTCAATCCGTCGGGCTGGCGGCCGACTGCGCCCGCCAACGAGCAAGGCGAAACGCAGACCGTCACCGAAAATCGAGCGCTTCAGATCGAGGAGCCGTTGCTGTTCGAGCGCGGGCGTCTGGATCAAACCGGGGTGGATTTTACTCCCCTCCCGCATGCGGGAGGGGCCGGGGGTGGGCCCCCCCCTAACCCCTCCCGTGAACGGGAGGGGAATGGCCGCCTCGGCGGTCTCCACCGTAATCGCGACATCGGTCTTCCGGGCCTAAGCGAGCCGGAGATGGTGCGGCACTATACGCGGCTGTCGCGGCAGAATTATGCGATCGATCTCGGGCTGTTCCCGCTCGGCTCGTGCACGATGAAGCACAACCCGCGGCTCAACGAAAAAGTGGCGCGGATGCCGGGCTTCGCCGACGTCCACCCGCTGCAGCCGCAGGAAACGGTGCAGGGTGCCCTGCAGGTGATCAACGAGCTCGCCTTCTGGCTGCTCGACCTGACCGGGATGCACGGCGTGGCGATGAGCCCGAAGGCGGGCGCTCACGGCGAGCTGTGCGGGCTGCTGTGCATCCGCTCGGCCCTGGAAGCGCGCGGCGATGCTCGCGAAGTCGTCCTGGTGCCGGAAAGCGCGCATGGCACCAATCCCGCGACCGCCGCCTTCGCCGGTTACCGCGTCGAGAGCATCCCGGCCAACAAGGCCGGGCGGGTCGACCTGGACGCCCTGAAGGCGCGGCTCGGGCCGGACGTTGCCGCGGTGATGATCACCAACCCGAACACCTGTGGGCTGTTCGAGCCGGACATGATCGCGATCTCCGAGGCGGTCCATGTGGCCGGAGCCTTCGTCTATTGCGACGGGGCGAACTTCAACGCGATCGTCGGCCGGGTGCGCCCGGGCGACCTCGGCATCGATGCGATGCACATCAACCTGCACAAGACTTTCTCCACCCCGCACGGCGGCGGCGGGCCCGGTTCCGGTCCGGTGGTGCTGTCGGAGGCGCTTGCGCCGTTCGGACCCCTGCCGTTCGTCGCCAGGATGCCGGACGGCTCCTGCAAGCTGGTCGAGGAAGAGAATGCGGGCGAGGAGCATCCCAACGCATTCGGGCGGATGACCGCCTTCCACGGTCAGATGGGCATGTTCACGCGTGCCTTGACCTACATCCTCAGCCACGGCGCCGACGGACTTCGGCAGGTCGCGGAGGATGCGGTCCTCAACGCCAATTACGTGCTTCGCTCGCTCAGCGACGTGCTCGACGCGCCCTTCGCTTCGGCAGGTCCGTGCATGCACGAGGCGATCTTCTCGGACAAAGGATTCGCCGAAGGGCTGAGCACGATCGATCTTGCCAAGGCGCTGATCGACGAAGGCTTCCACCCGATGACCATGTATTTCCCGCTGGTCGTCCACGGCGCGATGCTGGTCGAGCCGACGGAGACCGAATCCAAGGCCGCGCTGGACCAGTTCATCGCCGCGATGCGCTCGATCGCGGAGCGCGCGAAGGCTGGCGACCAGAGCCTGAAGGCGGCGCCCATCTATGCGCCGCGCCGCCGGCTTGACGAAACGCTCGCGGCAAGGAAGCCTGTGCTGGTCTATCGCGAACCGGAACAGGCGGAGGCCGCTGAATGACCGTCGAGCAACCCCATGGCTGGCTGGCGACCCTCCTGCCGTTCGTCATCATCGGGGTGATCGTGCTGCTCCGGCTGCGGAGCATGCGCGGCGAGCGGAAGCTCAACCTCAAGTCCCTGTGGGTCGTGCCCGTGATCTACCTCGCGCTGATCGCCTTCATGTTCACGGCGCTCCCGCCGTCGATCCTGGGCTGGGAGCTGATCCTCGCGGGGCTGATGCTCGGCCTTCTCGTCGGCTGGTACCGCGGACGGATGATCGCCATCCGCCGCGATCCCGAAACGGGCGAGCTTCGGCAGAAAGCGTCGCCGCTGGCGATGCTTCTGCTGGTCGCAATCATCGTCCTGAAGCTCGGCGCCCGGCAAGTGTTCGGAGAGGCCGCGGCTTCGAGCGCGACCAGCCCGGCGATGCTGATGACTGACGCCTTTATCGGATTCGCTCTCGGGCTTCTGTCCGCGACCCGGATCGAGATGTACACGCGCGCCCGGAGGCTGCTCGCAGGCGAGTGACGACCGACCGGCGGTTCTACGAAGCGGCCGCCCAGGCGGGGCGGCGGTCCGCTCCGGCGGCTCTGAGGAACCGCGAGCCCATTGGCGACGTGCTCGCCGAGTGGCTGCCGCAACACGGCCTGGTGCTCGAAATCGCAAGCGGGACCGGCGAGCACAGCCTCTATTTCGCCGAGCGGTTCCCGGATCTCCAATGGCAGCCGAGCGATCTGCATCCCGATGCGCTCGAATCGATCCGATCCTGGCGGGCCGGAGCGGCACTCGAGAATCTTCGGGAACCGTTGATCATCGATGCGGGGGCCGAAGACTGGCCCATCGCCGGCGCCGACGCCCTCCTCAGCATCAACATGGTTCACATCAGTCCGTGGCGCTCCGCTCTCGGGTTGCTGGACGGAGCGCGGCGGCTACTTCCGACGGGCGGTCCGCTGATCCTCTACGGGCCGTGGGTCAGCGAGGGCGTCGAGACCGCGCCGAGCAATACCGCTTTCGATTCCGAGCTCCGGCGGCGCGATCCCGAATGGGGTTTGCGGCGGGTCGAGGAGTTCGCTGCGGAAGCGCGCGCCCGCGGCCTCGAGCTGGTCGAAATGCGGCCCATGCCCGCCAACAATCTCATGCTCCTGTTCCGAAACGGCACAGCGGCGAAACGGCCTTAAACCTAGCTTTACCCGGCGCGTATATTTGCAGGGCAAATGGACCAGAGCGAGCAAATCCAGAACCGGCGGCACCGCCGGTCGAACGTGATGTTGAAGGCGACGCTGGAGACCCCAGGCGCCTCGCTTCCGGTGATGCTCCGCAACCTTTCGCAGGAAGGCGCCCTGATCAAGGGCGAGGATCTGCCCGAGCAGGGCAGCCGGGTTCTGTTTCATCGCGACGGCCTGAGCGTCCCGAGCCGCATCGCGTGGTCGCATTGCGGCCACGCCGGACTCGCCTTCGATTTCCCGCTCTATCCGAAGGAAATGCTGCGCCACGTTCCGGAGCGGCAGCAAAAGGCCGCGCTTCCGATCAAGCGGAGGCCGGGGCTTGCGTGCAAACCGCTCACGGCGGCGGAGCGGGCCCTGATCGAGCAGTGGGCGACCGAGGGAATCTACACGCTCGGCGGTTGAACGCTCAGGCGCCGGAGCGGCCGTGCAACCATTCGGTCAGGCCGGCGAGCGGCAGAACCGTGTTGAAGCTGATCCCGTAGCGAGAGCCTTCGGCCCAGCGGATCACCGCCGCCTGCGGCGGAAGGCCGGGCAGGCTGGCCGTGACTTCCGCGCCGACGGTCAGGCTGTTCTCGCTTTCGACGCTCATCCCGCCTTGCGAGATGTTGATGAGCTTGGTGCGGTTCGTGGTCGCTCCTTCGCGAACGAAGACCAGGCAGCGCACTTCCACCCTCGGCATGCGCGGTCGCGGCCCGTCGCCGCTCGATTTCAACAGCTCGACGACGTCGACGCGCTCGTCGAAAGTGATTCCGGCGTCGGTGCCCTTGACCCAATTCACCGTCCCCGAAATCGGCTGTTGTTCCTTGAGCTCGATCTGAAGGTTGAGGTCGGCCTGCAGGCGGCAATAGGCGCGGATGAGCGCTCCGCCGGCGGAGATGTTCTTGACGAGGCACAGCTCGCGCCGCCCGTCGATCAGGATGGAGCCCACCCGGAAGAGGGTCATGTGACGCTCGTCGGATCGCCGCTCCGACTGGCGCGGCGGCTCCGACGACATCGAATAGACCGTCGTTTCGATCGGTAGCTGTTCCACTGTTCCACTCCGCCGCGGCGAGCGCGGTCGCGCGCCCAATCCCGCAAGCTGCCGATAAGGCCGGAAAGCCGTTACCATCCGGTTGAGGTTTGCTCCGTCCCGGTGAGGAATCGAACCGGCTGGAGCGGCGGCCACGGGAACCTGTTCCGCCGCTTCCGGCTTCTGTACACTTCGTGACGATGTCGAGCGCTACACGATCGGTGGTGATCAGGACGGCCGGTGTGCTGATCGCCCTGCTTGCCGTCGCCTCGGCCTTTCTGCCGATGGCCACCGGAATCCCGGCCCGAATCGAGATCGGTCTTCTGCTTGCCGCCGCCGGCGTCTTCGAGCTGGCGGCTGCGATCGCCCGCCGCGGCCATCACCTCGCTGCCGGCGCCGCGGCCGTGGCCAGCTTGCTCGCCGGGCTCAGGCTGCTGCTCGATCCGGACATCAATTTCCTCACCATCCTCAACTTCGTGATCCTGTGGCTTGTGGTGAGAAGCGCGGCGCTGGTCGTTTCCTCGCACCGTTCGCCGAGACCGCTGTGCACCTGGGTTTATCTGGCGGCGGCGGTGGATTTCGCCCTGGCGGTGCTTCTGCTCGTCGGGCTGCCGGTGGCGGTCCTCGTTTATGGGCTGTTCGGGACGACGGACCAGATCGTCGCGACTTTCGCCTGGGTGTTGACGGCGAGCTTCGTTGCCGCCGCGTGGTTATTGATCGCCGCCGCTCCGATCGAAGCGGAAGAAACGCCCTAGGGGTAAATGGCTTCCACGAAATAGAGACCGTCGGGGGGCGCGTTGAAGCCGAGCGCGGAACGGTCGCGGGCTTCGAGCGCGGCTTTCATGTCCGTCGGCGTCCATTGTCCCCGCCCGACGAGCGCAAGGCATCCGACCATCGAGCGCACCTGATGGTGGAGAAAGCTGCGAGCCGCAGCCCGGACGTGGATCTCATCGCCGACGCGCCCGACCTCGAGCATGTCGAGCGTCTTAACCGGGCTGTCGGACTGGCAGTGGACCGAGCGGAAAGTCGTGAAATCGTGGCGCCCGACGAGATGCCGCGCACCCTCGGCCATTGCGCCGGCATCCAGCGGGACGCCGATATGCCAGACGCGTCCGCGATCGAGCGCGGGAGGGGCTCGCCGGTTCAGGATCCGGTAGAGATAGCGCCGTCCGACACAGGAAAAGCGCGCGTGCCAGTCGTCGGGCACATGGCTCGCGGCGAGCACAGAAATGGGGTTCGGCCGGACGAGCGCGTTCACGCCCTCCCGCAGCCGGTGCTCGGTGAGCGTCTTCTCGATCTCGACATGAGCGCTCATCGCCAGCGCATGCACTCCGGCGTCGGTCCGGCCGGCCGCGTGGACGGCAGGAAGCTCTCCCGTCATTCTCGCCAGCGCTTCCTCCAGCGCCTGCTGTACCGAAGGGCCGTGGTCCTGCCGTTGCCAGCCCATGAAGGGGCCGCCGTCATATTCGATGGTGAGCCGCCACCGCGTCACTGGAGCGTCGTGCCTTTCGGAATCGCAAAGCCGCGAAGGAGTTCGCCGGGAGTCATGACACCGCGCCCCGCACGCTGCACCTTCAACGGGCGGATATAGCCGGAGCCGCACGCCACGCAGAGGCAATCGTCGAGCACTTCGCCCGGCCTGGCCGATGCATCGCTTCCGGCGTCCGCCTGAAGCAGCTTCACCCGCTCGCCGTTCGCTTCGAACCAGGCGCCGGGAGCGGGAGCGAAGGCGCGCACCTGCCGCTCGATCTCTTCGGCACTTTTCGACCAGTCGATCCGCGCCTCCGCCTTGTCCACCTTCGACGCGTAAGTAACACCGTCCGCGGGCTGCGGAATGGGCGGTGTCGGCTTTTGCAGCCATTCGAGCAAGGCTTCCGCGCCGACCGCGGCAAGGTCGCCGGTCAGCTCGGCGGCCGTCTTCCGGTCGATGGGGACTTCGCGCGTGAGGAGCATCGGCCCGGTATCCAGGCCTTCCTCCATCCGCATGATCGTGACGCCCGTCACTTTGTCGCCGGCAAGGATCGCGCGCTGGATCGGGGCGGCGCCGCGCCAACGGGGGAGGAGGGAGGCGTGGACGTTGATGCAGCCGGCTTTCGGCGCTTCGAGGACCGGCCTTGGAAGGATCAGGCCGTAGGCCGCGACCACCGCGAGATCGGAATCCAGAGCGGCGAAGCGCGCCCGCTCCTGCGGGTCGCGCAGAGTCCTCGGGGTGCGAACCTCGATGCCCAGTTCTTCGGCGCGCTTGTGCACCGCCGTTTTCTGCTCGCCTTTGCCGCGTCCGGCGGGGCGCGGCGGCTGGGTGTAGACGCAAATCACCTCGTGTCCGGCCGCGACCAGGGCCTCGAGGCTCGGCACCGCAAAATCCGGCGATCCCATGAAGACTATGCGCATGGCGGTGCCCTATGGCGCGAGAGCGGCGAAATTCCTATCTCAACTGCCGTGGCTAGCCAGGAAATCGAGACATTGGCGAATGCGCTGGCGCGGCTTCCCGGCCTGGGACCGCGCTCGGCCCGCCGCGCGGTCCTCCACCTGATGAAGAAGCGCGAAAGCACGCTCCAGCCGTTGCTCGCCGCGCTCCAGAAGGTGTCGGACACGCTTTCGACCTGCTCGACCTGCGGCAATGTCGATACGTCCGATCCCTGCG
Organism: Sphingomicrobium sp.; assembly: GCA_051953395.1. GTDB lineage: Bacteria > Pseudomonadota > Alphaproteobacteria > Sphingomonadales > Sphingomonadaceae > Sphingomicrobium. The sequence continues at coordinate 10,898 of JBQCIU010000029.1, forward strand.
GGATCTGCCGCGACCCCCGTCGCGACGACCGGTCGCTTTGCGTGGTCGAGGAGGTCGCGGACCTGTGGGCGCTGGACCGCTCGCGGCTGTTTCCCGGCCGCTATCACGTGCTCGGCGGCCGACTCTCGGCGCTCGACGGGGTGAGGCCAGAGGACCTCACCATCGACCAGCTCGTCAGCCGGGTGTCCAAGGGCGGGGTGGACGAAGTGGTGCTGGCGATGAACGCGACTCTGGAGGGGCAGACGACCGCCCATTATCTCGCCGAGCGGCTGGAGGGTTTCCCCGTCCGGCTGACACAGCTTGCGCATGGCCTGCCGGTGGGCGGCGAACTGGATTATCTCGACGAAGGAACGCTGGCGCAGGCCCTGAGAGCGAGGCGCCCCGTTGCTTGATCCGATGGCCGCAGCGCCCGATTGGCAGCATCTCGCCATCTACGCGGCAGGCATCGCGGTCATCATCGTCGTCCTCCAGCGCCTGCCTTATGTCGGCGGCGTCATCCGCGCGCTCTTTTCCTTCGCGATCCTGGCCTTCGCCGTCTTCCTGCTGCTTCAACAAGCGCCCTACCAGCCGACTCTCGCGCGGCTGACCGAGCAACTCGGGCTCGACAGCCAGACGGTCTCGGGGAACGAGCTGCGCGTTCGAATGGCGCCGGACGGGCATTTCTGGGTCGACGCCAATATCAACGGCGTGAAGCGGCGGATGCTGATCGACAGCGGAGCGACGGTGACGGCGCTCTCGACCGATACCGCCAGAGCGGCCGGCGTAGGCACCGCGATGGGTCTTACCCCGGTCATCCTGAGAACCGCCAATGGAGCGACGGCCGCGCAGACCGGGACGATCGACGAGCTTCGGGTCGGGAATATCGTCGCGCGCAACCTGCGGGTGGTCAGCGCGCCGGGTCTCGACCTCGACGTGATCGGAATGAACTTCCTTTCCGAGCTGGATTCGTGGCGGGTCGAGGGGCGAACCTTGATCTTGGTCCCGCACCACCCGCAGCGGACGAGCTGAGCGCCGCCCTTGCGGCGAAGGGGTCGCGGTCTTAAATCCTGGCCATGGCAATTCGACCGATCCTGGAGGTTCCGGACCCGCTGCTCCGGCAGAAATCCCTGCCTGTCGAGAAGGTGGACGACGAGGTTCGTGCGCTTATCGCCGACATGTTCGAGACGATGTACGAAGCGCCCGGAATCGGGCTTGCGGCGATCCAGGTCGGAGTTCCGAAGCGGATCCTGGTCATCGACCTGCAGGAGCCGGAGGTCGAGGGCGGCGAGCCCGTCAGGGACCCGCGCGTCTTCATCAACCCGGAAATCCTCGATTCCTCGGACCAGGACGTGCCCTACACCGAGGGCTGCCTTTCAGTCCCGGATCAATATGCCGAGGTCGACCGGCCGGACCGCGTCCGGGCACGCTGGCTCGACGAGAATGGCGATGCCCATGAGGCCGACATCGAAGGCTTGCTCGCAACCTGCCTGCAGCACGAGATGGACCATCTCGAGGGCGTGCTGTTCATTGACCACCTGTCGCGCCTGAAGCGCGAGATGATCCTGAAGAAGCTCGCCAAGCTCCGCAAGGAGCAGGAGAAGAGGGCGGCTTAGGCCTCAGCCCTTCGGCGCGGCCTCGTTCGTCGGCGCCGTCATGTTCACCTCGTTTCCAGCTTCGTTGCCGGCGGTAGCGTTGACGTCATTCGCGGCCGGCGCGGCCTCATTGGCGGCGGGCGCAGTCGAATTCGCGTCTGCCGCGGAAGAGCTGGCGTTGAGATCGTTGGCGAGCGTGGCCTGCTCGTTCTCCCAATTTGCGCGGTTGTTGCAGGCGGCGAGAAGCAGGACGGTGGCGACAAGGATTGCTCGGCGCATTCGGCGTTCCCTTCGGAGATCAGCGACACCCGACTTTATGCGGCGGGCGGGCCGATCAGCAAGTCCGCCGATTCACGCGTCCCGCCCGCAGAATACGAGCCCGGTGTCGGCAATCGATTTGGAGTGGAACAGCATCGCCTTCGCCGATTCGGCAAAGCGGATCTGCAGCGTGTCGGAAGCCGGCGGACCTTCGGCGGTGCATGTCGCCTTCACGTCATAGCCGCCGGGCACCTCGCTCACCTGACCGAAGCTGCAGCTCGATCCCGCCGGCGTCCGCAACGTGGTCTGCGTGAACTGCCAGGCGGCGGAATCGCAGGATTTCTGGTCGGCCGCCCATTTGCCGACGAACCGCGGCACCGGTCCCGGCGCGGGAAGGTCACCGGCTTTGACCGCCGTTGCCTCGCCGCCGCTCACCATGTTGTTGCTGTCGGCGCGACCGGTGGCCACCGGACCGCTCGGAGCGCCGGCGATCGGGCCGTTGGGCTCCCCGGTCGCGGGACCCTTGTTGCAGGCGGCGAGGGCGAGAATGCACGCCGCTGTCGCCAGGCCGCGCACGGTCAGGACTCCGGAGTGATGCTCGCCGCCGCGTTGCGGCAATCCTCCGCGCATTCGCGGCACATCTGCGCGCAGAGCTTGCAATGCTCATGCTCATGCTTCTCGCACTCGACCGCGCAGTAATCGCAAACCCGGGCGCAAAGCTCGAGAGTCTCCTTCAGCACCTCTTCGTTGGTGCCCGTCCGGCGGACGGCGAGCTTTCCCGTCGCCTCGCACACGTCCGAGCAGTCGAGGCAGGAGCGGATGCACTGGCGCATGTCCATGGGCTCCGCACTGCAGGCGTCGGCGCAGCTGACGCACATCCGCGCGCAATACATCAGGTGGTGGGCTGCGTCGGCCAGAGTCTGGTTGACGTGCCCCGCGACGTCGGGGTGCAGCGCAATCATCTTGCGAATGGACATCGGTTTCTCCTGCTCTCCCGAACCGAACCTGTGGAAAGGATAGGGGTTCCACTTGAGCGTCGGCAACTCCCGGCGTAAGTTCCCATTCTGTTCCGCAGGGGGAATGAGTATGGAATTGAGCCTGGTCCTTGCTGTCGTGGTCGCTCTGGCGGTCGGGGCGCTGATCGGCTGGCTGGTGGCCGGCCGGAATTCCGCCGCCGCGGTCCAGACGGTCGAAAACCTGCGGATGCAGCTCAATTCCGTGACTGCCGAACGCGACGAAGCCCGCACGTCGCTCGACTCCGCGTCGCGCGAGCTTGCGGCGTTGCAGGCCGACGCGCGCAACTTCGACCAGCGAATGAAGGACTTGGCGCAATCCAAGGACGCGCTGATCGCCCAGTTCCGAGAGGTGGGCGACCAGCTTCTCGACAAGGCGCACAAGGATTTCCTGGAGAGGGCGGGCGAACGATTCAGCGCCGCCGACAAGGCAAGCGAGACGAAGCTGAAGGAATTGCTGGCTCCGGTCGAAACCACCCTGAAGCGCTACGAAGAGGGGCTTCAGCGGGTCGAGAAAGAGCGCATCGACCATTATGCCGGGCTGAAAGCGGTCGTCGAGCAGGTTCGGGAGGGCCAGGGGAGGGTTCGCGACGAGACCCGCAATCTCGTCAACGCGCTTCGCTCCTCGCCGAAGGCGCGGGGCCGCTGGGGCGAGCAGTCGCTTCGCAATGTGCTGACCCAGGCCGGGCTGGTCGAAGGCGTGGACTTCGAGATGGAAGTCTCGGTCAACACGGAGGACGGGCGGCTGCGGCCGGACGTGGTGGTGAACCTTCCGTCGGAGCGGAAGCTGGTGATCGACGCCAAATGCTCGCTCAACGCCTATCTCGAAGCGTGCGAGGAGGTGGATGACGAGAAGCGCCTGGCCTGTTTCCAGGCGCACGTCGCGTCGATGCGCAACCACGTCCAGCAGCTGGGATCCAAGGCCTATTGGGCGCAGTTCGGCGACGCCGCCGACTATGTCGTCATGTATATCCCAGGCGAGCATTTCCTGACCGCGGCGCTGGAGCAGGATCCGGGGCTTTGGGAGTGGGCGTTCGAACGCCGCGTCCTGTTGGCGACGCCGACCAATCTCGTCGCCATCGCCCGTACCGTCGCGACCGTGTGGAAGCAGGAGAAGCTCGCCGCCGAGGCGGGCAAGATTGCCGAACTGGGCAAGGAGCTCCACTCGCGTCTGGCGACCATGGCGGAACATGTGGCTTCCGTCGGGACCAACCTCGGTCGGATGAACAACGCCTACAACAAGATGGTCGGGAGCCTGGAAAGCCAGGTCTTGACCCAGGCCCGGCGGTTCGAGGAGCTGGGCGCGGGGAGCGCGAAGGACATCGAGGAGCCGCCGGTGATCGAAGCTTCACCCCGAACTCTGACCAAGCTCGCCACGAAGGACGGCGAGCCGGTGGAGATCAGCCTCGACGATCCGACCCTTCCGCGCCTGGAACCTGCCGATGAGGAAGACGAGGCCTAAAGCCCGCCGCAGCCGTTGAAGCGCTTGCCGTCGATCGTGACCTGCAGCTTGTCCGGATAGGTGCGGTCGCTCATTCCGTCGCTGCACTGGGCGTGGACGATGTTCACGTCGATTCGCGGCGTCTGGTAGATCTCGCCGGCAATCCCGACGATCGCCTTCGGCCTCGGCTGAACGATCGGCTGCTCGCCCGACAGGATGAAGGTGACGTTGCGCTCGTCGATGATGAGGCTCCAGAACGGCTCGGTCCCCACTCCGTGATAGGGAGCTGGCGGCGCCGGCGGGAACGGTGCGCAGGCGGCGAGGAGCGGAAGCGAGGCGAGAATCCAGCGTTTCATTGCAAAACAACCGTTCCTTGGCGTGTCAGTTCCGCCAGCTCGCCTTGATCGCGAAGGCCATGACTGCTGCGGCGACGGCCGCGTTGAGGCTGTCGGCCCGGCCCGCCATCGGGATTTTCACGAGGAGGTCGCATTCCGCTTCGTAAGCCTCCGGCAGGCCCTGCTGCTCGTTGCCGATCAGGAGGAAGCAGGGTCGATCGTAGCGTGCGTCGAGATAGTCGTGCGTGGTCTTGAGGCTGGTGCCGACGAGCTGCCCCGGCGCTGAGCGCAACCAGGGCAGGAACTCCTCCCAGCGCGCCGCCGCCACCTGCTGCGTGAAGACCGCGCCCATCGATGCCCGCACCGCCTCCACAGAGAAGGGGTCGGCGCAATCGTCGATGAGGATCAGCCCGCCCGCTCCGACCGCGTCGCCGGTACGAAGGATCGTGCCGATATTGCCGGGGTCGCGAAGGGCCTGCGCACAAATCCACAGCGGCGCCGCCGAACGATCGATCCGCTCCAGCGTCGTTTCCGGCTGGCTGTAGGCGCCGAGCAGCATCTGCGGATTGTCCTTGCCGCTCATCTTCGAGAGGATGTCGGCCGTCGTTTCGATCGCGTCGCCACCCGCGGCTTCGGTCGCGGCGATGATCTCTGCCGCCAGCGGGTGCTTCGCGCCCTCAGCCGAGAATGCGATGATTTCCGGAAGCCGGCCGCTGTCGCGCGCCTCGGCGATGATCCGAAGTCCCTCGGCGAGGAACATGTGCTCCGACCGGCGCGCCTTCTTGTCGCGAAGCGCGCGCAACCGCTTCACGGTGGCGTTGGAAAAAGCGGTGACCTCTCTCGGCACCGCTCAGCCGCACTCCTCGTCGAAGCCGCATTCGACCAGCTGGACGAGCTGCTGAAGCGCATCCTCGGCATTCGCGCCCTCGGCGTGGATCACGATCGAATCGCCCTTGGCCGCGCCGAGCATCATCAATCCCATGATCGAGGTTCCGACGACCCGGTTGCCGTCCTTTTCAACCTCGATCTTCGATTCGAGCTGGCTTGCGAGATTGACGAACTTGGCGCTCGCCCGGGCGTGGAGCCCTCGAGTATTGACGATCGTGACCTCGCGCGACGCTTCGCTCAAGCGGCGGCTTCCCCGAGGATTTCGGATGCGACCGAAATATACTTGCGGCCGGCCTCGCGAGCAGCCGCGACGGCCGCGTGGACCCCCATCACCTTGCGGGCGCCCTCCAGCCGGATCAGCATCGGCAGGTTCACGCCGGCGATGACCTCGACATTCTCCGTCTTCATGAGGCTGATCGCCAGGTTGGACGGAGTGCCGCCGAACAGGTCGGTGAGGATGATCACGCCCTTGCCCTGGTCGACGGCCTTGATGGCGTCGGCAATGTCCTTGCGCCGCGCCTCCATATCGTCGTCCGGGCCGATGCAGACCGCCTCGATGGCTTCCTGCGGGCCGACCACATGCTCCATTGCGGTGATGAACTCGGCCGCAAGACGGCCGTGGGTCACCAGCACCAATCCAATCATCCGTTCAACTCGCTTCCACTCTCGCTACGGCGTGGCCCCGGCCTTGTCCTCGATCCTGTCGCTCGGCGCCGACCCCAGGTCGCGGTGACGCAGGTTGGGGTTGAAACCCGCTGCCCGCAATCGTTCCGCCATTTCGGCCGCGGCAGCCACCGAACGGTGGCGCCCCCCCGTGCAGCCGAATGCAACCGTAAGATATGTTTTGCCCGCGGCCCAGTAGCGGGGAATCCACTCCCTGAGAAGCGCTTCGATTCGGTCCATCGAATCCGCCCAGGCCGGGTCCTTGGCCACATAGTCGCGAACCGGCTGGTCCTGGCCCGTCAGCGGGCGAAGCTCGTCGACCCAATGCGGGTTAGCCAGGAACCGCATGTCGAACACCAGGTCGGCGGTCCTGGAGATGCCGTGGCCGAACCCGAACGAGGCCAGAGTCAGAACGGGTTCGCGCTGGGTTCCGAAACGGCGGCGGAGTTCCTCGCGAAGCTCGACCGGCGACATATCCGTGGTGTCGATGATGCCGTCCGCAGCGCGCCTCAGCGGCCCCAGCAGCGACCGTTCGCGGGCGATGCCGTCCTCGGCCGGGCGGTCGGGCGCGAGCGGGTGAAGCCGGCGGGTCTTGTCGAAGCGGCGGATCAGGTCGGCGCTGGAACAGTCGAGATAGAGGATTTCGGGTTCGACGCCCTCGATCGAGTGGAAAAGGTCCGGAAGCTTCGCCGGATCGAAGCCCCGGCTTCGAACGTCCATGCCGATGGCCACGGGAGCTGTCCGGCACTGATCGCTTCCGTGCACGAAATCGCGCAGCAGATCGGCAGGGAGATTGTCGACGATGTCCCAGCCCATGTCCTCCAGCGCGTCGAGGACGGTGGACTTGCCGGCGCCGGACATGCCGGTGACGAGGAGCAGGCGCGGCTTGTGTGGGGAATCGCTCATTCGAGACCCAGCCGGTCGAGGGCGACCACGACTTTCGCTGCAGCGGACGGAGTCATTGCGTCTATCGTGACCAGCGGAAGCGGGATTCCAAGCACCTGCAGCTCCCGATCGTCATCGGGAAGGCGCGGGACAGCGCCCGTAAGCTCGACGATCAGCGCGGCCGGGATGTCGCTCGCATTCTCCATCTCGACGATCCCGATGCCGCGAATCTCGAGTTTCCCGGCAATCGTTGCGGGCGCCGATGCGAACAGCCTGTCCCCCTCCCGGCGTACAAGCGTCTGGTCGTCGCTGACCAGCATGAACCCGCGGTCGATCAGTCGGAGCGCGAGGTCCGACTTGCCCGAACCGGAGGGGCCGGTGATCAACACCGCTTTCCCGTCGATCGCGACCGTCGTCGCGTGGATCGATTCGCCGGACAGGGGCCGTTGAACGGTCATTGCTGATCCGCCGCCGGAAGCGAGATGATGAAGCGCGCGCCAGACGGCGCATCGTCGCGGTCGAACACGCTGATCTCCCCGTCGTGGCCTTCGACGATAGCCTTGGCGATGGCGAGACCCAAGCCGGAGTGTCTGCCGAAATGCTCGCCTTCGGGCCGCACCGAGTGGAAGCGGTTGAAGATCGCCTCGCGGGCCTCCTCCGGCACGCCGGGCCCTTCGTCGTCGATCCGGATCCGGACCCGATTTCCGACCCGCGACGCGGCAATTTCGACCAGGCCGCCCGGTGGGGAGAAGCTCACCGCATTGTCGAGGATATTGTCGATCGCCCGGGCGAGACGGCTCGGATCGCCGAGGACCATCGCGCTTTCGCGGCGCGGGCGCGCATAAGCGATGCGGGCGTCGCCTTTCTCGCGGCGGCTGTCCCAGCTGGCGATCAGCTGCTCGATGACAAGGCCGAGGTCGACCGGCTCGAATCGGGCGCGGGCAAGCTCGGCGTCGGTGCGCGCGGCTTCGCTGATGTCGCTGATCAACCGGTCGAGACGGACCACATCCTCGCGGGCGACTTCCATCAGCCGGTCGCGGAGCTTGGCGTCCTTGACGCTGTTCAGGCCGTCGATCGCGGAGCGCAGCGAAGCGAGGGGGTTCTTGAGCTCATGGGTGACGTCCGCCGCGAACGCCTCGATATTGTCGATCCGGTGGCGAAGTGACTGGCTCATGTCCGATACGGAACGGGCCAGCAGCCCGATCTCGTCGCGGCGCGACGGCAGGCGCGGAACGCGCACCTCGCGCGCTCGGCCCAGCCGGACCCGGTGCGCCGAGATCGCGATTCGGCGCAGGGGCCGGACGATGGTCCGGGCGAGGAACAGCGACAGCAGGATGGAAAGGAGGATCGCGGCCGCCATCGCGATCCCGAGCGCGGCGCGCTGGCTGCGCATCGACCGGACGAGGCTCCGCTCGTTGGAGGTGACGAGGAGCGCGCCGCCGTCAACGGGAGCGGCCGCGGACAGAACCGGCGTCAGGTCGGGAGCGGTTCGGATGGCGCTCGTCACCACCTTGTCACGCTGGGCCTGGTCGGCTTCGGGCCACGCCTTCATGGTATCCTTGGCCGGCTCGACGAAATCGGGCGCATATTCGGCGCCGACGATGAAGTTGAAGCCGCGGTCGAGCGCGCGCGCGGCGTCCTTCATCCAGCTTTCCTTCGAAGGATCGCGAAGAACATAGGTCGGACCCGTGGACGTCCAGCTGTCGGCGATCAGGCGCCCATCGGGGCCAAACAGGCGGATCCGGCTTCCGGTCGACTTTGATATGGCCGCGAGCGCGCCAGGCCGCTTGTCGGGCGGCAGGGCGTTGGCGATGATTGCGGTGATCTGGGCTTCACGCTCGGTCCGGTGGATGCGCTCCTTGCTGAGCTTGTTCCGGAACGCGTCGAGATAGATGACCCCCAGCGCCAGGATGAGGATCGTGAGGATGTTCACCGCCAGGATCCGCCACGTCAGGGTCCAGCGGGCGGTCCACGGCCGGGAATCGCGGCGGCGGCGTCTCACCATCGGCGAAACCTATTCCTCAAACCGGTAGCCGACGCCGTACAGCGTATCGATCGCGTCGAATTGCGGGTCGGCGGCCCGGAACTTGCGGCGGATCCGCTTGATGTGGCTGTCGATCGTCCGGTCGTCGACATAGACGTCGTCCTGATAGGCGATGTCGAGCAGCTGGTTGCGGTTCTTGACCACTCCGGGGCGCTGCGCGAGCGCCTCGAGGATAAGAAACTCGGTGACGGTCAGGCTGACGTCCTTCCCGTCCCATTTCACCTTGTGCCGGGCCGGGTCCATGCTGAGCCGGCCACGGAGCAGCAGCTCGGGCTCCGCCTGCTCGGCCGGAGCGGCTTCGGTCTTGGCCAGCTCCTGGCGGCGAAGGATCGCGCGGATTCGGGCGAGGAGAAGCCGCTGCGAGAAAGGCTTGGTGATATAATCGTCGGCGCCCATCGCCAGGCCCAGCGCCTCGTCGAGCTCGTCGTCCTTGGAGGTGAGAAAGATGACCGGCATCGAGCTGAACTCGCGAAGCCGCCGGAGCAGCTCCATCCCGTCCATCTGCGGCATCTTGATATCGAACACGCCGAGGTCGGGAAGATTCTCCGCAAAGGCCTTCAGGGCCGCGGTGCCGTCCGTATAGACTCGGGTGACGAATCCTTCCGACTGGAGGGCAATCGACACCGAGGTCAGGATATTGCGGTCGTCGTCGACCAGCGCGATGACATGGCTCATTCGGGCGATCCAAGGCGGGCTTACAAGGCGGCCTGAAGCGAGACAAGCGCAACGGCCGCTTTTGACCGGGCAACTTTTTCGGGTCTATAGGCGCTTGGAACGCGGTGCGGCGGCTGCCGGAAGGTCGCCGCCGCTCATTTTTACTGGAAGGGAACGAGGTGGCCGACAGGGTCGCGAAGCATGGATTGGACGCGCAGGGGATCACCACCCCCGCCGAGCTGCACTGGAACCTGACGACTGCGCCGCTGGTGGAGTTCGCCGTCCAGCGCAAGGAAGGTCTTCTTGCCAAGGACGGGCCGATCGTCGCCAAGACGGGCAAGCACACGGGACGAAGCGCCAAGGACAAGTTCACCGTCAAGGACGAGATGACGAAGGACGTCATCTGGTGGAACGACGGCAACAAGCCGATGGACCCCGCCGCGTTCGACCGCCTTCACGAAGACTTTCTGATCGCTCTCGGAGAAAAGCAGACGCTGTTCGTCCAGGACCTGTTCGGCGGTTCGCAGCCCGAGCACCGGGTCCGCGTCCGAGTCATCAACGAGCTTGCCTGGCACAGCCTGTTCATCCGGACGATGCTGGTTCGTCCCGAGGCGAGCGAGCTCGAGGGCTTCGTCCCCGAGTTCACGATCATCGACCTTCCGAGCTTCCGCGCCGATCCCGAGCGGCACGGCTCGCGAAGCGAGACCGTGGTCGCGGTGAACTTCACCAAGAAGCTGATCCTGATCGGCGGCACGGCTTATGCCGGCGAAATGAAGAAGTCGGTGTTCGGCCTCCTCAACTTCCTGCTTCCGCCGCAGGGCATCATGCCGATGCATTGCTCGGCCAACATCGGCCCCAAGGGCGACACGGCGATCTTCTTCGGCCTGTCCGGCACCGGGAAGACGACGCTTTCGGCCGACCCGAAGCGCACTCTCATCGGTGACGACGAGCACGGATGGTCGGACACGGCGGTCTTCAACTTCGAAGGCGGCTGCTACGCCAAGATGATCCGGCTGTCGGCGGAGTCCGAGCCGGAAATCTACGCGACGACCAAGCGCTTCGGGACCGTTCTCGAGAACGTTGTCGTCGATCCGGTGACTCGCGAGCTCGACCTCGACGACCCGACGCTGGCCGAGAACAGCCGCGGCGCCTATCCGGTCGATTACATCCCCCAAAAGTAGCCCGAGAACAAGGGGCCGCCGCCCAATAACGTGGTGATGCTGACCGCGGACGCGTTCGGCGTTCTTCCGCCGATCGCCAGGCTGACTCCCGAGCAGGCGATGTACCACTTCCTGTCCGGCTACACCGCCAAGGTCGCGGGCACGGAAATCGGAGTGACCGAGCCGCAGGCGACTTTCTCGACCTGCTTCGGAGCGCCGTTCATGCCGCGCCACCCGTCGATCTACGGCAATTTGCTCAAGGAGCGGATCGCCAAGGGCGGAGTCGATTGCTGGCTGGTCCACACCGGCTGGACCGGCGGCAAGTACGGCGTCGGCAAGCGCATGCCGATCAAGGAAACCCGCGCGCTTCTGAATGCAGCGCTCGACGGCAGCCTGAAGAATGTCGAGTTCCGCAAGGACCCGAACTTCGGGTTCGAGGTTCCGGTCGCGGTTCCGGGTGTGGACAGCAAGCTGCTCGACCCGCGCGGCACCTGGGCGAACCCGGCGGAATATGACGCGATGGCCGCGAAGCTTGTCGACCTGTTCGTCGAGAATTTCGCGCAGTTCGAAACGCACGTCGACGAGGGCGTCCGGCAAGCCGCTCCCAAGGTCGCGCAATCGCAAGCGCAACCGCAGACGCAGACCACCCCGGCTTGATGCCCGGTCGCTGACCGGGCCCCTTTAGGACCCGATCAGATGCCCGAATTCGAACCACGCCTGTTCCACTCCGACGCCGAGATCGAGCATCTCGGCGAAGGGCTGCTCGCGCGCACTTTGCCGCGAGAGGAGTGGACCCACGAGGCGCATCTCGCGGCGACGACGTATCTTCTGCTGAAGCGACCCGACGTGGACCTCGACAAGCAGCTTCCGGACATCATCCGGAAGTACAATGAGAGCGTCGGCGGGGTGAACAGCGACAGCGAAGGCTATCACGAGACCATCACCCGGGTGTTCCTTCGCGGCGTGCGCCTGTTCCTTGCCGAAGCGGACCTGAAGGAACCGCTGCACGAGCTGGTCAACGAGCTGCTGCTCTCGCCCATGGGCCGTCGCGAATGGCCGCTGCGCTTCTATTCGCCGCAGCGGCTATTTTCGGTGGAAGCGAGGCGGGACTGGGTGCCACCGGACATTGCTTCAGTGCCCTAGCGCGGAACGACTTTCAAAACGCAGAGGGATCGAAGAGGGCGAGCGCCCCGAAAGCAATCCCGATTACCGCGGCTATTGCCACTGTGCAGGAATAGACCCCGAAGTAGATCGAAAAGCCTAATGGGGATTCCTCCTTCGATACACGCGCCTGATACAAGGGGAACTCGAAATAGCGGCGGCGAACACAAGTTCGGAGTTCTTGTAGGACGACTGCACTTGCGGAAAGGAAACTCACCGCGACGAGCAGACTAACTGTTCGGGCAACGGTGAAATGTGCGATCACGCCGACCAGGATCGGCACTCCTACAACTGCGGCAAAAAACAGGAATGCGTGCCCGCTCTGTAGCGGCTCACCTGACGTCGTTGTCAGTTCGGCCCAATCATCATCTGGCCGATACCCGCGCATCCAAGGCCTCCCGATACAAAGGTAACGTTGCTCGCAATCGCCGCAATAGCTCAAAGCCAGCGGAGCAAGTTGCCTAATCCGGGTAGCGGATGCTCATCACTTCGTAGCTCTTCTCGCCGGCAGGGAGGCGGACGGTGCGTTCGTCGCCGATCTTCGCGCCGATGAGTGCGCGGGCGAGGGGAGCGCTCCAGCCGATGCGGCCGGCTGACGCATCGGTCTCGTCGTCGCCGACGATCGTCAGCACCCGCCGATTGTCGTCCTCATCCGCGAGTTCGACCCTGGCGCCGAAGCGAACCTGGTCTCGCGACGGCTGCTCGGCGGGGTCGACGACCTTCGCGGCTTTCATGATCCGGGCGAGATAGCCCAGCCGCCGATCGATCTCGCGGAGACGCTTCTTGCCGTAGAGGTAATCGGCGTTTTCGGAACGATCGCCGAGCGAGGCTGCCCAGGACACGACCTCGACGATCTTCGGCCGCTCCACGCCGAACAGCTCGTCATATTCCGCCTTCAGCCGGCGGAATCCCTCGGGCGTAATGAATCGCGGCTTGTCGGCCATCCGGGCGGCTTAGCCCGGCGTGCCCTTCCCGAGATAGCGGGAAACGTGAAGCGCGGTGCGGCTCGCGGGCTGCGGATTGATGCTGTCGTAGACGACGCTGTTCTCGATCACGCGCTGTACGTAGCCGCGGGTCTCGCTGAACGGGATCGCCTCGATCCAGCCGATCATGTCGACGCTTCCGCTCCTGGGATCGCCGTACGCCTTGATCCACTTGGCGACGTTGCCGGATCCGGCATTGTAGCTCGCGACGGCCAGCGGAACGCTTCCATCCCAGCGGTTCAGCATCCGCTGGAAATAGGACGAGCCGAGCATCACGTTATAGTCCGCGTCGTGGAGCCGGTTGCCGTCGTAGCCCACGCCGAGCTTGCCCGCTTCCTCCCGAGCGGTCCCGGGCATCAGCTGCATCATTCCGCGAGCGCCGGCCCAGCTCACCGCATTCTGGTCGAACGAGCTTTCCTGCCGGGTGATTCCGTTCGCCAGCGCCCAGCTGGTCCGCGGAGTCGAGCGAATCGTCGGGTAGGCATCGCGCACGTAGAAGGCGTCGCCGTCGTTCCGGGCCGCTCGGGTCAGCCATACGGCGAGGTCGCGGCGGTCGAGCTGCCGCGCCATTTCGAGCGCAAGCGTGCGGTCCTTGTCGGTTTTCAGGGATTCGGCGAGCGCCCGGACGAACAGCATCCGTTCGGGCTCGCTTCCGTAATAAGCCATCGTCCGGGTCGCCTGGACCAGACGGTTCTGGTTGAACACCGCCCGCTCGGGATCGGCGGCCGCAACCGCGACCGGATAGGTAGGCGGTGGAACGGACCGGCCAAGGCGCTCGAGCGCGAGCTGGCCGTAGAACAGGTCGGGATAGAGTGCCGCGCGCTGGAAATAGGCGCTTGCGTCGGCCGCGTGACCGGCGGCGAGCGAAGCGCGTCCCGCCCAGTAGAAGCCCTTCGTCGCCACCTGCAGCGACTTGCCGCCATAGGCGTAGCGGTAGAACATCGCGACGGCGTTGCCGGGCTTGTTCAGCCGGTCCAGAGCGACGCGGCCGGCGAGCCACGCCAGGCTGGTGTAGTCGTCGCGCACCCCATAGGGCTGGTCGGCGATCTGCGTGCCCTGCGGGAAAGCGTCGTCGAGTTGCCGGGCGATGTTGTACGCATAATGCCACTGCCGGTCCTGAGCCGCTCCGTTGGCCAGCAGCAGGAGCATTTCGTACCAGCGCTCGGGATCCGCCGGAGTCTCGGTGAAATGATGCGGCTGCGAAGCGAGCTGGCGAGCCGAGCTTTCGTTGCCTCCGTCGCGCAGGTAGCGCAGGCGGCCCATCAGCAGCCCGGAATCGGCGCTGATCCGGTGGGCGGCAGCGCGATAGAGCGTCTCTGCGTCCGGCGAACGCTGAAGCATCGCGATCCGAGCGGCAAAGGCGGCGCGCCGGTCGGGCGTCGTCCATTGCAGCAGGCGGGCGGCGTCGGTCGGATCCTTGTTGAACAGCAGGGCGTCGACCCGCGCATTATGGTCCTGCGCCGTCAAATTCGCTCCGAACCGGCCGAGGATATAGGCCTCGTCCGCGGCGCTGAGGTCGTCGGATGCCCAGGCATGCCGGGCAGCGTCCACGGCTTCGTTCGTTCGGCCGACCGAGCTCAACGCATCGGAATAGCGAGTCCACCCGTTGCCGCTCCCGGGCTTTTCCTGGGCGTAGAAGCCGAGCACAAGCGCCGCATTCTCGCCGGGGCGCATCGCCTTTTCGGCGTCGCGGCGCATCGCGGTCTCACCCGGCCAGCCGCGGTTGTAATTCAGGAAACGGGCATAATCGGAGAAGCTGTAATTGCCGCCCTGGCGGAACTGCCGCCACTGGGCGATTGCGCCGTTGATGCTCGCGCTTGCAGCCGAGGCGACGCCGGAGTCGGGGGTGATTGACGGCAGGACCGCGGAAGCCGAGGCGGTCAACGCCAGCAGGATCGGAATGAAAAACGCCCTCTTACCCATGCTGGACATTCTACCGACCGTCTCCTTATCAGGTGCTGAATGGGACCGAGGTTGTAACCCCTCCAAAACTCCCAAGTGAAGGAAAAACCCATGTTTTTCGGTTCCATACCGGCGCTTGTGACCCCTTTTTCGGGCAAGTGTGTCGACGAAGACTCACTTTCCGCCTTCGTCGAATGGCAGATCGAGCAGGGTTCGAACGGGCTGGTGCCGTGCGGAACGACGGGCGAAGTCGCCACCCTGAATTCGGACGAGCACCGCAAGGTCATCGCGACGGTCGTCCGGGTCGCGAACGGGCGGGTGCCGGTGATCGCGGGCACCGGGACCTACAATACGGAAGCCTCCATCGAACGGACCCGGGCGGCAGCCGACCTGGGTGCCGACGCGGCGCTCGTCGTGGTTCCCTATTACAACAAGCCAAGCCAGGCGGGGCTTGCGGCGCATTTCACCGCGATCGCGGATTCGTCGCCTATTCCCATCGTCGTTTACAATGTGCCCTCGCGCACCGTGGCCGACATCTCGGTCGAGACCCTGGGCCAGATTTCAAGGCATCCGAAGATTGTCGCCGTCAAGGACGCGACCGGGAACCTTGCGCGGGTGTCCGCCCAACGGATCGCCTGCGGCGAGGATTTCTGCCAGCTGTCGGGCAATGACGACATGGCGCTGGGGTTCAGCGCGATGGGCGGTGTCGGCTGCATTTCGGTCAGCGCCAATGTCGCTCCGAAGCTCTGCTCGGAATTCCAGAAGGCGATGCGCGAAGGCCGCTGGGCCGATGCTCTCCAGCTCCAGGACAAGCTCTATCCGCTCCACGCGGCGCTCTTCACCGACGCGTCGCCCGCGCCGACCAAATATGCGCTCTCTCGAGTCCGCAACGGCTTCCCGACGGAAGCCCGGCTGCCGATCGTCGAGGCCTCGGACGAATCAAAGCGCGCCGTGGATGCTGCATTGGAGCGCGCAGGCCTTATCTAAGCTTCATGCCCAAGCCGCTCGCGCCCCCATTCGACAAGACGAAGGTCGTCGCCGAGAACCGGCGCGCGCGCTTCGACTATTTCATCGAGGATCGCTTCGAGGCGGGGATTGCTCTGGTCGGGACCGAGGTGAAGTCGCTTCGCCACGGCGAAGGCTCGATCGCCGAGAGCTACGCGACCGTCGAGGGCGACGAGATCTGGCTGATCAACAGCCACATTCCGGAATATAGCCACGGCAACCGGCTGAACCACGAGCCGCGCCGCCAGCGCAAGTTGCTGCTCAGCAAGCGCGAAATCGCAAAATTGAACGGCGCCGTCACACGGCAGGGGCTAACGCTCGTGCCGCTTTCAATCTATTTTAACGGGCGCGGGCGAGCCAAGGTCGAACTGGCACTCGCCCGGGGAAAGAAAGTGCACGACAAGCGCGCCACAGTGAAGGAACGCGACTGGAAGCGGGAGCAGCAGCGGCTGCTTCGGCGAAGCGCCTGACGGCCATGCCCCCGCCGGCCTGGATCACCCGCCATATTCCCAGGCGGGACACGATTCACGAAAACCGTTTCCTTCGGCCGTTCGCCCGGCATCTCGCCAAGCCGGAGCTGTGGCGGATGCACCGCCGCTCGGTCCCGAGAGGAGTCGCGATCGGCCTTGGAGTGGGGATCGTGCTCCCCTTCATGCACATGATCATCGCTGCGCTCCTTGCGATCCCGCTGCGCGCCAACGTGGCGATTGCCGCGGCCTTCACGCTGCTGATCAATCCGATCACGATCCCGATCATGTATTATGCTGCCTACCGGACCGGCATGTGGGAGCTTCACGCCGATGCGGTGGTGACCAGCCCCGCGGTCGCCCAGCAGGCGTCGGGCGAGCTTGCGCATCTCCTGTTCTGGGCCCGTGAAGCTTCGGGACCGATCGCGCTCGGAATCCTCACGATCGCGATTGCCGCCGCCGTCGTCGGCTATTTCCTTACCGCCATCGTCTGGCGGATGTGGCTTGCGAGCAAGCTCCGCCGCCGGCGCCGGAGGGCGCACCCGGCTTCATAGGCCGGGCTTCAGCGGTGCTCCGATCTGCGCCGCGACCGCTTCGATCCATTTCACGACCATCTCGAGCTCTTCGGAATGCGCCTCCGTCGCCGCCCGATGCTCCTCATCGCGTGCCCGGGAGTCGTAATCGCGGTCCAGATATTTGCTGTGCTTGGAAAAGACGGGACCGCTTGCAATCGCTTCGACCTGGCTTCGATCGAGCGCGAGACCGAAAAGTGCCTGCGCCTCGTCGACGGCGGCGGCCGGATCCGCGAGCAGAGTCGCCGAATCGATCACCATGACTCGGTCACGAAAGGCGCGGGCCATGGCGTCGAAATGATGGATCTGCATCAGCCAGGCGAGGGCGGTCACCTGGACGTCGGTCAGCTGAATCAGCTCGTCGGGGCCGTAGCCGAAATCGAGCGGGCTCCAGCTCCTCAGTTTGGCGAAAAGCTTTCGTCCGAAGATGCGGCCGAACATTCCGCGCTTCAGGAGCGAGCGGAGGAATGTCGAAACGTCCGAATAAAGGAGGACGGCCTTCGACTGCGGCCGCTGCGCGAGAATATTCTCGACCAGACGGTTGGCGAAGTTGGTCGGCTTGACGATCACCGTCTCGCCGGGTGCGAACGGCCGCTCGAGAAGGCGAAGCACAAGCTCCAGCCGCTGTCGGTTGGCCTGATCGTCGCTGCGGATGAACCGGTTGGCGAGGTTGATCAGAACGTCGGGCTCTTTGAGAAGGCTCGACCTTCCGGGCACGTCGACAGCCCTGGCGAACAGGGTCGAGCAGCAGAAGCTGGTGTGGAAGATGCAGTGAAGCGGACCGCTCGGTGCTTGGGCGGCTGCCGCCGCGACCGCTGCTCCCGGAAAAGTCGCCTTCGGGTAGTTGCCGGCGAAATGCTCGTCGGACAGGAACATCAGCTCCCGCCGCGCCGCCTCGGGGACGTCGACGAATGTCAGGTTCGCGCCCGCCGCATCGAACGTGTGCGGAAGCCACTCGGGATTGGAAACGACTTCGGAAAGGGTCGGTGCGGTCATTCGCCCTTCTGCGTTCCGGCGCTCACTTTCTGCAAGCGGCTTTGACGGCTTTTGCCGCCTCCTCCTATAGGTTGTTGACTTTCGTGGGGAGACACAGGTCCATGCGTACTTTGCTTGCCGTCCTTGCAGCCGGGACGATCCTCGGCGGCTGCGCCACCCGTTCCGCGGAAGTGCCCGCGCCTCCGGAAGCCGCGCTTGTTCCTGCCGGTGCTCCGGCGCCAGCGCCCGCTCCGGCGGCTCCGAAGCCGCAATATGGCACGTTCGGGATCGATACCGCGGGCATGGACCAGACCGCCGTCCCCGGAAACGACTTCTTCGAATATGCGAACGGCACCTGGGACAAGAACACCCAGATTCCCGCCGACAAGTCGCGCTACGGAATGTTCAACGTCCTCGACGATCTGTCGAAGGAGCGGACTCGCACGATCATCGAAGAGCAATCGAAGGACCCGAACAGCAAGATCGGAGCCGCCTACGAAAGCTTCATGAACGAAGCCGCGGTCGAGGCGAAGGGGCTCGCTCCGTTCGAGCCGTGGCTGAACGAGGTCCGCTCGATCAAGTCCAAGGCAGCGCTGACCAAGGCCTATGCCGATGCCGACCATGTCGGAATCGATACGCCGTTCCGGATGTTCGTCGGCCAGGACCGCAAGAATTCGGACGCCTACGCGCTGAACGTGATCCAGGGCGGACTCGGGATGCCGGACCGCGATTATTATCTCTCGACCGATCCCAAGCTGGTCGACACGAAGGCCAAGTATCTCGAGCATTTGACCAACATGCTGAACCTTGCCGGCGAGGCCAACGCGGCGGCACGCGCGAAGGCGATCCTCGATTTCGAGACAAAGGTCGCGAAGGTCCACTGGACCCGCGCGGAAAGCCGCGACGCCAACAAGACCTACAACAAGATGACCATGGCGCAGGTGCGCAAGTTCGCGCCCGGCTTCGACTTCCCCACCTATCTCAAGGATGAAGGCGCGAACGTCGATTATGTGATCGTCTTCCAGCCGAGCGCCTTCAAGGGGATCACCGGGCTTCTCGGAGCGACACCGGTTTCCGTGCTTCGCGACCAGCTGCTGGTCCGCTCGCTGGATTCCTATGCGTCCTACCTGCCGAAGAAGTTCGACCAGGAGAATTTCGCTTTTTACGGAACGGTCCTCTCGGGCACTCCCGAGCAGGAACCGCGCTGGAAGCGGGCGGTCAATTTCACCGTCGACAGCATGGGTGACGACGTCAGCAAGCTCTACGTCGCCAAATATTTCCCGCCGGAGACGAAGGCGGCGGCCGACAAGCTGGTCCACAACCTCATTTCGGCGATGGACCGGCGGATCGACCAGCTCGACTGGATGAGCCCCGAGACAAAGGCGAAGGCCCATGCGAAGCTCGCCGCCTTCACGCCCAAGATCGGCTATCCGTCGCAGTGGCGGGACATGAGCGGCCTCGTCATCGACCGCAGCGACCTCCTCGGCAACGCGATGCGGTCGGCCCGGTTCGAGACCGACTACCAGCTCGGCAAGCTCGGAAGCCCGATCCGCCGCTGGGAGTGGGGAATGACCCCCATGACCATCAACGCCTATTCGAATCCGACGATGGTCGAGATCGTCTTCCCGGCAGCGATCCTCCAGCCGCCGTTCTTCGATCCGAACGCGGACGATGCCGTCAACTATGGCGGGATCGGCGCCGTGATCGGCCACGAGATGAGCCACCAGTTCGACGACCAGGGCGCGAAGTACGACCTTCATGGCAACCTGGTCGACTGGTGGACGCCCGCCGATGCCAAGAACTTCCAGTCGCGGCTCGACAAGTACGAGGCCCAGATCAACGCCTACGAGCCGCTTCCCGGAATGCACGTCAACGGCAAGCTGACGATGGGCGAGAATGTTGCCGACCTCGCAGGCCTGACGGTCGCGCACGACGCCTATATCGCCTCGCTCAACGGCGCTCCGCCGCCGGTGATCGACGGAATGACCGCGGACCAGCGCTTCTACCTGGGTTGGGCGCAGGTCTGGCGGTGCAAGAGCCGCGAGGCCGCGCTTCGTCAGCAGCTGCTGACCGATCCGCATTCGCCGTGCCCGGTTCGAACGGACGTCGTTCGCAACATGGATCCGTGGTATTCGGCGTTCAATGTGCAGCCCGGACAGAAGCTTTACCTCGCGCCCGACGGCCGGGTTCGAATCTGGTAATCCGCCGGGCCTGATCGGCTGATGCTTCAGCAGGAGCTCCCGCTCCTCGATTCGCGGCCGGTCGGCGGCGCGTCCGTCTGGCTCGTCCCGGCAATCGCGGCCGCCGCCGCGGTCACCGGAGCGGGAATTCTGTGGATTGCCGGCCAGCCGACGGCGGCGCTCCTGTTCCTGGCGGTGTTCGCGGTCGGGGTTCCGGCCGCCGTCCTGCTTCGCAAGCCGCGGCCTGCGCCGACTCCCGACCTGCAGCAGCTCGTCGCCGCGCCCGATTTCTCTTTGGTCGGGTCGATCCTCGGCCTGATCCCCGACGCA
>JBQCIU010000030.1:0-6238 GCA_051953395.1 Sphingomicrobium sp.
GCGCTTGGCCTTCTCGATCACCATCTCGGCGACCTGGACGTGACGGCTGGCGGGCTCGTCGAAGGTGGAGGAGATGACCTCGCCCTTCACCGAGCGCTGCATGTCGGTGACTTCCTCCGGCCGCTCGTCGATCAGCAGGACGATCAGGATCACTTCCGGATTGTTGTCGGTGATCGCGCGCGCGATGTTCTGAAGAAGCACGGTCTTGCCGGTGCGCGGCGGCGCGACGATCAAAGCGCGCTGGCCCTTGCCCAGCGGCGAGACGATGTCGATGACCCGGGCCGACTTATCCTTGATCGTCGGATCGAGCGTGTCGAGCTTGAGCTTCTCGTCGGGATAGAGCGGCGTCAGGTTGTCGAAATTGACGCGGTGGCGGACCGTGTCGGGATCGTCGAAATTGATCGACGTGACCCGGGTGAGCGCGAAATAGCGTTCGCCGTCCTTGGGGCCGCGGATCTCGCCTTCGACCGTGTCGCCGGTACGAAGGCCGAAGCGGCGGACCACCGAGGGCGCGACATAGATGTCGTCCGGGCCGGCGAGATAATTGGCTTCCGGAGAGCGAAGGAAGCCGAAGCCATCGTTCAGCACCTCGATGGTGCCGCTGCCGACGATCTGAAGCCCCTCGTCCGCCTCGACCTTGAGGATCGAGAACATGAGGTCCTGCTTGCGCATCGTCGATGCGCCTTCGACGCCGAGCTCCTCGGCCATGGAAACGAGTTCAGCCGGCGATTTTTGTTTCAGGTCTTTGAGATGCATTGGGGATCGCTTTTCGGGCGTGGGGGAGACTCAGCTGTTCAAAGCCTCGCGGCAGGACGCCGCTTGGGTGGACGAAGGGCTGGATCGGCAGATTGGAAGAAAACAGGCCGGTACAGCCTTGAAGTGCGCGAGGTAGGGAGCAGCTTGGCCCGAGTCAATCGGCTCCATCGACGATTCGAAACGAGACGGCTCAGAAGGGCCGGACGATCACCAGGACGACGATGATCGCGGCGGCGATTCCCGGCACCTCGTTCATGATCCGAAGCGTTCGGGTGTCCGGCGAGCGAGTCCCCGCCGCCAGCTTCTTGCCATAGCTTCCGAGCCAGCCCTGGTAGCCGCTCAGCGCAATGACCATCAGGAACTTGGCGATGAACCAGCCCTGGTGGAAAGCGTCGATGTTGAAGGCGAGCATCAGACCCAGAATCCAGACGATGATCATCGCCGGATTGAGGATGATGTTGCGGGCCCGACGCTCGCGTTCGATCCAGGCCCGATCCTCGGCCGATCCTGGCGTCGACTCATGGTGATAGACGTAGAAACGCGGAACCAGGAGCAGCCCCGCAATCCAGAAGATCACGAAGGTGACATGGGCGGCCTTCACCCAGGGGTAAGCGACTCCAAGGAAGCCGGTCAGGTCGGTCATTCGCTGCCTTTCACCAAAGCCGCCAGCTGCTCGACATTCGCGATCGGAGTGTCGGGCAGGATCCCGTGCCCAAGATTGAAGATGTGCGGACGCCGGCGGAATGCGTCAACGATTCTCCCGACCGCATCGCGCATCTGCTCGCCCCCGGCAATCAGGGCAAGCGGGTCGAGGTTGCCCTGGACCGGAAAGCCCGCCGGGAGCTCGCGGTCGGCCCAGACGGGGTCCACGGTTTCGTCGATCCCGACGCAGTCGATGCCGGTGCCTTCGGCGTAGGCCCGAAGCTTGCCGCCAGCGCCCTTGGGGAAGCCGATGACCGGAATTCCCGGATGCTCGGCCTTGAGGCGCTCGACCAGCCGCGCCGTCGGCTCGATCACCCAGCGTTCGAATTGCGCCGGGCCCAGGCTTCCGGCCCAGCTGTCGAACAGCTGGACGGCATCGGCGCCGGCTTCGATCTGGCCGGAAAGATAATCGAAGGTGACTCGCTCGATCCGGCCGATGATCTCGGCGAAGCGATCGGGGTCCGAATAGGCCAGCCGTCGCGATTCCGCCTGGTCGCGGCTCCCCTGCCCCGCGACCATGTAGGTCGCCACTGTCCACGGAGCGCCGGCAAAGCCGATCAGGGCTTGGTTCGGAGCCAGCCTCGCCTTCACCTTTCGAACCGTCTCGTAGACCGGCTCCAGCCGAGTGAGGGTCGGAGTCAGAGAGTCCAGCTCGGCCGATGCAAGCGGCGGAGTCAGCCGCGGTCCCTCGCCAGCGACGAAGCTGAGGTTCTGGCCGATCGCAAAGGGGACGATGAGGATGTCGGAGAACAGGATCGCCGCATCGAAATCAAATCGTTCCAGCGGCTGCAACGTCACTTCGGCTGCCGCCTCGCTGTCGTAGACGAGGTCGAGGAAGCTTCCCTTGTGCTCGCGAAGCTGGCGGTACTCGGGAAGGTAGCGGCCCGCCTGCCGCATCAACCACATCGGCGGCGGATCGCGCCGCTCACCCCGAAGCACGGCGAGCAAGGGCTTCTCCGCGTCGCTCGCCGCCCCGCGTTTGATCGGCGAACGGGCCACCCTCTCTCTCCCTAATTAGATTCTTATAAGAAAATTGAAGTTGCAGTTGGTCGGCTGGACGCGGGAAATAGAAGCTCGTTCCGGAATTTCCAACAGAGGCAGAATTGCCAGCCCCTCGGGATTCCCGCGAGTCGGGCGCAGACTCTCCCATGATTCACAGGCTGGGGATGGTTCGCCGGTGCCGTGGATGGAATCCGGGACGGCTCGAAATGGATTCTGGGCAGCCCCGCGGTTGAGGCTATCCCCGAAGCCGCGCTAGGGAGTCGCGTCCGGTTTTCCACAAGGTTGTCCTTTTGACCCTCCTCCTTGCGTCGAGCAGCGCGATCCGCCGGCAGATGCTGGAGCAGGCCGGTGTCAATTTCGAGTCCACGCCTGCAAACCTCGACGAATCGATCGAGAAAAAGCGTCATTCGGATCCCCGCGAGCTCGCCATCGCGCTTGCCCGCGCCAAGGCGGTTGCGGTCAGCAGCGCGCGGCCCGAGGCCCTCGTCATCGGCAGCGATTCCGTCGTCACGGTGGGCGGGCGATTGTTCGACAAGCCGGCCGACAAGGACCAGGCGGCGGACCATTTGCGCTTCTTTTCCGGCAAGCCCATGCAACTGACGAGCGCGGTTGCAATCGCTCGGGCCGGCGAGGTCGAGTGGAGTTTCTGCAATTCAGCGCAGCTTCGGGTGCGTGAACTGTCCGAGCACTTCATCGGGCGTTACCTCGATGCGGAGTGGCCCGAAGTGAGCTATTGCGTCGGCGTCTTCCGGATGGAGGGGCGAGGGGTGCAATTGTTCGATTCCATCGAGGGCAGCTTCTTCACCATCCTCGGGATGCCGCTGATTCCCCTGCTCGGCGCGCTTCGCGACCGGGGAGTGCTGGAGCAGTGATCCGGCTGGCGCTGACCGGATCGATCGGAATGGGCAAATCGACCGTCGCGGCGATGTTCGCGCAGGCCGGCGTTCCAGTGTTCGATGCGGATGCGGTGGTACGGCGGCTGCAGGGCCGTGGCGGCGCCCTCGTCAAGCGAATCGAGGAGAGATTCCCGGGCACCACCGGACCGGACGGAGTCGATCGCGATGCTTTGTCGAAGCAGGTCCTGGAGGATCCGGAAGAGCTCGCCGCGCTCGAAGCGATCGTTCACCCCGCGGTCCATCACGAGCGCACCCGATTCATCGTCGAGAACGGCGAGGCCCGGGCGCTTCTGTTCGAAATCCCCTTGCTGTTCGAAACCGGCGGAGCGGAGGCGTTCGACAAGGTGATCGTCGTTTCCGCGCCGGCCGCCGTTCAGCGCCAGCGGGTCCTGTCGAGAACAGGGATGAGCGAAGCCAAGTTCGAAGCCTTGCTGGCGCGGCAAACGCCCGACGAGGAGAAGAGGCGCCGGGCCGATTTCGTAGTCGATACCGGCGGCGACCTATCCACAACAGAAGCCCAGGTGCGGGACATTCTTGCTTGTCTCGGCCTCGCGCCAGGTGGTTAAATAGCGCCATGCGAGAGATCATCTTCGACACCGAGACGACGGGGCTCGATCCCGCCGGCGGCGACCGGATCGTCGAGATCGGCTGCATCGAAATGATCAACCGCGCCGAGACGGGGCGGCACTTCCACGCTTACTTCAATCCCGAACGGCCGATGCCCGCGGGCGCGGAAGCGGTTCACGGACTGAGCGACATCTTTCTCTCCGACAAGCCGCGTTTTGGCGAGCGGGTGGAGGACCTGCTCGAGTTCATCGAAGATTCGCCCCTCGTTGCTCACAATGCCGGCTTCGACTTCGGATTCCTCAACCACGAGCTGGGGCTGTGCGGCCGGCAGGTGATCTGCATGAGCCGGATGGTGGACACTTTGTCGCTTGCGCGGAGCAAGCATCCCGGGGCCAAGCACAGCCTGGATGCACTGTGCACGCGGTTCGGAGTGGACCGCAGCCGAAGGACGAAGCACGGCGCTCTGCTCGACGCTCAGCTGCTCGCTCAGGTCTATATCGAGCTGACCGGCGGCAGGCAGATCGGCCTTGGCCTGGTGGCGGAAACCGAGGCCGTCGAAATCGTTGAGGTTGCAGGCACTGTCACCGTTCGACAGCCGCGGGCACCCCGCCCGCATTCGCCTGCGATTGAGGAGCTGGAGCGCCATCGAGCGTTTATCTCCAAACTGGTCGAACCGATCTGGGCACGCTTTCCAGCCGCGAGTTGACGCGACGTGGGACGCCGCCCAAATCGGCGGCCGAAGCCTCTAGGAAAGGAGCCTCGCCAGTGGATGTTCGAGTCGCGGACCACCAGGTCGAAACCGGCGATTCCATCAAGGAACATGCAATCCAGCGGATCGAGGAGATAACCGAAAAATATTATTCGCGAGCGGTCGGCGCGGACGTCACTTTCGGCAAGGGGCCGTACGAGGACTTCACCTGCGACATTGTCGCTCCGGTCGCTCAGGGCGTCGTCCTGAAAGCTTCGCATCGCGCCGCGACCGCGCAAGTCGCGTTCGAGTGCGCCGCCGACAAGATCGAAAAGCAGCTCCGCCGATACGCGCGGCGGCTCAAGGAGCATAACAGCGGCCAGGACGCGGCTCCGATGTTCGAGGCCAACGCCGATTATCATGTCTTCGCCGGGACTTCCCAGGAAGAAGAGGCGCCGGACAATCCTGCAATCGTTGCAGAGACCAAGGTCGACGTGCCCAAGGCAAACGTCGCGGACGCCGTGATGATGCTCGACCTGAGGAACACGACCGCGCTCATGTTCCGGAACAGCAAGACGGGCGCGCTCAACATGGTATATCGCCGCGAGGACGGGAATATCGGCTGGGTAGAGCCGAACGAGCGCTAAGCCGCGCCTCCGCAATCCTGACGCCCGCTGGCAATGCCGGCAGGCCTACTGCAGAAGTCTCGCCGATGAATCTTGCCGAATTTCTCGACTTCGACGCGATCAAGCCGGCGCTTCCGGCCGGGAACAAGCGTTCGCTGCTCAACCAGCTGGCCAGCATTGCTGCCGGCCGGCTGGGCCTTCCCGCGTCGGCGATCCTCGAGACTCTGCTGGAGCGAGAGAAGCTCGGCTCGACCGGCTTCGGGCAAGGCGTCGCGATCCCGCACGGCAAGGTCGAGGGCCTCAAGCAGATCTACGGCCTGTTCGTCCGGCTTGCCGAGCCGGTCGGCTACAAGGCGGTGGACCGCAAGGCCGTGGATCTCGTCTTCCTGTTGCTGTCGCCGCCCGACGCCGGGGCGGAGCATCTGAAGGCGCTCGCTGCCGTCAGCCGGGTGGTGCGCAATGCGCCGACTCTCGAAAAGATGCGCGGGGCCCGAAGCCGCGACGCGCTTGCTGCGGTGCTGATGGGAGCGGACGAGCGGGATGCTGCCTGACCGATGATGCCGGGCCGGCTCAGCGCGTCGGTCGAAGCGTCCGGGCTGATCCGGAGGGCGGAAGCGGCCGGCGGCTTCGGCGCGGTGCTCCGCAAGGGCGATCCCGAACGCGGTTCCCTTTTGATCGTGGTGCGAAGCCGCGGCGCTTATGCATGTTGCCTGCAGCGGAGCCTGGCGCTCGACGGTGCCTACAGCTGGCGAGCGGTTGGGCCCGCTGCATCCGACGACGACGAGAAAGTTTCGCAGTTCCTCGCACGGCAGGCCGGATTCGACCCGGATTTATGGCTTATTGAACTGGATATCGCGCAGCCGGAACGATTCATCGCTGAAACGACCTCGACGGGTTGATTCTCGTCCGGAGCCCGGGGAATGGGGCTTATCGAAAGTGAGAGCGGGGGGTGCTTTTCCGCCGAATCAACGGACGGAAGCACCACGCGAGACGGGGATCCA
>JBQCIU010000031.1:0-75338 GCA_051953395.1 Sphingomicrobium sp.
TCCTCCAGGCTGTCATGGAAGCTGCCGTCGTCCGTCACGTCGAACTCGGAATTGATCAAGCGGGTGCGATAAAGAACCATTGCAATGCGCCTAGCCACATGCCGCGCAAATCCATTCCAACCCATGTTAAACGCATTCAGCGCGGCCGCCGGTGCAGGTAGAGGTACGTCGGATCGAATTCGGCCGCCTGCCTCAACGCGTCGAAATCGTCGATCGTCACCACCCCGCCGCTGAATTGCACGAGGCCCTGCTTGCGAAGCTGCTGCAAGGTTCGGTTGGCGTGGACCGGAGTCATTGCAAGCATCTCCGACAGCTGCTGCTGGCTGACCGGAAAGTCGTAGCTTCCGTCGCGGACGAGCTGGATGAGTTCGAGCCGCACGTACATCTCGCAAAAAAGATGGGCCATGCGTGCCAGCGCGCTTCGGCTGCCCAGCGACAATTCCCATTCGCGGTTGATCGCCGCGTCCAGGTTCGTGTTGAACCAGTACATCCGGGTCAGGTGGGGGTGCCGCTCGGTCCATTCGTGGATCTCGGAATGCGGAATGAGCGCGAAGGAGCAGTCGCTGAGGGCGACGATGTCATGCTCCAGATATTTCAGGGTGAAGCCGTGGATGTCGACAAAGTCGCCGGCGACATGAAGTTCGGTGTACTGGCGGTTGCCGTCGCGCAGGTCGTTGCGGCGGGCGGCCAGGCCGGACAGCAGCAGCAGGCTGTGCTCGAGCGGCTGGCGTTGGCGAATGACAATGCGGTTCGCAGCAACGGTGATGACTTCGGGCCCGCAGCTTCATGAAGTGGCGGTCGAGCAGGGTTGCGACGGACATCGTTACCGCAACGAGGACCGGTAGCGATGGTTGCGGACCCGCCCCGGCGGGAGCCCGCGATATTTTGCGTCCGGCGGCCAGATGGTGCAGCTTCGCACGGACACAGGGAGGGGCCAGGCGTGAAGACAGCAGCTGCATTCGGAATCGCGTTCGCGGGTTTTTTGCTCAGCTCGGCGGCGGCCCCGGCCGCGGATTACGACGTGCTGATCAAGGGCGGCACCATCTACGACGGTTCGGGGGGCGCGCCCTTCGTTGGCGACGTCGCCATAAAGAACGACAAGATCGCCTATGTCGGACCGAGCGCGCCAGGAACGGCAGCGAAGGTCGTCGACGCAACCGGCGAAGCCGTCTCCCCCGGGTTCATCAACATGCTGAGCTGGGCCGTCGAGAGCCTGATCGCCGACGGGCGCGGCCTCAGCGACATCGACCAGGGCGTTACCCTGGAGGTGTTCGGCGAGGGCGATTCGATGGGCCCGCTGACGCCGGAAATGAAGCGGCTCGACGTGAAGCGCCAGGGCGACATCAAATATCCGGTCCAGTGGACCACGCTGGCGCAATATCTCGACTGGCTGACGAAGCGCGGGATCTCGCCGAACGTCGCGTCCTTCGTCGGAGCGACAACCGTGCGCGTGCACGAGCTTGGCGAGAAGGACGTCGACCCGACGCCCGAGCAGTTGCAGCGGATGCGCGCCCTCGTCCGCGACGCGATGAAGGACGGAGCCCTGGGCGTCGGCTCCTCCCTGATCTACGCGCCTGCGACTTATGCGGAAACGCCCGAGCTGACGGCGCTTGCGACGGAAGCGGCGAAATGCGGCGGAATGTACATCAGCCACATGCGATCGGAGGGCAATAAGCTCCTCGAAGCCGTTGACGAACTTATCCAAATCAGTCGGGATTCCGGCGCTCCGGCGGAAATCTACCACTTCAAGCAGGCCGGCAAGCCGACCTGGGCCAAGATCGACCCGATGATCGCAAAGGTGAACGCGGCCCGCGCCGCCGGGCAGCGGATCACCGCCGACATGTACACCTATACCGCCGGAGCGACCGGGCTCGACGCAGCGATGCCGCCGTGGGTCCAGAGCGGCGGGCTCGAGGCCTGGATTGGCCGGATGAAGGACCCGAAGGTCCGGGCGCAGGTGATCGACGAAATGCGGACCCCCACCGACAAATGGGAGAATCTGATGCTGCTGTCCGGCGGCGCGGAGAACGTCCTGCTGGTCGCGTTCAAGAATCCCAAGCTGAAGCCGCTCACGGGCAAGACTCTGGCCGAAGTCGCGAAGATGCGCGGCAAGAGCCCCGAGGAAACCGCAATCGAGCTGGTCAGCGAGGACGGCAGCCGTGTCGGCACCATCTATTTCCTGATGAGCGAGGATAATGTGAAGCGGGAGGTTGCCCTCCCCTGGATGAGCTTCGGTTCCGACGAAGGCGCGCCCGCGCCCGAGGGGGTATTCCTGAAGTCGCGATCGCATCCGCGAGCTTATGGCAATGTCGCTCGGCTGCTCGGCCATTATGTCCGCGACGAGAAGGCCACCACGCTTCAGGACGCGATCCACCGCCTGTCGTGGCTCCCGGCGACCAACCTCGGAATTCGCGGGCGGGGGGCGCTTCGCGACGGCTATTATGCCGACGTGGTCGTGTTCGACCCGGCGACGATCCGGGATCATGCGACCTATGAAAAGCCGGACCAGCTCGCCACCGGGGTGCGCGATGTCTTCGTCAACGGCGTGCAGGTGATGCAGGACGGCAAGCACACCGGAGCGAAACCCGGACGCGTCGTTCACGGGCCGGGCTGGACCGGTTGGACCGACGGCGGCGCGTGCAAGTAGAGACCTAGCTTTCGACGGCGGCGGCCAATAGGGCACTCGCCATGGACAGCACGGCATATTTCTTCTGCGGCATCGGGGGTAGCGGAATGCTTCCCCTGGCCTCGATCCTGCGCGCGTCGGGAGCCAAAGTCTCGGGCTCCGACCGGTCACTGGACGCCGGGCGAATGGCGCCGAAGTTCGATTATCTGCGCTCGCTTGGAATCCCGCTCTTTGCGCAGGACGGGTCGGGTCTTCAGCGGGGGATGACGCTGGTGACTTCGGCCGCCGTCGAAGACACGGTCCCGGACGTCGTCCGCGCCAACGAACTCGAACTCCCGCACCTGCGGCGTCCGCAGCTTCTCGCCAGGCTCCTCAACCGCGCGCATCACAGCGTCGCCATCGGCGGCACCAGCGGCAAGTCGACCGTCACCGGGATGATCGGCTGGATCCTCCACGTCTGCCACCGCCAGCCGACCGTGATGAACGGCGCGGTCATGAAGAATTTCGTCACTCCGTCGGCGCCCTTCGCAAGTGCGCTGGTCGGCGATCCCGAGCTGTTCGTCAGCGAGGTCGACGAAAGCGACGGCTCGATCGCTCTCTACAAGCCCGAAATCGCGGTGCTGACCAACATCAGCCTCGACCATAAGGAACTGGTCGAATTGCGCGGGCTGTTCGCGGGCTTCCTGGCCGCCTCCCGCAAAGCCGTGCTCAATCTCGACGACCCCGAGACTCGCGCGCTCGCCGACGCCCTGCCCGGCGAGAAACTGGCCGGCTATGGCTTCGATTCCCCGGGCGCCGACTTTGCCGGCCGTAACCTCGAGCTGCTTCCTGCCGGAGTCTGTTTCGACGTCGACCATGCCGGCAAGCGCGATACCGTCCGGCTCAACCTTCCGGGGCGCCACAACGCCTCCAACGCCCTCGCTGCCATCGCCGCCTGCCGCCAGCTTGGAATCGCGGTCTCCGACTCCGCGGCGGCACTCGAGCGTTTCGAAGGGCTTCGGCGACGATTGGAGACCGTTGGCGAGGCGGGCGGAGTCACCGTCATCGACGACTTCGCCCACAATCCCGACAAGATCGACGCGAGCTTGGCCACGCTTCGGGCGCATCCCGGGCGATTGCTGATCCTGTTCCAGCCGCATGGCTACGGACCGATTGCGAAAATGGGCGATCAGCTAGCCGAGAGCTTCGCCAACGCCATGGACAGCGGCGACAGGCTCTATCTGCCGGATCCGGTCTACCAGGGCGGTACCGTCGAGCGAAGCCGCGGTTCGGATTGGCTGGCCGAGCAGATCAGAGCCAAGGGCGGCAACGCCGAACATATCCCCGACCGGACCGAGATCGGCGAGAAGCTGCTTTCCGAGGCCAGGACCGGCGACCGGATCGTCATCATGGGCGCTCGCGACGACACGCTGGCCGAGTTCGCCCGGGAACTGGTCCGGCGGCTCGGTTGAAACCGGCGAGCCCCTGAGCTGTTCAAAGGGGCATGGCCGGCAACGTCACAGGCTGGAAGCTTCCGCGCGATGGCGAGCGCGAGCGGCTGCTCGAGCAATTCCCGCCCAAATATGACCGCACGATCGCCGATCACGTGACTCTTCGCGCCGGGGCTCCGGAGAACGCCCCTCCCCCACGCAGCGTGGACGCACGAATCGTCGGCCGTGCGGACGACGGCAAAAGCCTGGAGTGCCTGGTGGTCCAGATCGACGGAACTACCGACCGCCCCGACGGATCGACCTACCACATCACCTGGTCGCTCGGCGCCGGCCGCAAGGCAAAGGAAAGCAACGACGTGCTTCGCGAAGACGGGTGGAAGCGGCTGGATCGCGCCGTTCCCGTCGAGCTGGAGCCGGCCGTCTTCAAATGGTGACGAAGCAGCCGCACCTCTTCCTCGACTGCGACGGGGTGCTCGCGGATTTCGATGCCGGTGCGAAGCGGTTGCTGGGAATGACTCCGGCTGCCTTCGAGGAGCGGCACGGCAAGAGCGAATTCTGGAAGCGCCTGGCGCGCGCCCGCAATTTCTACGGCGATCTTCCGCAGATGGCGGATGCGCAACGGCTGTTCCAGGCCGTCAAGCATCTGAAGCCGACCATCCTCACCGGACTACCGCTCGGCAAATGGGCCGCGCCGCAAAAGGAGCGGTGGGCGGCGGAGCATTTCCCCGGCGTCCCGATCATCACGACGATGGCGCGGCAAAAGCACCTGCACATGGAGCGC
Organism: Sphingomicrobium sp.; assembly: GCA_051953395.1. Taxonomy (GTDB): domain Bacteria; phylum Pseudomonadota; class Alphaproteobacteria; order Sphingomonadales; family Sphingomonadaceae; genus Sphingomicrobium. Next base: position 4,838 of record JBQCIU010000031.1, read on the forward strand.
GGCGACGTGCTGGTCGACGACCGGGAGAACCACCGCCATCTGTGGGAAGATGCCGGCGGAATCTTCATCCACCACAAGAATGCCGAAGATACGCTGCGCCAGCTGGCGGCGATCTATCCCTCGGTGAAGGCTGCCGCCTGAGCGGCCGCGTCACGCAGCCGCGCGGATATCCACCTTCTCGACCCACTCCGGCCAGAAAGCCGGTTCGCGGCTCGACCAGCCGGGAGCGGTCGCAGCGCTTTCGCTGATCGACTGGAGCAGCGTCCGGCGCCGATCGGGATGCAAATGCGGAAGCGCCGCTGCAGCGCAGAAGGCTGCCGGCAGCCACGGCCGTGACGACGCACCGACCAGCCGCTCATAGAGAAAGCGGAAGGCGGCGAAATTCGGCAGCCGATCCTGGCCCAGGTCGAAGGCGGCAAGAGTGATCAGCGTTCCGATGAACGGTTCGATCATGTCGAGACCGCTGTCGTCGGGAACCTGCATGCGCAGGTGATCGAGCTGCTTGTAGAGTCGGGCCTGTCCGCGGATCGAGGCCGCTTCGCCCTCATCTCGGGCCCAGCAATCGATGGGATCGCGGCGGCCGTAGGCGACATCCAGGGACCGGCGGATGTAGCGCTGCGTGGCCTTAGAGAACCCCGCGAATTCCTTCATTTCCGAGATCAGCAACGCGCCGTTGGCTGGCTGGCTGGTTCTCGTAATCATGATCCCGACTCCTTTTGCCCAGCGGGATCATGCGGTTTTTACAGTTACGTTTTGCTTAACCACTTATCCCACCCCCGTTCAGCATTGAATCAGAGGGGGGCGGGGTTCGCAACGTTAATATTTCACGTGCCCGGACAAGGGGCCGCAGTGTTGATTATCGGCAACGCAATTGAAACGCTGCCGTTATGGTTTCGACTCGCGATGCTCTTCGAAACCCGACGAGGGGACAGGCTCGTTGCTTTCCGGCTGGACCACCGACGACGGGTCGGATGCGTCCATCGATTCGTCGCTGCCGACGTCGACCTTGGCATCCTTGTCGTTGGGATGCTTGCGAAGCTTTTCCTCCAGCTCCGGCTCCGGATTCTTCTGTTCGATGACCGGTGGCGGCCGCCGCTTCTTGTCCTGGGTGTCGTTCACTTGTGTTGCTCCGGCAAATCGGTTCGCGGCTCAAACGACCGGAGTTCGAATCCCGTTCCTGCCGACAAGCGCTTTCGACCGGCGGCGCGGCACGTTCTGCGAACACGCCGAACGGCTGATGGTCGCCTTATCGTGCACGGAGTAGAAGCAGCGCGATGAGACCGCTCCGGCATCCCTTGCGCGAGAAACGCTTTTCCGACTGGCCCTTAGCCGTGCGGTCGATCCTCGGCTTCTGGCTGTTCTACGCCGTGACGGTGGTCGCCCGGGCTTTCCTCGGCCGGGACCCGGTGACCGTTCTGCAGAACAAGTCGCTGACGATCACCGCCGGGATCGGGCTGACGTTCGCGATCTATGTCGTCCTTGCAATTCTCGCCGCGAAATCGAGCCTTCGTCAGCGGGCGCTGGTCGCCGTCTTCGCCTCCTTCACGGCTGCGGCGGCGATGGCCGGGATCCTGATCTACGCCGATCGCTATCAGGAAAAGCCGCAGGACGAGGTCCACTATGTCTCCAAGGAGGGCTATCGGATCACGGAGCTCGGCAACGAGACCCGAATCGAGCGCGACAATTCGGCGCCTCTGGTGGTGACCTGGCCGCGCGTGGGGTCGCTGCCGCCCTACGAGCAATTCCGGATCGCCGCGGATTCGACCGTCGGCTGGCTGTTCTTCTTCATGGCCTGGAGCGCCTTCTATCTCGCGATCAAGGCGCAGGAGCTGGCGCTGACGGCCGAGCGGCGGGCGGCGGACGCCGAGACTGCGGCGCAATCGGCGCAGCTTCGGGCACTGCGCTATCAAATCAACCCGCATTTCCTCTTCAACACGCTCAATTCGCTCTCGTCCCTGGTGATGACCGGCCGCAACGACCGGGCCGAGGCGATGCTGCTGGCGCTTTCCACCTTTTTCCGGAGCAGCCTTTCGCTCGACCCGGCCGCGGACATCACGCTGGCTCAGGAGATCGACCTGCAGCGACTCTATCTGGAGATCGAGAAGAGCCGTTTCCCCGACCGCCTGCAGGTGGAAATCGACGTCCCAGAACGGTTGCGCTCGGCCCGTCTTCCGGCACTCATCCTCCAGCCGATCGTCGAAAATGCGATCAAGTACGGGGTGTCGAAGACGCGCCAGAAGGTGCTGATCCGAATTGCCGGCGAAGAGCTTTCCGACGGGCGCATGCAGATCAGCGTGATCAACCAGCTGATAAACGGCCGCAAGAACGAGCTCCCCGCGGCCACGCACGAGGGCACGGGCCTCGGACTGGCCAATGTCAGCCAGCGGCTCGAAACGCGGTTTGGATCCAAGGCCGACTGCCGGTACGGACCGATGCAGGGCGGCGGCTACAAAGTGACGCTCACCATGCCGGTGCAGGACTGATGGCTGACGGTTCGTCCCTCCGGGTGCTGATCGCCGACGACGAGCCGCTTGCGGCGGAGCGGCTGCAGGTGCTGCTCGCGCGAGCAAAGGGTGCCAGCCTGGTCGGCACCGCTAGCGACGGCGAATCCGCGATCAGCATGGCCGAAGCGCTGAACCCTGACGTCTTGCTCCTGGACATTGCCATGCCCGGCCTTGACGGGATCGACGTCGCCCGGTCGCTTGCCGGCCAGGATCCGAGCCCGGCGGTGGTGTTCGTGACCGCGTTCGACCAGTTCGCGGTCGCCGCCTTCGAAGTCGCTGCGGTCGATTATATGATGAAGCCGGTCGATCCGGAGCGGCTCCAGCGCGCGCTGGACCGCGCTCGCGACTATGTCGAGCATCACCGTGTCGAGGCGCCGAAAGCCGGCGAGCCGTCGAAATGGATCGACGAGTTCTGGGCTTCCGACCTCAGCGGGCTGGTCCGGATCGCGTCGAAGGACATCGACCGGGTTTCCGCCGAGCGCGATTATATGCGTCTCCACGTTGGACGGCGGAGCTGGCTGATCCACCATTCGATGACGGCGCTGGAGGAAGGGCTCGACCCTTCCCTTTTCGTTCGGCTCCATCGCTCGGCAATCGTCCGCAAGGATTTTATCAGCGGCTTCACCCGCAACCCCTCGGGCCGCTGGATCGCGCGGCTGGCGGATGGGACGGAGCAGCCGGTCGGGCGGCTTTATTCGGATCGAGTCCGGGCCATCGCCGGGCGCTAGCGCTTCGGCTTCTTCTTGCCCTTCTTCGACGTCGCCCGGTCCACCGCGCCGGCCACCGCCACGTCCATCGTCACGTTACCGACGGTCCGGAACATGTCCGGGACGGGCTCCACCGCTATCAGCATTCCGAGCGGAGCGATCGGGACCCCCATGGCCATCGCGATCGGCGCGATGGAGGTGAAATAGCTGACCTGCCCGGGAAGGCCCGGCGCGGATATGGAAGCGAAGGTGGCGACGGCGATTCCGGCCGCATAGGGCCCGATTCCGAGCTTCAGCCCCAGCACGTCGGCGATGAAGATGACCACCGCGATGTTCATCGCCGGTCCGGTCACCCGGAACAGCGCGGCCGCGAGGGGAAGCACCGTGTCCGCCGTGGTCATCGTCACGCCAAGGCGACGCGCCGACAGGAGCATCACCGGCAGCGACCCTGTCGACGATTGGGTCGAGAAGGCGATCGCCTGCGTGGGCGCCATTGCCCTCGAGAAGGCCGAGAGGTTGAAGCGCGAGGCGGCAACGGCGACGGCATAGGCCACGGCGATGACGACGAGTCCGACGGCAATATAGAGGACAACGAACCGGATCACCGCCGCGAAAACCGCTGTCCCCGAAGCTGCGCCGGCCACGAAGGCGAGCGCGAACACGCCGATCGGCGCAACCCGGAGCACCCAGCCGATGATGACCAGCATGGCGTCGCCGAGCGAGCGGAAGAAATCGACCACCGGCTTTCGGCGCGCCGGCTCCATCACCGTCAGCGCCAGCGCCAGGAACAAGGTGAAAACGACGATCGGAAGCATGTCGCCGTTGGAAGCGGATGCGATGGGGTTCGACGGAATGAACGAGCGCACGAAGTCGCCGAAGCTCGCAACCGAGCTCTGCACCTGGTGCGGATTCACTGCTGCGAACCCGGCGCGCATCGCTTCCTGGGCAGCGGGCGAGAGCGGGAACAGCCCAAGCAGGATCGGCGTCGCGATCCCGCCGACGACCGCCGAGACGAAATAGAGTCCGAGGAACCAGAGGATCGCGAGGGTCGCCACCCGGCCCTCGCTGGCGATTTCGGCGCTTCCGACGATTCCCTTGACGAGGAGCGCCACGACCAGGGGAATGACCGTCATCTTCAGAGCATCGAGCCACAGGCCGCCGACGGTGCCGATCACCGATATCCCGATCTCGCGCCAGCGAGGGTCGATGCTGTTCGCGCCCATCCCGGCCGCCAGTCCGAGGACGAGCGCGGCAACGATGACCCAGGCGCTGACTCCGAACGGCTTTCGGGCGAGCGCCGCTTCGCTCGCGTCGCTCAAGCGGGCTTCCTGAACTTGAAGACGAAGCGGTCGGTGTGGCCGCGCACTTTCGGATCGAAGACCAGGAGCGTGTGATCGTCCGCGGGATTGCGAAGAATGTCGCTGCTTCCGGCGAACACGAATCCGGCGCGCTCGAAATCGGTCTTCACCACGGCCGGGTCGATGCGGTGGAATTTCTCCACCGTCGCCCGGGTATCGTCATTGGGGTTGGCGATATGGTCGATGACCCCGATGACTGCGCCCGGCTTCATCGCGGCATAGACCGCCTTCAGGAAAGCGGCGGGATCCATCTGCGGGATGCCGTACTTTTCGCTCTTCCAGTAGGTGTCGTGATAATTGTCGTTGAGGATCACGAAATCGGCCGAGTTGGGCGCCAGCTGCGGCGCTTCGAACGGGCTTACGACAATCGACACGTTGGGGTTCTTCGAAGCGAAGGCCTCAAAAGCGGCCTTGGTCTTGTCGGAATAGAATTGGGTCGGGTCCCAGACCGTCACGTGCCCTTTCGGGCCGACGACCGGAGCCATGATCTCCGACCAGTACCGGTTCCCGCCGAACAGATCGAGGACGTGCATGCCCCGCTTGAGGCCGAGGAACGCCAGCACCTGCGCAGGCTTGCGTCCTTCGTCGAGCTTCACGTTCTCGGAGTCGCGAGCCGGGTTGGCGACGGCTGCAGCAATGGGCGACTTGGCCGGCGGCGCCGCGGGCGCGGTGGAGGCCAGTGAAACGGCGGCAACGGCGAGCAGGAAGTGGCGCATGATCGTCTCCTCTCCCGTCACGTTATCGCGCCGCCGTAATGAGCGCCAGCGGTCCCGAGCAGTGGAAGAGGCGATGACGCATGCCCAGGCTTTCGCACTGTCGTTGCAATGCAACGGACCGGCGACGCCGGCTCTCCATTTTGTCTCGGCGGACGCATCGCCTTCGATTCCGGCGCGTTGGGCAATCAGCAATCGAAGATGAAACCGAAAAATGGAGACCAACCATGGCTGACGACCAGATCGACACGCTCAATTCACTGCTGAAGACGACCATCGACAGCGTCAACGGCTATCGCAATTCCGCAGAGGAGTTGGACAGCGAGCGTCTGCGCCAGGCGTTCCAGCAGAATGCAAGCGAGCGCGAGAGAGTCGTCGAGCGCCTTCGCGACGAAGTCCGCCGGATGGGCGGGGAGCCGGCCGATTCCGGCTCGGCAATGGGCCAGATGCACCACGTCTGGGAAGACCTCAAAGGCTCGATCAGCGGCCATGACGAACAGGCCGTGATCAACCAGACGGAAAGCGCCGAGGACTATCTCAAGGAGCAATATGAGGACGCTCTCGACAAGCTGACCGGCGACCCGCGCCAGGTCGTCGAGCAATGCTATCAGCAGGTCCGGCAGGGCCACGACGAGATCAGCCGGATGAAGCACGCGATGGAAGCGACCGACTGAACCAAGGAGAGCGACGACCGTTTGATGACGCGGCGGCCCGGAATAGCACCGGGGCGCCGCGTCATCTCGTTTGGGGCTGAGCGAAGACTTCGAAGCAACGGAGGCTATCGATGAAGCTCACCAACGTCCTTGTCGCCGCCATTGCGCTTGCAGCGCCGGCGGTTGCCCAGAACCCGACCAATGTCGTTCCGATCCAGCTCTACAGCTACGGCTATACGCCAAGCCCGATCGTGTTGAGAGCCGGAGTGCCCGTGACGCTGGTGTTCAACAACCTGTCCGGCATCGGCCATACCTTCAAGGCGCCGGCCTTTTTCGCGTCGGCGCGAATGCTGAGCGGCATGACCATGGCGGGGGAAGTCCACGTGATGCCGCACAAGAGCATGTCGGTGACGGTGATCCCGGCGCGCGGCACTTACGAAGTGCACTGCAGCCATTTCTTCCACGACCAGCTTGGAATGCACACGCTGATTTACGTGCAATAGCGCTCGATCAGTGCGAGCCGCCGCCGTTGTCGCTCGAATCCTCGCTGTCGGGCGTCGGAGCGCCGTTCTGGTCGATGTGCAGCCAGTCGTGGAACGGCCGGTGATAGATCATGTCCATCACCTCGAACTCCAGCCCGCCGGGCTGGTTGGTGTTGCTGTTCCACAAGGCCACCACTCCGCTCTTCTTCTGCGGGTCGAACAGGATTAGCGAGCGGTAGCCGTCGACTCCGCCGCGGTGGCCGACAATGCGGTGTCCGCCATAGTCATAGCTGCGCCAGCCGAAGCCGTACCAGGCGGTTTCCAGCGGATCGGCGGGCATGTGCAGGCGGCTGCGCTCGTTGGGCGTCTTCACCAGCGGAGCATGAAGCGCGTTCAGGACTCGCGGCGAAATTACGTCCGGCATTTCGCCCATTTGCGCGAGCATCCAGAGCGCCAGGTCCTTGATGTCGCTGTTGACCCCGCCGGCGGCCGGAACTCGGTAATAAGCGTCGGAGACCTCGATCTCGCGCCGACCGGCATTGTGCGGCCGGGCCCAGCTCTTGGAGCTCATGAGGCCTTCGCGAGTGACGCTGGCGCTGGTCATTCCGATGGGATCGAACAACCTGCGCTTCACCGTCTGCTGGTAGGATTTGCCGGTTTCGTTGCGAACGATCTCCGACGCGGCGTCGTAGGCGACATTCTCGTAATTCCAGCAGGTGCCCGGCTGGCAGACGAGGCTCAGGTCGCCGATGTCGTGTCGGATCTGTTGCGGGTCCGCGCCGTCTTCCAGCCGCTCGTCATAGGCGTTGTGGTAGATGCCCAGCCGATGGCTCAGCAGATCGGCGACACTCGCCCGCTGGTCGGCATTGTCGGGAAGCCGAAGGGTCGTCTTGTAAACCGAAATCGGCGCTCCAAGGTCGACCTTCCCCTGCTCCGCCAGCTTGGCGACCATGGTCGCCGCGACACCCTTGGACAGCGACGCCCAGCGGAACACCGTATCCGGAGTGACGGGCTCGCCCGATTTGGCGATGGTCTCGCCATAGCCTTTCAGGAAGGTGATGCGGCCGTTTTCGACCACTCCGACGGCCAGCCCGACCATCGTCGGCCGTTCCATCAGCCTCTGCAGCCGCGCATCGAGGAGCTTGTAGTCGACGTCGTGCCTTGCGGCCGGGGTCAGGACAGCGAGACGCGCATGCGCCGCCGCGGCCTGTTTCTCCTGTTGCGAATGCGGGCTCGGGCGGGTCGCGATCAACGCCGAGCCGAGAATGAGTGCGGCAGCGCCGATTGCGACCTTGTGCGATGTTTTCAAGCGACCACTCCCACCCCGGCGGTGCTGTTGCCGTGCTCGCCAAACCGCTCAACAGGTCAGAGGGTCCGCTGCGACGAAACGACCGTAACGCACGACGAACGCTGGCCGCGGCGCGGCTGGCAATCGCAAGGGGCCTCGCTTAAGGCCGTGGGCGGGAGGGCCTTGCCTTGCGGTTCCTGAAGACCTTGTTCTGGATCGTCGTCGCGGTCCTTGTCACCCTGTTCGCCGCCCGCAACTGGAGCGATGTGACGATCAGCCTCTGGGGCAATCTCGAAGCCGACATCAAGATCCCGATCCTTCTCGCCGCCGCCTTCCTTGTCGGGCTGGTGCCGACGATGCTCGTCTATCGGGCCAAGATCTGGCAGCTGAACAATCGGGTCGGAATGGCCCGGCGCGACCTTCCTCCCGCTCCTGCGGACGAGCCGGAGGCAAGCCAGTGACCCCTGTTTTCGTTGCCATCGACACCCCCGATCTCGGCCGCGCAAGGGAGCTTGCGAGCACTCTGAAACCGGTAGCCGGAGGCGTGAAGCTGGGGCTGGAATTCTTCTGCGCGAACGGACCCGAAGGGGTTCGGGAAATCGCGTCCATCGGCGTGCCGATCTTCCTCGACCTCAAGCTTCACGACATCCCGAACACCGTCGCCAAGGCGATGGAGTCGCTTCGGCCAATCGAGCCGGCCGTGCTGACTGTGCACGCGGCGGGCGGCCGGGCGATGATGCAGGCAGCCAAGGCCGCTGCTCCCGAACGCACGAAGGTCGTCGCGGTGACGGTCCTCACCAGCCTGGACGGGCAGGACCTGGAATCGATCGGAGTGGCGAGCGAGCCCGCCGATCAGGTCCGGCGCCTGGCGGCGCTCGCCCGCGAAGCCGGCGTCGACGGAATCGTCTGCTCGGGCGCCGAAGTTAAGGCCGCTCGCGAAAGCTGGCCGGAGGGCTTCTTCGTGGTTCCCGGGGTTCGCCCTGCCGGGTCGGACATCGGCGACCAGAAGCGCGTCGTTACCCCGCGCGCGGCGCTTGACGACGGCGCGTCGATCCTCGTCATCGGGCGGCCGATCACGGGGGCTGCCGATCCCGCGGCGGCGCTCAGCGCGATCGCCGACACGCTCTAGGCGGTGGACAAGGGCGGGCGCTTAGGCTTACCCGCGCCTCACGAAAGGCCTTAGATCATGAGTTGGCTCAGCCGCGTCAGAAGCGGAATCCCGTTCCTCCCCAAGCGCCAGTCGGCGGACACTTTGTGGCACAAGTGCGCGAAGTGCGGGACGATGGTCTTCCTGAAGGAATGGGAGGACAACCAGCGGGTCTGCCCGCGCTGCGATTTTCACGACCGCATCGGGCCCAAGCTTCGCTTCGAGCATCTGTTCGACGATTCCGAATATGAAATCATCCCTACTCCCGAGGTTCGCGAGGACCCGCTCAAGTTCCGGGATACGAAGCGCTATGCGGAGCGCCTCAAGGAATCCCGGTCCAAGACCGGCGAACGCGACGCTCTGATCAACGCGCGCGGAAAGATCGGCGGGCATGGCGCGGTGATCGGCGTCCAGGACTTCGCTTTCATGGGCGGATCCATGGGGATTGCCGTCGGAACGGCCTTCGTCACCGGTGCACGCGCGGCGATCGAATCGAAGGTGCCCTACATCATCTTCACGGCGTCGGGCGGAGCGCGAATGCAGGAAGCGGTGCTGTCGCTGATGCAGCTGCCCCGGACGACGGTGGCGATCACCGAACTTCGCGAAGCCGGCCTCCCCTATATCGTGGTGCTCACCGACCCGACCACCGGCGGGGTCACGGCATCCTATGCAATGCTCGGCGATATCCAGATTGCCGAACCGGGCGCGCTCATCGGCTTTGCCGGGCAGCGGGTGATCGAGCAGACGATCCGCGAAAAGCTTCCCGAAGGCTTCCAGCGCGCCGAATATCTGCTCCAGCACGGGATGATCGACATGGTCGTCTCTCGCCATGAGCTGAAGGAGCGGCTGGCGACGACCATCGGTTATCTGATGCCGGAGAAGAAGGCGGCCTGAAATGGGCGACTTCGCCCGGTCAGAGAGCCGCAAAGTCCAGGACCAGCTCGATCGTCTGGCGACGCTTTCACCGGGCGGGGACCGACTTGGCCTCGAACGGATCACGACACTCCTCGACCGGCTTGGGCGGCCGCAGGACCGATTGCCGCCCGTGCTTCATGTCGCCGGCACGAACGGCAAGGGTTCGACTTGCGCATTCCTTCGCTCGATACTGGAGAGCGACGGCCTCAGGGTCCACATGTTCACCAGCCCGCACCTGGTGCGGTTCAACGAGCGAATCCGGATTGCCGGAACGCTGGTCGGGGACGACCAGCTCGCCCAACTCCTCGCCGAAGTGCTCGACTCGAGCGGCGGGATAGAACCGAGCTTTTTCGAGGTGACGACCGCAGCGGCATTCCTGGCCTTTGCGCGAACGCCTGCCGATGCCTGCATCCTGGAGGTGGGGCTGGGCGGTCGGCTCGACGCGACCAATGTCGTCGAAGATCCGCTGGTGTGCGGAATCGCCGGGCTGGGGATCGACCATCGCCAATGGCTCGGCCGGAGCATCAGCGACATCGCCGGAGAAAAGGCGGCGATCGCCAAGCCAGGCGTTCCGCTGGTGACGCAGCGCTATCCGCCCGCCGCTGCCCATCGGGTCCAGGAAAGAGCGGAAGCGGTTGGAGCTCCGTGGATCGGCCGCGGCGCGCTTTGGGAATCGCGCCTGATCCGAGGCCACATCCATTATCGCGATCGCCACGGAGCGCTGAACCTGCCGATCCCGGCGCTCCCCGGGCGCTACCAGGCCGACAATGCCGCGCTGGCCGTCGCCATGCTTCGGAATCAGGAGAAGCTGCCGGTCGCGGAAGAGGCCTTCGCCGCCGGAATCCAGACGGCCCGATGGCCCGCGAGAATGCAGAAGCTCTCGCCGGGCCCGCTCACGCGACGCGTCCCGAACGGAAGCGAGCTGTGGCTCGACGGCGGTCACAATGCTTCCGCGTCTCGGCTTGTCGCGGATTATGTGAGGGAAGCCTTTGCCGACGACCTGCCCTTCGTCCTTCTCTTCGCATCGCTGAGAACCAAGAGCCCCCGAGCAATGCTGAAGGCCTTCCGGGGACTGGCGCGGCAGGTCCACACCCTGCCCATTCCGAACCACGATCATTTTTCCCCCGAAGCGCTTGCGCGGCTTGCAGGCGAGCTGGGCTTCGAAGCGACCGCGAATGGCGAAGTCGGCGAGGCACTGGACCGGGTGAAGGCGCCCTCGCGGGTGCTGATCTTCGGCTCGCTCTATCTCGCAGGCGAAGTGCTCAGGGCCAACGGCGAGATCCCGGACTGATCAGCCTTTGGAAGGCTTTTCGTCGGGATGGTCGGAGCGAGCATCGCCCGCACCCTCGATCCCGGCCGTCCCCATCGACTGATCGATCAGGTTCATTCGCATCATCGCCCAGAAGAGGATGATTCCCGGGAGCGCGAGCACCGTCGTCAGCAGGTAGAAGTTCACATAGCCGATGGCGTCGATGAGTGCGCCGGCTGTGGTTCCGGTCAGGAACCGGCCGACGACACTCGCTGCTGCCGAGATGAGCGCATATTGGGCGGCAGTGAACCTCAGGTCGCAGAGCGCGGAGAAGTAAGCGACCACCGTCACTCCGCCGATCCCGCTCGCGATATTCTCGAACCCGATGGCGCCGCCCATTCCCCAATTGCTGTGGCCCGCCATCGCCAGAAGCGCGAAGCTGAAATTGGAGACGCCCATCAGGATGAGGCTGATCAGCACCGAGCGCTTCATGCCCAGCCGCGTGTACATGATGCCGCCGATGAAGATGCCGATCAAATAGGCCCAGAACCCGAGCCCGACGTCATACAAAGCGATCTCGTCATTGGTGAAACCGAGATCGTCGAACAGCAGCCGGAAGGTGAGATTCGCCAGCGTGTCGCCGATCTTGTGGAGAAGGATGAACAGAAGGACCAGCAAGGCGCCCTTGCGCGCGAAGAACTCCACGAACGGCCGCCAGATCGCTGCAACGGTGCGCGAAACGCCTTTCTTTTCCGCCGGTTCGCGGTGGCGCTCCGGCTCGCCCATGAACAGCGCGGCGAGCATCGCAGGAAGCGCCAGTGCAGCGCAGGCGAGATAGGCCGTGTGCCAGTCGGATCGCGCGGCGACGACAAGCGCCAGAGCGCCAGCGCCCGCCGAACCGATCCGCCAGCCATATTGCGACATTCCCGACCCCACTCCGAGCTGGCGCGGTTCGAGGATCTCGATCCGGTAGGCATCGATCACGATGTCGAAGGTCGCGCCCGCCAGTCCGACGAGGATTGCCGCGGTGACCGTCGAGCCGAGGCTGGACGCCGGATCGACCAGCGCGAGATTGACGACGGCCGCCATGACGAGGACGCCCGCGAGCACCATCCACGACACGCGCTGACCGAGCCGGCCGAGAACAGGCAGCCTGACCCCGTCCACGATCCACGACCACAACGGCTTCAAATTGTAGATCAGGAAGGCCAGCGTGAAGGCTGTGATCGTCGCCTTGTCGATCCCGTCCTGCTTCAGGCGCGTCGTCAGCGTGGCGCCGATCATGGCGTAGGGAAAGCCGGAGGAAATGCCGAGGAACAGTGCGGCGATCGGCGCGGCTTCCGTATAGGGCCTCACGCCGGCAGGCAGGACATGGCGCCACGTCCGGTCGGTTGCCGTTGTCGTCGCCATCCTTGCCCCTCCTCGGTTTCTCGCCTTGCTTAACAGGCCGGGCGCGGCTGAACAGGGGGTGAGCGCGGCTCTTGCACAGCTTTCCGCTTGGGCGCACCAATCGCCCATGGACGCGCCCGCTTCCGTCCTTCGTCCGACCGCTGGCCAGCGCGCCCTCGCCGAGGCCCTCGCGCGCGGCGAGGCGGCGATGGGCAGCCGGATCATCGAGCTCGATGCGTCCGTCTACACCGACGCCAGGCGGTTCGAAGCCGAGCAGCAGGGCGTGTTCGGGAAACTTCCGCTCGTGGTCGCGCCCTCGGCGCTTCTTCCCAAAGACCGGCATGCGTTCGTCCACGACGGATTCGGACTGCCATTGCTCGTCACTCGGGATGGCCAGGGCCGTGCGCATGCCCTGGCGAACGTCTGCCGCCATCGAGGAACGCGGCTGATCGACAGTGCCGATGTCGTCGCTGCGAAGGGGATCGCCTGCCCCTATCACGCCTGGACCTATGGGGCCGACGGCGCGCTGAAGGGCGTGCCCCGCGCCGACTGCTTTCCCGGGCTCGAGAAGGACCAGAAGCATCTCTTTGAGTTTCCATCGGCCGAAGCGGGCGGGATCATCTGGTTCGGTCGCGAAGCGGGGGTGAATTTCGCCACGGCACAAGCGCTGGCGCCGGATTTCGACGCCTTCGGACTCGGCCGCCTGCACCTGTACCGACGGAACGCTCACCAGGTCGCCGCCAACTGGAAGCTGATCGTCGACGCTTTCCTGGAAAGCTATCACGTACAGCGGCTCCACGCCGATACGATCGCGACCTTCTTCGCCGACGGCATCACCGCCGCCGACCAGGTCGGGCCGCACCAGCGCGCCGTCGTCGGGCGGGCGGATTACCTTGCGGGCGTGGATCGCGACGATTGGGCCCAGCTTCGTCGGGCGGTGACCTTCACCTATCACCTTTTCCCGTCGGCGATCCTCGTCGTCAGCCCCGACTACATCAACCTGCTCAACATCATGCCGCAGACGGTGGGTTCGTCCCTGGTGGAGGATTTCATGCTAATCCCGGAGGCGCCAAGGACGCCCGAAGCGGAGGAGCATTGGCGCAAGAGCTGGGAGCTTCTCGACGGTGGCACGTTCGGAGCAGAGGATTTCCGGGCAGCAGCGCTCTGCCAGCAGGGCCTGAGCTCTGGCCTTCTGAAAGAGATCACCCTCGGGACACTAGAGAGCGGGATCGCACCGTTCCACGAACGGATCGAAGCCCTGATCTAGTCCTCCGTTCGCGGATAAAGCTCCAGACCCTTGGGCGGCTTCACCTGCTCGCCTCCAAGCAGGCGATCCACGCTTTCCAAGGCGTTCTTTAGCTGCCGCGCACTGTAGGGCTTCTTGAGACAGCCGAGCGCCTTCGCCTTCGCTTGCTCGGGAAGATCGTGCCCGGTGGAGAACAGTACCGGGATTCCCCGGTTCGCCGCCGCATTGGCCAGGTCGAGGCCGCTCCGCTTGCCGCTGAGCCTTACGTCGCTCAACACAAGGTCCACGTCCTCCTTGTCGATCAACGCGATCGCCTGGTCGAAGCTGTCGAGCGTCGCCACGACCTCGTAACCCAGGTCCGCGAGCATCACTTCATTGTCGAAGGCCGTTAGCGGCTCGTCCTCAACAATGAGGATGCGCTTGACGATACGCTTGCGCTTCCCGAACAGCATTCAACCCCCAGCAGGATGTGATTAATTGCCACCGGAACGAACGAAGCGCCATCCTGTGCCGCGCAAAACCCGCCGCGCGCCGGCCGCTCGCGAAGAGGGTCCGCAGCGCATCGCCAAATTGCTGGCCCGCGCCGGCATCGCCTCGCGCCGAGAGGTCGAGCGGATGATCGCCGAAGGCCGAATCGCAATCGACGGCAAGACGGTCGAAACCCCGGCAACCCTGCTCACCGACCTCAGCGGCGTGACGGTCGACGGCAAGCCGGTCCGCCCGGCGCAGTCCACCCGGCTGTTCCGATTCTACAAGCCGCAGGGAACGATCACCGCGGCGCATGACCCCAAGGGCCGGCCGACCATCTACGACAAGCTGCCCAGCGGCCTCCCGCGAGTCATGCCCGTCGGCCGCCTCGACTTCCTGACCGAGGGCCTTCTTCTCCTGACCAACGATGGCGAGCTCAAGCGGCAGCTCGAGCTTCCCCGGACCGGCGTCGTCCGCACCTATCGCGCCCGAGCCTTCGGGACCGTCACGCAGGAGCAGCTCGAGAGTCTCGCCGAGGGCGTGACGATCGAGGGCATGCATTACGGGTCGATCAACGCCAACCTGGAGCGCAGGACGGGGCGCAATTGCTGGATCGAAATGAGCCTGACCGAAGGCAAGAACCGGGAAGTGCGGCGGGTGCTGGCGCATCTCGGGCTTCAGGTCTCGCGGCTGATCCGGATCGCTTACGGGCCGTTCGGAGTCGGCGGCCTTGCGCCGGGCGACGCCGACGAAGTCACGCGCGCGGACCTCGACGCCTTCCGGGCCACCTTGAAATGAGGATCATCGCCGGGGAATGGCGTGGGCGAAAGCTCGTCGTTCCCGAAGGCCCGGCAACCCGGCCGACGGGCGACCGGGTCCGCGAAACCTTGTTTTCGATGCTGGCCAGCCGCCTCGGCTCCTTCGATGGATTGCAGGTCGCGGATATTTACGCGGGAAGCGGAGCACTGGGACTGGAGGCGCTTTCGCGCGGCGCCGCGTTCGCCTGTTTCGTCGATCAGGATCCCCGGGCGGTGGCTGCGCTGCGGTCGAACGTCGCCTCGCTCGGCGCGGCGGAGCGGGCACAGGTCCTCGCACGCTCGGCGACCGGCTTGCCCGCCATGGACCCGTTCGATCTCGTGCTTGCCGACCCGCCTTATGCGCCCGGGTCGGGTACCGCGGCTCTCAAGCAGGTCCTTGCTTCACGATGGACGGTCGCGGGTACCTGGATCGTCATCGAGACCGAGCGCGGCGATGCCGTCGAGCCTGAAGGATGCTCCGTGGATACCGAGCGCGACGTCGGCCGCGCGCGCCTTACTTTTCTCCGCGTTTAGCCTTCGAACTCTCCAGGATTTCGTCGAGCTCCTCGGAAAGGCGAGCGCCCATCGCCGTCGCCGCAGCCTTGGCCGCGTCCTTGAGCGCGACCTTCGAATTGCTGTCGCGTCGGCGCGTCAAACGATGGTGGGTGAACGAGGCAAGTGCAGCGGCAGCTCCCGCCGCGAGCACGTCAGCAACCAAAGGACTTTCGAGCAGACCGACGAGCGCGTCGCTTGCGCTCATGGAACTCTCGGGTTTCTGGCGCTTCGCCGGCCGGGTTTTTGGCGCCGGCGCCCGCTTCGCTTTTGCGGTTCGGCCGCCCGCCGACTTCTTCGCCGCCGGAGCGGGCTTCTTCGTTACTGTCTTCGCCATGGGCATGACTTTCCAAAGAGGACGTTTCGGCCTTAACGCCTGTCGGCCTTTTTCGACATTTCCTTCTTCTGGCGGATATGCGCGAGGTAGCGGAAGCCCATCCCGAGAACCGACGTCGCCATTCCGACAATCACAGCAGGCAAATACCAGTCCGGATCGCCCGCTCTGGGCCAGGCAATCGCCCCGAGGAAGAAGACGCTCACGATCGACGTGATGTACCCAAGAGCCTTCCAGTCGAAGCCGGCGTAATGTTCGACATCATCCTTATCCATGAGGCTCAGGAACAACCGTAATCGGCAATCGGTTTCACCCCAAACAGGAGGAAATCATGGCCGAGACGAAGAACCAGGACGCGATCGCCTTGCTGAAGGCCGACCACGATGAGGTCCAGCAGCTGTTCAAGGATTTCGAGAAAGCGAGCGGCGACGGCCGCAAGGAAAAGCTCGCGCGAAAGATCTGCCGCGAGCTGACCATCCACTCGATGATCGAGGAAGAAATCTTCTATCCGGCTTGCGAGGGCAAGGTGGACGAAGACCTCCTGAAGGAAGGGTATGTCGAGCACGATGCCGCCAAGCTCCTGATCGCGGAGATCGAGGCCGGCGAGCCGAGCGACGAATTCTACGATTCGAAGGTGAAGGTGCTCTCGGAAGAGATCGACCACCACATCCAGGAAGAAGAGAAGAGGATGGAAGGACTCTTCTCCCAGGCGCGGAAGGCGGGGCTCGACATGGATGCGCTCGGGGAGCAGCTCGCCCGGCGCAAGGCCGAGCTCATGAAGCAGACCGAAAACGGAGCGCTGCCGACGCCGGAACTGACGACGATGGACGAAGCCAGCGTCTGACCGGCGAAATCACTGTCCCGAAGCGACCTTCGTGCTGCCGGCCGGATCCCAGCCGTAAATGTCCTTGACGAACGTCAGCTGCCCATTCTCCGGGATCGCAGTCAGGTAAGTGACGTAGATCGGCACGGGTCGGGTCAACTGCTCCGGATGTTCGGGGTCCTTGATCGACTCGTCGGGCTGGTGGCCTAGGAGCCATGTCGCAAGCCCCTGCGCATCGTCGAGCCGGATGCACCCATTGCTTCGCGTCCGCTGCGACAAAGTGAAGAGGTCGCGATCCGCGGGATCGGTGTCGTGCAGATAGATGTCCTGCGGATTTGCGAACGGAAACTTGAGCTCGCCCATGAAATTTTGGGGACCGGGATCCTGGCGAATCCGGATGCTGACCTTGCCCGCGCGAACGCCCTTCCAGTCCACCTGGCTGGCGGGGATTTCGGTCGCGTTCGGGGTCCAGTCCGACATCACCCTGAAGCCGCGCTGCTTGAGATATTTCTCGCCCTCGGCGGCATAGCGCGGAGCGATATTGAGCCGGGTCAGGGTGTCGGACGAGTTCCAGTACGGATTGTGGATCACGTAGAACATCATGCTGGTGATCAGCGGCGTCCGGGTGTCGGCCCGGTTCTTCAGATAGGTGCCGTTGTCGCCAAGCACGACCTTCATCGATCCGACCGGCACGCCGTCCTGGTACATGTAGAGCATCTGGGTGGCCGAATTGACCATCACGAAGCGGCCCTTTGCCGGCATTCCGCGGGCGCGGTCGAGGTTCGCGACGACCCGGGGATCGGGCACCGTCGAGCCAGTCGCCTGCATCTGCTGCCAGGCCGCATCGCGGATCGAGGTATAAATGCTGTTCGGGTTCGCGACCTGCTGAACGAAGGCGTCAAGCGCCGGGACCGCGGCAGCAAGGGTCAGGATCTGAGCGGCCGACCGCGCCTTGGGCCGCATATATTCGTAGCCATAGGTCATGCCCTGGACGGGCCGGTCCATGATTTGGGCGTAGAGGACCAGCGCTTCGGACAGGGTATGCTCGGCGAACGCGACCGCTTCGGGCGAACCGGTTGCAGCCTGCTGGAGCGCCGCCTGCACCTGCGCGGCATATTGGGCGCCGTTGCTGACTCCGTCGAGCGGCGAGCGCTGCAGGATCTGGACCAGCTCGGCCGCGCCAGGCTTCGCCGCGTTGCCGTTGAACCAGATCGAATAATTGTGCGCGGCGTAGAAGGCGCGGACCTCCGGCGACGACGGCAGGTTCGCCGACATATAGGGAAGCTGGATCGGCGCGGCCGGAACCGGCGCGGGCTTCTGCTTCGCCTCGGCGATGGCCGGGTGGAGGACGAACGCTGCAAGCGCGGCGGAAAGGATCCCCGTTCTCATGTCACTGAATTAGATGACGAGTTCGTCCTTAACAACGCCTGAGCGACTTCTGGTGGGCGCAATCAGGTCGAACCGTGACCGCAAAGACTCACCGCGCCGACAGCGCGTGCTGGCAGCGCGGTGAGCCGTGTGTCCGTTGGCGCGAGTCAGGCGCCGATCAGGACGGGAGTTCCGACATCGGTGACCGTGTAGAGCTTCTTGGCGAAGCCGGACGGCAGCCGGATGCAGCCGTGCGAAGCCGCGTAACCCGGGTTCGGGCCGGCATGGAGCGCGACTCCATAGTCGGTGATGAACTGGGCGAAAGGCATGGCCGCATTGTCGTATTTCTTCGAATGGTACATCGGCGTCTTGTTGAGGATCTGGAACACGCCGGCGGGGCTTTCCTTCCCGTCGCGGCCGGTCGAGATCGATGCCGCAGCCACCAGGGTATCGCCGCGGTAGAGGAACGCGAGCTGGTTATCGAGGCTGATCACCACGCGCTGCGGCCCGTCGATATCGCTGGCGTCGTCGCGCCACAGATATTTTCCGGGCTTCAGATGGTCAGTCCCGAAGGTCGAAATCATGTCGTCGAGAGCGGCTCGGGATGCCGCCGATGCAGTCACTCGGGCTTCGTAGCTTTGGGTCGCATGAGCGGGGAACGCCGGAACGCTGAGCGCAAACGCGCCCGTCACCGCCAGCGCAAGAGCCAGCTGTTTCATTTCCATCACCTGAACTTTTTTGTTGACTTTCGCGGAATCAATGATCCGCGACCGATTCGGGTTCCCGGAAGAGTTGGAATCGCCGCCCCTCGCGCCGGACCGACGGCTGCAGTCGGCGAATCGTTCAATTGGGCGGCGGGCAGCCCCGCTTAGTAGAGCAGGTAAGGCTTGCGCTGCTCTTCCCAGTCGCGCTCGTCCGGGATCGTCAGAGTGTCGAGATCCTCGGCCGTCGAGCCCCCGTCGACCCATTCGCGAAGCAGCGGAGAGCCGTTGATGACGTCGATCGGAAGCTTTCCGAAGGCATATTCATAGGGAAAGTCGCGCCACAGGTCGTAATCGGGGTGCAGCGTTCTGATGGCCTTGAACGCCAGCGCCTGGAGCCGCCACGGCCGAAAGGCTTCGTGGTCGTAGAACTTGCCTTCGGCGTGGATCATGATGCCGTTGCACAGCTGGCCGACATGTTTGTGGAACGTGGGCTCGAAATGGATTTCCCGCAGCTTGCATCCGTTCAGCCAGTCCGGGGCGAGCCGCTGCATCGTCTCGAGGATTCGATGGGGGTCGATGTCCGGCGCTCCGAACAGTTCGAGCGGCCGGGTCGTGCCCCTTCCCTCGCTCAACGTCGTGCCTTCCAGCATTACCGTCCCGGCATAGCAGCGGGCCATGTTGACGTTCGCGGCATTGGGGCTCGGATTGATCCAGACCCGCTCCTCCGGCCACCCGAATCCCGGCCCTTGGTCGGGACGCCAGCCGTCCATTTCGACGACCCTGTAATCCACATCGAGCCGGAAATGGTCGACGAACCATCGGCCGAGCTCGCCAAGCGTAAGGCCATGCCGCATCGGGATCGGCCCCGCGCCGACAAAGCTCTCCCAACCCGGGCGAAGCGCGAGCCCTTCGACCGGGCGGCCAGCCGGATTGGGGCGATCGAGCACCCACACGCTTTTGCCGGTCTCCGCCGCCGCTTCGAGCACGTAAAGGAGCGTGGTGATGAAGGTGTAGATCCGGCACCCGACGTCCTGCAGGTCGATCAGCACGGTGTCGAAGGTGGACAGCATCTGCCCGGTCGGCCGGCGAACCTCTCCGTAGAGGCTAAAAACCGGGATCTGGTGCTCGGGGTCGGTGAAGTCGTCGGACTCGACCATATTATCCTGCTTGTCGCCGCGAAGGCCGTGCTGCGGCCCGAAGGCGGCAGTGACGTTCACTCCGGCCCCAATCAGCGCATCGAGGCTGTGGGTCAGGTCCGCGGTAACGGATGCGGGATGGGCGACCAGGGCAACGCGCTTGCCGTCCAGAGCCTTCAACAATTCAGGATCGGCGAGCAGCCGGTCGATTCCGAACAGGGTCATGGACGCTGTCTAGGCGAGCTTGGCCACGAAGCAATCCGCGAGATGGAAATCCGGCTTTTCGGGATTGGGATGGGCGAGCGCCCAATAGGATTTCGTCCCGTCCTCCTCCTCGATGACCGCGCTGAGGCCGAGGCGCCATTCCTGCGCGGCATCGACGGCGATGGTCGCGCCCAGAGCCCACCAGGTGAAATTGTCCTCCATCCGGACATAGGGCTCCGCGACATCGGCAGGCGCCATGCCCTCGCGATAGCCGCTGAAATCGTATGCCGCCCAGTCGCCCGACGGCGCGAAATTCCATTCGCGATAGGAGTCTTCGCCCACGGGCTGGAGGAACGCCTCGAAGCAGGTCGTCCTCCACAACTCGTCCTTGCGGCCAGGCTCTCCGTCTTGCGGAATGACGAAGCGGTCCAAAGCGGCGCCGACGCCGAACCAGATGTTCGTCGTCGCTACTGCCGCAAGCGAGCTGGCGTGGTCGACATTGACCCAGAGCTTCATCTGCCGTTCGCGCGGAGGGGTCGCGGGGTGCGGGATCAGGTTCAGCTGCATCGCGACGATAGTAGCAGCGGGCGAAGTGTCACGCTAAGCGGCAAATGATGACCGCCTACAAATCCGAACTGCTCAAGCTCCTCGACGAGCGCGGGTACATTCACCAGGTAACCGACGCCGCGGCGCTGGACTCGCTTGCTCAAAAGGGGCCGGTCACCGGCTATATCGGGTTCGACGCGACCGCACCCAGCCTCCACGTCGGCAGCTTGGTGCAGATCATGATGCTGCGCCGGATGCAGCAGGCGGGACACCGGCCGATCGTGCTGATGGGCGGCGGGACCACGAAGATCGGCGACCCCTCGGGCAAGGATGAAAGCCGCAAGCTCCTGACCGACGCGGACATTGCGGCCAACATCGCCGGCATCCGCAAGGTCTTCGAGCGCTTCCTCGACTTCGGGAGCGGAGCGACCGGTGCGATCATGCTCGACAATGCGGAGTGGCTGGACGGGCTGGAGTACCTGCCCTTCCTTCGCGACGTCGGTCCCCATTTCACGATCAACCGGATGCTCACCTTCGACAGCGTCCGGCTGCGGCTCGATCGCGAGCAGCCGCTGACCTTCCTCGAATTCAATTACATGATCCTCCAGGCCTATGACTTCCGGGAGCTTTCGCGGCGGGAGAATTGCCGCTTGCAGCTCGGCGGCTCCGACCAGTGGGGCAATATCGTCAACGGCATCGAGCTCACCCGCCGGATGGACGGAACCGAGGTGTTCGGCCTGACGACTCCGCTCATCACGACCTCCGACGGGGCGAAGATGGGCAAGACGGCGCAGGGCGCGGTGTGGCTCTGCGGCGATCTGCTCAGCCCCTACGATTACTGGCAGTTCTGGCGGAACAGCGCAGACGCCGACGTGGGCAAGTTCCTTCGGCTGTTCACGGACATCCCCTTGGACGAGATCCAGCAGCTTGAGAATCTTCCCGGAGCCGAGATCAACCAGGCCAAGATCGCGCTCGCCAATGCGGCCACCGCGATGCTCCACGGCGAAGATGCCGCACGGGCCGCCGAAGAAACGGCGCGCCAGACCTTCGCCGAGGGTGGTGCAGGAGAGGACCTCCCGACATTGTCCGTCGGCGAAGGCATGACCATCGCCCACGCCCTGACCGCAATCGGTTTCACGCCGTCGAACAAGGAAGCGAAACGCAAGATTGCAGAGGGCGCGGTTCGGCTGAACGATCAGCCGGTGAGCGATCCGGGGATGACGGTGACCACCGGCAAGCTGAGCCTCGGCAAGAAGCGGCACGGGCTGCTTGTCCGGTGAAAAAACGCGGTGAACAGCGGCATCTGTTCACCGACTGGCGTGAACTGGCGCGCGAATATGTGATCGTCGTCCTCGGCGTTCTCACCGCACTCATCGCGCAGGAATGGGTCCAGTCGATCGAGTGGCGGGACAAGGTCAGCGCCGCGGTTTCCGACATGGACCAGGAATTGAGTAACGGCGACGGACCGCAGGCAGTCGTTCGTCTCGCAATGTACCAGTGCCTTGCCGACCGTCTGCAGGCGTTGCGGGAGACGATCAATTCCGGCGATCGCCAAGCCGTGAGGCAGCAGATCGCTCGAATCTCCTTGCCGCTGCGAACGTACAACAGCTTTGCTCGGGAGGCGGCCAGTTCCTCCGACATCGCAGCGCACATGCCTCGCCACACGATGTTCGAATATCGGGTCGTTTACTCGCTGATGCCCGAGCTCGACGATATTCACCGCAAGGAGCTGGAGGATCTCGCGGAGCTTCGGTCGCTTCCGGCGAGCGGCCCTGCTCTCGGACAGGAGGAAAAGCGAGCCGCGCTCGCCGCGGTCGAAAACCTGATGCTCGACAACGATCGCATGAAGCGGGGTTCGGCCTTCACGCTTCGTCACATGCGCGATTTGGGAGTTGGGGTCAGTCGCACGCAACTCGAATTGAATCTGGCGGACGTCCCTGTCTATCGCGGCTGCCTCACGTCCGACGTCAGGCCGATGATTTCGCTTTCGCCTCCGACCTTTCCAGGCCGGGCGACTCCTAACCGCCCCTGATCAGCCCCACCGCCTGGTCGCGTTCGAAGAGGTAGAGGCACACCCTCGCCGCCTGTCCTCGCGGGCCCGACAGGCCGCCGTCGCGGTCGAGGAGGAGCTGGGCGTCGGATTGGGCGATTGGAGCCAGAGCCTCGACATCTTCGGGCTTTGCGACCCGGAACCCCTCTTCGCCGGACTGCCTCGTGCCGAGAATCTCACCAGGGCCGCGCAGGCGAAGGTCCTCTTCCGCTATCCGGAAGCCGTCGTTGGTCTCGCGCATCAGCGCCAACCGCGCTCGCCCGGTTTCGGTCAGGTTGGAGCCGCGGATGAGCAGGCAGGTGCTCTTGCCGGTTCCTCTCCCGACCCGCCCGCGGAGCTGGTGGAGCTGGGCCAGCCCGAACCGCTCCGCGCCTTCGACGATCATCAGCGTCGCGTTGGGAACGTCGACCCCGACCTCGATTACGGTAGTTGCAACCAGCACCGCGAGATCGCCGCTAGCGAAAGCTGCCATCACCGCGTCCTTTTCCGGCCCCTTCATCCGCCCGTGGACCAGCCCGACTTTGTCGTCGCCGAAGCGCAGCTTGAGCACCCGCGCCCGCTCCTCGGCTGCGGCGGCGTCGCTGCTCTCGCTCTCCTCGACCAGCGGGCACACCCAATAGGCCTGGCCGCCTGAATCGATGTGACGGCCGAGCCCGGCGACGACGTCCGGCAACTTCTCCTCGCTGATCACGCGAGTCTCGATCGGCGTCCGTCCCGGCGGCATCTCGTCGATCCGGCTGACGTCCATCTCGCCATATTGGGTGAGCGTCAGGGTTCGCGGGATCGGGGTCGCGGTCATCACCAGCAGATGCGGCGGCCGCTCGGCCTTCTGCGACAGGAGCAGCCGCTGCGAGACTCCGAACCGATGTTGCTCGTCGATCACCGCGAGGCCGAGATTCTTGTACGCGACTTTCTCCTGAAAAATCGCGTGGGTGCCGACGAGGATGTCGATCGAGCCGTCCGCCAGCCCCATCAGGACGCTTTCCCGAGCGCGGCCCTTTTCGCGACCGGTGAGGATGGCGACCCGGACCCCGAGCGAGCCGAGCTGCCTGCTCAGGGTCTCGAAATGCTGGCGAGCGAGGATTTCGGTCGGAGCGAGAAGCGCCGCCTGAGCCCCGGCTTCCACCGCGATGAGCATCGCCTCGGTCGCGACCAAAGTCTTGCCCGAGCCGACATCGCCCTGGAGTAGGCGGAGCATCGGAACGCCCTGCTCCATGTCGCCCCGGATTTCGGAGATCACGCGCCGCTGCGCGCCCGTATGCTCATAGGGAAGCTTGAGCCGGCCGATCAGCTTGTCGGTGCCGACCAGCGGAACGCCCCGCTTGCGCCGTGCCGATTGCCGAAGCAGCAGCAGCGCCAACTGATTGGCGAAGATTTCATCATAAGCGAGGCGCCGGCGGGCATCCGTCGCGTAAGGGTCCTGGTGCGCCTCGGCGATCGCCGATCGCCACGGCCGCCACGCCTCCCGAGCGGCGAGGCTTGGCTCGATCCATTCCGGGAGCTCGGGTGCGCGCTCCACCGCAGCCATCGCGAGCTCTCGCATCCGCTTGTTGGTGATGCCTTCGGTCAACGGATAGATCGGCTCGCGAACGGCGGGCTCGGGCCCTTTCCCCGGCTCCGACACCTCGGGATGGATGATCTGCCACTCGTCGCCATATTGCTCGAGCTTTCCCGACACGACCCGAAGCTCGTCCATCGGCAGTGTCCGCTTCGCCCAGCCGGGATTGTTGAAATAAAGAAGGCTGATCGTGTTGCCCTCCCCGTCCCTAGCGAAGATCCGCGTCGGACCGCGTCCGGACCGCGGCTCGCGAGTCTGAAAGGGAGTCACCTGCAGGATCACGCTGCGGCCGAGGAGCGTCGCGCTGGCCGCCGGAGCGCGGACCCGCTCGATCACTCCGGCGGGCAAGTGATAGACGAGGTCGATCGCCCGGAGGATGTCGAGCCTCTTGAGCTGCTTCGCGATCTGCGGCCCCACGCCCGCAAGCGTCTCCACCTCGGCAAAGAGCGGGTTGAGGATTTCAGGCCGCATGAGCGCGATCAGTGATGCCCACTGGCGACTTCGTCAAACGAACGTGAAATCCACCCGCTCGAACGGCTTCTCGTCGAAGGCATGGCCGGCGTAGGGTCCGTTTCGGTCGACGAAGAACAGGAAGAGGTGCGCCGACCATTTGTTGGGGTTCGGCTGCATCCGGCCATGCGCATAATGGCTGCCCTGATACAGCACCGCATCGCCGACCTGCATTTCGACCGACGCATAATCCATCGATCCGAAATCGTCGGACAGCGGGTAAAGGCTTTCGATCCGCTCCTTGCCCACCTGCAGGTCCCAAGGCTTGTCATCGCTATATTCCAGGGTGAGCGACAGCCCGAATTCGCTGGACGGGCGGTCGGAATGGACCCGGCAGATGTCGTCCTTCAGATAGATACGGAAATAGGTGTAGCTCGGCAGGACGTCCTTTCCGATCAACCGGCTCATGGTCGGAGTCAGCCCCCAGAGAAAGGTCTCCAGCGGCCTGAAGAGGTCCGACGAAACATCGAAGGCCGGGTGCTTGAGCACCGCCGCAAAGGGCTGCGGCTTGCTGAGCGGGATCGGTTGTCCGCGGGTCGCCTCCTTGAGCCTCGCGACGATCGCGCGCGCGACCTCGGGGGGAACGAGCTCCCGGATGTGCGCATAGCCGTCAGCCTGAAAGTCGCCGATCACTTCCACGCCGCCGCTGGTAAGAGATGACCGCGTGACCCGCAATGCGCCGCTTTCCTCTGCGACGCTGCGGTCCTACATGGCGGCCATGCAATCAGACGCAGAGTTGAAGCGCCTCCACTGGCGAGCGCACCATCGCGGCACGTTCGAGGCGGACCTCCTCGTCGGCGGCTTCTTCGATGCGCATCACAAGTCCTGGGATCAAGCCGATCGAGCGCTTTTCGAGGCAATGCTCGACGAGCAGGACGTCGACATCATGGCCTGGGCGAGCGGAACCGCCGACGCTCCGGAACGCTACCAGGGGCGCATGCTCGAGGCGCTCCAGAAGCTCGACTATATTCCGATTTCGCGATGAGCGAGCCCCTGCAACGAATTCTCGGCGCGTCGAAGCCGCTGACTCTTGCCGGAGTGCCGGCGGGGTTTCTCCCGTGGCTCGCCGCCGACCTCGCTCGCGCGGCTTTCGGCGGGAACAAGCCTTCGCGCGCCGTCGTCATTGCCGCGGACGAAGCTGCGATGCGGGCGCTGGCCGACACCGTTCCGGCTTTCGCTCCGGAAGTCGAGGTCCTTACGCTGCCTGCGTGGGACTGCCTGCCCTACGACCGGTCCTCCCCTGCCCTGCGCGTGATGGCGGAGCGGCTGTCGACCCTCAATGCCCTGGGCCGGCCGATCAAGAAGCCGCAACTCCTGATCGTCACCGCCAATGGCGCGGTGCAGCGCGTGCTGACGCCCTTTCGAATCCGGCAGCTCACGCAGCGCATTGCCGAAGGCGACCGAATCGATCGGGAGAAGCTGATCGAGCAGCTGACCTCGCTTGGCTATCAGCGGACCGACACGGTCGCCGAAAGCGGCGAGTTCGCGGTTCGCGGCTCCCTGATCGATCTGTTCCCGTCGGGCGAGAAGTCGGCGCTTCGCCTCGATTTCTTCGGCGACGAGATCGAGAGCCTTCGCCGCTTCGATCCGGCCGACCAGAGATCCACCGGCAAGGCGGCGGCCTTTACCCTGATGCCGGCTTCCGAAGCGCTGCTCGACGAAGACAATATCAAGCGGTTCCGGCAGCGATATCGCGAAGCGTTCGGCGGCACGGCGACTGGCGATCCGCTTTATCAGGCCGTATCCGACGGCCGCCGCATGGCCGGGATGGAGCATTGGCTCCCGCTCTTCGAAGAGAAGCTGGCGACGGTCTTCGATTTCCTCGGCGAAGGCGACATCGTGCTGCGCGATTCCGGAACCGACGGATCGCTCGATTCGCGCTGGGAAAGCATCGAGGATTATTTCCAGAACCGGACTCGGATGATGGCGGCCGAGCCGGGCAGCTATCGCCCGCTGCCGCCCACCGCGCTTTATCTCGGCCGCAACGACTGGGAGGACGCGGTCGAGGCGCGGACGATCCACCGGACCTCGCCCTTCCCCGAGCCGGAGACCGCGAAAACGATCGACTTCGGAGTCGAATCGGCTCGCGATTTTGCCCCTGAGCGAGCGCGCAATGCCAATGTCTATGAAGCCGTGGCCGAGCACGTGCAGAAGCTCAGGCGAAGCGGCAGGAAAGTCGTCCTGGCAAGCTACACGAAGGGCGCTCGTGAGCGGCTTGCCGGCCTGCTGGAAGACCATGGACTGAAGGCCAAGAAGGCGGTCGACAATTGGCAGGAAGCGCTCGGGTCAAAAACCCAGCCGGCGCTTCTCGTGCTTCCGCTCGAGCATGGCTTTTCGACGCCGGCGGTCGCCGTTCTCACCGAGCAGGACATGCTTGGCGACCGTCTGGTCCGCAGGCGCAAGCGGCGCAAGAACGCCGATGCTTTCCTCGCCGAGATCGCATCGCTGTCGCCTGGCGACCTCGTCGTGCACGCCGAGCACGGGATCGGAAAATATGAGGGGCTGACCCAGATCCCGGTCAGCAAGACCCCGCACGATTGCGTCGCGATCGGCTACGCAGGCGGGGACAAGCTCTATCTGCCGGTCGAAAATATCGAGCTCCTCAGCCGCTACGGGAGCGAGAACGAAGGGGTGAACCTCGACAGGCTTGGCGGCGAAGCCTGGCAGCGGCGCAAGTCGCGGATGAAGGAGCGGATTCGCCAGATCGCCGGAGAGTTGATCAACGTCGCGGCGATGCGCGCCACTCGCCCCGCCCCTGTCGCCGAACCGGACTCGGCCTTTCCGCAATTCGTCGACCGTTTTCCCTACGAGGAGACCGAGGATCAGGAACGCGCGATCCAGGAGGTTCTGGGAGACCTGGAGGAAGGCGAGCCGATGGACCGGCTGGTTTGCGGCGACGTCGGCTTCGGCAAGACCGAGGTCGCGCTTCGGGCGGCCTTCGTGGTCGCCATGTCGGGCCTCCAGGTGGCGCTGATCGGTCCCACCACGCTCCTCGCCCGCCAGCATTATGCCAATTTCATGGAGCGGCTTCAGGGCTTCCCGATCGAGGTCGGGCGGCTGTCGCGCCTGGTTCCGGCAGCCGAGGCAAAGAAGACGAAGGAGGGCCTGGAAAAGGGCACGGTCGACATTGTCATCGGCACGCACGCACTTCTAGCGAAAGGTCTGAAATTCAAGAAGCTTGGGCTCGTCATTGTCGACGAGGAGCAGCATTTCGGAGTCGCTCACAAGGAGCGGCTGAAGGCGCTCAAGGCCGACGTTCACGTCCTGACGCTGACCGCGACCCCGATTCCGCGCACCCTGCAGATGGCGATGAGCGGCCTTCGGGAATTGAGCGTTATCCAGACTCCGCCCGTCGATCGGCTGGCGGTCCGCACCTACGTCACTCCGTGGGATCACGTCGTCATTCGCGAGGCGCTTCTTCGCGAACATTATCGCGGCGGCCAGAGCTTCTTCGTTGCCCCGCGGATCGCCGATTTGCCGGACCTGGAGGAATGGTTGCGCAACGAAGTGCCGGAGGTGAAGGCGATCACCGCCCACGGCCAGATGTCGGCGAACGAGGTCGAGGAGCGGATGAGCGCCTTCTACGACCGCAAATATGACGTTCTCCTGTCCACCAGCATCGTCGAAAGCGGGCTCGACATTCCGTCGGCGAACACGCTCATCGTCCATCGGGCGGACCGGTTCGGCCTCGCGCAGTTATACCAGCTCCGGGGCCGCGTCGGACGGGCGAAGACCCGCGCTTATGCTTATCTGACGACGCCCGCGAACACCGCGATCACCGAGGCCGCCCAGAAGCGGCTGCAGGTCCTCGCCGATCTCGACAGCCTCGGCGCCGGCTTCCAGCTGGCGAGCCACGATCTCGACATCCGCGGCGCCGGCAACCTCCTGGGCGAGGAACAGTCCGGCCACATCAAGGAGGTCGGGTTCGAGCTCTATCAGTCGATGCTCGAAGAGGCTCTCGTCGAGATCAAGGCCGGGGGAATCCAGCGGCAGGAGGACTTCTCTCCGCAGATCAGCGTCGATGCTCCGATCCTGATCCCGGAAGCCTATGTTCCCGACCTCGATCTCCGGATGGGCCTTTACCGCCGGCTCGGCGACCTCGAGGACAAGCAGGCGATCGAGGAATTCGCGGCCGAGCTGATCGACCGTTTCGGTCCGCTTCCGGAGGAAACCGCCAACCTCCTCAAGATCGTCGAGACCAAGATCAACTGCAAGAAGGCCATGGTCGCCAAGCTCGACACCGGTCCGCGCGGCGCCGTCGTCACCTTCGCGTCGAGCGGCTTCCCCGATCTCCAGGGGCTTCTCGCCTACATCGATCGGCTGAAGGGAACCGCCAAGCTCCGGCCGGACAGCAAGCTCGCCGTCAGCCGCGATTGGCAAACGGCGGAGGACCGGCTCAATGGCGCCCTCCAGCTGTCGCTCGGCCTGTCTCGGGTGGTTGCCGCCGGGGAACGCGCGATGGAGCCGGCGTGAGCGACTCGCCGCTTGTGCCGTTTGCGCATATGCTTTCGGGAATGAGCCGCGGAGTGACTGCTTGAGCGCCAACGATCCTTCCACCCCGAAGGTTGACCTCAAGAGCCGCGGAATCGCGCTTCTCACCTCGACCCGCGAGCTCGCCAAGGCCGCCGAAGACATGCTGTGCCGCCGCTACGACTGGGCCAGCGAGGACGAGGCGACAACCTTCGTCGCGATCGGTGGCGACGGCTTCATGCTGCACATGCTGCACCGGATCCTGGAAGGAGAGCTTCCCTGCCTCCCGGTCTTCGGGATGAACCGCGGGACGGTCGGCTTCCTGATGAACGATTGGCGGATCGACCGCCTTGCCGAGAGGATTGAAGCCGCAAAAGCGATCCGCGTAGCGCCGCTCGAGATGACCGCTCGAACGGTCGCGGGCGAAACCTTCACCCACGCCGCGATCAACGAGGTATCGCTGCTTCGCGAAACCCGGCAAACGGCCAAGATCGAAGTGTCGGTGAACGGCCGGACCGCGATCCCGGAGCTGGCCTGCGACGGAGTGCTGGTCGCGACTCCTGCCGGGTCGACCGCCTACAACCTCTCCGCGGGCGGCCCGATCCTTCCTCTCCAGGCCAAGATGCTGGCCTTGACGGCGATCAGTCCCTTCCGTCCACGGCGCTGGTCGGGCGCGATCCTTCCCGACGATACCCATGTCTGCTTCAAGGCATTGGAGCCCGCCCTGCGCCCCGTTTCCGCGGTTGCCGACCAGTATGAAGTGCGTGAGATTGCCCAGGTCGATGTCCGGCTGGATCACGAGCGGTCGCTGACCCTCCTGTTCGACCCCGAGCATGCCCTCGACGAGCGGATCGCCATGGAGCAATTCGCGACCTGAAGAGGGTTGTGTTTGGGGGAAGCCGCGCTATCTAGCGCGCGCTGCCCTTTGGGGCTGCTCCCCGGTAGCTCAGCGGTAGAGCATCCGACTGTTAATCGGACGGCCGCCTGTTCGAATCAGGCCCGGGGAGCCATTTCCCATCAAGGATTTCGACCCGAACCGGCGACAACGGGTTGTCAGCGCCGTTCCCTTCGGTATCAGGCACTTGCCTTTCGATAAGGGCGATCCCCCGAAGCTCGACGAGCATCCGATTTCGCAAGAGGTCGAATGGTCGCCACGAGTCCGGCGGAATCTGGTGTGAACGAGTTGGAAAGATGCAAATGACCGCGCTCGCTGCCGAGCTGCCCCGGTTCGAGACTCCGCCGAGGACTCGCGAAGACCTGCTGGAATTCTGCACTCATTATTTCGGAGCGGAGCGCGTCGGCCGAATCCAAAACGAGCTCGCGATGCCGCACCACGGCGGATTTCGAGCCCCGAAGAATATCCTGATCATGCTGTTCCCGTCGCGGGCCGGGAGCAATTATTTCGGGCAGCTGCTGTGCAGCACGGGCTGGTTCAACGAAATCGCCGAGAGCTTCAATCCGGGCCAGGTTGCGAAGGTGAAGGCGAAGCACGGGCTCGCCGATTCGCACGAAGCCCTGCAGTGGATGATCGACAATCGCGGCACTCCGCACGCATTCGGCTTCAAGGCGGGCTTCTTCGTCCTCACTGCAGCGGCAGAGTCGGGTTTCCTGAGCGAGGTGATCGATCGCGCTCACGTCATACTGCTCCGCAGGCGCGATCATGTCGCCCAGGCGGTGTCGCTTCAGAAAGGCAAGTTGGGCGGCCGAATGCACACGCTCCAGGACGGCAAGCGTGAGCTTACCGACGAGGATTATGATCCGCGCGCGCTCCTCAGCGAGGTTCACAATATCGAGCGGACGGAGCGGCGGCTCGCCGAAGCAGCGGAACGGCTGGGGAAGACCGCGCCCGTTTTCTACTACGAGGACATTTGCGCCGATCCCGTCGCGAACGTGACGGCCGTCATGGACCTGATGGGACTCGAAATGCCCTGGAACTACGAACCGCGCAAAGTGCGCCTCGACGTTCTCCGCGACGATCTCAGTAAGCGCTGGTGCGAACGCTTTCGCGACGAGAATCCCGAATATCGATGAATAGCGCCGAGCGCCGGAAAGCCGGCGCCGCGAAGGAAAGGAACGAGAATTGACCGCCGTTCAGGACCGTGCCGAAGTGACGACCCCGCCCAAGAGGCACGATGCTCTGTGCAGCTTTGACGAGCGCCTGGAGCAGCTTCAGCGCCGGACCCGCATGGACGAGCGGACGCGCTCGAACCTTGCGCGTGCGTTGCAATCGATCGACCCCGCGAAGCGCGAGGCGTTCATCGACCGCCACCGCGCCAAGCTGGCCGATGTCGAGACTCTGGCGTCGGCGAAATATGCCGACATCGCTTATTGGGCGCACCGCAACGTCCTGCTCGCCCAATGGCTCGATCTCGACAGCAAGCCCCCGCTCGACATTCTCGACATCGGCATGGGTTCGGGCAATTTCAGCATGGTGGCCCAGTCGATGGGGCACCGCTCGGTCGGAACGGACGTATTCGACGCCTGGTATGCCGAGCTGTGCGAGCTGATGGGCGTCGAGCGCATCATCGCCCCGGTCAAGCGGGGCGAGCCCTACCGGCCAGTCGACCGGAAATTCGACCTCATCACGATGATGCTGCCCGCCTTCCACAAGAAGTCGGTCAGTGGCGGCCGCGACCATTGGTCGGTCGAGGAATGGCGCCTGTTCCTCCTCGGCCTCGTCCGGGACCTGCTCAAGCCGGGCGGCTCGATCTTCATCCTGATGCCGCTCGACAAGGACGGCAAAGGCGGCCTCAGCTATTCGCCGCTTGTCGAATGGTCCCGCGAGCGCGGCGCCCGGCTCGATCGGACCTTCCCGAAGGGGCCGGTGCGCCACATCCTGTTCGACCCGGCGACCGAGGCCACGTTCGGAGAGAATCCGCCCGAGGGTGTCGAAAAGTCCACCATCGAGCTCAACCTTCCGGCCTGAGATGGCTCGCCAGGGGGCGCAATCGCGCGAGCAGTTGCTCGATCTGTTCGCGTCCTATTTCGGCCAGGCGGAAATCCGCGACGTTGCCGACCGGCTTCAGACCGGCCGGCCGGGCGGCTTCACTACGCCGAAGACGATCCTGATCGTCCTTTTCGCCTCCCGCTCGGGAAGCAATTATTTCGGGCAGCTGCTGTGCGGAACCGGCTGGTTCAACGAGATCGGCGAGAGCTTCGCTCCGCACCAGCTGGTCAGGATTCGTGAGCAACACGGCCTGCGGGACGTCCACGAAGCCGCGCAGTGGATGATCGACAATCGCGGAACGCCGGCAGCTTTCGGGTTCAAGGCGGGATTCCACGTCCTCGCGGGTGCCGCAGCCGTCGGGCTGCTGCCCGAGATCATCGACCGGGCGCAGTTCGTGCTCCTTCGCCGCCGCGACCGCGTGGCCCAGGCCGTGTCCCGGGTTAAGGGCAAGATGAGCGGGCAAATGCACAGCCTTCAGGCGCCAGGCCGGCCACTGACCGAGGCCGATTACGACGCCGACGCGATTGAAGCGCATCTGCGAAGAACGATTCAGGCGGACTCCGATCTCGCCGACCTCGCCAGGACTCTCGGGAAGAGCGCACCCCTCTTTTATTATGAGGATATCTGCGCGGATCCCGAAACCGAAGTTCGGCGCGCCTGCGGGCTCGTCGGCCTTCCCGTCGCGTCGGACTACGATCCGAGCTCAAAGGTACGCTTGTCGGTGCTTCGGGACGAGGTCAGCGCTTTGTGGGCGGAACGCTTCCGCAAGGAGCGGCCGGAACTGGTTCGAATGGCTGAGGCCGATCAGAACAGCGTGTAGCTCGGCCAGAAGCTCCGCGTCTCGGGGAATCGTCGGGCGCAGAACTCCAGCGTGCCGGCGTGGACCTGGGCGATCGCTGCGCGAACGTCGTCCGGCAGCTCCCGCGCCTTCGGGCTGACGTTGAACTGATGCTCCGCGAAACCCGGAGCAGTCGCGATGCCCACGAATTGCGACACTGCTTGCATTGCGGCGGGCTCGAATTGAGTCTCGTAAAAGCCGAAGTGGATCTTGTCGGGCGGAACTGCGGATTCGGCGGCGGCGATCGTCAACTCGTAGGATCCGCGGCGCTTCGCATGGCCGCTTCGCGCATAGCGGAGAACGAACTCCTCTTCGTCCAGCGCCGGATCGAGCCCGGCGACGTTGAGTCCCTTGCGGCGATACATTCGTGCCGCGCTCCAGCAGCGCTCGACCGGGTCGCGCATCAGGAAGATCAATTTGCAATCGATCGCTCGGGCTTCGAAGCCGCGACAGATCCGCTCGAAAGCATGGGAAGGCAGCGCCGAATAGGCCGGCGTGATATCCGCCGCCACGGACTTCCCCGGCCGGTCGAGCAGCTGGGCGAAATGGTCGAAATAAAGCTCGGGGTCGTCGACGAGCCGCCGGCGAAGCGCTTCCTTCTCGCCGTTCGAGTCACCTTCGAGGAGCGGGCTGCCCTCCTCGTCGATCCGATAGACGTCGTCCCAGACGTGATATTCCTTCATCGGCCCGGCCGCGAATTCGGGGGCTTCGCTCAGATAGCGGTGAAGCCATGTCGTGCCCGCCTTCTGGGCTCCGATACCAAGGACGAACCTGCGCATCGCTGCCTTTTCAGGCGTCTGCGGACTGGAGGATTGGCTGAAGCTGCGTCCGCATCTGCTCGGTCGTCATGCCCGTCGAGATTGCGCTTCGAGCGGTTTCGCGTGCGAGATCGCGCCGGCGCAGCTTCCACAGCGCGCGAGCCTTGACGGTCAGCGCCACCGCATCTTCGGAATCGCCGTCGATCAATCGCTCGGCAACCTGCAAAGCCTCTTCGGGCCGCCCCGCCGCAAGCAGCGACCGGCCGAGAGCGTGCCATGCCCAGCCGTTCTGCGGGTCGACGTCGGTCAGCCGCCGAAGCGTGTCTATGGCGAGGCTCGGTTCGTTCCTGACGAGATGAAGCCGAG
Source organism: Sphingomicrobium sp. (assembly GCA_051953395.1). GTDB lineage: Bacteria > Pseudomonadota > Alphaproteobacteria > Sphingomonadales > Sphingomonadaceae > Sphingomicrobium. Next base: position 38,918 of record JBQCIU010000031.1, read on the forward strand.
CGATCCTCGCGAGGATGAGCGGATGGTCCGGAGTCGCGGCAAGCTGCCGCATGCACAGAGCCAGCGCGTCCTCATAGCGTCCGACTGCGTGGAGATGCGCCGCGATCTTGTGCGTCAGCAGGGCATCGGCGACTCCGGACTGAAGAACCCGGTCGCAGATCTCGGTCGCCGCTCGTTGGTCTCGCGATCGCACCGAGGACCGGAAAATCTGCTGGAAAAGCGGCGGCCGCTGGGAACAGGCGGACCACAAGCGCTCGGCCAGGGCTTCGCCAGCGACCCGCTGCTCCACCGAGTCGCGAAGCGTTTCGGCAACGTCGAACATCCAGTCGGGATGATTGATGAAGATGTCGCGGTCGCCGACGTCGACGCGGGCTGCGTGGGCGATCGCCCGCTCCGGGTCGCCATTGTGGAGCGCGAGCCGCATTGCCGCGACCTGAGCCGCCGGGCCCGCGTCATCGAAAGCCTTGTCGATGCCGTCGTAAAGCGATTGCGCAGCGTCATACTGACCGGCTTCGACCAGGTGCGCGAACCGCATCGCCGCTCGCGAATCGTCGCTGACGCTGCCCGGCACATAAGCGTCGGTCACGTGCTGCATGATCCGGGCGACGAAATTCGGGTTGATATGGATGAGGTCGTCGTCCCACACTTCGGGCCGGCGCGTGATCGTCGCGATCTCGTAGCTCGGGAAATAGTCCACGTCCTGACGCTCGGCGCTGACTTCGCCGGCTACCGCCCGGAGCACCGACTTGGAATGGGTGTTGGCGACGATGATGTCGTCGCCGGTGAAGGTTCGGGCGAGCACGACCGGGGACGTGGTGATCAGCACACGCCGGTGGCCGTCGGTCACCAGGTCCAGCGCCTGTTCGGTATAGGCCCTGCACCGCTCGAAGCTCAGCCGCTCGAAGCTGAAGCGGTCCTTGTCCTCCCGCCTCGCCCAGGGCGTGTCGAATTCCACGTAGGACTGCGACACATCGTCCCACCAGGCCTCGATCAATCCCAGGGTGATGATCACGACGTCGGCGACGAAAGCGCCACGAAAATAGCCGTAGAGCTCCTTTCGGGTTTCGATCGCCTGCTCGAGAGTCGCCGACACGCCTTTCTCCGGCCGCGACCAGATATCCGTCCAGCGATTGGGCCCGAGCTCCAGAAGAAGCGGCAGGACGTCCTCATCGCGCGGCATGTCGTCGCGGTCGAAAATCCGCTTGGCCCAAGCGAGCTCCTGGTAGATTGCGGCGGGCGTGTAGCGGTTGCGCCGGTTGCCCTCGACGACGACTCCGCCGTGGACATTGTAGCCGTCGAGAACGAGGCGCTTTGCGATATTCTTCGCGAAGCAGCTCCCGATCGCGAAGAAGAGCTGATCCTTGGCGAAGGCGAAGCCCGGTTCGATATGCGGCCAGCATTCGGGCTCGACCCGGTTGTCCGCGGAACGGCCGACCATGCGTCCGAAGCGATTCCCTCGGGCTGTAGCAAGTGCGTCGGCAAGCGGGATTCGCTGGCTCAATCAATATCCCCGGCTAAGTGATTGAACAGTCATGGCGGCGCGTGCCCCGCGCGGCAAGAGCCGGCCTCAGCCTGTCGCCCGCCGGAACCTTTCGCCGGCGGCACCATCGAATGGGTGCGAGTCAGGAAAGGGCGCAAAAGGTGGGTGAAGCACAGGCCGCTTCTGGGCCGGATTTCTCCTCCGGAATTCCGCTTGGCGAACTTCCGGAAAACGGCACGGTTGCCGGCCGGGTCGGCGACGAGCCGGTGCTACTGTCGCGCTTCGGCGGCTCGCTCTACGCGGTCGGCGGCGCCTGCACTCATTATGGCGCCCACCTGGCCGACGGGGTTGCCCACGGCACGACAATCCGTTGCCCGCTCCACCATGCCTGTTTCGACCTGAAAACCGGCCAGCCGCTCCGCGCGCCCGCGCTCGATCCGCTCGACCGCTGGCAAGTCGATGTGGACAGCGACCGCGCCTACGTCAGCTACAAGCTCAAGCCGCAAGCCGAAGAGGCTCCGGAAATGGAGACCGACGTTCACCGGATCGTCATCGTCGGCGGCGGCGCAGCGGGACTCGCCTGCGCGAACCAGCTTCGGCGTCTCGGCTATTCGGGCGAGATCACGATGCTGAGCCAGGACCGCGATCCGCCTTGCGATCGGCCGAACCTGTCGAAGGACTATCTGGCCGGCACCGCGCCCGAGGAATGGCTGCCGCTGAGGACCGACCAATGGTATTCGGACAATCGCATCGACCTGCGCCTGTCGACCGAGGTTACCCGGGTCGATCCGGAGGCCCGAACGGTCCATTGCGCTTCGGGCGAAAACCTTCCCTACGACCGCCTGCTCATCGCGACGGGATCGGAGCCCAACCGGCTCGCGGTGCCTGGCTTCGATAGCGACAAGGTCCTGACGCTTAGGAGCATCGCGGACGCACGGGCAATCGCCGAACGGGCGAAGGAAGGTGCCCGCGCCGTCATCATCGGCGCCAGCTTCATCGCAATGGAAGCCGCCGCGGCTCTCCGCGCCCGCAAGGTCGAAGTGGACATCGTCTCGGTCGAGCACGTCCCGTTTGACCGGGTCTTCGGCATCGCCCTCGGCGAGCACATCAAGAAAATCCACGAACGGAATGGAGTCCGGTTTCATCTGGGGTGCGTCGCATCCAGCTTCGACGGAACCGCGATCACGACGACCGCTCGGGAGCGGATCGAGGCCGACTTCGTGATCGTCGGAATCGGTGTTCAGCCGCGGCTCCACGTCGCCCGCTCTGCCGGAGCGGCGCTCGACAACGGAGTCGTGGTCGACGATTCGATGCAGACCACGGTGCCCGGCATCTACGCCGCCGGTGACATCGCCGCTTATCCCGACCCGATCAGCGGCGAGCGGATGCGGATCGAGCATTGGGTCGTCGCCGAACGGCAGGGCGAGGTGGCGGCCGCCAACATGCTGGGTCAGGCGCAGCGTTTTGATTCCGCGCCGTTCTTCTGGAGCGAGCAGTTCGGCACGCCGATCCGCTACGTCGGCCATGCCTCCGAGTGGGACCAGGTGCTGGTCGACGGCGATATCGACAGCGGCTCTTTCGTCATCCGCTATTTCAATCACGGCGTGCATCGCGCCTCCGCATCGGTGGGACGCGACGTGGACAATCTGGAAGACGAGCTGGTGCTGGAAGGCAGGCCGGCTATCGATGGTGGGAGAGTTTCGTGAATCTCAGCGTGTACGATGGCTTTGAAATTGCCGAGGGCGAAGAATTCTCGCCTCCCGAGCGGAACCGCCGGCCCAACCGCCAGGAAATCGAGCAGGCGATCCGCACATTGCTCGCGGCAACGGGCGACGATCCGTCGCGCGAAGGGCTTCTCGAAACGCCGGCGCGGGTTGCCCGGGCCTATGGCGAATGGTTTGCCGGCTATCGGATCGACCCGAAATCGCACCTCGACCGGGTGTTCGAAGAAACCGAAGGCTATGACGAAACCGTCCTTCTTCGGGATATCCCGCTGGTCTCCACTTGCGAGCACCACATGGCGCCCATTACCGGAAAGGCGCATGTCGCCTATCGCCCGAACGGCAAGGTGGTCGGGATTTCGAAGCTTTCTCGCCTAGTCGACGGCTATGCACGGCGCCTGCAGCTCCAGGAGCGGCTGACGAATGAGATCGCCCTTGCCCTGGACGAAGTGCTTCAGCCGAACGGCGTCGCGGTGGTGATCGAAGCGACCCACGGTTGCATGAGCACGCGCGGAGTGAACCAGCACGGGATTTCGATGGTCACCAAATGCTGGCTCGGCGAGTTCAAGAGCGACGCAGGGCTACGCCGCGAACTGATGGACTCGATCCGACTCCATTGACTCTTTGCCGGGCCGGTCCAGAATCCGGCGGCAGGGAGGCGACCATGGTTCCCTTGATGCTGGCAATCCTGGCCGTGAGCGGCGATCCCGCCGCTGCTGCGCCGCTCCCGATCAAAGCCGCGAAGATTTGCCGTGAGGGCGAACAGGTTACCGGAAGCCATGTGCGCACCGGCCGCCGCTGCCTCACCCAGGAGGAATGGGACCGCGAGGATGCAAAGAGAGTCGAGCGGCCGGTAACGATGCGGGTGACCGAGCATCAGCCTGACGGGGTCGAGCCGACCACCCGACCCCAGTAGCTCAGCCTTCCAGCGCCGCCATCAGGCTTGCATTGCCGCCAGCGGCGGTGGTGTCGATGCAGGTCACGCGCTCCGTCGCGAAGCGCGCGACATAGTGCGGACCGCCCGCCTTCGGACCGGTGCCTGACAGGCCCTCGCCTCCGAACGGCTGGCTCTCGACGACCGCGCCGATCTGGTTGCGGTTGACGTAGAAATTGCCCACCCGCGCGTTCTGCTCGACGAAATCCGCGGTGGTGTCGATGCGGCTCTGAAGACCGAGCGTGAGGCCGTAACCGGTCCCGTTGATCTGCTGCACCACGTCCCCCAGCCTTTCCGCATCGAAGCGGATGGCGTGCAGGATGGGACCGAAATTTTCGCGGTTGAGCTCGCTCAGCGAGTCGATCTCGTACATCGCCGGCGTAACGAAGCAGCCTTGCTTGGCCGAGGCCGGAAGCTCCAGGCGGCACAGGCGCCGGGCATTCTTGTCCAGCCACTTCAGATGATCGTCGAGCGCCTTCTTGGCGTCGCCGTCGATCACTGGCCCGACATCGGTTGAAAGCTCGCCCGGATCGCCGATGGTGAGCGCGTTCATCGCTCCGGCGATCATCGTCAGCATGGTGTCGGCGACATCGTCCTGGACGAACAGCACGCGAAGCGCCGAACAGCGCTGACCGGCGCTCTGGAACGCCGACGAGACCACGTCGCGGGTGACTTGCTCCGGAAGCGCCGAGCTGTCGACGATCATCGCGTTCTGGCCGCCGGTCTCGGCGATCAACGGGATGATCGGCCCCGGCCGGTCCGCCAGAGTCTTGTTGATCAGGCGTGCGGTTTCAGTCGAGCCGGTGAAGGCCACTCCGCGGATCAGCGGGTGCGCGGTGAGAGCTCCGCCGACCCGGCCGTCTCCGGGCGCAAGATGGACCACGTCCCTGGGAATCCCGGCCTGGCGGAACAGATCGATTGCCAATGCGCCGATCAGCGGAGTCTGCTCGGCCGGCTTCGCGATGGCGCAATTGCCTGCCGCGAGCGCGGCCGCAACCGGCCCCGCGAAAATGGAAAGGGGGAAGTTCCATGGGCTGATGCAGACGAACGTGCCGCGCCCGTGCAGGCGAAGCTCGTTGCGCTCGCCGGTCGGGCCCGGAAGCGGCAGCGGGCCCGAGAACTGGCGCCGCGCCTCGCTCGCGTAAAAGCGGAGGAAATCCACCGCCTCGCGCACTTCGAGAACCGCGTCCGGAAGCGTCTTGCCCGCCTCGCGGATGCACAAAGAGAAGAATTCGTCCGAATGCTCCTCGAACAGGTCGGCGGCCCGGTCGATCAGGCGCGCCCGCTCCTGTCCTCCCAGCGCGTCCCAGCCCGGCTGGGCGGCTGCGGCTGCGGCTGCCATGGAATCGACATCCTTGTCGGTCGCATCGCGAACCTCGCCGACCACGATCCGGCGATCGAACGGCGCCGTGATCTGCTGCGGCTTGCCGCCATTCCCGACGGTCGGCGCCGCGATCCAGTTGCGGCTTTCCAGCGCTTTCAACCGAGCCTCCAGCGGCATCCGGACCAGCGGGTCCGAAAGGTCGACGCCCGCGCTATTATGGCGCTCCGGCCCGAAGATATCGCGCGGCAGCGGGATGAGCGGATTGCGCTTGGGCTCGAGCGCGGAAAGCTCCGCGACCGGATTGCCAACCAGCGCATCCACCGGAACGTCCTCGTCCGCGATCCGGTTGACGAAGCTGGAGTTGGCGCCGTTCTCCAGCAGCCGCCGGACGAGATAAGCTAGCAAATCCTTGTGGCTTCCGACCGGCGCGTAAATCCGCACCGGCGTCTGCGCGTCGCCAAGATGCTTCTCTAGCCTGGCAAGCTCTTCGTAGAGCTCCTCGCCCATTCCGTGCAGGCGTTGGAATTCGAAGCTCGCGCCACCAGCCAGCGCCTTGATCTCGCCGATCGTGTTGGCGTTATGCGTGGCGAAGGCCGGGTAGACGACGTCGGTCGCGCCGAGCAGGACCTTCGCGCAGGCGACGTAGGAGACGTCGGTCGCGACCTTGCGCGTGAACACTGGATAATCGGGAAGGCCGGCGACCTGCGCGGCCTTGATCTCCGTGTCCCAATAGGCGCCCTTGACCAGCCGAATCATGAAACGGCGGCCGTGTGCTCGCGCCAAGTCGACAACCCATTCGCAAAGCGGTCGGGCGCGCTTCTGGTAGGCCTGGATGGCGACGCCGAGCCCGCCCCAGCCGTTCGCGAACAATGCGTCGTCGGCGGCGAGCGCCTCCAGCATGTCCATCTGCAGTTCCAGCCGGTCCGCTTCTTCCGCGTCGATCGTCAGGTGGACGTCGGCCGCGCTCGCCTTCGCTGCAAGCTCGCGAAGCACGGGATAGATATACGCCTTCGCCTCTTCGGCGTGGCTCCATTCGTAGCGCGGGTGGAGCGCCGAAAGCTTCACCGAGATCCCGGGCGAGCGCGCGAATCCGCCCTTCGCCTGTGCGGCTATCCGGTCGAGCGCGTTGCGATAGGATTCGGCGTAGCGCTCCGCGTCCTCGAATGTGCGCGCCGCCTCGCCGAGCATGTCGAAACTGTGGCTCAGCCCCTTCTTGCGCTCGGGAGCGCCGCGACGAAGCGCCTCATCGATGGTGCGGCCGAACACAAATTGCTTGCCCAGGATCCGCATCGCCTGATCGACGGCGGTTCGGATGACGGGCTCGCCGAGCCGTCCAACGGCCCGCCCGATGGCCGCCCGCCAATTGTCGGAACGGTCGTTGGCGCTCTCCAGCACCTTGCCGGTGAGGAGCAGCGAAAAGGTCGCCGCGTTGACGAAGGCGGAATCGGACTCGCCGACCTTCTCCGCCCAGCGCGGCTTGGACAACTTGTCGGCGATCAGCTCGTCGGCGGTGTGCGCGTCCGGAATCCGCAAAAGCGCCTCGGCGAGGCACATCAGGGCGATTCCTTCGTCGCTTCCGAGATCGTAGGTGTGGAGGAAAGCGTCCAGTCCCGCCGGCTTGTGGGCGCGCATGCCCTTGACGAGAGTCCGGGCGATCGAGGTCGCTTCCTTGATCTCGGCAGGCGCAAGCCGCGCCTGCGCAAGGCGCTCGGATACGACCGCATCCTCTTCGGGGCGGTAGGCGAGCCGGACCTTGTGGCGGTCTAGGCTGACGGCGGGCGCGGCCGCCGCTTCAGCTAACCGATCTGCCCGTGGCAATGCTTGTACTTCTTGCCCGAGCCGCAGGGGCACGGCGCGTTGCGGCTGACCGGCGCCGTCGCCGTGTCGCCTTCGCCCTGTGCCTGGACTCCACCGGGGAGATCCGGTCTCGGGATCATCGGCGGAACGTTCGAAAGGATGGCGCCGGTCGCAGCGTCGATGTCGGCCGTATCATCCTCGCCGGAGAACGGGTCGAGATGCTGCGTGATGAAGTCGGGCAGCGGCGGTGGCGGCGCAGCCTCGATTTGCACGTTCGCGCGCATCAGGATTCGGGTGACTTCCTCGCGGATCGACACCAGCAGCCGCTCGAACAGCAGGAACGCCTCCTGCTTGTACTCGTCGATCGGCTTGCGCTGCGCGTAACTTCGAAGATGGATCACCTGCCGAAGGGCATCGAGCGTCGCCAGATGGTCTTTCCAGTGGTGGTCGAGCGTCTGGATCAGGATCTGCTTCTCGATCTCGTCCCAGCGCTCCTTTTCGACGTCGCCGAGCTTGGCCGCCATATGCTGGTCGGCGAGAGTGATGAGCCGCTCGGAGATCGATTCCTGTTCGACCGCCTCTTCCTGAAGCCATTCGTCGATCGGCGGCTGGAGACCGAACACCGCGTCGACGCTTTCCTTCAGTCCCGCGACGTCCCACTGCTCGGGGTACGTACCCTCGGGGCAATGCGCCATGACGATCGACGTCACGGTTTCCACGCGCATTTCCTCGATCAGTTCGCCGATGCTCTCGGCGTCCATGATATCGGCGCGCTGTTCGTAAATGACCTTGCGCTGGTCGTTCATCGCGTCGTCGAATTCGACGACCTGCTTGCGGATGTCGTAGTTGCGCGCCTCGACCTTCTTCTGCGCGGTCTCGATCGCCTTGGAAATCCACGGGCTGACGATCGCTTCCCCGTCCTCCAGATTCTTGTTCATCAGCCGCGCGAACATGGTCTGCGGGCCGAAGATCCGGAGCAGGTCGTCGTCAAGGCTGAGGTAGAATTTCGACAGGCCCGGGTCGCCCTGGCGGCCGGAGCGGCCGCGAAGCTGGTTGTCGATGCGCCGGCTCTCGTGGCGTTCGGTGCCGAGAACGAACAATCCTCCGTTTTCGAGCACCTGCTTCTTCTCGGCGGCGATTTCCTCGCGGATCTTCGCTGCCTGCGCCTCATATTCGGGCGTTCCCGCGACCAGATCCGGGAATTCGTCGAGCATCCGGAATTCGAGGTTGCCGCCGAGCTGGATGTCGGTTCCGCGGCCGGCCATGTTGGTCGCGATCGTCACCGCTCCGATCCGCCCGGCCTGGGCGACGATATGTGCCTCCTGCTCGTGGAAGCGGGCGTTGAGGACCGAATGCTTGATCTTTTCCTTCTCGAGGAATTCGGCGAGCATTTCGGACTTTTCGATGGAGACTGTGCCGACGAGAACCGGCTGGCCCTTGTCCTGCTTCTCCTTGATCTGCTTGGCGATCGCACCGAACTTGTCGGTCATGTTCTTGTAGAACTCGTCCTCGGCATCGATCCGCTGGACGGGCACGTTCGTCGGGATCGCGACGACGTTCATCTTGTAGATATCGAAGAATTCCGGCGCTTCGGTCATCGCCGTTCCGGTCATTCCCGACAGCTTCGGATACATGCGGAAATAGTTCTGGAAGGTGATCGACGCGAGCGTCTGGTTCTCCGGCTCGATGAACACGCCTTCCTTGGCCTCGACGGCCTGGTGAAGTCCGTCGGACCAGCGGCGCCCGTCCATCATCCTGCCGGTGAACTCGTCGATGATGACGACTTTGCCTTCCTTGACGATGTAGTCGATGTCCTTCTTGAACATCACATTGGCCTTGAGCGCCTGGTTCAGGTGATGGACCACCTGCGTGTTGGCGATGTCGTAGAGGTTGCGGCCTTCGATCAGTCCCGCCTCCTCGAGCATCCGCTCGGCCTTCTCGGTGCCTTCCTCGGTGAGGACGACCGTCCGCTGCTTCTCGTCCTTCTCGTAATCCTCGGCCTTGAACTGCTTCACGACCGCGTCGACCGCGATGTACAGGTCCGACTTGTCGTCGGTCGGGCCGGAGATGATCAGCGGAGTCCGAGCCTCGTCGATCAGGATCGAGTCCACTTCGTCGACGATGGCGAAGTTGAAGGGGCGCTGGACCATCAGCTCGCGCGAGAACTTCATGTTGTCGCGGAGGTAGTCGAACCCGAATTCGTTGTTCGTGCCGTAAGTGATGTCGGCGGCGTAGGCTGCCCGCCGCTCCTCGTCGCTGAGGTTCGGCACGATCACCCCGACGGTCATTCCGAGGAAGCGGTAGATCTGGCCCATCCAGTCGGCGTCGCGGCGGGCGAGATAGTCGTTGACGGTGACGACATGGACTCCGCGTCCCGTAAGTGCGTTCAGGTAGACGGCGAGCGTCGCGACGAGAGTCTTGCCCTCGCCGGTCTTCATCTCGGCGATCTCGCCGCGATGAAGGGCGATGCCGCCGATCAGCTGGACGTCGTAATGGCGCTGTCCAAGGGTGCGTTTCGCCGCCTCTCTAACCGTGGCGAAGGCTTCGGGGAGAAGATCGTCGAGCCTGGTCCCGTCGGCCAGGCGCTTCCGGAAGACCTCGGTCTGATTGCGAAGCTCTTCATCGCTCAGCGCCTCGATTTGCGGTTCGAAGGCGTTGACGGCGTCGACATATTTGCCGAGCCCGCGGACATAGCGGTCGTTTGCCGATCCGAAGATGCTCTTTGCCAGTGCGGCGAACATGAAATTCCCTTAGATGCTCCAGGCGCGAGGACGGAGTGGCGAAATGCCTCGCCCGCGCGCGAGCGTTGCGCCGGGCGATGTAGGAACGGCGCTGGCCTTAGTCAAACGGAGTCGAGCCATGGGAATGACCGGTGGGTGCCTGTGCGGAACGGTGCGCTACGAACTGGAGAGCGAGCCTTCGGATTGCGGCTGGTGCCACTGCAGGACCTGCCAGCTCAGCAGCGGCACGCCCGCACAGGCTTTCGCCGGCGTTCCGCGGGGCGATTGGGTGGCCACCTCGGGCGCGGACAGCATCCGGATGATCCGGTCCAGCAGCTTCGGCCAGCGCTATTTCTGCGGCGAGTGCGGAACGCCGCTGTACGTCACCGTCGATCACCAGCCGGACACCCTGGATTTCAGCGTGGTCACGCTTGACGACCCCGAAGCGGTGCCGCCCGAATATCACATCTTCTGGGGGAGCAGGATCAGCTGGTTCGATCCCGGCGACGACCTGCCGCGCCACGAGCGCTTCCGCCCGAACACCGTGGGGCTCAGCGGCACCGAGCCCCCGGACAATTCCTCAATGACGGGTGGCGCGAAGGCCTAGAGGTTGCCCTCGAGCCATTGCTGGATCTGGCTGCGGGGAGCGGCGCCGACCTTCTGGGCGACCGGCTGGCCGTCCTTGAACAAAAGCATCGTCGGGATCCCGCGCACTCCGTAGCGCGCCGGAACGTCCGGATTTTCATCGATGTTGAGCTTGGCGACGGTGACCTTGTCTCCGAGGTCGTTGGAAATCTCTTCCAGCGCCGGCGCGATCATCCGGCACGGGCCGCACCATTCAGCCCAGAAGTCCACCAGCACCGGACCCGATGCGCCCAGCACGTCGCTCTGAAAATTCTGGTCGGTGACGGTCTTCGTGGCCATGGCCCTTGGTCTCCTTGGATTCGGTTGGTCCTGCATATGGGCAGGGACGGCCCTGCCCTCAACTCCCGACTGCGAAGAATCGCGCGCTGGCCGTGTAAAGCAGAGCGGCTTCGATGTCGCGGTCGGGAAAGATCACCGCCAGCGCCTGGGCGTAGGCTTCCATCTGGAGCCGATGCGAGTCCGGGATGTCCTCTGCCCGTTCCGGCGCCCTTCCCGTCTTGTAATCGACGACCAGAACGCGCTCCGGCTCGATCAGAAGCCGGTCGACGGTCCCCGCGATCACCCGCCCGTCCGGAAGAGTCGCAGCGATCGGCGCCTCGGCCAGCGACCCCGGACCGAACAGGGCCGCAAAGCGATCGTCGGAGATGATTTCGCAAACCGTGCGAGCAATCGTCCGGCGCGCCTCGGCGTCGGCAACGCCGGCGGACTTGCCGAGCCAGTCGATCGCGGCCTGTTCACGTAGCCCGGGAGCGACGCCGGGCAAGCGTTCGAGCAAGGCGTGGATCATCGTGCCCCGCTCCGCCGCTGCGCGAAGCTCCGGCGAGGGCGGCGGAGCAGCCTCGCGGTCCTCGGCGAGCGCCGAAGGTGCAAGCGGCCGCGGCGGGCGAGCTTCCGGCGGCGCTGCCTCTCGCGCCCAGGCGGGGATTGCCGGCGCCGGAATCGCCACGGCGGACGCTCTGGGCCTTGGCTCCGCCGCCGTCACGTCGCCGCGATAGGTGAGGACCGAGCCCCATCGGCCGTCGTCCGACCGCTCGCCCCCGAGCCCTGCGAGCGCACGTTCGACCCGGATGTGCCAGCAGTTCTCGACCCGCTCCCCCTTGTCGAGGCCGGCAACGACCAGCCGATCGATTGCTCTCGTCATGCCGACATAGAGCAGCCGCCAATGCTCCTGCAGGTCCAGCTCGTCGCCGCGGGCGATCACCTCCGCGAACGGCGTGCATTGCTCGGCCTTGCGCGGTCGGACGACGGGGACCTGGCGTCCACGGACTGGAATTTCGATCGACGACTGGGTCCCGCCGGCCTTCGAAGGATCCGCCGTGGAATCGGCGAGAATGACGATGGGCGCCTCCAGCCCCTTCGCGCCATGGACCGTCATCACCCGGACCGCGTTTGCCGGGGCGGAGGGATCCCGCTTGATCTCGACCTCTCCGCGCGCAAACCAGGCGAGGAAACGGTCGAGCGACGCCGCTTCGCTCCGCTCGAATTCAAGGGCACTTGCAAGCAACTCGTCGATGGGATCGCGCGCTGCGAGGCCAAGCCGGGAATAGAGCTTGCGCCGGCCCTGGCCGGGTCCCGTCAGCACCGTCTCAAGGAACCGGTGCGGCGTCGTGTAGTCCGCCATCGCCAGAAGCGATGCGAGGAACTCGCGCGCCTGCGCGAATTCGGACGACTGCTCCGTTCGGTCGCGCAGGATCGACCACAGCGGCTTTCCGTCCCGGCCATAGGCCAGCTCGCGAAGTCGTTCCTGGTCCCATCCGACCAGCGGCGAGACGAGCAGGTTGGCAAGGTTGAGATCGTCGAGCGGCTGGACCGCGAAGGCAATTGCGGCCAGCAGGTCGCGTACCGCGAGCGGCTTCTGCAGGTGCAACCGGTCGATCCCCGCGACCGGCACGCCCTCCTCGAACAGCCTGGCGACGATCAGCGACGCGAGCTCGCCGCGGCTCCTGACCAGGATCAAAATATCGCCGGGACTGACCTTTTGCCCGGTTGAAGGGAGGACGTCCGCCGCCTCGATCCAGTCGCGAACCTGTTTCGCGATCTCCCCGGCATAGATTCGCGCATCCTCGCCGAGCCAGCCTTCCTCGCCGGCGTCCTCGTCGGCATCCGGTGCAGCGAACGGCTTCCAGAGCTCGACTGCGCCCGGCCGGGTGAAAAAGGCGCGATGGCGGTTCGGCTGCTCGGGAAGCCCCATGTTCGGATAGCCGATCTCGTCGATCGTCGCGTCGACCGCGTCGAGCACAGCCTGCGACGACCGGAAGCTCGCGTCGATCGACAGCTCCCGATAATCGGGAAGGACGATTTCCGATTCCTCGTCCAGTGCCGCTCGAAGTCCATCGCTCTGCTCGCGAACCCAGGCTCGGGCGCGCTTGAATTCCTGGGGATCGGTGCCCTGGAAGCGGAAGATCGCCTGCTTGAAGTCGCCGACCATGAAGATCGTCCGATGGCGGTTCTCCACCGCTCCGGCGCCGGCGAAATATTCTTCCGCGAGCGCCTGGATGATCTCCCACTGCGCCGCGTTGGTGTCCTGCGATTCATCGACCAGAATATGGTCGGTCCGCCGGTCGAGCTTGTAGCGCACCCACTCGCCCATTCCCGGCTCGGCGAGAAGCCGTCGGGTCCAGTCGATGAGATCGGTGAAATCGGCGACTCCCGCCGCTCTCTTGGCCCGCGAGTAAGCCGCGGCGAAGGCCTGCCCGGCGCGAACGCCCGCCGCCATGTCTGCAGCCAGCCGGGCGCCGTCCTGGATGCGGATCAGCTGGGCCACGGCCTCGGCCATCGAATCGGCGTGATGGTCGTACTCGGGCTCGATCTTCAGCTGTCCGGCGGTTGCCTTCCGCCGCTCTCCATCACTCTTGAACACGACCTTCGCCAGCGCATCGAGCCGTGCCGCTCGCTGCGATGCCGGCAGGGCCAGCCACTCGTCGATCGCATCCGCATGCCCGGTCCCGGTCTGCGCGCCCCACGCTCGGTTCACCCGAGCGATCGCGCGAAGAAGGTCGCAGTCGAAGCGAGAGTCCGAGCAATGCTCCGAGAGGAAGGATTCGATCGAACCGTCCGGAAGACCCATCATGGTCCGAAGTGCCGGCTCGATTTCCTCGGCCGAACCGAGCGCCGCCATCGCGTCGGCCGAATGCCCGCACCGCATCAGGTAGCGGACGGCGTCGATCTCGCCGAGCCGGAGGCTGAGCAGTTGCACGTCGTCGATCAGCCTTGCTTGGCCGTTGGCTTCCGCGTCGGCCAGCAGGTTGGCGAGCGTCGTTCGCGCCAGTTCCTGCTCTGCGCGCCCCTCGATCGGCTCGAGCCCCGGAGCGATTCTCGCCTCCGCCGGGAAAGCCGCGAGGAGCGCCTGAGCGAAGCTGTGGATCGTCTGGATCCTCAACCCGCCGGGGCAGTCCAGGACCTTGGCGAACAATCGCCGGGCCTGGCGGATCGAGTCCGGGTCATTGGGCTCGCGAAGGGCGAACAGCTCCTTGCGGAGCTTCTTTTCAGGCATTCGCACCCAGGCTGCCAGCCGTTCGCCGATCCGGTTGGCCATCTCCGCGGCCGCGGCCTTGGTGAAGGTGAGGCACAGGATCGACTCCGGCGAGGCGCCATGGAGCATGAGTCTAAGGACGCGGGCGGTCAGCACCTGCGTCTTGCCCGTGCCCGCTGACGCGGACAACGAAGCATTGGCAAACGGATCCGCGGCGAGCGCTTGTTCGGTCCCGAGCTCCGGAAGCGGCTTCACTCGGTTGCTCACGGCTCCTCCCCTTCCCAACCGGAGGCGGCCGCCATAGATGGTGCAGGAGTCACGGAGTTGAGGAAAGCAGGATGAGCAATCGCGACGACGATCGGGCTGACGAGGAGCGCCGCGCGAAATTCGTGAAGGCGGGCTTTGCCGTCGGCATCGGATCGGCGGCGATCGTCGCTGCCCTGCTCTATGCCTCCAAGGCCAAGAAGAAGCCGAGACGGTAAGCGGCTCATCGGCGGCCGTACCATTCTTCGAGCCGCATCAGCTGGTCATAATCGCCATAGGGCGCATAGGCCGGATTGAGCTTGGCCTTGAACGGCTCTTCGCCCGTCAGCCATTTGTCCGCAGCTTCCGCGAAATGCGCTTCGGCGTGGGAAAGGAATTCCTCCGGGCCCATCTTCTTGTCCGGGCGGACGCATTTGCCGAACTGGTCGCCATATTTGGTCAGCGACCAATATTCGAACGCTCTGGGTGAGCCGCTGATTCCGTCGAAACCGCCTGCTCGGGCGAGCAGCCCCAACAGGCCCAGCTGGAGCCGGAAGCCCGCGTCGATTGCCTTGGGCGCAGGCGCCTTGCCGGTCTTGTAGTCGACCACGGCCAGCCCGCCGTCGGCGAGCCGATCGATCCGGTCGGCCTTTCCATAGAGCGTCACTCCCGCGACTTCGGCCTCTCCCCACGCTTCGGCGGCAAGCGGAAGGCGTCCTTCGTCCTGGTTCCTTCGCTCCTCCTCCTCGACCCACCGAATCGCCTCGATGAGCCGCGGCGACCACAAGGCCCGGAGCATCGGATGGATCGTCTCGCCGGACAGCAGCGTGCGCGCCCGGTCCATCAGCCGGTCGGGATTGCAGTCGTCCTCCTTCAGCCATTGCTCGAGGACTTCGTGGACGGCGGTCCCCTTCCATGCCGCGCTGTGGTCGGCATCGACCGGATCGATCGATCGAAGGTCCAGCATCGCCTGGGCGTAGAATGCGAAGGGATCGGCCTTCAGCCGGTCGACCGCGGTGACGGAAATCCGCTTCGGCCTTTCCGATTGCCGCGGGCAAGGCGCGGGCCGGTCGGCCGGCTTCGG
Source organism: Sphingomicrobium sp. (assembly GCA_051953395.1). Taxonomy (GTDB): domain Bacteria; phylum Pseudomonadota; class Alphaproteobacteria; order Sphingomonadales; family Sphingomonadaceae; genus Sphingomicrobium. The sequence goes on from JBQCIU010000031.1 coordinate 54,338, forward strand.
CGGCCCGGGATCGTCGAGCGCCGCAGCCAGCCGCTCCAGCCGAACGTCGCGCGGAAGGCCGCCGGTCAAGGCGTTCAACCGGAGCAGGAATCGCGAGGCCACGGTCGGCGACCGCGAATCGCGCCTGGCCCTGGTGATCAGCACCTCGCGCGCGCCCAGCGCGCTCGCGAAATCGTGCGCCGACAGGCCGATCCGATACTCCAGCCCCGGAAGCTTCAGATTCGCCCGGATTTTCGGCGCGAGCCATGGGTCCGGCGCCGGGAGCGCCGGCCACACGCCCTCGTTCAGTCCGCCGAGGATCATCAGGTCCGCCTGCTGGAGCCGGGCTTCAAGAAGGCCCCAGATGAAGACCCGCGGGTGACCCCCATAAGCCGGGCGGACGCTGCGGCCTGCGAGCAGGTCGGAAAGCAAGGTGGCCGCTTCGAGGGGGGCGACCGGGATTCGCTTCGCTTCGCTCGATTCCTGAAGCTCCGACAGCAGCTCCGCAGCCATCCGCCCGTCCTGGCCGCGCCAGCCTCGATCGCCGGCAAGGCTCTCGGCCCCGCGCGCCAGCCATTCGGCAAAGTCGGCGAGCGGCAAATCCTCGCGTCTGAAAGCGTCGAGCGGCTCGAGCCTTGGCCGGACGCGCGTCCACGCCGCAAGGCAGCCACGGCACTTCCTGTCCTGCTCCTTCTCCTCGAAGTGCCGGTCGAGGCCGCCGAGCCCCGGCGCCGGGCGCGGCCCGCGAAGGGCAAGGTCGAGCAGCCGGATGTCGTCGAGCCATTTGCGGCGGGTTTCGTCAGCGCCGCCGACGAGCGGGTGCTTCAAAAGAGCGAGAAGGGAAACCGGCGCGAGCTCCTCCGCAATGGCGGAGGCAATTCCCAGCAACAGCGTGCCGGGCGCCAGTTCCGACAGGGGCTTTCCGGCGCTGTCGTCGGCTTCGACGCCCCATCGCGAAAGCAAGGCGGAAACCCGGCGCGCGAGAATCCTGTCCGGCGTCACCACCGCCACCGTCTTCTCGCGAGTTTCGAGCGCTTCGCGGATCGCCAGAGCGATCGCCTGAGCCTCGGCCGCCGAGTCCGGGAAAACGGCCGCTCGAATCCCCGACAGCCGGCGGTCCGCGGGCTTCAACTCGCTCCACTTGTCGGAAAATTGCGCCGACACGAATGCATTGGCGACGGCGCGCGCCCGCTGCGGCGGCGAGGCTGCGACGCCGACCCTCGGCCACAGCCGGACCTCCTCTCGCGACACTCCGATCCGGTCGAGAAGCAGCTTGAGGTGGAACTGCGGGTGCGTTTCCTCCGAGCGGCCCTCCTCTTCCGATCCGAGCGCTTCCCACTCCGCGTCCGGAAGGGTCGATTTCAGCGCAAGGCCGGGGAGCACCACCATGCCCTCGGGCATTTCCGAAATTCGCCGAAGCACGGCGGCGACCGCTGGAGCGGCGGTAGTGATTCCCGCGGCGACGGTAAATCCGGCGGGCGGGACTGCCCAGCGCTCGGCCAGGCGATGCAGCAGGAGATTTCGCCGTTCGGCAAGATCGATCGCGCCGATCTCCCGAAGCCGTTCCGGCCATTGCGCGAGGATGATCTTCAACCGATCGAGCGACAGCTGCCAGTGGCCGGCGAGTTCCGGTGCGTCGAGCGCCGCTTCCGTCAGCCGCCCCGGCTCGACCTCCTCGATCAGCAGCGCGTCGAGCGTTCGTCTAAGCTCCGTCGCCATTCGCACGGCTTCGACCGTTCCGTCGCCGCCATCCCGGACCAGCTCGCTCAATGCCAGCAGCCGCCGAAGCGGGTCGACCGCCGGAGGCACGGGATCCGCGAGGCCAGCCGGGTCAAGTGCTCCCCCGATTCGGTCATCGATCTCCGGGTCGCCGATGGGGATGAGCCGCGGCAGGATCAGCCCCGACCCGCTGGCCCGGACGAAGGCATCGCTGATGCTCCGAATCGCGCGATTATTGGGCAGAAGGATGCGTCCGCTGGCGAGCGACGCAGGGTCGCGGCCGTAACGAGCGATCAATCCGGCAACTAGGGAATCCGCGAAGGAGCGGTGAGTCGGGATGGTGAAGACGGCGCGGTGCCTCAGCCTGTGTGCCGGGCCCTCAGGCATCCTCCAGCGTCAGCTCCGTCGCCTTGATGGATTGCGGGGTCCCAACGTCGAACCACAGGCCCTGGTGGACCGCGCCGAAGCAGCGGCCCTCCTCGATCGCCCGGTCCCACAGCAGGTTGGTCGAGAACGGCCCTTCGGGCGCGCCTTCGAGGAGACGCTTCGAAACCATCTGGATGCCCGTGTACACGAACGGCGCGACATAGGACCGCTCGCGCCGCCGGAGCCGGCCCGACTTGTCCATGTGGAAGTCGCCGCGCCCGCCATGATTTTCGGCCCGTGCATGGGGCACGAGGAGGAGCAGCGCGTCCATTTTCGAGCCGTCCCAATGCGACGCCAGAAGCTTCAGCGTGTCCGCCGGCCCGTCGATCCACAGATTGTCGCTGTTGACGACCAGGAAGGGGTCGGCGTCGATCAACGGCGCTGCCTTCACCATCCCGCCGCCGGTTTCCAGGAGCAGCGCCCGCTCGTCGGAAATCGCGACTTCCAGGCCGTGCGCATTCTTCGCCAGATGCGCTTCGACGGCGGCAGCAAGGTAGTGGACGTTGACGACGACCTTCTCGACGCCGGCGGCACGCAACTTGCCGAGCAGGTGATCGAGAAGCGGCTGACCCGCGACCTCGATCAGCGGCTTCGGCCTGCTGGCGGTTAGCGGGCGCATCCGCTTGCCGAGGCCGGCCGCGAGGACCATCGCGGTTTTCGGAACTTCGCTCGCGATCTCGGCCTTCAGCCGAAGCGCCTTCTTGACCGTTTTCATGCCGCTTCCGCCCATGGCGCGGCGCGATTTTCCGGTGCGATATTGAGGTCGAACCAGCGCTTCACCGGCTCCAGTTCCGGATGCTGGAGATCGCGCTCCAGAAGGCCCCACATGCGCGGTTGGAAAGCCGTATAGTGCGGCTTGTTGTCGCGCTTCCAGAGCCGCGTGAACACCCCGAGGATTCGCGTGTTTCGCTGAGCGGCGAGCACCCAATAGGCGCGCTCGAACCGCTCGCCGCTTCCCGTGGCCGCGACATAATGGTCGATCATCGCCCGTTCGATCTCGGGCGAAACGTCGCGCCTCGCGTCTTCCAGCACCGAGGCGAGATCGTAGGCCGGGTGGCCGACCAACGCGTCCTGGAAATCGAGCAGGCCGAAATGCCGCACTCCGTCGCGGCCGCGAACGAGCATCACATTTTCGGCATGATAGTCGCGAAGCACGGTGACCGGCGCCAGGCCGTCGTTGGCGACCGGCTCGAGCACTTCCATCCATGCCGACCGGAACGAGTGGACGTCCACCGAGAGGTGAAGCGCCGGGCAATACCAGTCGGTGAACAGTGCCAGCTCTTCGAGCCATTGCTGAAGCCCGTGCGGCGGCAGGCCCGGCATCGCGGCATGCGAATGCAGGTGCACAAGCACATCCGTCGCCAGCTCGTAGAGCGCTTGCTCGCGGCTGGGGTCGCTGTCGAGAAACTCGCGCAGCCGCCAGTCGCCGAAATCGCCCAGCAGAAGCAGCCCGCGCTCCACGTCCCGGGCGAGGATCTCGGGCGCGCTGAGGCCGACCGAATCGAGCCATTCGGCGACCGCGACGAACGGCCGCACGTCTTCGCGCGCGGGCGGCGCATCCATGAGGACGGCGCTTCGCTGGCCGTCGATCACCCGGAAATAGCGGCGAAAGGAGGCGTCGCCGGCCAGCGGCTCGACGCGAGCGCCGGCCCAACCGCTTCGGGCAAGGAATTCATGCACTTCTGGAGCCGGAATCATCGGAGAGGCCATCGCTCCTGCCATGCCGCAGGCACGTGTGCTGTCAAGCGCCGAGCGCCGTCTTCGGCAAAATCGAGCGTGAGCCGAAGCGCCTCGGGCCACTGGCGGCCCACTTTCTCCGGCCATTCGACGAGCAGCACGGCGTCGTCGACCGTGTCGAGCCCGAGCTCGTCGAGCTCGCCGGGATCCTCGATCCGGTACAGATCGACGTGCCACACCGGCGGATCGAGCTCCTCATAGGGCTGAACGATCGCGAAACTCGGGCTCGGAACTTCGCCGGAATGGCCCAGCGCCGCGATCAGTCCGCGGACGAGCTCGGTCTTTCCGACTCCAAGCGGACCGGACAGGGTCACCACGTCGCCCGGCCGAAGGGCCTCGGCGAGACGACGTCCGAAGTCGCGAGTCGCGCTTTCGTCGGCAAGCATCATCGCGGCGCGCGCGGGATCGTCATCGTCACCGTGGTGCCCTTGCGCTTGGCCGACACGAGCTCGACCTTTCCGCCATGGGCCTCGATGAACTGCCGGGTCAGCGGCAGGCCAAGCCCGAGCGCTGCCTCGCCGCGGCTGAGATCGTGGGACACCCGGTCGAACCGATTGAACACCCGAGGCTGGTCCTTCTTCGCGATTCCCGGTCCATTGTCGCTGATCTGGACGAAGGCTTCGTCCTGCTCGCCCCAGGCCTTGAGCGCGATCTTGCCGCCCGGCTCGGTATAAGCGGCGGCATTCTCCAGGACGTGCTCGATGGACTCGCGGAGGCGCCGGGCGTCGCCGATGACTGCTCCGGTGCTTGCGGAAACCTGGCTTTCCAGCTCCTGCCCCCGTTCCCTGGCGCGCGCCGCGAATTTCTCGATGGCGCTCCTGCACAGGCCGGCAAGGTCGACCCGCTCGCGTTCCAGCGTGTTGGCACCGCTGTCGCCCTGGGTGAGGTCGAGAACGTCGTCGATCAGCTTCGACAGCCGCCCGACCGATTCCAGGATCGCTCGGACATAATCCGATGCCGCCGGGGTCAGCTCGCCGGCGTAACCCTCGGCCAGCATTTCCGCGAAGCCTCCGATTGACGTCAGCGGGGTCCGAAGCTCGTAGCTCATGTTGGCGACGAAGTCGGTCTTCACCCTGTCCGCCTGCTCAAGCGCGGTCGCCCGCTCGCGAAGCGCCGATTCGATTCGGGTGGAGTCGGTGACATCCACGAGCGTGAACAGCGCATTCCCGTCCGGAAGTGGGACCGCCGCGAATTCGAAGTGCCGGCCATCGGTCAGCGTGATGCGGCCGTTTGCCGGCTCCCGCTCGTTGGTGGTCTTGCGGACCATTTCCCTGATCTGCGCGGCTGCCGCCGGGTTGACGAGCTTGCGGGCAAGCGCGGGCACCATCTCGTCGACTCGCGGATGCTCCGACAGCCATTGCTCGTCGAGGTCCCACACCTGGCTGAAGCGCCGGTTCCAGAGGTACAGGCGCCCGTCGCTGGCGAACACGCCGATCGCCTCGAACAGATTGTCGAGAGTCGCGGAGCGGACGCGAAGCAGAGTGTCGCGGGCCGAAGCGAGGCGCGCCTGCTCGGTCCGGTCCTCGAGGAACAGGCGAAGCCCCCCGTCGGGCAACGTTTGCGCAACCACCCGCCAGTGGTCGCCGCCAGCCAGCATCCAGTCCTCTTCGATCACTTCGTCGGGGCTGGTGAACCAGTCGCGCCGCTCGCTCTTCCAAGTCGGGAAATCGCGCGTTTCCGGCACCCTGTTCTGCTCGCGCATCCGCTCCAGCACGCGGTCGAACTCCGGCTTCTCGCTGAGCCAGTCGGGATCGAGGTGGGCCATCGCCGCGAAAGGCCGGTTGAAGAAGCTCAAGGCCCGGTCGGAATCGAACTGGGCCGCCCCCGCCGTCATCCGGTCGACCAGGTCGCGCTGCGACTGCACCTGGCGTGCGAGCTCGCCGCGCGCGTCCTCCAACTGCTGGACATCGAGAGCAAAGCCCGCGACCGCTCCTGTCGGCAGCGGCACGTTGACGATCTCCAGCATTCGCCGCTCCCCGCGAACGATTGCCGCCTGCTTGCGGGCCGTCGGCTTACCGCCTTCCACGGCTGCCAGCGCCGTCGCCCTCGCCTCCTCCGTATCGCCGACCAGCTCCGCGTTGCGCGCGATCACGTCGGCGGCGTTGCGCCCTTCGACCGCTTCAACGAAGGCGCTGTTGACGAGTCCGAGATTGAGATCGGGCCCGCGGTACCACATGGGAAAGGGCGCCGCTTCGATGAGCCGGGTCAGCGCGTCGAGCGCGGCTTCCGTCTGGCTGAGCCTCTGCGAAAGCTTGGACCGCTCGCTTTCGGCTGCGCTGGTGTCGAACAGCCATAGCACCAGCGTCCCCGCGGGCTCGGGCGCCGGCGCCGGTGCCCCGCGAACGTCGAGCACTCGTCCGGACACCGCGACCCGTACCTGGCAATCGAACCTGCCGCCGGAAACCGCCGCGTCGCGAACGAGCCTTTCGAGCTCGGCCAGGTCGTCGGCGACAAGACCGCGGTCCTCGCCGGCCAGGCCGGAAAGCCGTTTCGGCGCGCGATCGAGCCCGATTTCGCGAAGCAGGCGCTCGTCAGCCTCGATCGAGCCGTCCGGCAGGACGACGAGCGGTCGGCCGGGGGACAATTGCAGCAGGTTCTGCAGCGAACGGGCGGCGGAAATGACGCTCGTCGCATCGCGAAGTCGCCGTGCGGCGACGATCGACAATGCGGCGGCGATGACGATCCACAGGACCGCGAGCGCCGCGGCAATCGCTGCCGTCGTGCCAAGCGCTCCCACCCGTCAGCTCTCCCCTCGCCCCATGACCGGTTCATAGGACGCCAAGCGCTCGACTTTGAAGCGAAAAAGTCGCCTCAGTAGCGGTAATGCTCCGGCTTGAACGGGCCTTCCGCAGACACGCCGATATAAGCTGCCTGCTTCTCGTTCAGCTTCGTCAGGTGGACGCCGAGCTTGTCGAGGTGAAGGCGCGCGACCTTCTCGTCGAGGTGCTTGGGAAGCACGTAGACGTCATTCTTGTACTGGTCCGACTTGGTCCACAGCTCGATCTGGGCCAGCACCTGGTTGGTGAAGCTGCTGCTCATCACGAAGCTCGGGTGACCGGTCGCGCAGCCGAGGTTCACGAGCCGGCCCTTGGCGAGGACGATGATCTTCTTTCCGTCGGGGAATTCGACCTCGTCGACCTGCGGTTTGATCTCGGTCCACTTCATGTTCGCCAGAGCGCCGATCTGGATCTCGCTGTCGAAGTGGCCGATGTTGCAGACGATCGCCATGTCCTTCATCGCCCGCATGTGGTCGAGCGTGATGACGTCCATGTTGCCGGTCGCAGTGACGAAGATGTCGGCGCGCTTGGCCGCCTCCTCCATCGTGACGACCTCATAGCCTTCCATCGCGGCCTGCAGAGCGCAGATCGGGTCCACCTCGGTCACCAGGACTCGCGCGCCGCCGTTGCGGAGCGATGCGGCGGAGCCCTTGCCGACGTCGCCATAGCCGGCAACGCAGGCGACCTTGCCGGCCAGCATCACGTCGGTGGCGCGGCGGATGGCGTCGACCAGCGATTCCTTGCAGCCGTAGAGATTGTCGAACTTCGACTTGGTGACGCTGTCATTGACGTTGATCGCCGGGAAGGGAAGCTTGCCCTGCTTCGACAGGTCGTAAAGACGGTGGACGCCGGTGGTGGTCTCTTCCGACACGCCCTTGATGGTCTGCACCGTCTTGGTGAGATAGCCCGGCCGTTCCTTTAGGAAGCGCTGCAGCGTCGCGACGAAGATTTCCTCTTCCTCGTTCGACGGCGTGAACAGCGGCTCGCCCTGCTCGACCCGATAGCCCCACAGAGCGAACATGGTCGCGTCGCCGCCATCGTCGAGGATCATGTTGCAGGTCTGGTCCTGCCCCCAGTCGAAGATCCGGGTCACATAGTCCCAATATTCCTCGAGGCTCTCGCCCTTGACCGCGAACACCGGAGTGCCGCCCGCGGCGATCGCGGCCGCGGCGTGGTCCTGCGTCGAGAATATGTTGCAGCTCGCCCAGCGGACCTCGGCGCCGAGCGCGATCAAGGTCTCGATCAGAACCGCAGTCTGGATCGTCATGTGAAGCGAACCGGTGATCCGAGCGCCCTTCAGCGGCTTGGACGCGCCGAATTCCTCGCGCGTCGCCATCAGGCCCGGCATTTCGGTCTCGGCGATCTCAATTTCCTTGCGGCCGAAATCGGCAAGCGCGATGTCCTTGACGACATAGTCGTTGAAGCGGGTTTCAGCCTGGGTCGCCACGAAGTGTCTCCGGAAATGTGATGAGTTGCGGTTGCGCCCTAGCTACGTAGGACGCCCAAAGCAAATATAAAGAATTCTTTATATGTCGGAAGGGTCGCTATCGGACCCTTCACCGAGAGAGCGCTGCATGTAGACGGTGTCGAGCCAGCGAGCCTTCTTCCAGCCGACGGACCGAAGCCTTCCGGCAATCCCAAATCCACAGCGCTCGTGGAGAGCGATCGATGCCGGCTCGGCCCCTCCGATGACCGCGATCATCTGGCGAAATCCGAGCGCTTCACAGCGCGCGCACAGGTCCGTCAGAAGCGCCTTGCCGATCCCAAGGCCGGTCCTGTCGGCGCGCACATAGATGCTGTTTTCGCAGGTGAAGCGATAGGCGGGGCGGTCCCGCAGCTGCTCGGCATAGGCGTACCCGACCACCACATCGGCTTCGCATGCAACCAGGAAAGGCCAGCCGCGGCCGGTGATCCGCACGATCTTGGTCGTTGTCGCTTCGGCCGAAGGTGGCTCGATCTCATAAGACGCCGTGCCGTTCAGCACATGGTGCGCGTAGATTGCGGCGATCTGTTCCGCATCGCCTCCGGCGACGTCGCGGATCTCGGTCAAGCCGCCCCCGTCTCGCTCGACAGGAGCCGGGGGTCGATCCCGGCGGTCTTGAACGCCGCTGCCCAGCGCTCGTCCGCGGGCATGTCGAACAGGATGGACTGGCCGCCGTCGACGGCGAACCAGCCGTGACGGGTCATTTCCTCCTCCAGCTGGCCTTCTTCCCAGCCCGCATAGCCGAGCGACGCAACCCATTGCGACGGGCCGCGCCCTTCCGCGATTGCGCGGAGCACGTCGATCGTTCCGGTCATTGCGAACAGAGTCCCGCCTGGCCCGCTGACGTGGAGCGTGTCCTGCCCGCCCCAGTCAGTGGAATGGAGGATGAAGCCGCGCCCCGGCTCGACCGGGCCGCCGTGGTGGACGGGCTCGTCCGGCGCTTCGCCCGGATCGATCCCAAGCTGCTTGAGCAAGGCCCGGAATTTCAGGCCCGCCCGCTTGTGGCCGATGCCGATGCCGACGGCGCCATTCTCGTCGTGGACGCAGATCGCGATCACCGCCCGCTCGAACCGCGGATCGGACATTCCGGGCATCGCCAGAAGCAGCTTGCCCGACAGGAACGGCGGAGTCTCCATGCGATCAATGATGGGACCGGTGCGGCGGGGCGGCAAGGGCCGCTTGAGCAGTGGGGACGCCGCGCCTATCTCGCCGGCTCAAGCCAAGCAGGAGAAGCGGAATGACCATCCAAGTCGGCGACAAGCTCCCGGACGTCCCTCTCGCCATCGGAACTTCGGAAGGCCCGAAGCCGACGACCAGCGGAGAATATTTCAGCGGCAAGAAGGTCGCTCTGTTCGCCGTCCCGGGCGCCTTCACCCCGACCTGCTCGGCACGGCACCTGCCTTCTTATGTCGACAAGGCCGAGGAGCTGAAGGCCAAGGGCATCGACGAGATCGCCTGCATCTCGGTCAACGACCCGTTCGTCATGCGCGCCTGGGGCGAGCGCGACGGTTCGCAGGACATCACCATGCTCGCCGACGGCAACGGCCAGTTCGCCGACGCGATCGGTCTGGCGATGGACGGAAGCAAGTTCGGAATGGGCAAGCGCAGTCAGCGTTATTCGATGGTCGTCGACGACGGCACGGTCGAGCAGCTCAATGTCGAGGCGCCCGGCGAATATCGCGCGTCGAGCGCGGAGCACATGCTCGAACAGCTTTGAGCGCGGCTTCGGACCGTCCCGTCGCTCTGCCGCCTCTCCTCGCCGAAGAACCGCAACAGGTATCGATCGAGATCGTTGAATCGCCATTGAACTCAAAGGAGAATTTTCGATGGCGAGGAACAATCAACGCGGCGGCAAGAACAACAATCCGTCGGGCCGCAACCAGTACAGCAGCGACTGGATGGACACGGTCCGTGACCGGCCGATGGCGAGCGCGGCTGCAGCCGCGGCGGCGGTCGGCGCGGGCGTGTTCCTCTGGTCGAAGCGCAACCAGATCGGCGACCAGATCAGCCGCCTCAGCGAGCAGGTGAGCGACTGGGCGGACGAGATGCGCTCCGGCAGTTCCAGCGGGTCGGGCCGCGAGCTTGCGATGACGGAAGGTCCGAACGAGTCGAGCGCCATCGAATCGTCGAGAGCGACGGGTTCGCGTTCGACGCGTTCCGCCGGCAGGTCGAGCCGCGCGTCGACTGCACAGTCGCGCTCGGCGGGCCAGACCGTGAATGCCGGCCGGTCGACCACCGAAACCATGACCCACTGATCAACCGGTCCATGGAGCTTGAGGGGCGCCCCGAGCGGGCGCCCCTTTTTCTATTTCGCCAGGAAGCTCGCGATTGCCTCGCCAAACTCCGGCTTGGTGACCGAGCTCATGTGGGTGCCAGGCACCTCGACGAAGATCGCGTCGGGCAGCGCTTCGGCCAGCTCCAGCGCCGAGCCATTGTCGTCATCCTCGCTTCCGCACACCACCAGCGTGGGCATTGTGAACGCCTTCAGCCAGTCCATGAACGCGTCCGCGAAGCTGTTGAGCAGGTGCTTCGAGGCTATCAGGTCGACCTTCATGGTCTTCATGAACTGGATCGAGAGCCAGTGCGGATTGCCCCGGGCGGCGTTGTCGAACTGGTCGATGGCGTCGAGGAAGAATTGCTTCCGCCGCTCCCACTTCTGAAGACCGTCCAGCCCCGCTCCGCCGAGGACCGCCCGTCGCGGCCGCATTCCCTCGCCGACAGCTTCGACCGTGGTTCGGGCGCCCAGCGAAAAGCCGCCAAGGTCGAAATCGGAGAGTTGGAGATGCTCCACCAGTTCCCGCAAATCCCGAGCGAGAATGCCCTTGGGATAGCAGGCGGGATCGTGCGGCTTGCCCGAACGGCCGTGCGCGCGAAGGTCGGGCATGATGACCCGGAAGCCGTCCCTCGCGATGCGCTCGGCGTGGCCAAACTTGATCCAGTTCATCTGCGCATCGGAAAAGAGGCCGTGGAGAAGCACGACCGGCTGCCCCTCGCCCAGCTCGTGCCAGGCGAGCTCCACCCCGTCGGAAGCGGTCCAGTAGTGAACGTCCCCTTCGCTCATCCCGGAAATTCCCCCGTCGCCTTCACCCATTTGTCGACCAGCGCCTGGTACTGATCCGTGCGGCACTCCGGCAGGCCCTCGGTGTTGAGCCAGGCGCGATGAATTCCCTCCGCTCCGAAATGATGCTTCGGAGCGAACCCGCTCGGGTCGTCGAACGAGGCGACCGTCAGGTCCATGTTGTCGGAGCCTTCCTTGAACTCGAAGCCGAGCGATGTGCCGCATTTCGAGCAGAACGGCCGGCGCGCGATCGGCGAGCTGTCGTACCAGTCGGGCTCGGTTTCGAAAGCAACGCCGTCGCGCTTGAAGCTGGCGAAGGCGATCGACACCGACCCGGTCGCCCGCTGGCACATCCGGCAATGGCAGAGATAGGCTTCGTTCGGCTCTCCGGTGACCGTGTAGCGGACTCGTCCGCAAGCGCAGCCGCCGGTCCTTGTCTCGGGCATGTCCGTCCCCTGTGGTGCCTCGCCAATTGGCCCGCTAAGTGGCGCCATGTCCAGCGCTCCGAGTGCAGCCGAAATCGTCCGGGACGCCCGCTGGCTCACGCAGGCCCTCGACGCGAACAGCCGAATGGTGCGCGTCGTCGAGATGAGTCCCGACGCCTATCGATCGGCAAGCTTCCTCGACGACCGCATGCTCCAGCAACAGCATTTCGCCGGGATCGTGCCCTGGGCGTCGCTCGCGGAAGCAATTCCAGCGGACGCGCCGCGCGATGGGCGTTGGATTTTCCACATCGGCCATGTCGGCTCGACACTGGTGGCGCGGCTGCTCGGCGAGATCGAAGGGGCGCTGTCGGTGCGCGAACCCCGGTTCCTTCGCGACCTGGCGATCCTCGCGAAGCAGGACCGGCAGGCCTATGTCCTGCCGACGCAGGCGCTGTTTTCGCGCACCTTCGACGACGATGAGGTTGCGCTGGTGAAGGCGACGAGCTTCGTCAGCGAGATCGCCGATGAACTGGTCCCCGAGGGGGAGCGGGCGCTGTTCATGTATGCCACGCCGCGCAATTATATCGCTTCCATCCTTGCAGGCCCGAATTCGGTGCAGGAACTGGCGGCGCTGGCGCCCTCGCGCGCGCAACGAATGGGCGGCCGCGCCTCCCTCCCGCGGCCGCGCAACACCGCCGAAGCCGCGGCTGCCGCCTGGGCCTGCGAGATGACCGCACTGGAATCGGCTGCCGAGCGGATGGCGGGCCGGGAGATTGCCTGGGCCGATTTCGACGTCATGCTTGCCGACATGCCCGCCGAGCTCGGCCGGCTTGCGGCGTTCTTCCACTTGCAGACAGACGGCATAGACGCGATCGCCACGGGACCGCTCATGCGCCGCTATTCCAAGGCGACGGAATATGATTACAGCCCGTCGCTTCGCCGCGACCTGATCGCGGAAGCCGAAGCAGCCAATCGCGCCGACCTCGACGGAGCGCTCGCGATGCTCCAATCTGCCGCCGAAAACTCGCCCCTTCTGACGAAGGCGATCCGGAGAGCCGAATGTACCGAATCCTCCCGATCCTGAACCCTCAGGAAATCGACGAGTGCCGCAAGATCGCGGCGGCCGCGCCCTTCGTCCACGGCCGGATCACGAACCCGCACAACACCGCCAAGGACAATGAGCAGCTGCACGAGCAGCAGGCCTACCAGCGAAGCTCGCAGATGCTGCTTCAGGCCTTCGGGCGCAGCGCGGAATTCGCCGAATTCGCCTTCCCGGTCCTGATCGCGCCCCCGCTGATCACCCGCTACAAGCCGGGGATGAAATATGGCGCGCACGCCGACGCCGCCTTCCTGCAAATGCCCGGCCAGACGATCCGCAGCGACTTGAGCTGCACCATCTTCCTCAACGAGCCGGAGAGCTACGAGGGCGGAGCGCTCCACATCCGGCTGGGCGATGCGGACGTCCGGTTCAAGCTGAAGCCGGGCGAAGCGATCGTCTATCCGTCCGATACCTCGCACGAGGTCGAGCCCGTCACCAAGGGTGAGCGGCTGGTGGCGATCACCTTCATCCAGAGCCGGGTCCCCGACCCCTTCCGCCGCAACCTGCTGTTCAACCTCAACGAGGTGGCCGCCCTGGAGGGATTGAAGATGGAGCCGCAGAACTACAGCCGGCTCCAGCTCGTCCAGCAGAACCTGCTCAGATATTGGGGCGAGAAGGACTAAGCCGCCTTCTGCAAATGCTTCCGTCCGAGTAGCTCCGCGATCTGCACGGCATTCAGCGCGGCACCCTTGCGGAGGTTGTCGCTGACGACCCACAGCGAAAGCCCGTTGTCGACGGTCGGGTCGTCGCGGACGCGGCTGACGTAGGTCGCATATTCGCCCACTGCCTCGACGGGGGTGACGTATCCGCCGTCCTCGCGCTTATCGACGAGCATCACGCCCGGCGCCTCGCGGAGGATGTTCTGAGCCTCTTCCGCGGACAGTTCCTTCTCGAACTCGACGTTCACCGCCTCCGAATGGCCGACGAAGACCGGCACCCGGACGCAGGTCGCGCTGACCTTGATCTTCGGATCGAGGATCTTCTTGGTCTCGACCACCATCTTCCATTCTTCCTTGGTCGAACCGTCCTCGAGGAAGCTGTCGATGTGCGGGATGACGTTGAAGGCGATCTGCTTGGTGAAGTGCACCGGCTCGTTCTGGTCGCCGACGAAGATGTTGCGCGATTGCTCGAAGAGCTCGTCCATTCCGCGCTTCCCGGCGCCGGAGACGGACTGGTAGGTCGCCACCACCACACGCTTGATCGTCGCTGCGTCGTGAAGGGGCTTCAGCGCCACAACCATTTGCGCGGTCGAGCAATTGGGGTTCGCGATGATGTTCTTCTTGCGATAGCCGGCAATCGCGTCCGGGTTCACTTCCGGCACGATCAGCGGAACATCGGGGTCCATTCGGTACAGCGAGCTGTTGTCGATCACCGTGCAACCCGCCGCGGCGGCTTTGGGCGCATAGACTTTCGAGACTTCGGACCCGGCCGCGAACAAGGCGATGTCCCAGCCGGCAAAATCGAAATACTCGAGGTTCTTGACCCGAAGCTCCTCGCCGCTGTCGCCGAAATCGATGAGGTCGCCGGTCGAGCTTGCCGACGCCACCGCCGCGAGTTCGTCGAGCGGAAACTGCCGCTCGGCCAGAATATTGAGGATTTCCCGGCCGACATTACCGGTGGCGCCTACGACGGCGACGCGATAGCCCATTGAGTGGTCTCCTTGGCGGCCGCCTATCGCACCCGCGCTGTGAAATCGATATGGCTCTTGTCACGCCGGGGACAAGCGGGGGAAAATCATGCGTCCGGTTCTGCTGCTGTGTGCGCTCATTCTTGCGCTCGTCGGAGCGCTCGCGGCAACGCCGCTCCTCGTCCAGCCTCCCGATCTCCGCGCGACTGCCAAACCGGGCGAGTTCGATGCGACCCGGGCGAAGGCTCGGCTAGGGACGATCCTCGGCAACCAGCAGCCGCACCCGGCCGACAGTTTCGGCGACGATGCCGTCCGCGCGCGCCTCATCGGCCAGATCGACGCCATGGGCCTTCACCCCATCGTCCGCGACCAGTTTGCCTGCAACGAGATCTACAAGCAGCGCGGAGTGACCTGCGCGCGCGTGAAGAACGTGATTGTCGCGCTCGGCCCGACCAGCGGCAAGGCGCTTCTCCTCAATGCCCATTACGACAGCACGCCGGTGGGCCCTGCCGCGGCGGACGACGGAGTGGGTGTCGCGACTCTTTTGGAAATCGCGTCCATCCTGAAAAACGAGCGGCTGAAGAGGCCGCTGATCCTCCTTTTCAACGAAGGCGAGGAGCTTGGCCTGGTCGGCGCGCGCGCCTTCATGGCCGACCCGCTGAGCGGCCGCGTCGACAGCCTCGTCAACCTCGAGGCGCGCGGGACCACCGGCCCGGTGACGATGTTCGAAACCAGCCTTCCCAACGGCGCGCCGGTGCGCGCTTTCGCGAGAGCGGTCGATCGGCCCTTCGCCAACTCGCTGACGACGGATTTTTACCGCCAGCTTCCCAATTACACCGACGTCAATAGCTTCTCGGAGCGCGGCTGGCTCACTCTCAACTTCGCGATGATCGGCAACGAGACTCGCTATCACAGCCCAGGCGACGACATCGCCTCGCTCGATCCGCGCAGCCTGCAGCACATGGGCGACCAGACTTTGGCAGTCGCGCGCGAACTCGTCGCGGGCGCCCCGGCGGGCGGAGGAACCCTCCTCTTCGCCGACCTGGCCGGGCGGCAGCTCCTGTTCATTCCGCAGGCCCTCGGGTTCGGCCTTCTCGCGGTTCTCGTCCTCGGCTTCGCCGGCCTGTCCTTCACTCGCGGAGGCATGTGGAGAGGGCTTGCGCTGGTGCTCGCCGGGATCGTCGTCGCCGCCCTCCTCGCCTGGATCGGCACCTTCCTCATGGGGCTGGCGCGGCCCGGCAGCTTCTGGCGCGCTTACCCGCTCTGGACGCAGATCGCGGTCTATGGCTGCGCGATGGTCGCAGCGGTCGGGGCCCTGGGGCTGATCGGCCGCCGCCTTTCCGTGTCGCAGCTTCGCGCCGGCTTCTGGCTCGCATTCCTACTGCTCGGCGTGGCCGTTTTCTTCGTCGCTCCCGGGGGAGTGATCTATTTCCTCCTGCCGCCACTGGTCGCGCTCCTCGGCATGGTCCTGGGGCGCTGGTTCGGCGAGGCGGAACGCGCGGCTGCGCTGCTTGCCGCGGCCTTGCTGTGGCTGACCTTCGGCGAGGTCCTGGCGCTTCTCGGCGAGCTGATGAGCAACGGGCCCTTCTTCATCCTTGCTCCGCTTGCGTTCGTCATCGTCCTGCCCTGGCTGATCGAGGCCAAGGCGCTGATCGACGAGAGCAGAGCCGGCCGAGCGCTGGTCACATCCGCCGTTGTAATGCTCGCGGGCTGGGCAGCGGTGGCGGCTGCCCCGGCCTACTCCGCCGACCGCCAGCAGAGATTCGTGATCCAGCATGCGACCGACACCGCCAGCGGAAAGGCTTACTGGTCGGTGGTCAACGACCGTGCGCCGCTTCCGAAAGGCTATGGCAATGTCGCCGGCTGGCGCCGGGACGAGCTTCCGCATGTCGAGGGCAAGCGCTGGATCGCGCCCACCGCTACGATCGCAAACCTCAAGGCCCCGGAACTCGAAGACGTGGCCAGTTCGGCCCACGGCAATCTTCGCACCGTCACATTTCGAATCCGGCCCAACGGCGCCGAAAGCGTCACCCTGGTCGGAGACGAGGATGCGCAAATCGTTTCGGCGGGGAGCGGCGCTTTCGTCCGTCCGATCGCAGCGGACACGGAAGGCGAATATTATCTCACCTGCTTCGGCCGAAGCTGCGACGGAGCCGTGATGCAATTCACGACGCGCAGTGCAAGGCCGATGGTGTTCACGCTCGTCGGCTCTCGCCGCGGCCTGCCGGCGACCGCCGGCCCGCTGCTTCGCCAACGGCCCCGCTTTGCCCGCCCGCAATATTCGCCCGACGCCACGATCACGATTTCACAGATCGCGCTGTAACCCGACTCGCCTTCGTCTGTTATAGGGATACCAGGCGCCCGGCGCCGATCGCCGCTGCGCCTCGAGCCGAGGAGAGAGCAATGGCAGCGAGAACGATCGCGGGTTCAGGGCCGACGGCCTCCTTCAAGCGCCAGATACCGGTCCGGCGGATCACGGCCGCAGACGTCAACGCGTCGCTTGCGGACGGCTGGCGCGATTTCATGGACATGCGGGGGGACATCATCTTCCTGATGATCCTCTATCCCCTGATCGGGATCATCGCCGCAGTCGCGTTCACCGGCGGGCCGCTCCTGCCGCTGTTCCTTCCGATCGCAGCCGGGATCGGGCTCCTTGGTCCTGTGGCCGCCGTCGGCTTCTATGAGCTGGCGAGGCGCCGCGAGATGGGCCTTCATTCGAACTGGGCGCATTTCCTGGACGTGCGGAAGCGCCCTTCGTTCGACGAGATCGCGGGCGTCTCCGGCTTGCTGCTCGCGATCTTCGGCCTGTGGCTGCTGGCCGCCGGCGGGCTGTACGTCATGCTCTTCGGCTGGACGGAGCCGGAATCGGCCGGAGCGTTCCTCCGCGATGTTTTCGCGACGCCGCAGGGCTGGGTGATGATCCTCATCGGCGGCGGAATCGGCATCCTCTTCGCCGCAGCCGTGCTCGCGATCAGCGTCGTGTCGATGCCGATGCTTGTCGACTGCGACGTCGGTGCCGCCAAAGCCGTCGGCACCTCGATCCGTGCCAGTCGTGAAAACCCCGGCGAGATGCTGCGCTGGGGGATCATCGTCGCGGCGCTTCTCGTCGCCGGGTCGATCCCCCTCTTCATCGGCCTCGCCGTGGTTCTTCCGTGGCTCGGCTATTCGACCTGGCACCTGTACACGCGGATGGTCGACCGGAGCGGGATCCCAGCGAGGAAGCGAAGCTAGTCGCGCGGTTTCCCGAGCACCTCCTCGTCCAGGAACCGCTCGATGGTGTTCTGGACATGGGCCTGGCGTAGCTGGCCGGCCGGGCGGTGGGTCTGGCCGACGTAGAACATCATCTGGAACGGTCGATCGTTCGCCTGCAGCTCGTCGGCGAGCATCGTCGAATTCTCGAACACGACATTGTCGTCCGACATTCCGTGGATGAGGAGGAACGGCGTGTCGATCTTCAGTGCGCCGGCAAGCGCGTCCGAAGATTCATAGGGTTTCGGGTCGGTCGCGGGATTGCCGAGATAGCGCTCCGTATAATGCGTGTCGTAGAGCTCCCACTTCGTCACCGGCGCTCCGACGACGCCCGCCGCGTAGAGTCCCTTCGGCGCCTTTTCGAGCATCTTCAGCGTCATGTAGCCGCCGTAGGACCAGCCGTAGGTCGCGATTTTCTTCGCGTCGACATAGGGCTGCTTCTGAAGCCAGCGCGCCGCCGCGGCCTGGTCGTCGACCTCGACCGTGCCCATCGCGTGGTAGATCTGGTCCTCGAAAGCGCGTCCGCGATTGGATGAGCCGCGGTTGTCGACCTGGAAATAGATCCAGCCCTTGCTCACCCAATATTGCGCCATCGGGGACTTCCAGGCGCGGCGGACCTGCTGCGCCGTCGGCCCGCCATAATGTTCGAAGAACACCGGATATTTCTTGCCGGCCTTCAGCGGCGGGGTGATCATCTCCCAGTAGAGCGTGCTTCCGTCGGCCGCCTTCAGGGTTCCGTATTTCACCGGCCGCTTGCTGGCGAGATAGGGCGCGTAAGGGTGCGAGGCATCGAGTTTGTTTTCTTCCACCCACTCCAGCCGCTTGCCGGAATCGTCGGCCACATAGACCTGCGGCGGCTGGTCGGGCGATGAGCGCGAAACCAGCAGCCTGGTCCCCGCCTTGTCCATGTCCGCGGCATTCCAGAAGCCGGCCTCGGTCAGTTTCACCGGCTCCCCGGGGTTGAGATAATCGACCGAATAGACGTGGCTTTCGAGCACGCCGTCCTTGTTGCCCGTGAAGAAGGCGCGATGGTTCGGCTCGTCGACACCGACGAGGCCGGTCATCTCCCAGTCGCCCTGGGTTACCGGGGTCAGCTTGCCGTCGGCGAAGCGGTACAGATGATGGAATCCGCTCCGCTCCGATCCCCAGAGGAAGCTTCCGTCCTTCAGCGGATGGAAGTCGTCGTTGAGGTTCAGCCAGGTGTTCGAAGCTTCGCTGAGCAATGTCCGGCTCGTTCCCGTCATGGGATCGACTGCCAGGAGGTCCAGATGCTTCTGGTCGCGGGTTTCGCGCTGGACGTAGAGCGTCTTGCCGTCCTTCGACCATTTGACCCGGGCGAGATAGATGTCCGGATCGGAGCCGAGATCGACCTTGGCCCGGCCGCTCCCGTCCGGGTTCATCAACCACAGCGTCACCGCGACGTTCGGCGTTCCGGCAGCCGGATAGCGCTGGTCGTACACCTTGGTCCCGTTGGCACCGATCGCGGCGCGGGTGACCACCTGGACCTTCGCCTCGTCATAGCATTCGACGGCGACCCGGCCGTCACCCGGCGCCCACCAGGTGCCGGTTCGCCGGTCCATTTCCTCCTGCGCGACGAATTCGGCGGTGCCGCAGGTGACGGTGTCCTTCCCTTCCGTCGTCAGCGCCTTCTCGACGCCTGTAGCGAGGTCGATCGCGTGGAGGTTCTGGTCGCGAACGAAGCTGACGAACCGGCCGCCTTCGGAAACGTGGGAATCGATTTCGGTCGCCGGAGTGTCGGTGAGGCGGCGGACCGCGCCGGTCGCGACATCGGCCAGATAGAGGTCGCCGTCCACCGGGACGAGAATGGATTTTCCATCCGGAGCCCACTCATATTCGACGATCCCCTTGGTGCCGCCGACTCGTGCGCGCTCGCGCCGCATCTTTTCGGCCTCGGAAATCTGGCCGCCGCCGATCTTCGTCGAATCGACCAGCATCCTCTGCTCGCCCGTCGTCGTGTCGAGCGCCCACAGGTCGAAGCGCTCGCGATCGCTGTCGCGGGGCTTGAGGAGGGTCGCGTAATGGCCGTCGGGGGACAGCTTCAGCTGGCGCGGCGTCGGTCCCGACAGTTCGGGACTGGCGAAAATCCGCTCGATCGTGAGCTTCTTTTGCGGGACGCCGGGCGGCGGCGCCGCGGCAATGACGAGCGGCGCTGCCGCGAGCAGGAGAAAACGCATGGCCGCACCCTAACGGGCGCGGCCGCTACGGCAAGGATCAGCCTTGCGTCTTCTCGCTTCCGGCCTTCTCGGCCTGCGCGCCCTCGCCGCCGGGAATGTCGCGGCGGATATCGCGGCGCTCGGCGATACGCGCCGACTTACCGGTGCGACCGCGCAGATAGTAAAGCTTGGCGCGGCGAACGGCGCCGCGGCGGACCACCTCGATCGAATCGATCGCAGGCGAATAGAGCGGGAAGACGCGCTCGACGCCTTCGCCGAAGCTGATCTTGCGGACGGTGAAGCTCGACCCGACGCCCTTGTTCGAACGGGCGATGCACACGCCTTCGAAATTCTGCACGCGGGCGCGATCGCCTTCGACGACCTTGACGCCGACCCTCAGCGTGTCGCCGGGACGGAATTCGGGGATCTTCTTGTCTGCGGTGAGCGCGTCAATCGCTTCGCGCTCGAGAGTCTCGATCAGGTTCATTTCAATTACGCCTTCGTATCTCGTCGCCGCGCGCCAGAGGGCGGTGCCTGCGATGCGCCCCCGTGGCGCTCGATCAGGTCCGGCCGCCTTAGCCGTGTGTCTTCGACCGCCCGTTCGTGTCTCCACGCGGCGATCTTCGCATGATCCCCCGACCGCAGCACTTCGGGGATCGTGCGCCCTTCCCATGTTTGAGGACGGGTATAGTGCGGATATTCGAGAAGCCCCTGCTCGAAGCTCTCCTCCTCTCCGCTGGAGGCCGCGCCCATTACCCCGGGAAGCAGCCGCACGCAAGCATCGAGGATCACCATCGCGCCGATCTCTCCGCCCGAGAGGATATAGTCGCCGATCGACACCTCTTCGATGGGCCGGGCTTCGAAGATTCGCTCGTCGAATCCCTCGAAGCGGCCGCATAGCAGGATCACGCCCTCGCCCGAACTGAGCTCGCGTACCCGCTCCTGGGTCAGCGGCTTCCCGCGCGGGCTAAGCGCCAGAATCGCACGCCCATCGGCCACGCTGTCGACGGCCGCGGCAAGGATATCCGGCCGAAGCACCATGCCGGCGCCGCCGCCCGCGGGCGTGTCGTCGACGCTCCGATGCTTGTCGGTCGCGAAATCCCGGATCTGGACCGTATCGAGCGCCCAGATTCCCTCCTCCAGCGCCCGCCCGGCAAGGCTGACACCGAGCGGCCCCGGAAACATCTCGGGATAAAGGGTCAGGATGGAGGCTCGAAACGGCATGGCGGAACCGCCGCTATCACAATC
>JBQCIU010000032.1:0-2537 GCA_051953395.1 Sphingomicrobium sp.
TCAGCGCCTGCATTACCGCATAGCCTTGCGGATGGGCGAAGCAGACATGACTTCCACGCGAGGCGAGATCGCGGGGGCCGAACAGGCGGACTTCATCGCCGCAGCGTGCCTCGACCTCGCGAATGAAGAGTTCGAGCAGCGACCGCGACTTGGTTTCGACGTCGGCCATCCGGATGTCGGCGAAGGTGTCCAGGCCCGCATCGAGAGCTGCGAGGGCGAGGATGGACGGCGTGCCGGTGAGGAAGCGGGCGATGCCGCTCGTCGGCCGATAGCTTTCCTCGAACGCGAACGGCTCGGCATGGCCCATCCAGCCCTGCAGCGGCGGCTGGAGCTGATCCTGCAGAGCCTCCGAGACGTAGAGGAAAGCCGGCGCTCCCGGGCCGCCGTTCAGATATTTATAGCCGCAGCCGACGGCGAGCTCGCTGCCGCTGCCGTTCAGGTCGACCTCGATCGCTCCGGCGCTGTGGCACAGGTCCCAGACGACCAGAGCTCCGGCGGTGCGCGCGGCCGCGTTCACCGCGACCATGTCGACCCTGGCGCCGCTGCGATAATCGACGTGACTGAGGGAAACGACGGCAGTGTCGGCGTCGATTGCACTGGCGATGTCGCCGGGAGCGGCGCGGCGAAGCTCCAGCCCGAGCATCTGTGCCAGCCCTTCGGCGACATAGGTGTCGGTCGGAAAATTGCCTTCCTGCACAAGGATGGCGCGGTGGCCGGACCGCGCCCGAACCGCGGCGGCGAGCAATTTGAACAGGCAGACGGACGTGGAGTCGGCGACCAGAAGCTCGTCCGGTTTCGCTCCGACAATCGGCGCCAGCTTCGCCGCGACCCGCATCGGCGCATCGATCCAGCCATGCTTGTTCCAGCTGGCGATCAGGTCGTCGCCCCACTGGCGCTTGACCGTGTCGGACAGCTTCGGCGCCGTCGCTTTCGGGAGCGCGCCGAGCGAATTGCCGTCGAGATAGATCGTGCCGTCGGGCAGAACGAACCGCTCGCGAGCGAACGCCAGCGGATCGGAAGCGTCGAGCTTTTTGGCTTCGTCGAGCGTCACAGCTTCGGCAGGGTAACCCCCTGCTGCCCCATATATTTGCCGGCGCGGTCGGCGTAGCTCACTTCGCACGGCTCGTTGCCCTGAAGGAACAGGAACTGGCAGGCGCCTTCGTTGGCGTAGACCTTCGCGGGCAGCGGCGTCGTATTGGAGAATTCCAGGGTCACGTGGCCTTCCCAGCCGGGCTCCAGCGGGGTGACGTTCACGATGATTCCGCAGCGCGCATAGGTCGACTTGCCGAGGCAGATCACCATCACGTCGCGCGGCACGCGGAAATATTCGACGGTGTGGGCGAGCGCGAAGCTGTTGGGCGGGATGATGCAGACGTCGGTCGTGCGGTCGACGAAGCTGTTCTGCGCGAAGTCCTTCGGGTCGACGACGGCATTGTCGACGTTGGTGAAGATCTTGAAGTGGTTGGAGACGCGCGCGTCGTAGCCGTAGGACGAAAGGCCGTAGCTGATGCAGCCTTCGCGGCGCTGCGCCTCGACGAACGGCTCGATCATGCCGTGGTCCTGGGCTTGTTCGCGAATCCAGCGGTCGGAAAGAATGGGCATGAGCGACGCCTAACGGGCAGCGGTTCCCGCTTCAATCAGCGTTGCCCGATATCCTCGTTATCCACATTGCGGTTCCCCTTTTGTCCGTTTGGAGCGACAATGACCGCCGCGTAGAAGGTGGGCATGGCATCAGTCGTTCCGATTTCCGACCCGGCGGAGCTCGCCGGGACCCCGTCGCTCCCCTCCAACGTGGAGGCGGAGGCCGCGCTGCTGGGCGCGCTCATGCTCGACAACCGGCTCGTCGAGGACGTGGGCATGAAGCTCAAGCCGCACCATTTCCACGAGGAGCTTCACGGGCGAATCTACGACTCGATCCTGAAGCTGACCGATAAGAACATGGTCGCCAATCCGGTGACCCTGCGGCCGATGTTCGAGGCCGACGAGGCGATGAAACAGGTCGGAGGCACGAGCTATCTCGCCAGCCTCACCGGCTCCGGAGCGACTCTGATCGCGGCCAAGGATTTCGCACAACAGATCTACGACCTTGCGCTCCTCCGCGCGCTGATCGGGGTCGGCCGCGACATGGTCGAAAGCGCGATCGACACCAGCGAGGACGTCGCCCCCCTGGAGCAGATCGAGAAAGCGGAAAGCGAACTCTACAAGGTCGCCGAGCAGGGCGGCGCCGATGGCAAAGCCAAGAGCTTCGCCGAAGCGACCCGCGAAGCGCTCGAAACGGCGGAAAAGGCGCTCAACAGCGGCGGCCTGTCGGGAATCACCACCGGCCTCGAAAGCCTCAACTCCAAGATCGGCGGCCTTCACGGGTCCGACCTGATCATCGTCGCCGGACGTCCGGGCATGGGCAAGTCGGCGCTCGGGACCAACATCGGATTCGCGGCGGCGCAACGGTATCTGCGCGACCTGGAGGATGGGATCGCTCCGGAGAAATCGGGCGGCGCGGCAGTGGCCTTGTTCAGCCTCGAAATGTCGGCCGACCA
>JBQCIU010000033.1:0-61486 GCA_051953395.1 Sphingomicrobium sp.
CAATTCGGTCTTCACCTTCGGCCTGATGATCGGGGTCAGCGTCGCCGACACGACGATGGGCACACTCGTCGCGAACCTCGGCTACGACGCGCTGAAATTTCCCAACCCCGTGTTCATCGGCGATACGCTTCGAAGCGAGACCGAATGCATCGCTTCGCGCGAGAGCAAGTCGCGGCCGAACGCGGGGATCGTCACCTGGGCCCACCGAAGCTTCAACCAGCGCGGCGAAGTGGTTTGCGAATGCACCCGCACCGCTCTTCTCCTCAAGAAACCGCAATGAGCCGGGAGCCTCGAAGCTGGCTGTTCGTCCCGGCGGACAGCGAGAAGAAGATCGCGAAAGCCATTGAATCCGATGCCGACGCTTTGATCTTCGATCTTGAGGACAGCGTCGTCCCGGCGCGCAAGGCCGAGGCGCGCGATCGCCTGAAGGAACTGCAGGGCCGGTCTTCCGGCCCGCAATGGTGGGTCAGGATCAATCCGATCGGCTCGGAATGGCATTCGGACGACCTCGAGGTGATCGGTAACAGCGACATCGCCGGGATCGTTCTTCCGAAGGCCGAAAGCGGCGCCGACATCGTCCAGCTCTCCCACCGGACCGGCAACATCCCCATCCACGCCATCGTCACCGAGACGGCGGCGAGCCTGTTCAACCTGCTCAGCTATCGCGACCCCAAGTCCCCGCTCGTCGCCATGTGCTGGGGGGCGGAGGACCTGTCGGCGGCGCTCGGAGCGTCGTCCAAATATGAGGCGTCCGGCGACCTCGCCTTCACCTACAAGCTTGCCCGTTCGCTCTGCCTTGCCGGCGCCGTCGCCGCGGGGGTCCAGCCGGTCGACGGAGTTTTCGCGGACTTTCGCGACGAAAAGGGCCTGCGCGCCGAAGCCGAGGCCGCCCGCCGCGACGGCTTCACCGGCAAGCTGGCAATCCACCCGGCGCAGGTGCCGGTGATCAACGCCGCCTTCACGCCATCGAAGGAAGAGATCGCCCACGCCGAAGCGGTCGTCGCCGCCTTCGAGGCGCACCCGGACGCGGGCACGGTCTCGGTCGACGGAAAGATGGCCGACCGCCCGCATCTCGAACAGGCGCGGCGCGTTCTTCAGCGCGCGCGAGGAGTGGCAAACGATGTCTGATGTGGTTCATCCGGTCCCCGACACTTTCCACGCGAAGATCGGGCCGGACGAGCTGCAGGCGATGCGCGACCATGTCGCCCGCGACTCCGACGATTTCTGGCTGGAGCAGGCGAAGCGGCTGCAGTGGAGCAGGTTCCCGACAAAGGCGGGCGACTGGTCCTTCGATGAGAGCGACTTCCACATCGCCTGGTATGCGGACGGCGAGCTCAACCTGTCAGTCAGCTGCCTCGACCGCCACCTCGAAGCGAACGGCGACCGCACCGCGCTCATCTTTGAAGCGGACGAACCGGGCGAGGGCCACAAGCTCACCTATCGCGAGCTCTACGAAGAGACCTGCCGCTTTGCGAACCTGCTGAAGTCGCGCGGGATCGGCCGCGGCGACCGCGTCATGATCTACATGCCGATGATCCCCGAAGCCGCGGCGGCGATGCTCGCCTGCGCCCGGATCGGAGCGATCCACTCGGTCATCTTCGGCGGTTTCTCGCCCGAAAGCGTCGCCGGCCGAATTGCCGATTGCGACGCCTGCTGCGTCATCACCGCCGACGAGGGCGTTCGTGGCGGCAAGAAGATTCCGCTCAAGGCAAACGTCGACACGGCGCTCGAGCAGCGCGACGTTCCGACCGTCATCGTCGTCACCCGAACGGGCGCCGACGTTCCGATGAAGCCCGGCCGCGACATCCGCTACTCCGATGTCCGCGACGGCCTCGCGACCGAGTGCGAACCGGAGGTGATGAACGCCGAGGACCCGCTCTTCATCCTCTACACCTCCGGCTCGACCGGAAAGCCCAAGGGCGTCGTCCACACCACCGGCGGCTATGCGGTCTGGGCCGCGACGACCTTCGAATGGGTGTTCGATTACAAGCCCGAGGACGTCTTCTGGTGCACCGCCGATATCGGCTGGATCACGGGCCATAGCTACGTCGTCTACGGCCCGCTCGCCTGCGGGGCGACGACCGTCATGTTCGACGGAGTGCCCAATTACCCGGACTTCGGAAGATTCTGGGAAACGGTGGACCGGCTCGGAGTCACCATTTTCTACACAGCGCCCACCGCGATCCGCGCGCTGATGCGCGAAGGCGACGCGCCGGTGAAGGCGCACAGCCGCCAATCGATCCGCCTGCTCGGCACCGTCGGCGAACCGATCAACCCGGAAGCCTGGGAATGGTACTGGCGCGTCGTCGGCGACGGACGCTGCCCGGTCGTGGACACTTGGTGGCAGACCGAAAATGGCGGAATCCTGATTTCGCCCTTCCCCGGCGCGACGCCGATGAAGCCAGGCTCCGCGACCAAGCCACTGCCGGGAATCCAGCCGGTGCTCGTCGATCCCGAGCACAACGTCCTCGAAGGCGGGGCGAGCGGAAACCTGTGCATGGCTGCCGCCTGGCCGGGCCTGATGCGGACCGTCTGGGGCGATCACGACCGCTTCTTCCAGACCTATTTCTCGACCTATCCCGGCCTCTATTTCACCGGCGACGGCTGCCGCCGGGACGAGGACGGCTATTACTGGATCACCGGCCGCGTCGACGACGTGATCAACGTCTCCGGCCACCGGATCGGCACGGCCGAGGTGGAGAGCGCGCTCGTCGCCCACCCCAAGGTGGCCGAAGCCGCGGTCGTCGCCTACCCGCACGAGATCAAGGGGCAGGCGATCTACGCCTTCGTCACCCTAAACGCCGGCGAAGAAGGCGACGACGCACTCCGCCAGGAGCTGAACCAGGAAGTCCGCAAGCACATCGGCCCGCTAGCCGCACCGGAAAAAATCCACTTCACGGCAGCGCTTCCGAAGACCCGCTCCGGCAAGATCATGCGCCGGATCCTCCGCAAGATCGCCGAAGGCGCCGAGAGCGGATTCGGCGACACCTCGACGCTGGCCGATCCGGGCGTGGTCGATGCCCTTCTTGCAGGCCGCCAATAAGCGCCGCTATCCCTTCGACGGGGGAAGGGGACTTTGATGGCAGCTGCTGCTGAACCGAAGCGCGAACGGCCGTGGTCGATGAGTCGGGTGGTCATCGCCTCGTCGGCGGGCACGGCGTTC
Organism: Sphingomicrobium sp.; assembly: GCA_051953395.1. Taxonomy (GTDB): domain Bacteria; phylum Pseudomonadota; class Alphaproteobacteria; order Sphingomonadales; family Sphingomonadaceae; genus Sphingomicrobium. The sequence continues at coordinate 3,164 of JBQCIU010000033.1, forward strand.
GAGTGGTACGACTTCTTCATCTTCGGCAGCCTGGCGCCGGTCATCGGCCACGCCTTCTTCTCCGCTCTCGACCCGACGCCCGCGCTGATCGCGGCCCTCGGCCTGTTCGCCGCCGGCTTCGCCTTCCGGCCGCTGGGCGCGCTCATCTTCGGGATCGTCGGCGACCGCGTCGGGCGCAAAGGCGCTTTCCTCGCCACCGTCAGCCTGATGGGCGGGGCGACGTTCCTGATCGGCCTGTTGCCGACCTACGCGCAGGCCGGCGCGCTCGCCCCCGCTTTGCTCATCCTTCTGCGAATCCTGCAGGGCATTGCGCTCGGCGGCGAATATGGCGGCGCGGCAATCTATGTCGCCGAGCATTCGACCGCGGAGAAGCGCGGTGCCGCGACGGGCTGGATCCAGTCCACCGCCTCCTTCGGCCTGCTCGCCGCTATGGCGATCATCTTCGGCGCTCGAACCTGGCTCGGCGAAGAGGCGTTCGGCGCCTGGGGCTGGCGAATCCCGTTTCTCGTTTCGGTCGTGCTCCTGGCGGTGTCGCTGTGGATGCGGCTCAAGCTGTCGGAGAGCCCCGAATTCGCGAAGCTGGTCTCGGAAGACAATGTCAGCGACCGCCCCTTTCGCGAAGCCTTCGGCCAGCGCGAGAACCTCAAGCGCGTGGTGATCGCCTTCTTCGGAATCATGTTCGCGCAAGGGGCGGTCTGGTATTTCACCTTCTTCTACATGCAGGTGTTCCTCGAAAAGTCGCTCGGCATGCCAGCGTCGATGAAGGACCTGATGATCCTCATCATGACCATCGCCAGCGCGCCGCTCTACGTCTTCTTCGGCTGGTGGTCGGACAAGGTGGGCCGAAAGCCGATCATCGTCGGCGGGATGGCGCTGGCGCTGATCCTCTATTTCCCCGGATCGCACTGGATCGCGCAGGCGGTGAACCCGGCGTTGGTCCATGCCCAAGCGACAACCCCGGTGACGGTCGCGACGAACCTCGGCACCTGCTCGGCGCAGTTCGATCCCGTCGGGACCGGCAAGTTCACAAGCGCCTGCGACATCGCCAAGAGCGCGCTGATCAGTCGCGGAATCTCTTATTCCACGACTGCCTCGCCCGATGGGGGAACGCGCGTCCTTGTTGGCGACAATGCGGTGCCCGTCAGCGACGGCGGCGGCCTGTCAGGCGCGGACCTGAAGAGCCTGAAGGCGAGCGCCGGCGGATCGATCGGGATGGCGCTCGAAGCGGCTGGCTATCCCAAGGGCGCCGATCCGGCGCAGATGAACCTGCCGGTGCTGATCGCCATCCTGCTCCTGTTCACGGTCGGAGCGACGGCGCTCTACGGCCCGCAGGCGGCCTCGCTGGTCGAGATGTTCCCAACCCGTGTCCGCTACACGGCCTTGTCCTTCCCCTATCATTTCGGGATCGGCTGGGTCGGCGGCTTCCTCCCGGCAGTCAGCGTCGCCATCGTCGCGGCGACCGGCAACATCTATTCCGGCCTGTGGTACGCGGTCGTCTTCACCGGCATCTCGGTGCTCGTCTCGCTGTTCTTCCTGCCGGAGACGAAGGGCGTGAAGCTCGACGCAATTTAGTTCACGGGCACCAGTGGATGTCGATCGGCTGCTCCGCTTCGGCGAGGACGCGGCCGATCGGAAGCTTCGAACTCTGCCCGTCGGCGATCGCCTGCTCCAGCATGTCGCGCTTCGCCTGCCCCTGCAGCGCGATCATGATCGTGCGCGCCGACAGGATCGAGGCGCGGGTCAGCGTCACTCGCGCATCGCCGGAGTCCGGCTTCACTCCCACCGCCCGCCGAGCCTTTGGCGCGTCGAGCGCGTCCTGCAGGTCCGGCCCCGCTGCGATTCCCGCCGCGCTGCCGTCTTCGCCGACGCTGAGCCAGACGAGGTCCGGCGGCCACGGAAGATCCTGCAGCCGCGCGTCGGCGGAGTTACCCGCCAGCCGGTAATCGTCGAGCGGCGTGACGATCGGTACCACCCGGGCGCCCTTGGGAAGGAACAACTGCGCCAGCGCCCGCGCCTTGCTGCGCTCGTTATCGACTCCGACGATGAGGTCGTCGGTCGGGACGATGGTCACCTGCTTCCATTTCACCGCCGCCTGCGCGAGTTGCGGGTAGATCGCAAGCGCGGTCTCGGTGGCGGGAAGCGCGAGCATCGCCGAGCCGCGGGCATCGAGCGCGCTTTCGATGATGAACCCGACGTCGCCGGCGACCGCCTCCGCCATCTCGTCCGGCGAATCGTAATCCCACCATTCGGCTTCGATCATGAGAACCCTTCTAACTATCGCGGCGCCGGTTGCGCATATCCGAACCATCCTGCAACCGGCCGCCCGGCCCGGTCCAGCGCCGGGCGGAACCGGAGCCGATCGTGAGCGACGTTGCAGATCGTCGAATCGATCGCCGCCACGCCGGTGCCGCGATCGACGGTGCATTCGCTGACAAATCCGCGGTCGTCCACCCGCAGCCGCAGGAATACGGTCGCACCACGCGGCCATTCGTCCAGCATCGTCCTCGGAAAGTCGCGACCGCGAAGCACGGGGGTTGCAAGGTGCGGCGGACTGACCGCGCCCCCCGAGCCTCCGCCGCCCGTGCCGTTGCCCGAGCCGCCCCTGCCGGTACCGGTGCCGGTTCCCCCCGCGCCGGTTCCCGGCCCGACGACGTCGGAGGCGCCCTGCGTGGCCTCCACACCGGTGCTGGGAGTGTGCGTGGTCGTCATCGGAACCGGCACCGGCATCGAGAATTCCGGGCGAGGGGCGACGACGTCCGTCGCTGTGCTCTTGATGTTCTTCGGGCTGGCCGCGCCTTCGGCTTTCTTCGGCTTCTGCGGCTGCGGCTTCGGGATGGGCTGCGCGGGTGGTGGCGGCGGCACCTCGTTGACGTCGAAGACTCGAAGCACCTCCTGCGGGTGGGCGATGTCCATCTTGCCCGACAAGTTGAGGAGCATGACGAGAAGGGCGGCGTGAACCGCGACCACCGCCACGATCGCGCCGCCCTTGTCCTTGGTCTGGAGGTCCGTTCGATACATTCCGCCCGTCAACGCGGCGGGCGGATAGCGGTTTCTCGTTACGCCCGCTTACCGACCGGTGCGACCGCTCGACCGTCCGCTGCTCGGCCGCCGTCCGCCCCCGTGGCTCGCGCGACCGCCCTTGGCGGCAATCTCGCGCTGCTTTTCGGGGCTCATCGCGGCAAATCCGCGCTTCGAAGATCCACTTTTGGTGTTGGCCATATCCTGCTCCTTCCGATGGTGCTTCAGCAGCAGAGCTTGCTGTCTCGACCGACTGGCCCAACGTTCATCGAGGACGGCAGTTCATCGGCTTGCGCAAAGTTAACCTGAGCCGGTTCAAAGACCGGTCAAACGGAAGCCGATCCACAAGGTTCGCGGCGTGGCGCGCTCGATCGTGCCGTCGCTGCCCAAGGTTGCGATCACTGTTTCGTCGAGCAGGTTTTCGCCCCGGGCTATCAACTGAAGCCGTTTCGTCACCGGCCAGGCGGCAAAGGCGTCGATGGTCGTTGCAGGCCGCATTCGCTGCGTATTGAGGTCATCCTCGAATTGCGCCCCGACCCGGCGCACGATGATCGAGAGTGCGCGGCCCCTGTCGTTCCAGCCGAGTTCGCCGGTAAGCACCAGGCTCGGCGTTTGCGCGGGCCTCAATCCGTCGAGGCTCGATGCGGCGCCCTTCGCCTCCACTCGAGCGTGGCTGTAACTGGCGCCGAGCCGAAGCCTCCAGGGGCCCCGGCTCACCTGTCCCGACGCTTCGAGCCCGCGGACCTTCACGGCATCGAGGTTCTGCCGCTGGCTGAAGTCGCCGGCGACGAAACCGACGCCGGGGAAAATGCCGGGCCCGTGGCCGAGGGTGACGTTCGCGATGGCTCCCGAGAGGCGATTGACGAAGCCGGTCAGATCGAGCTCGACCGCGCCGCGGTGATAGCGGGCCCCTATTTCCGCTCCTGCAAGACGCTCCGGGTCGAGCAACGGGTTGGCCGCGGTTGCGTCGGGACCGGCGCGAAACGGCCGGAACAGCTCGTTCAACGTCGGCATTCGCCAACCGAGGTAAGCAGCCGAGCGCAGGCTGAGGCCACGCCCAACGTCAAACACTGCGCCGGCGCGGCCCGTCGGTCGCCACCCGCTGCGGTCCGAAAAGCGATCGTCACGGAGAAGCGCTCCGCTCGCGATTGCCGTCTCGATCAGCTTTCCGTTGGTGATGGTCCAATGGTCGAGCCGCGCGCCGGCGCTCAGGATCAGCGGGCCGCCGGTCCAGGTCGCTTCGGCGAACAGCCCCTCCGTCGCCGTATCGCCACCGGCCACCCGCCGTTTCGTCGGCTCACCGGCGACATAGCTGGCGAGTTCGCGGGTTTCGCCGTTTGTGAATCGAGCATCGCCGCCGAGCCGGAGCTCGAACCCGCCGCCAATCGGCGGCCTGATCTCGACGCTTCCGCCGGTTCCGCGCGAGGGCACCGAATCCTGCAACGCCACCCGGTTCGCTTCGGTCCGGTCGTCATTGACGCTGGCGAAGCTGCTCCGAAAGTTGCGCCATTGCCCATAAGCGGTGACCGACCATTGCCAGAGCCCGCTTCCGACGAGTCTCAGCGAGGCGTCGGCACCGCGGGTCCGGTTCTCGGTGAACGGCAATCCGCGGTTCCGGACGTCGATGAATCCGAGACCGCTCGCCTGCAGTTCGACGCCCTCCGCGATTGGAGCGATCCAGCGCGCTCGAAGGCTTCCCTCCTTGTAGGGCGATGCCCGGTCGACCGGGCCGCGCGTCGCCTTGGTGAGCGGAATGAAGCCATCGCTTCGTCCCCCTTGCGCGTCGAGGGTGAGCAGGCCGCCGCCGGCCTCGGCGCCCGCATAAACGTGCCCGTCGACCGAGTTTCGGCTTCCGGCCTCGATCGTCGAATTGATCCCGGGCTCGGCGAGGCTGCTCAAATCGATGACGCCGGCCAGCGCGCCCGGCCCATAGGCGACGCTTCCGCCGCCGCGGGTCACGCGGACCTGCGACAACCCGGCCGGGTCGTAGGCCGGCCAGTTGACCCATCCGCCGAACGGGTCGGATTGCGGCACGCCGTCGAGGACCAGCAAGGCGCGGCTGGAGGCATTGCCGCCCAGCGCGCGCAAAGTGACCCCCTGGCTGGTCGGATGCCCGCTCGTCGAATCGGACCGGCGGAAGAGCTGCAGCCCGGGCACCGATTTCAGGATTTCGTCGATCTGGTGCGCCGGAGCGTTCGTCAACCGCTCGCGGTCGATGGTCTCGACATCATAAGCGCGCGCCGCCGCCGGATCCGGAAGCGCCTTGCCGGTGACGACAATCTCGGCGTGGGGCGGCTCGGGCGGAGGGAGTGCAGCTGGCATTACGGCAGGGTAACGACCCTGACTGCAGGTGTTTCCCTGATGGAATGGCGGAGAGGGTGGGATTCGAACCCACGGTACGGTTGCCCGTACGCCGCATTTCGAGTGCGGTGCTTTCGACCACTCAGCCACCTCTCCGCATGATGCAAGGCGCTGCGCCAGGACTGGCGGTCCGGTCGGTGCGCGCGTCTAGCAACCCGCATTGCCCTTGCCTAGCCCGCCCCGCCTCCTAGATTGCACCCATGTCGCAAGTGGAACGTTCAGTCGCCATGGCCGCCGGCCGCACCCTTTCCATGCCCCGCGCGCGCTTCGCCATCGGCGAGGTCGTTCGGCACCGGCTGCTCGACTTCCGCGGAGTGGTCTTCGACGTCGATCCGGAATTCGCCAACAGCGAGGAATGGTACGAAGCCATTCCCGAACCGATGCGGCCGGCGAAGGATCAGCCTTTCTATCATCTGCTCGCGGAAAACGCCGAGGCGAGCTACGTCGCCTACGTCAGCCAGCAGAACCTGGTCCATGACGACAGCGAGGAGCCGATCGACCATCCCGCGATCGGAACGATGTTCGACAGTTTCGACGGCGAACGGTATCGCCTGCGCCCGGAGCATCGTCATTAGTTGACAGGCGCGAAACGCTGCCATAGGCGGCTCGCTTTCGCGCGACCCGTGTTGGACGCGCGCCACAAGCACAGAAGAGAAGCCAATGTTCGCAGTCGTGCGCACGGGCGGCAAGCAGTATCGCGTCGCCCCGGGAGACAAGATCGTCGTCGAGAAGCTGGACGGAAACGCCGGTGACACCGTCACCCTGGGCGACGTCCTCCTCGCGGGCGAGGGTTCGGACCTGAAGAAGACCGACGGGCTCACCGTCTCGGCCGAAATCATCGCTCAGGCGAAGGGCGAGAAGGTCACCGTCTTCAAGAAGCGCCGCCGGCACAATTATCGGCGCAAGAAGGGGCATCGCCAGCAGCACACGATCCTGAGGATCGTCGCGGTCGGCGACAAGAAGGCCCCGGCCAAGCCCGCCGCCGAGAAGAAGGCTGCTCCGGCCAAGACCGAAGCTGCGCAGACTGCCGCCGCGGGCGAGAGCGTCGAGGCAAAGCCGGCGCCGAAGAAGGCCGAAGCTCCGAAGTCGGAAAAGAAGGCCGTTCCCGCCAAGGCTGAAAAGCCCGCCGCGAAGGCGTCGACAAAAAATGCTGCACCTGCTAAGGGCGGCTCCAAGAAGGCCCCCAAGGGCAAGTAATCAGGACAATATTTCGTCATGGCACACAAGAAAGCAGGCGGTTCGTCCCGCAACGGCCGCGACAGTGAGAGCAAGCGCCTCGGCGTGAAGTTGTTCGGCAGCCAGTCGGCTCGCGCGGGCAACATTATCGTGCGCCAGCGCGGCACGAAGTGGCACGCTGGCGACAACGTCGGCATGGGCAAGGACCACACCCTGTTTGCGCTCGTCGACGGCACCGTTGCGTTCCGAGATGGAAAGCTCGGCCGCAAATATGTGCATGTCATGCCGATGGCGGAAGCGACGAAATAGGAACGGTCACGAAAAGGCCGTTCCCTTGAAGGGGCGGCCCGGACGAGATCGAAGATCGAAATCCACAAAGGGAGAAGGGGGCGCCTCGAAAGGGCAGTCCCCTTTTTCTTTCACCTTCTCCCGAAACTGTAACGCGCGGCCCGTAGCGGCGCGCGGGAGGAGTGTTGACGATGTTCGCGAGGACCGAACGACTGTTGCTGAGGCCCGGTTTTCCGGAGGACGCCGACGCTCTTGCGATGGCGATCGGCGACGAGCGCGTGGTCCGAAACCTCGCCGTCGTCCCGTGGCCCTATTCGCTTCGCGATGCGGAGGCCTTCCTCGCTGCGCCGCGCGATCCCGTGCTGCCGTCGCTGCTGATCGTCGAACGCACGTCCGGAGCTCCGCGCCTCGTCGGTGCCTGCGGGCTCGGCCGGCGGCCGTCCGGCGCGGTCGAGCTCGGCTACTGGATCGCTCGCAGCGACTGGGGCCGGGGCATTGCCACGGAAGCCTGCCGGGCTCTGGTCGACATTGCATCGACGCTGGGGCTGCCGTCGCTCGAGGCGTCGCACTTCCTCGACAATCCGGCATCCGGCCGGGTGCTGGAGAAGCTGGGGTTCAAGCCCACCGGAATCGTCGCTCCGCGGCTATGCTGCGCTCGCGACGAGCATGTGCCGGCGCGGCTTTACCGGCTTCAGCTGCGGTCGGCCGAAGAACCGGTACGCGTCGTCGAACGCGAGGAAATCCTCGCCGCCTGAGCCTCGGCCCGGACTGTTCGCGGCCCGACTTCCCGTATCCCGGCGCCTGCTGCTATATCGCAAGTTAGCAGCGGGATTGCTCGGGGGTCCGGGGCTGGTGTTCGACGACGTACTGAAACATCGATCCGGCCGCGTGATCGCGCTTGCTCGCGCAGTCCTGGCGACGGTGTTCCTGTTCGCCATCTGGGTCGATCCGAATCAGCCCGCGCAGGCGGTCGAAGCCACCTACACGGTGCTTGTCATTTACGTGCTGACCGCCGCGGCGGTCGCCGCGCTCACCTGGTCGAACTGGTGGCTCGACGCGCGCCTTGCGGCCCCGATGCAGGTGCTGGACATCGTCGTCTTCACCCTGCTGGTCGTCACCAGCGACGGCTACACCAGTCCCTTCTTCGTCTTTTTCGTCTTCCTGGTTCTTTCGGCGGCGATCCGCTGGGGATGGCGCGAGACGACCCTGACGGCCGTCCCGGTCACCTTGCTTTACGTCGCGGCCGGCCTGGCTGCAGGCGCGGAATCGGGCCAGTCCTTCGATCTCCAGCGCTTCATCATCCGGTCGGGCAACCTCGTCGTCCTGTCGGCGGTCCTCATCTGGTTCGGCGTGAACCACGGCTTTTCGGGCCTGCGGTCGTTGAAGGACGACCTGCTGCGCGACGTTTCACCCGGCGAATCGCCGCTAGAAAGCGCAATCGATAATGCGGCCGCCGCGGCTGGCGCGAAGCGCGCGCTGCTTCTGTGGCGCGGCCAGGGAAGCCGCCACTGGCTGGCCATGACGAGGGACTCGTCGGGATTCGCGACCGAGGCGCTTGCAACCCAATCGGTCCAGATCGAGCGCGGAGCATTCCTGTTCGACCTGAAGCGCGACCGTGGCTTGTGCCGTGGCCAATCGCGCCGGATGCGCTTTTCCACCGCCGAGTCGCTGATCGATTCGAAGGTCGTTCGCGAACATGGCCTGAGCGAGGGCCTGGGCGTGCCGATCCGGACGGGCGCCGGCGAGGGGGTTCTTCTGCTTAGCAGGATCAAGGGCCTGTGCACCGACCATATCGAGTTCGGAGACACTCTGAGCAGCGCGATCGCGGCCCATATCCAGCGGCATGCCTTGCTTGCCGCGGTGGAAGACGGCGCGATCGCCAGGGCGCGGCTATCGCTGGCGCGCGATCTTCACGACAGCATCGTCCAGTTCCTGGCGGGAGCGACGTTCAGGATCGAGGCGATCAGCCGCGCGCTGCGTTCCGGAGATCGTCCCGAACGCGAGCTGAAGGACCTGAAGCAGCTGCTGTTGCACGAGCAGCAGGAACTCCGGTCGGCGATCGGTGCATTGAAGAGCGAGACGATCCCGCTTCCCAAGCTGGCCGGCGACCTGCGGGCGCTTTGCGACCGGCTCGCCATGCAGTGGGATATCCGCTGTTCCTTCTCCGCCGAGGTCCCGGAAACGAGCGCGCCGATGCGTCTCCACCTCGATACGCACCAGCTGATCCGCGAAGCTGTCGCCAATGCGGTGCGCCACGCGCGCGCCAAGTCCGTCACCATCCAGCTGACCGCCGACGACGGCGACCTTCGGCTGGACATCAGCAACGACGGGAGCGGAAGCGAGCGGTTGAAGGAAGGAACGCCCTGGTCGCTTCGCGAGCGCGTCGATGAGGCGAATGGGACGTTGATGCTCGCAACCCGAGAAACCGGAACGGACGTATCGATCACCTTGCCACTCAAACCGGAGGCCCGGCCTTGACCCGAATTCTGCTTGCCGACGATCACCCGATGATCCAGGCCGCTGTCGAAGCGATGCTCCGCGGCAGCGACTACAGCCTCGTCGCCAAGGCGAGCAGCGGCAACGAAGCGCTGCGCGAAATCGAGGCTCACGACCCCGACATCGTCGTCCTCGATATCCAGATGCCGGACGGAAGCGGGCTGGAGGTGCTTCGGCAGCTGCGCTCGAGCGGAGACAACCGCAAGGTGGTGCTGCTGACCGCCTCGCTCGACGAAGCCGGCTTTTCCGAGGCGCTCAGCCTCAAGGTCGACGGCGTCCTGCTCAAGACTTCGGATCCCGCGCTGCTGATCGACTGCCTCGATTCGGTGCGCGGCGGCGACGAGTGGATCGACCGCCACCTGCAGGCGGAGGCGGCGCGGACCCTGCCCACTCGCGACCGATCGCTATTGTCTCCGCGCGAGACGGAGCTGGTGAAGCTGGTCCGCCAGGGCCTGAGAAACCGTGACATCGCCGAGAGGCTCGGGATCACCGAGGGCACGGTGAAGGTCTATCTCCACAGCGTGTTCGAAAAGACCGGTGTCGCCAACCGTACAGAGCTCGCTATTCGCGCGGCGGAGTGGGTCGGCAACTGAGCCGATCCCGATTCGGCACAGCGAAGCTACTAACTATCGATAGGCATTAACCTACGATAACTATTGCCGTTATCTGCCGGTCGGTAAACGCATTTTTACCGGCGAGTCGTTCTGGGTGGCCCGCAGGCCCTGACATCAACCGGGACCGTAGGGGGACCTCAAATCATGAAACGCGCACTTTTGGCGGCGACGGCGCTCGTCACGACTTCGTTTGCACCGATTCCGATGATCACCACGGCGGCCCACGCGGCCAATCCGACGCTCGCGGACGCGCAGACGGTCTGCAACGACCTGTACGTCAACAACCAGGCCGACCCGAGCCTCTGGAAGGCCGAAGTCACCGACTTCCACAGCGAAGACGGACCGACGACCCAGGTCGACGGCAGCGAGCGCAACATCAATTACCGCGCCGACACGGGCGGAACGTTCGCCTATGCGGGCTTCGTCCGCGCCGACAATCCGCTGTCGCGGACCGGCGGAAGCCCCAACATGTGGGGCCAGGCCGTTTTCAGCCAGAAGGTCTACGACAACACGCTGTATGACGTCGAAGCCGACTTCATGCACACCGTCACTTACTCCTGGACCTGCCATGTCTCGCAGCTCGTCACGACGACCGTCGGCGGCGGGAACGGCGGCGACAACGGAGGCGGCTCCGGCAACAACGGCCAGAACAACGGCCTCAACGAGCAGAACGGCGGCAACGGCAACGGCAACAACGGTTGCGGCAACGGCAATGGCGGTCCCAACCCGGACGGCAATCCGAACTCGCCTCCGGGATGCAACGGCGGCCACACCGTCACGAACTGGGAATTTGTCGCGGATTACACCGACAACACCGCCCAGGGCGACGATGTCGACGAGGGCTATTCGACGATCGCCACCGACCAGCAGCTGGCCGGCCACGTCGATGGCGTGAACTACACCGAGTACGGCAACTACACGCCGGACGGAATCCGCGCTCTCGCCTGCATCTCGCCGGGCAAGAAGGGCGGCAGCTGGACCGCCAAGAACAACTACACCGGCGGCCAGTGCAGCACGGCAACGTTCAACGCCGCGCCGACCCTGTACGGCACGACGTTCGACACGCCGCCGACCGCGTCGCTTCCGGCGTACTGATTCACTAGCGGCCCAGAACCGCGCGTGACGCCCTGCCTGGCCTCGGTCAGGCAGGGTTGCGCGGAAGAAGGCTGCTCTTTCCGGCCTTTCTGGGGGGCAAACACATGCAGAACGGGAATTCCCGTCACCTTTGGCGCCTCCGCAGGGCCGCCTTCGCTCTGTTCCTGGCGAGCACCTCCGCTCCCATCTGGGCGGGCTCTTCTGCAACGACCGGCAGTTCGGATGGAGCGGCCGAGGCCCAGTCCTCGACTCCAAGGGACGAGCCCCGCGACATCGTCGTCACCGGGCAGGCGCTGTTTCCCGATATCCAGCCCGAGCGCAATCTCGATCAAACCGCGATCGAAAGCTACGGCGTCGGCACCGTCGATGAACTGATCCAGGAGCTCCAGGCCGAGCTCGGCGAAGAAGATCCGCTGATCCTGGTCAACGGCGTTCGAGTCGACAGCCTCGACGATATCGGTGCTTTCCCGATCGAGGTCATTCGCAACCTGCAGGTTCTTCCGCGCGGCTCGGCGGTTCGGCTGGGCGGGTCCACCGGCCAGAGGGTCATCAGCCTTACGCTGAAGAAGGACGTGCGTAGCGCGACGGTGACCGCGGCCCCGAAATTCTCCACCGACGGCAATTGGCACGCCGTTCGAGGCGAAGGAATCCTGACCCGCGTTCGCGGACCGATGCGCGCGAATCTGGCCTTCCGGGTCCGCAACGAGAGCTCGCTGCTGGAAAGCGAGCGCGGGATTCTCCAGCCCGACCCGAACCTACCCTACGCGATCGGCGGCAACGTCTCCGGCCTGTTCGGCGGCCAGATCGATCCGCTGCTGAGCGCGCTGGCGGGAGAGCCCGTGACCGTCGCGCGCTTGCCGACGACTGGAGACCCTTCGCTTTCCGACTTCCTGGCGAACGCCAACCAGCCTGAGATCACCGATCTCGGCCAGTTCCGAACGCTCAAGCCGAGCACTCGAAACTACGACCTGAACGGCACTTTCTCGGACCGTCTGGCGCCGTGGCTGACCGGAACTGCGACGCTCCACTGGACCCGCTCGACGAGCCGGTCGCTGCGCGGCCTGCCAAGCGCCTTTTTCATCCTCGCCGCGACCAACCCGGCTTCGCCGTTCTCCAACGACGTGGGCCTCGCCGTGTACGGGAAGGATCCGCTGCGCTTCCGCTCGGTTCACGAAGCGGCCGACGCGAACGTGCGGCTGAACGCGCAATGGGGAAGCTGGACCGCGGACTTCAACTTCAAGCATAATGATTTCAAGGACACGTCACGCAGCGAACGGCAGGCGCTGTTCGGGTTCATTCCCCTCGACGACAGCATCGATCCGTTCACGACCAACCTTTCCGACCTGATCGCGATCCGGCCGGACCGAACGTCGGCCCGATCGATCATCGACAAGGCCGACCTGATCGTCACCGGCCCCGCGCTTCAACTCCCCGCGGGGCCGGCGACGGCGACGATGGAAGCCTGGCTGACATGGAACCGGCTCCGCTCCCAAAGCACCTTCTCCGCCTTCGGCAACGGCCGTTTCCGGCGGAACGAGCAGGCGATCCGCGGCGCGCTCGACCTTCCGATCACGAGCAGGGCGAACAATGTCCTTCCCCAGCTCGGGGACCTCAGCGCCAACGCGGAATACAGCCGAATTCATTATTCCGACGCCGGAAGCCTCGATCATTATGCGCTAGGCCTGACGTGGGAGCCGGTTCCCGCGCTTCGGCTGCGCGGCTCGATCGAGCAAACGAAAGCGCCGGCGGCGATCCAGATGCTCGGCAATCCGGTGACCATCTCCAGCGACGTTCGCACCTTCGACCCGCTGACCGACACCACCGTCGACGTGTCGCAGATCACGGGCGGCAATCCCGCGATCCTGCCGCAGACGACGAAAGTCCGGCGCGTTGGCGCCCTGCTCAGGCTGGTGCCGAAGCTGAACCTGCAGCTCAACGCGGAATATACCGACACCGACATCCGCAATTTCGTGTCCTCGCTCCCCGAAGCGAGCGCGGCCGTGATGCTCGCTTTCCCGGACCGCTTCATCCGCGACTCGAACGGAGTCCTGACCACCGTCGACCTGCGGCCGGTGAACTTCGATTCCGATCGCGAGAAGCGCCTGCGCTGGGGCGTCAGCATGAATGCCAAGGTCGCCGGCGGAACTGCCCCGCCCGCGGCGAACGGATCACGCCCCGCACAGCGGACGCCGACCACCTACCTGCAGCTCACCGTCAACCACAGCATGGTTTTCTCAGACCGTATCGTGATTCGGCCGGGGCTCGCTCCGGTCGACGTCCTCGGTGGCGGAGCGATCGGCATTGGCGGCGGCCGCCTGCGGCATCAGGTGGACGGCACGGCGGCGATCACCTCCGGCGGCATCGGCGCCCGAATGGGTGTGACCTGGCGCGGTCCGAGCAGGCTGGAAAGCCGGATCGGGGGAACCACCGACACGCTGAGCTTCTCGCCGGTGTTCATCCTGAACCTGCGCGCCTTTGCCGACATCAGCCGCTTCGTTCCGCATTCCGCATGGGCCAAGGGCCTGCGGCTGTCGGTCGACGTGCTCAATGCGACGAACGATCGGCAAAAAGTGCGCGATACCTTCGGGAGCACCCCGCTTCAGTACCAGCCGGCCTATCGCGATCCGCTCGGCCGAACGATCGAGATCGAGATCCGCAAGGTCTTCTAGCTTTGAACTCACCTCCGCCGGTCGAAATTCATCGCTGCGCGCCGCGGTAAACGATTGTTGAAGATCAAGGACTGCTGTAGCTCATCGATCAACCGGGGCGGTTCACGATGCGAGTCGCGAGCTGCTAGCGTTTTCACGCACGGCCCAGGTCCGCGCGTGGACTCCCTCGCTGGCGTCCCGGCGCCAGCGAGGGCAGTCGCCAGCGCCGGCACGGGCCCATCGGCCAAAAGTAGCGCTTCCCACCTCTCCCGCCTAAGTCAGCGACCATGCATTTCCTCGATCAGGCGAAAATCTTCGTGCGCTCGGGCGCCGGCGGCCCCGGCGCGGTCAGCTTTCGCCGCGAGAAATTCATCGAGTTCGGCGGCCCCGACGGCGGCGACGGCGGCAAGGGCGGCGACATCGTCTTCGAGGCGGTGCCCGGCCTCAATACGCTCATCGACTTCCGCTACACGCAGTATTTCCGGGCGCCCCGCGGAAAGGGCGGATCGGGATCGAACCGCACCGGCGCGGCGGGCAAGGACCTTGTCATCAAGGTACCGGTCGGAACCCAAATCCTGGCCGACGACGAGGAACGGTCGCTGATCGCCGACCTCACCGTCGAAGGGCAAAGGATCGTGTTCCTCGAAGGCGGAATGGGCGGCCGCGGCAACGCCAGCTACAAGAGCTCGACCAACCGCGCCCCGCGCCAGCACCAGACTGGCGTGCCGGGCGAGGAGATGTGGGTCTGGCTGCGGTTGAAGCTGCTCGCCGATGTCGGCCTCGTCGGCCTTCCCAACTCCGGCAAGTCGACCTTCCTCAACCGAGTCACCAACGCCAGCGCGAAGGTCGGCGCCTATCCGTTCACCACCCTCCGGCCGCAGCTCGGCGTGGTCCGCCACAAGGGTCGCGAGTTCGTTCTTGCCGACATCCCCGGCCTGATCGAGGGCGCCGCCGAAGGAGCGGGGATCGGCGACCGCTTCCTCGGCCATGTCGAACGTACGCGAATCCTCCTCCACCTCGTCGATTCGGCAAGCGACGAGCCCGGTGCGGCATGGCGGACGGTTCGGGAGGAAATGGCCCGCTACGGCGGCGGCCTTGACGACAAGACCGAGGTGGTGGCGCTCAGCCGAAGCGACCTGTCCGATGCCAGGCAGCTGAAGAAGGCGAAGCAGGCGCTCGCCAAGGCTGGCGTGCCGGAGCCGCTGGTCATTTCCGCAGCGACGGGCGACCGTGTCGACTTGCTCCTGGACCGGATCGTCGAAAAGCTCGGCCCGGAAGCCGCTTCCGCCGAGCCGGAGGACGGGCCGGACGGCGCCTGGTCCCCCCTGTGACCATCGCGGTCACCGGCGGCACCGGCTTCGTCGGGACCCGCTTCATCGACATTGCCGTCGCTGCTGGCCACGAGATCCGCGCCCTGACCCGCCGTCCGCAGCGTCCTCAGCGCCAGGTGGAATGGATCGAAGGGTCGCTGGCCGACTCCGACGCCCTTCGCCGGCTCGTGAGCGGTTGCGATTCGGTCGTCCATATCGCCGGCGTCCTCAATGCCCGCGACCCGGCGGATTTCGAGCGCGGAAATGTCGAGGGAACGCTGGCGATGCTCGCCGCATCCACCGCCGCCGGGATCACGCGCTTCGTGCACGTCTCATCGCTCGCCGCCCGCGAGCCCAAACTGTCGAAGTACGGAGCCTCCAAGGCGCGGTCGGAGGAGCTGGTCGAGCGCTCGGGGCTCGACTGGATCGCGGTTCGGCCGCCAGCCGTCTATGGGCCGGGCGATCGCGAGACACTCGAGCTGTTCCGGATGGCGAAAATGCGGCTGATGCTCCTCCCTCCAGACGGCCGCGTATCGGTCATCCACGTCGACGATCTGTCGCGGCTGCTGCTGGCCCTGGCCGGAAGCGACGAACCGAGCCGCATCATCCTGGAGCCGGACGACGGCTGTCCGCAGGGCTGGAGCCACAAGGAGCTGGCGCAGGCGATCGGCCGGGCGGTCGGTCGGGCCAATTTATCCCTGTCGATGCCGGGCCCGATGCTGAAGCTCGGCGCGATGGTCGACCAGCTGGTCCGCCGCGAGCGGGCCAAGCTTTCCGCCGACAGGGCGGCCTATTTCAGCCACCGCGACTGGGTCGTGAACCCTGATCGAAGGCCATCGCCGAACCTGTGGCGGCCGCAGGTGGAAACGGAGCGCGGGCTCGCCGAAACGGCTGGCTGGTACGAACGCGAGGGCTGGCTTTAAAGCGCCGTATTCGCGCCCCATTGCATTGCGAAAGGGCGCCCCCGCGAATAGGGCGAGACACCATGGACGAGAGCGACGAGATCTACGACCGTGTCGAGGCGCTGGTCGACAATTTCAACAAGAAGGGCGTGGCCGTCACTCCCGACACCCGTTTCCAGCAGGATCTGGAGTGGGACAGCCTCACCGTTCTCGATTTCGTCGCGAGCATCGAGGACGAGTTCGACATCATCATTTCCATGAACATGCAGGCGGAGATCGAGACCGTCGGCCAGCTTGCCGACGCCGTCCGCAAGCTCGTCAAAGATTGAAGGCCAGGACCGCTTGAGCGATCTGTTTTCCAAGTTCGACCCGCTGATCGAGCAGCGCGAGACGCTGCTTTCCACCGGACTCACCGATCCGTTCAACCTGGTGATGGAGAAGGTGGAGAGCCCGACCGTCGCCATCTGCAACGGGCGGCGAACGATCCTCCTGGGCACCTACAATTACATGGGGATGACCTTCGATCCCGACGTTATCGCCGCGGGCAAGAAGGCGCTCGACGAATTCGGTTCGGGAACTACGGGGAGCCGCGTCCTCAACGGCACCTATGCCGGCCACAAAGCCTGCGAGGATGCGCTCAAGGCCTTCTACGGGATGGACCATGCGATGGTCTTCTCCACCGGATATCAGGCCAATCTGGGGATCATTTCGACGATCGCCGGCAAGGGCGATTACATCGTCCTCGACATCGACAGCCACGCGTCGATCTACGACGGTTGCGCGCTCGGCAACGCAGAGATCGTTCCGTTCCGCCACAATGACATCGAGGCGCTGGAAAAGCGCCTGAAGCGGATTCCCGAAGGCGCGGGCAAGCTGGTCGTCCTCGAAGGCGTCTATTCCATGCTCGGCGACATCGCCCCGCTGAAGGAGATGGTCGCCGTCTCCAAGGCGAACGGCGCCATGGTGCTGGTCGACGAGGCCCATTCGATGGGTTTCATCGGCGAGCACGGCCGCGGTGTTGCCGAAGCCCAGGGCGTGATCGACGACGTCGACTTCATCATCGGCACCTTTTCCAAGTCAGTCGGCACGGTCGGCGGCTTCTGCGTGTCCAATCATCCGAAGTTCGAGATCCTTCGGCTGGTGTGCCGGCCCTACGTCTTCACCGCGTCGCTTCCGCCGTCGGTCGTCGCCACCGCGGCGACGTCGATCCGAAAGCTGATGCACGGCGCCGACAAGCGCGCGCATCTGTGGGAAAATTCCAAGAAGCTCCATTCGGGCCTGAAGGCGCTCGGCTTCACGCTTGGAACCGATGAGCCCCAGTCCGCGATTATCGCGGTGATCATGCCGGACCTCGAGACCGGCGCGGCGATGTGGGAGGCGCTGTTGAAGGAGGGGCTTTACGTCAATCTAGCCCGCCCACCGGCGACACCCTCGGGAATGACCCTGCTCCGATGCTCGCTCTGCGCCGAACATTCGAGCGAACAGGTGGACGAGATTCTTGCGATGTTCGGTGCCGCGGGGCGGGCGACCCGCTGCATTTGAAGGAGGAACCTGCCTTTCGCCGGCCGAAACAGATGATTAGAGTGACGTCATGACACCGGGCGGGGACGAGATCCGGTTCGACTGGAGGCGCGGCGGAGCCGCGGCCGCGGGCCTCGTTGCAGTCCTTCTCCTGCTCGGGCTCGTGTTCCTCGTCGCAATGTCGAACGAGGACCGCGACCAGGCGCTCCAGCTCGAACGCCACGCCTACGACGTGACCCTGCTCACCCGGTCGGTCGACGCCAGCATTTCCCGCTCCGAAGCGGCGCTCGGCCGGTTCGCGCTCGACGCCGACGTCAAGACCAGCGGCAATACCTATCTGAGCTACTGGCGACTTGCCGGCATGCAGATCCAGCAATTGCGGCAGATCGCTGCGACGAACCCGGAGCAGCAGCAGCGGCTCAAGGACCTGCAGGGAATCTACGACCAGCTCGGCGCCAAGTTCAACGAAGTCGCCCGGATCGTCACCGCCCGCCACGGCGACTACGGGATCAGCTATTATTATGCGGCGGTCGGGCCCAACGCGAACCCGCCGCTGGAACAGCAGCTTCACCTGAAGCTTCGCGAGATCGCCGACAGCGAACGCGACATTCTTCAGCAGCGGATGCAGCAGACACGGCTGTTCTCCGCCCGCGCCGACCGGCTGACGGACTATCTCAGCTGGCTCGGAATCCTGGTCGGAATCGGCGCGATCGTCCTTGGACTCGTCGCCATCCAGGCGATCCGCCAGTTCACCTTCGCCCGGCGCGAGGCGGAATCCGAATCGGAGCGCGCGGAGGTTCTCGAAACCGCGGTTCGCGAGCGCACCCAGGAATTGTGGGAGGCGAACCAGGCGTTGAAGGCCGAGGCCGCGGAACGCGAGGCGGCCGAAGCCCAGCTTCGCCAGGTCCAGAAGATGGAAGCCGTTGGGCAATTGACCGGCGGCATCGCCCACGACTTCAACAACATGCTCGCCGTCGTCGTCGGAGGGATCGACCTCGCGCGGCGGCGGCTCAACGGACCCCGGCGGGAGATTCTGGCGCACCTCAACAATGCGATGGAGGGGGCGACGCGCGCCGCCGCCCTTACCCGCAGGCTGCTGTCCTTTGCGCGGTCGGAGCCCTTGCTTCCCGAGCGGGTCGAGCCGGTCGGGCTGGTCCAGGGCATGTCCGACCTTCTCGACCGGACGCTCGGCGAGCGGGTGCGGGTCCGGGTCGAGCTCGCGCCCGATACCTGGCCCGTCTATGTCGACCCACACCAGCTCGAGAATGCGATCGTCAATCTCGCGGTGAATGCGCGCGATGCGATGGACGGCGCCGGCCGACTCACGATCAGCAGCTCCAACGTTAAGGTTTCGGCAAACGAAGTCGGCGACATTCGCCCGGGCGATTACGTCCGCATATCGGTCACCGATACCGGATGCGGAATGTCGCCGGAGGTGAGGGATCGTGCCTTTGAACCCTTCTTCACGACGAAGCCGGTCGGCAAGGGAACAGGGCTCGGCCTCAGTCAGATCTTTGGCTTCGCTCACCAATCCGGCGGAGAAGTCGGGATCGACAGCGAGGTCGGCAAAGGGACGACCGTGTCGCTCTATCTCCCTCGAACAGCGGCGGAGGCATCGGTCCGCCTTCACCCGACCGCCCAGCGAATGAGCGAGGAGGAACGCGTTCCGGGCGCGCGAATCCTCGTCGTCGAGGACGATCCCAGGGTTCGCACCTCCACGGTCGAGGCGCTTCAGGATCTCGATTACGATCCGGTCGCCTGCGAAAATGGCGAGGAAGCCATCCGAATGTTCGACAGCCGAACCTTCGACCTGGTCATCAGCGACGTCATCATGCCGGAGATGACCGGCCCGGAGCTGATCAAGATCCTGAAGGAGAAACGGCACGATTTCGCGGTGCTGTTCGTCACCGGCTATGTCGGCGACAGCGAGACCGAAACGCTGGTCGGCCACGAACTGCTTCGCAAGCCCTTCACGGTCGGAGCGCTGGCCTCGGCCGTCGCCACCGCGCTCCAGCCTAGCGAACCGCCCCGCTCTTCAGGAGTCGCGGGAGCAAGGTGATCCCGGCGAGCAGCGGGTGCCGCCGCTGCCATGGTTTCAGCTCGATCCTGGTGCCGGCGTGGCGATTGATCTTCCACGCGATGTAATCCGCACCGCCCGCGAAGGTTGCGCTCGCTTTGGCGAGGCGAATGACGGAGAGCATCTTGCCCTTACGCTGCATCCGCTTCCACCAGCGCGCCATATCATCCGGCCGCATCAAGAGGTGAGTCTTTGTGGGATCGGAACCCGGATGCAGGGCAGCGATCACTTGAAGCGCACCAAGTCCAATTTGTTCGTAGCGCTCAGGGTCCGCATCGACGATTGCATATGAGCGGTCGTTCCTCTCCGCCCGGAGTTCTGCGGCGAATGTTAAAGCGAACGCGCGCTTCCAAAGATCAATGAGGCTTCCGTCCGTCGCTACGGGCAGCGTCCAATCGAGCAGGGTGGGAGCGCAGTGCCTAACCGCCGCGATTACCTGCTCGCTGGCATCCTTGCCGTTGCTCCACACCAGCCGCGACGGCTGCGCGAACCTTGCGACCACCGACGTGCTTCGCGCGTCCGGCCCGCATTCGCGCTGGAAGTCCGCTTCGCTCAGAACGGCATATTTCGACACCAGCCCTTCGCCCTCAAAATAGAAAACGTTGGGCGGGATCAGCCGGTTTGCAGCGGCAAGCCAGCCCTTGCCGTAAGCTTCCGCGTAATCCGACACGATCAGGTAGAAATCGAGCATCAGCCCTTCGAGCTGCTTTTGCCGAAGGCACGAGCCGTAGAAGAGCACCGCGCGCGAAGCCTTCCCGTGTTTCGCCGCGATCGCCTTGGCCATGGCTGTCACCCGCGGATCGACGGGCGCACCTAGCTCCTCGCCCACGAGTTGCTTCAGGTCCGGCATTGGAAGCGCAGCTTAAGCCGCGAGGCGGACGAACGACAGCGGCTGCGCCGGCTTCAGGCGGATCGGCTTGCCGGTTTCGGCGCTGAACATCTCGCCGTCGAGAATGACGTTCGACCTTTCGCCTTCGATGCTGATCTCGTCAGCGCCCTCGAGATGGACTCCCTCGAGCGGCTTGCGTCCCAGCTTGCCGAGCAATGTCGCGACCACCATCCGCAGGACGGACGCGGGCTTTTCCTCGACCGCAAGCAGCTTCAACCGTCCGCGAGAGCCGGTCGTCTGGAGCTGTCCGTTGAGCAACAGCTTGTCGAGCGTCGTGACCGCAAGCAGCGCATATCGGCCGGTCAGCGACTGGTCGCGCCCGGTGAACACCTGCAGCGGCGCGGCCTTTGGCGGGAGGAAGCTGGCCTTCAGGCCCAGCATCAGCCGAGCCAGCACGGCGAGCGCGGTGAGGGCGTGACTGACCCCGTTCGGAAGCCCGAGCGGATAAATCTTGTCGCGGCAATAGAGCATCGTGTCGGCAAGACCGGCACCGCCAAGGAACATGCCGATCACCGGCCGCTCCGAGCCGTCTTTGCGGAGCGCGATCAGCTCGCGTGCGACGAGGTGCCCGTCGAGATCGCCCTGCGCCAGCTCGACCAGCTGCTCCAGCGCCTTGATCGGATCGCCGTGAACTCCAAGGTCGAGGGCAATGAGATTCGTTTTCCCGCTCGGGAGTACGGCCATCGGCGGGGGCACGTCGCCGAAATGGCCCCCGTTGTGCATTTCGGTCAGAGTGGCCTGGACCGTGCCGTCACCGCCGTTGATGACGAGCATCTTCGGCCGGACACGCGCGATGGAACGAAGCGCGCTCCCGATCTGGTCGACGTGCTCGACCTCGTAATGGAAAAGGTCGGGGTGATCGGCGCAATAGGAGCGGATCCGCGACAGCTGCGCGATGTTGCCGGTCGATTTCGGGTTGGACAGCAGGGCGACGCGCGGTCGGCTGTGGACCGGCCGGCATGCGGGCGCGGCGCATTGCACCGGCATCGCCGGCGCCTCTTTCGCCTTCACCTGCGTTTTCGACATGCTATTCCCGACCGGATCGCTATGAGTGGCGCCGAGCCGGCCCCGCGCAAACGGGACTGACCCGAGTTGCGGTTTCGACCCGCTTTGCGGCCAAATCATGGTGTAGGGACGACCAAGTTGCGCCAATTGTCGCTTATCGATCGCTATCTGGCTCGTTCGATTGCCGTGCCGCTGCTCGGAACGCTGATCCTCGCGGCGATGCTTCTCGTGCTCGACAAGATGCTCCGGCTGTTCGACTTCGTGGTCAACACGGGCGGGCCGGTCAGCGTCGTTTGGCGGATGCTCGCCAACCTGCTTCCCGAATATTTCTCGCTCGGGATTCCGATCGGGCTGCTGATGGGAATCCTGCTCGCCTTCCGCAAGCTCGCCCTTTCGTCGGAGCTCGACGCGCTTCGCGGCATCGGCGTGGGTTTCGGCCGGATGCTCCGCGTGCCCTATATGTACGCGATCGGGCTGATGATCCTGAACATTCTCATCGTCGGCTATATCGAGCCTTACGCCCACTATAAGTATGAAGGTCTCCGCTTCGACCTCCGGTCCGGGGCGCTGGGCGCTTCGATCAAGGTCGGCGAGTTCAATCGCCTCGGCAAGAAGCTGACCCTCCGCATCGACAAGAGCGAGGCCCACGGCACCCGGCTGCAGGGCATTTTCGTCCAAGTCGACGATGCGAAGAACGGAAGCGTCGCAGCGACTGCGGAGGCGGGGCGCTTCCTTTCGACCGACGACCCGCGGGTCATCCTGTTCAGGCTGCACAATGGCCGCCTGATCCAGCAATCGCCCAAGTTTCCCGCGCCTCGAACGCTGACCTTCGCAAGCTACGACCTTCCGATCACAGTCCCTGCGATCGACCAGTTTCGGGGCCGCGGGGTCGATTATGACGAGCTGTTCTTCAACGAGCTGTTCCGCCTCGGCTATGGCGGCGGCGCAACGAGCCACGAGCAGGCCCTGGGAGCGCAGGCGAACTTCAACTTCAGGGTCGTGGAAATCCTGATGATGGCGATGCTCCCGATGCTTGCCATCGCCCTGGCAGTCCCGCCGAAGCGGAGCACGTCGGCGCTCGGCATCTTCGTCGGGATTGTCATGGTCGTCGCCTATCACAAGGTGAACCAGTACGGCGCTTATGCCGGCGAGCAGGGGCGGCTGAACCCGATCCTGGCGATGTGGGGCCCGTTCGCCCTGCTGGCCGCACTCATAGGCTGGATGTACTACATCATCTCGCACAAGCCGGGCGGCCAGCCGATCGGCGCACTGGAATGGGCGGCCGCGAAAGCCGTTCGCAGGGTCAAGGCGCTGATGCCGAGGGCGCGGCCCGCGTGATCAATCTCCAGTTCTTTCCGTCGCGCCAGCTCGCGCTCTACACGGTGCGGCTGTTCCTGACCCGGAGCTTCGCGGTTCTCGTCGGCCTCGTGCTGGTCCTGATGATGCTCGACCTGCTCGGGGAATCAGGCAAGATCCTCGCCGTCCCGGGCAATGGCGACGCCGAGCTCTGGCGCTACGTCGGCCTTCGCATCCCGCTTCTTATTTCGCGATTCCTGCCCTTTTCGGTTCTCCTCGGGACCTTGATCGCCTTCGTCGGGCTCAACCAGAACAGCGAAGTCGTGGCGATGAAAGCGGCGGGTATTTCCGCCCACCAGATGCTCGCTCCGCTGATCATCGCCAGCGTGGGCGTGTCCGCGCTGGCCTTCGCGTTCAACGAGACCGTGGTCGTCCATTCGGCGCGCGTCGTGAACGCGTGGAGCGACAATGACTACAAGCCGGTGCCGCCGGAAAGCGGCATCCTCAGCAATATCTGGGTAACCCACGGGGGCGATCTCGTCCGGGCGCGGGTCGCAGCCGGCCAGGGCAGCGCATTCCGGGCCGAAGGGGTGACGATCTATCGGCGCGATCGCGGCGCCATCACCCAGATCATCGACGCCGAGCGCGCTGCGCCTGACGGCGCTCGGTGGCGGCTGGACAATGTGCGAATCTACGATTCGACGATGAACCTGGTGCGCAAGGTACCGGCGATGGAAGGCCTCGCCGGCCTCACGCCCGATCAGCTTCGGCTGGCCAACGTCGATCCCGATGAAACCTCTTTCTTCCAGCTCGTCCCCAAGATCGCGGAGATGAAGGCGGCCGGCAAACCGACGGCGGCGGCGCGAGCGGGGCTTTGGCACAAGATTTCCGGTCCCTTGTCGATCGTCCTGATGCCGCTCCTCGCCGCCGTCGCCGCATTCGGCCTCGCCCGGTCGGGCCAGGTGCTGTTCCGGGCGAGCATCGGAATGGCGCTCGGCTTCGCCTATTTCGTTGCCGACAATTTCAGCCTCGCGATGGGCAATGTCGGCGCCTACCCCCCGATCCTGGCGGCCTGGGCGCCCTTCTTCCTGTTCCTGCTGGTCGGCGAGACCGTGCTGATCCGTTCGGAAGAGTGAATTCCGCTCCATTTCGGAGCGCTGCGTAAACAGCGCTTAGCGATGGTCTGCGCAAGGCTCGACGGTGCTTCTGCTCGCCGCCCTTGTGTCCCAGGCCGTCCCTGCTCCGTCCCAGCCGAAGGTGCGATCGCAGGCGGTCGCGACGGTGCGAATCCGCCGGTCGAGCGAGGTCCGAAGCGAAGACTGGGCCCGCTTGCCTGCAGAAACGAAACGTGAAGTCGTGGTTTCGGACGATCTCGGGCGGCCGCTTCTCCTCCGCCTCGTCGAGAATCAGTAGGCGCGCCCGCGCCAGCTGCTCCGGGCAAGCCTGACGACCAGGCCGGAAAGACCCCGGTGGCTTGCTTCGTGATAGATGGAATCCGCTTCCAGCTCCTTGCACAGGCGCCGGTGGGCTGTGCCGAGCGCATGGTAGGGCAGCCCCGGGAGCAGATGATGCAACGCGTGATAGCGAAGGCCGACTGGGGCCCAGAAGACGGGCAGGGTCGCGGGCGGGGGAACGTTGACGCTGTCGAGATACTGGGCCGTGACGCTCATCGCGTGGCCCTCATTCTCCCACAGGTGCGCCACCAGAGTCCGCACCTGGTTCAGGAACATCACGCCCGCCGCGACCGCCAGGAAAACGAGGAAAGCATGCAGCGGGATAACCCCGGTCGCGGTCAGCGCGATCAGTGCGATCGCCCAGGCGCTGCAGGCGATCTCGAGTAGCCGCCAGTCCCGCGCGAAGTCGCCTTGCGGCGCCGGGCGGCGGAAGCGCGGATTGATCTGCAGCCCCGAATATTTCTCGACGACCGTCCGGCGGAGGCTGGGGATGAGCAGCGACAGCGGTGCAAGCAGGCCGAAGCGGATCAGCATCCCGATCGGAGCCAGCGCAGCGGCGATGAGGAAGACCGGCAAAGTCCAGGGTTTCATCAGCGCCAGCGGCAGATATTCCGGATCGTCGACCGTTCCATAATAACGCTTTGCGTGATGCTGGTTGTGCACGCCTTCGTAGAGGAATGACGGCACCAGCAGGGGAATCCCGATGATGAGATTCCACGCGAGGCGGAAGCCGGGCACCGCGCGCGGCTTCAGATGCGTCAGCTCGTGAATGAAGCTTCCAGCGCGATAGAGCGCCAGGATCGCGACGACGCCGGCCAGGATCGCGAGCGGAGTCGGAAGGACCATCGCCGCAGCCAGCCCCGAATAACCGACCAGCGCGGAAAGCAGGAGGTCGGTCCAGTAGATCGCAGCGCTCGGAGAATTGAGATCGCGGGTCAGGTCGGCAGCGGCCTTGAGCATTGCCTTGTCGTCACGTGCACGCACGGCGTCGCACGCCGTCGCCGGCGCGCCAGAATTGCGCTCAAGGGTGTTCGCGATGCTCACAAGTGCTTGCCTCTGCATGGAGATAGTGGCGGCATCGTGGCCAGACAATGAATGCACCGGCCCATGGATTCGATGTCACTGGTGCAGTCCAGCGAGACAGGCTAGCCACTGCAAATGAACGCATCGCTCACCGTCCGCCCGGTTGAAACCAAGGCCGACAAGAAGGCTTTCGTGAACCTGGCCTGGGACGTCTACCGCGACGATCCCGCCTGGGTCCCTCCCCTGAAGGACGAGGTGCACGGCCTTATCACGCCGGGCAAGAACCCCTGGTTCGAACATGCAAAGGCAAAGCTCTGGCTCGCCGAGCGCGGGGGCAAGGTCGTGGGCCGAATCAGCGCCCAGGTCGACGAGCTGGTGCAGCAGCACATGGGCCAGGGTACCGGGCAGTGGGGAATGCTGGAATCGCTCGACGGCGAAGCGGCCGCCGCGCTCATCGCCACAGCCGAGGACTGGCTCCGCGAGCAGGGCATGACGAGCGCGATGGGCCCGATCAGCCTGTCGATCTGGGACGAGCCGGGACTGGAGATCGAAGGGTTCGACGAGCCCCCGACCGCCATGATGGGCCACCACCGGCCCGAATACCGCGAGTGGATCGAGAAGGCCGGTTACGGCAAGGCAAAGGACCTGCTCACCTATGAGGTGGACATCGCCAGCTGGTCCGATCCGAAGATCAACCGGCTGATCGCGGCGGGCGAGCGCAACAAGCGCATCCGAATCCGGATGGTCGACAAGTCGAAGTTCGATGAGGAAGCGCGCCTGATCCTCAACCTTCTCAACGATGCCTGGTCGAACAACTGGGGCTACGTACCGCTGACCGAGAGCGAAATCGCCTACGCGGGCAAGAAGCTGAAGCCGATCATCTACAACGAGCTGGTCCGGGTCGCGGAATATGACGGCGAGCCGGTCGCGTTCATGATCACGCTCCCCGACATCAACGAGCTGATCAAGGACCTGAACGGCGAGCTGTTTCCGTTCAACTGGATGAAGCTGCTGTGGAGGCTCAGGAAGCCGCGTACCCGGCGCGCCCGAGTGCCGCTCATGGGCGTGGCGAAAAAGCTGCATCACAGCCTGCTGGCCAGCCAGCTCGCCTTCATGCTGATCGAATTCACCCGGCGCGACGCGGTGGGAAAATTCGGAATCCAGACCGGCGAGTTCGGCTGGATCCTCGAGGACAACAAGGGAATGCTGTCGATCGCCGAGCTTCCCGGCGCGCGCGTGAATCATCGGTACAGAATCTATCAAAAGATGCTATAGCAGCGCTGGCGGCGGCTTGGCGCCGCTATCAAGTCGCCCAAAGAAACCTGACAAATGCCATCCAAAAGGCGAAGGTGAAGGCGTAGCCGAAGCGGTCCATCCGAACCAGGACTTGCCCTCGCCGAAGTCTGGTTTGGCCGATCAAAGCCATTACGGCCCCCACGACGAGGGGCGTAACGAAGACGTTCAGAGTCCGGAACGCGGGCTTCGCAATCGCTGAATGCGGCAAGACAAGTAGGCTCAGTCCGCCGGCTATCGCACCCCAGAGGGTGAATCCGATCATCGACCAGATCGGGTGCTTTCGTCTTCGAAAGGTATTGCCAAGGCTGTGCAGGCCGAGTTCCGCCAGCACTTGGACAATCAGTTGCAGCAATATCTCCCCAAAAAACTGGAGGAGCACCTCAAATACGAATTCCATCGCTTGTCGCCTAACGCGAGTCCGGAATCACGAAAACTGCAGCCAATGCCTAGCTTAGCTCCACCCACGTCGGAGCGTGGTCCGACGCTTTCTCCTGAGCGCGCGCCCACTTGTCGACGCCGGCGCCTTGAAGCCGGTCCGCGGCCTCGGGCGAGCATAGAAGATGGTCGAGCCGGAAGCCGAGATCGCGCTGCCAGCAGCCCGCCGTGTAGTCCCAGAAAGTGTAGAGCTTCGGCTCGTCAGGGTGCAGCGCCCTTAGCGCGTCGGTCCAGCCGCTGCTGACCATGCGCCGCCAGACATTGCGTGCCTCCGCCTGCATCACGGCGTCATGCTGCGTGGCCCGGACGGAAAAAACATCTCGGTCCTCCGGCACCACGTTCCAGTCGCCGGCAAGGACCACCGGCCGCTCCTCCCGGAGCAACTCCTCGGCGTGGGCGGCCAGCCGGTCGAACCAGCGGATTTTGTAATCGAACTTCTCCGTCCCGACCGGGTTGCCGTTGGGCAGGTAGAGCGACGCGACGATCGCATCGCCCAGGTCCGCCTCGATATAGCGGCTGTGCGTATCGTCCGGATCGCCCGGCAGGCCCATGCGCCTGAGCTTCGGCGCGTCTCCTCGGGCGAGCACGGCCACGCCGTTGAATCCCTTCTGGCCATGCCAGACGGCCCCATAGCCAGCCGCTTCGATGTCGCCGATCGGAAGCGACTCATCCGCGCACTTCAGCTCCTGCAGGCACACGACGTCTGGCTTCTCGCGGTCGAGCCATTCGATCAGCCGCGGTAGCCGGGCGCGGATTCCATTCAGATTGTAGGAAGCGATCTTCATCCGAGCGCCTTAGCCGTCATTGCGGCGCCTGCGAAGGCACGGGGAAGCAATCCAGAATTGCGGAATGGATTGCCGCGTCGCTGCGCTCCTCGCAATGACGCTTAGACGCTGAAGCTGGATCCGCAGCCGCAGCCGGACTGGGCGTTGGGGTTGGTCACCTTGAACGCGGCCCCACCCAGATCCTCGACGAAATCGACTGACGATCCGCGCACCAGCTCCAGGCTAGCGGGATCCACGACCAGCTTGACGCCGTCGGTCTCGGCCACCGAGTCCTCCGCGTCCGCCGCCTCGGCAAGCTCGAAGCTGTAGGTGAAGCCGGCGCAGCCGCCGCCGTCCACGGCAAGCCGGAGGATCGCCGGCGCGTTCTTGCGCTCCGCGATCGCGGCGACCTTGCGCGCCGCATTTTCGGTCAGGCTGATGTCTGGCTCGCTCACGTGAGCGAAATAGGAAGCCGCCGCGAGTGCGGCAAGCTCAGGCGCTTACTTGCCGCCGGCCGGGCCACCCAGCGCGACCTGGTCCATCGCCGCGTTGCTTCCCGCCCGCTTCATCGCGAGCAGATAGTCGGTCGAGCGCATGAACGGGATCGGGTTGACCGGCGAATTGTCGATCCGGACCTCGTAATGGAGGTGGTTGCCGGTCGAACGGCCGGTCGAGCCGACTTCGCCGACCTGCTGGCCGCGACTGACATGCTGACCGGGGCTGACGAGGATCTTCGACATGTGGCCGTAGCGGGTCATGATTCCGCGTCCGTGGTCGATCTCGACCAGGTTGCCGTAGCCGCCGTTGTTCCAGCCGGCCCGAAGCACGGTTCCGTCAGCGGTCGCGTAGACCGGCGTTCCGTAAGGGGCCGCGAGGTCGATTCCGGGGTGGAATGCGGCGCCATGTCGGAACGGATCGCTGCGCGCTCCGAAGCCGCTGGTGAACTCGGCGGTCTTCAGCGGCTTGTCCGACGGAATGGCGATCGCTCCGGAAGCGATGTTGTCGAGCTTTTTCCAGCTGGTGAAGAGTTGCTTGAACGTCGGGTCGGCGTTCGCGGAATCGAACGGACCGCCGACCGCGCCGGTGCCCGCGGGCGCCGGATAGAAGCCAAGCTGCTTCAGGGTCTGGGGATCGACGTCCTGGTCCTGAAGCGCGGCGGCGAGCGCGTACTGGCGCGCCTCGACGAGCTGGACCCGGCGGTCGGTCTCCGCTGCGAGCTTCTTCAGCTGGGCGGCGTAGGGCGTGACCGAGGTCCGCTCCATTGCGGGACCGGCGATCAGCTGCGCTGCCGAATAGCCCGACCAGCCGACGAGAAGCAGCGAAAGAGTGAAGAAGAAGGCCTGCACGGGAGCGGAAATACGGAATCGGCGGAGGCGCTGACCGTCGTGAATGAAGAATTCACGATCGCTGAAGAGTGCCCGCAATTGCGTCATCATTCCGCTCCAAAATCCAGACGGCGCGCACGGAAATGCCCCCGCGCGTCAGGAAACCGTCGATGAAGGAGCTCCCCAGCCCCAACGGCACATGCGGAATACCCCCCGCTCGTGCCGGAGGCGAAACTCACTCTGGATGGTTAACAAATTCAACCACAACCCGGCCGCGGCGGGACGAACCGTCCGTAACCTGCGGTGAATCGTTCCAAGTCACTGCTGCCGCCGCCGGGAAGCGCCGAAATTTCATCTGTCCACAGCGAATCTCTCACCCGCACTTGCGAAGGACGGTTCGATCCTTACACCGGTGAGCGGGCCACGCCGTCCCAACGCGGCGCGCGCTCTCTGCAAGGAGAGTTTACAGTGACGAATGCACCGGCGCGGAAACCCGCGCGTCCATCCTTTTCCTCCGGTCCCTGCCCGAAGCCGCCAGGCTGGTCGCTCGACAAGATCGACACGACCTCGCTCGGCCGATCGCACCGCTCCGCGCTCGGCAAGGCGCGATTGCAGGAAGCGATCGAGCGTACCCACGCCTTGCTTCGCCTCCCTGCCGACTACCGCCTCGGCATCGTCCCCGCCTCGGACACCGGCGCGATGGAAATGGCGATCTGGTCGCTACTTGGCCCCCGCCCGGTGACGATGCTGGCGTGGGAAAGCTTCGGTGCCGGCTGGGTGACGGACGTCGCCAGGCAGTTGAAACTCGAAGCCGACATTCGCACCGCCGGTTACGGCGAGATCGCCGACCTGTCCGGGATCGATCCGGCAAACGACATCGTCTTCACCTGGAACGGCACGACGAGCGGAGTTCGCGTGCCCGACGCCGACTGGATCGCCGAGGGCCGGACGGGCCTTTCCATCTGCGACGCCACCTCGGCCGCCTTCGCGCAGGCCGTCGACTGGGCGAAGATCGATGTCGGCACCTTCAGCTGGCAAAAGGCGCTCGGCGGAGAGGCCGCACACGGAATGCTGGTGCTCAGCCCCCGTGCCGTCGAACGGCTCGAAGCCGGGCCGCCGCGCCCGTTGCCGAAGATTTTCCGTCTCACCAAGGGCGGCAAACTTATCGAAGGCGTATTCAGAGGCGAGACGATCAACACGCCGTCCATGCTCGCGGTCGAGGACTGGCTCGTCTGCCTCGACTGGGCAGAAAGCGTCGGCGGTCTCGATGCGCTCATCGCCCGCGCCGATGCTAACGCGTCCGCGCTCGACCGCTGGGTTTCCCAATCCGGATGGGTCCAGCATCTCGCTCAAGACCCGGCAATCCGCTCTAGCACCTCCGTCTGCCTGCAGTTCGCCGACCGCTCCGACGAGGAAGCCAACAAGGCGCGCCAGAAAGCGATCGTGAAGCTGCTCGAGAGCGAGGAAGCGGCCTACGACCTCGGCGCCTATCGCGATGCTCCGCCGGGCATCCGGGTCTGGTGCGGCGCGACCGTCGAAACGTCGGATATCGAGGCCCTGATCCCGTGGCTCGACTGGGCGTGGGAGCAGACGAAATGAGCGAGACCGTACGCGTCCTCATCGCCGACAAGATGGACCCGCGCGCCGCCGCGATCTTCCGCGACCGCGGCATCGAAGTTGACGAAAAGCCCGGCCTCTCCCCCGACGAGCTGAAGGCGATCATCGGCGATTATGACGGTCTCGCCGTCCGAAGTTCGACGAGGGTCACGGCGCCGATCATGGACGCCGCGCTGCCGCGGCTGAAGGTGATCGGCCGCGCCGGGATCGGCGTCGATACCATCGACGTGCCTGCCGCCTCGGCGCGCGGAATCGTGGTCATGAACACGCCGTTCGGCAATTCGATCACGACCGCCGAGCATGCGATCGCCATGCTGTTCGCGCTCGCCCGCGAGATCCCGCAGGCGGACCAGTCGACCCAATCCGGCAAGTGGGAAAAGAGCCGGTTCATGGGCGTCGAGCTCGCCGGCAAGACGCTCGGTCTCGTGGGCTGCGGCAATATCGGCTCGATCGTCGCCGACCGCGCCCACGGGCTGAAGATGAAGGTCGTCGCCTACGATCCCTTCCTGTCGCCCGAGCGCGCGGTGGAGCTTGGAGTCGACAAGGTCGAGCTGGACGAGCTCCTCGCCCGCGCCGATTTCATCACGCTCCACACGCCGCTCACCGACCAGACCCGCGGAATCCTGTCGCGGGAAGCGCTTGCGAAGACGAAGCCGGGCATCCGGATCGTCAATTGCGCGCGCGGCGGGCTGATCGACGAAGCGGCGCTCAAGGACGGCCTCGAAAGCGGCCACATTGCGGGCGCTGCGCTCGACGTTTTCCAGGAGGAGCCGGCGAAGGAGAATGCGCTGTTCGGGACCCGCGGGCTCATCTGCACGCCGCATCTCGGCGCATCCACGACCGAGGCGCAGGTCAATGTCGCGATCCAGGTCGCCGAGCAGATGGCCGACTTCCTTCTGCTTGGCGGCATCACCAATGCCGTGAACGTGCCATCGCTCTCGGCCGAGGAAGCCCCGCGCCTCAAGCCCTACATGGCGCTAGCCGAAAAGCTGGGCCGTCTCGTCGGGCAGATCGTCGGGCCCGACATCCGCTCGATCGATGTCGAGGTCGAAGGCGCCGCCGCCGAGCTCAACATCAAGCCCGTCACGGGCGCGGTGCTCGCCGGAGTGATGCGCACCTGGTCCGACACGGTGAACATGGTCAACGCGCCATATCTGGCGAAGGAGCGGGGACTCGATGTTCGCGAAATCCGTTCGAGCCTGGGCGGCGATTACCACACGCTCGTCGCGGTCACCGTCGGCACCGATGCAGGTCCAAAGCGGGTAGAAGGCACGCTGTTCGGCAACCGGGCGCCGCGTCTCGTGTCCATCTTCGGGATCGGCGTCGAGGCCGAGTTGGCCGGGCAGATGATCTACATCGTCAACAGCGACGAGCCAGGCTTCATCGGAGCACTCGGAACCGCGCTCGGCGAACACAGGGTCAACATCGCGACCTTCAACCTCGGACGCCGCGAGGAAGGGGGCGAAGCGGTGGCGCTGGTCGCGGTCGACGACCCGATCACGCCCGAGTTCGCGGCGCAGCTCCGCGGCCTTCCGGGCGTCCGCGAGGTCGTGCCGCTGAGCTTCTGACAGGCCGTTGCGGTTGTTTCGAGCGACGGCCGGCTTTGACGTCGGAGCTGCCCGGCAATAGCTGGAAGGCAATCGCAACTGTCTCTGGAGCCCGACATTTCCAAGGTTCAAGGCCGCCGCCTTCTTCGCTTCGCCGCAGTCGCACTCGGGTTGGCCGGCGTGCCCCTTGCCGCGTCCGTCGCTCTGCCCGCCGTCGCTTCAGCTGCCGAAATCAGCAAGGCCGATTTCTTCAAGCCCGGCATCGCGCCGACCCGAGTCAAGGGCGCCTATGACGTGACGGTGGTCTATTTCGTCGACTACCAATGTCCGGTCTGCAAGGCGCACACGGACGAATATGCGAAGGTCTTTCGCGAGGAGCCGAAGGTCCGGGTGATCTATCGCGACACGCCGATCTTCGGCGCCCAGTCGGAAGCGGCTGCGCGGCTCGCCATCGCCTCGCAGTTCCAGGGGAAGCACGAGGCATTCCATCTTGCGCTGATGCACACGAAGGGGCGCCTGACCGACGCCGCCATCCGTCAGGCAGCGACCAAGGCCGGCGTGAACTGGGCGCAGCTTCAGAAGGACCTTGCCGCGCGAAAGGCGCAGATCGATGCCCAGATCGCGCTGAACATGCGCCTTTCGGAAGCGGCCGGCATTTCCGGGACACCCGCCTTCATCATCGGCGACAAGCTCGCCGACGGCGCCTACGATTATGCCGGCCTGAAGGGAGAAATCTCCGACGTCCGGGCGGAATCGCGCAAGGGCCGCTAGGCTTCGGGCCGCTCCCCCGACTTAGCCCTGGGTGGGACCGGCCGGATGAAGATTCGGAAAAGCTGCGGGAAGCGCGCGTGCATGCCCTTCTCGATCCGGCCGATCAGCTTTTCGACTTCGGGCACGCGCAGCGACTGGTCGATCTCGACGGACAATGCGGCGATCACCTGGTCCGGCGACATCTGGGTGGTGGTGATATCCACGACATCGAGCACGCAGGGATCGGCCTCTACGGTCTTCCGCAAATCGTCGCTCAGCTGAGGCGACGCCCGCTCGCCGATCAGCAATTCCTTGCTCTCGCGCGCAAGCAGCACCGAGACCGCGGCCAGCACGATCCCGATCAGGATCGATCCCGCGCCGTCGATCCATGGCAGCCTCAGCTTCCATGACGCATACGTGGCGATCGCCGCGATCACGATCCCGATCAAGGCGGCCGAATCCTCGAACAGCACCATGAACGAGGTCGGGTCCTTGCTGGCGACGACGGTCGCCCAGATGGGTCGTGACTTGCGCACCCGCGCGAACGTCTTCCAGCCGAACCACCAGGATACGCCTTCGAAGATGAAGGCGAGGCCGAGCACGAGGAAGTTGATCCACACTTGCTCGATCATCTCCGGGTGCCGAATGTGGATCACGCCTTCATAGGCCGACACGCCCGCGCCGACCGCGAAGATCAGCAGCGCGACCACGAAGCACCAGAAATAGAGCTCGCGGCCATAGCCGAACGGGTGCTTGTCGTCGGGAGGTTTCGCCGCGCGGTGCTGGCCGTAGAGCAGCAGGATTTCGTTGCCGGTATCGACCAGCGAATGGACCGCCTCGCTGGTCATCGCCGAGCTTCCGGTGAACAGTGCGGCGACGCCCTTGGTGGCCGCGATCAGCAGGTTGCCGACCAGCGCCGCGATGATGGCGGTTCGGGACGTATGCTCGGCCACTCGCGGACAACCATGAGGGGGCGCTATCGTTTCAATGGCCGAATGCTGGACGTTGCGCGGCGTTGTCCCTAGAGCCGCGCCGACAGCCGAAAAGAGGATATAATCGTGGCCAACGTCACCGTCATCGGCGCCCAGTGGGGCGACGAAGGCAAGGGCAAGATCGTCGACTGGCTGGCGAGCCGCGCCGACACGGTCGTCCGCTTCCAGGGCGGCCACAACGCCGGCCACACGCTCGTCGTCGAAGGCACGACCTACAAGCTGTCGCTGCTTCCGAGCGGAATCGTCACCGGAACTCCGTCGGTGATCGGCAACGGAGTCGTCCTCGACCCGTGGGCGCTCAAAAGCGAGGTCGAGCGGATCCGCGAACAGGGCGTGAAGGTCACGCCGGACCTGCTAATGGTCGCCGAGACCTGCCCATTGATCCTTCCCATCCACCGCGATCTCGACGCGCTTCGCGAGGATGCGAGCGGTGCGGGCAAGATCGGTACCACCCGCCGGGGTATCGGCCCGGCCTATGAGGACAAGGTCGGCCGCCGAGCGATCCGCCTGTGCGACATCGCCCATCTCGACGAACTGGAGCCGATGCTCGACCGTCTCTGCGCGCACCACGACGCGCTTCGCGCAGGCTTCGGTGAGCCGCCGGTCGATCGCAAGCGGCTGCTCGCCGACCTCGCCGAAATCGCCGATTTCGTGCTGCCCTTTGCCAAGCCCGTCTGGCGCGATCTCGACAAGGCCGTCCGGCGCGGGAAGCGGATCCTGTTCGAAGGCGCCCAGGGCGTGCTTCTGGACGTGGACCACGGCACCTATCCGTTCGTCACCTCGTCGAACACCGTCGCGGGCACCATCGCAGCCGGAAGCGGAGTCGGCCCGCACGCCGCCGGCTTCGTCCTGGGAATCACGAAGGCTTACACCACCCGCGTCGGCTCCGGCCCGTTCCCGACCGAGCAGGACAATGACATCGGCCGGGAACTGGGCACGCGCGGCCGCGAGTTCGGGACCGTCACCGGCCGCCAGCGCCGCTGCGGCTGGTTCGACGCGGTGCTCGTCCGCCAGGCGGTCGCCGTCGGCGGGATCACCGGAATCGCGCTCACCAAGCTCGACGTCCTCGACACGCTGGAGACGGTGAAGGTCTGCACCGGCTACAGGATCGACGGAAAGAAGGTGGATTATTTGCCGCCGCACCCCGCCGACCAGGCGCGGGTCGAGCCGGTCTATGAAGAGATCAAGGGTTGGCAGGAATCGACGCAGGGCGCCCGAAGCTGGGCCGACCTTCCCGCCCGAGCCATCAAATATGTTCGCCGGATCGAGGAGCTGATCCGCTGCCCGGTCGCGCTGGTGAGCACCTCGCCGGAGCGCGAAGATACGATCCTCGTCCGGGATCCCTTCGCGGGCTGATGCTCTTCGGTCGCGTCTAGTGCCGGACCTGGAAGCCGCCGCAGCCCTCCGGCGCGATTTCCTCCACTTCCACCCGCTCGACATCGGCTGACGGCGGTCCCTGGTTCAACCGCTGGATCAGCGCCTTCACCGCAGCCTCGTCGCCTTCGAGGTGCGCCTCGACCGAGCCGTCGTCGGCGTTGCGCACCCAGCCGTGCACGCCCAGCTCGCGCGCCTGTTGCTGCGTCCAGGCGCGAAAGAACACACCCTGGACCCGGCCGGTCACGCGGACCCGGCGGGCGGGTTCAGCCATGGATCGAGGAAAGTGCCGTCCGCGCCGCCTCTTCGAGCTGCTGCATCAGCGCCCGGAGCGGGAACGGTCCGTAGCTGATCCGCGCCACGCCGGCGTTCGCCCAGTCGCGGTTGGCTGGCGCTCCCGGAAAAGCGATCAGGTTCAGCGGCAACGGCACCGCCTTCACCACGCGCTCCACCTGACGCGGGTCCGCCAGGCGCGGAACGAAGAAGCCACTCGCGCCTGAATCGGCGAAGGCCTTGCCGCGCTCGATCGCCTCGTCGACCAGGGCATCGTCGTAGGTCTGCGTCTTCAGGAACAGGTCCGTCCGGGCGTTGATGAAAAAGTCGCGGCCCACCGCGTCGCGCATCGCGCGGATCCGTCGGCACTGAAGGTCGAGCGGGTGAAGCCCCTCCCCGCCGATCACCTGGTCTTCGAAATTGCAGCCGACGGCGCCGGTCGCCTTCAGCCGGGCGACGTTCGCCGCGCCGTCCTGAGGATCGACGGAATAGGCGCTCTCGAAATCGACGGTGACCGGCACCTGGACCGCGGCCGCGACGCGCCTCGCATTATCGAAGACGAAGTCGATCGGCACCTGCTGCCCGTCGCCGAATCCCGAGGCATCGCCCACCGGATGGCTGCCGGTCGCGATGGCCTTCGCCCCCGCCCGCTCGACGGCTTGGGCGCTGCCCGGGTCCCAGATGTTGTAGAGAATGACCGGATCGCCCGGCCGATGAAGCGCCGCGAAGGTGTCGAACGGGGATACCATGGCCCCATGCTAGCAGCCTCGCGCCGACGGCTGCAACGTCAGGGCATTGTTCCGGTGAGCGGGCTGCTGAACCCCGGCGCGGGCATCGCCTTTGGCGGCGGGAGAGTGATCGTGACGCTGGACCCGCGCTTCTGCGAATCGCCAAATCCGCAGGATGCGACGATAAGGAAAAGCAACGGGACGCAACGCAACATGGCGCCAACCTCTCCCGAAAATCTTTAGAAATTGCGAAGCGCCGCGGAGGCCCGGCTATTCGCCGAACGGGCTCTCCGCGGCGGAACTCGAACCGGCTGGATTGTGGGGTGCCGCACCGGTCCGCTGTCCGAAATAGCGGACAAAGCGTTGAGGATTCGCCCAATAACCAAAGATAGCGGACGCGTTCGGCCGCGCCTCAGACGCCGATTCGGGCGCGCCTCTGCTCCGATGGCGAGTTGCCCGTGAGGAATTTGATTCCGGC
This sequence comes from Sphingomicrobium sp., assembly GCA_051953395.1. Taxonomy (GTDB): domain Bacteria; phylum Pseudomonadota; class Alphaproteobacteria; order Sphingomonadales; family Sphingomonadaceae; genus Sphingomicrobium. The sequence continues at coordinate 39,916 of JBQCIU010000033.1, forward strand.
GCGGTCGTCGGCCGTCCATCGCACCTGCGCTTCGATCGAACCGCGATCGGACAGGATGAGGATCAGCGTCTCGCCCACCGTGAGCTCCGCCTCGGCAATGACCTGACAGCCATCGTAAGAAAGATTGGTGACGAGAGCCCGGACCTGGCGGCCGTTGTCGAGACAGATCGTCGCCTGATGCGCCGTCGGCCGGCGCGGCGAACGGCTGCTCCAGTCGACCGGTTCCCTGTCCATGGCGCTCACTTTCACCCGATGAAGGCGTGCAGCCCTCGTCGCGGCGAAACCTAGCCGTCATTCATCAGGAAACCAATCAATAACGAAAGTTAAGTTCGGCGCACGCGGTCGCCGCTTCAACGATCAATGGACGAAGCGCGCCACGACGTCGCGGTAGGATCGGCTGACCTTAACCTGGGCACCCGAATCGAGCACCAGAAAGCACTCGCCGTTGGTGTGCGGCTTCACCTGCTTCACCAGGTCCAGGTTGACGATGGTTGACCGATGGACCCGCTGGAACCGCCGCGGATCGAGCCGCTTTTCCAGGTCCTTCATGGTTTCGCGAAGGATCAGCGTATTGTCGCCGGTCTGGATGCACATGTAATCGCCGGCGGCATCGATCCGTTCGATCGTGTCGACATCGACCCGGAAGATCTGTCCCTGGTCCTTGATGTTGATCATCTTCTCGAAGCGGTTCGAAGCGGTGACATCGCCCGCCGACTCTTCCGCGAGCGATTCCGCCGCTTCCGGCGCATGCTCGACCAGCGCTTCCTTGAGCCGCTCCGCTTCCTCGGCGCTTCGCTTCTCGGAAAGCCGCTGACGAACCCGGTCGAGAGTCTGGGCCAGCCGGTCCTCGTCCACCGGCTTCACCAGATAGTCCACCGCCTGCGATTCGAACGCCCGAACCGCATGGTCGCTGAACGCCGTCACGAACACGAACAGCGGCGGCTCGACCTCCATCAGGCCCTGGATGACCGAGAAGCCATCGAAGCCCGGCATCTGGATATCGAGGAAAACCAAGTCGGGCTTGTGCGTCTTGATCTGCCGGATCGCCTCCCGGCCGTTGGAGGCAGTCGCCACGATTTCGACATCGTCATGGGCCTCGAGCCGCAGCTGGAGCCCTTGCGTCGCAAGCGGCTCATCATCGACCAGGATGGTCCGGATGGGCATCAGTCTTCTTCTCCGCTCTGGTAGGGAATTTCGATGATAACGCTGAAGCCCCCGTGTTCGTTCGTCTTCGATGTAAAAGCATGTGCGCTTCCGTAAGCCTGCGCCAGCCGCTCGCGGATATTGGCCAGGCCGACGCCCGTCGACGGGCTCATCCCGGCGTCGGCGGCGCCGTCGCACTTGCCGTTGTCGGCAACCTCGATCCTCACCGCGTCGCCCTGCCGGCTGGCGGTGATCCAGATGTCGGCCCCGTCTTCGCTCGGCGTGACCGCATATTTGATCGCATTCTCGATTAGCGGCTGGAGAAGCAGCGAGGGAAGTCGAGCGCCGATGGTTTCCGCATCGATCCGGAAATGCGGGCGCATCCGATCCTCGAAGCGCATTTTCTCGATCTCGAGATAGAGCTTCAGTGTCTCGACCTCCTGCGCGAGCGTCACCTTCGCGGTCGATTCGTTGGCCAGCGTGTAGCGGAGGAAGGACGACAGCCGGGCGAGCATCGCGTTCGCCCGCTCCGTCTGCTTCAGAAGCACCAGGGTCGAGATCGAATTGAGCGTGTTGAACAGGAAGTGGGGGTTAAGCTGGTAGCGGAGCATCGCCAGCTGCGCCGAACTCGCCTGGCTCTCCAGCCGCTCGCGCTGGGTGATCTGCTCTTCCAGCAGGATGTAATAGTTGATTCCGTAATAGAGCGCCGCCCAGGCGGCGAGCAGTGCGAAGTTCAAGAGGATCGCGCCGAGATATTCGAAGCCCGCAGGCCGCGCGTCCGGCTTCAGGAACGTCGCATAGCTCCAGGTTTCGATGATCGAGAAGGCCAGCGACGCCACGACCACGGCGGCGAGGGACAGGATCGCCGTCCAGATCACCTTCATCCTGATCAGGCGCCGGAACAATGCGCCCATCAGCAGCGTCAGCGAATAGCCCGTGGCGGTCAGAAGCGCCGTGTGGACGATCCACATCGGGCCCATCGAATTGGCGAAGCCGGACAGCGAGCGAAGGAAGAAATAGCCGGTCCAGCCGAGGCTCTGGAGGAACCAGAAGGCGCGGTTCTTGTCCTCGAAGAACGGCGCGTCCAGTCCGACGCCCTTCAGGATCGGCCGGGCCGGTGAGTCGATCTTCGGCGTGTCATCACGCCTTCGGCGAGGCTGCCTCGCGGCCGGCTGCTGGGTGAGAGTTGCGCTGTCGGTCGCCATCGCGGGCGAATATAGGGCGAGAATCCGAACCTTGCGAGCGAAGGTGAAGCGGCCACCCCGACGGCGGCAAATTGCCCGAACCCCATTTTAACCGCGTTTCAACTGTATTGGAGCTAGGCCGAGCCTCGGGAAACAAGCGGGACGCGCATGTACGAAGCTCCTGATCGGTACAAGCGAATGATCTCGGCGCGCCTGCCGGATGGCGAATCGCTGGCTTTTTCAGCGAAGGCGGAGACCGAGAATTCGCCGTTGCGAGACGCGCAGCTGCTCGCTCGCGCTCAGCTCGCGCCCTTCTTCGCGGCCGCCAATGTCGTCGCCGCCGCGATCATTTCCATTTGCCTGTGGAGCGACGTGTCGATCCTCTGGCTTGGCGGCTGGGCGGGCTCGGTCACGCTCGTCAACATTGTCGCGATGCAGATGGCCCGGACCCAGTCTATCACGCATATCGGCCGGTCCGGACGGCGGCTTCCCGACTGGCTCCTGGTCGCCGACATCGCTGTCAGGGCCGCTCTGTGGCTGTCGCTGCCGCTCTATCTTTTCCCCAGCCTGAACCCGAGCGCGCAGCTCATCACCGCGTCTGTCACCGCTGGACTGGGGATCGCGTCGCTCGGCCTCGTGGTCGTCCTTCCGTGCGTCGTCGCATGGATGGCGACGTTCACCGCAGGGCTTTGCGCGGTGCTTCTGATCGGCCGCAACACGCTTCCTTTCGAGCACATGCTCTCGATTCTCTTCACGCTCGGGGTCGCGATCTTCGGCGTCCTTGCCGTCGCCCGCTGGGCTTTCACCCAGCTGAAGACGAACGCGGACATCGGCTCGCAAAGCGAGAGCTCGTCGCTTCTCCTGCAGGAATATGAGCAGCGCGGCGTTGGTTGGTTGTGGCAGGTCGATTCGGAAAATCGCGTGACCTACATTTCGTCGCGAATGGTCGCCCTGCTGGGCCGGCCTGCGAGCCAGCTTTTCGGCCATTCGCTTCCCGCGCTTCTCGGCGGAAGCGCCGAGCTGGGAAGCAAGCTCCTCGCCAAGGAGCCGTTCGCCCATCTGGAGATGGAGCTCGAGACCGGCCGCGGCCCGCGCTGGATTTCGATCGCGGGCGACCCGATCATCGACACCGCCGGCCGCTTCGAGGGCTTCCGCGGGGTGGGATCAGATGTCACCGAGATCCGGCAGACGCAGGAACGGCTGACGCATCTCGCCAACATGGACGTCCTTTCGGGCCTCCCCAACCGCGGGCGGGTCCGCCAGCTTCTCGGCGAAGCCCTTCGCGAGGCGACGGCGGGCAATTCCTCCTGCGCCATCCTGTTTCTCGATCTCGACGGATTCAAACCGGTCAACGACACCTTCGGCCACCCCAAGGGCGACGCAGTCCTTCGAGCGGTCGCCAAGCGGCTGGTTACCGAGGTCGGCTCTTCGGGCACGGTCGGACGGATGGGCGGCGACGAGTTCGCGGTCGTCGTTCCGGATGCCCAGAGCCGCAAGTCCGTCGAGCAGATGGCCCAGCGGATCATCGATTCGATCAAGGAGCCGTACGATATCGACGGCACCAATATCCGCATCGGCGTGTCGATCGGCTGCGCGTTCGGCCCAACCGACGGCGCGACGGTCGACGACCTGATCCTGAAGGCGGACCTCGCGCTCTACGAAGCCAAGGGCGCCGGCCGCGGGATCGCCCGCTATTTCTCGTCCGAGCTCCAGTCGGAAAAGGAAGATCGGATCAAGCTCGAGCAGGACCTTCGCTCGGCGCTTCCCAACAAGCAGTTCCATCTCGTCTTCCAGCCGCTGGTCGCCGCCAAGACCCAGAAGCTGACCGGCTTCGAGGCCCTGATCCGCTGGAATCACCCGAAGCGCGGCCTGGTGCCGCCCGTCATGTTCATTCCCGTCGCGGAAGAAATCGGACTGATGCCCGCGATCGGGGAATGGGTGATCGAGGAAGCGTGCCGGGCCGCCGCCACCTGGCCGGACCACATCAGCGTGGCGCTGAACGTCAGCCCCAAGCAGATCGTCCTCCCCAATCTTCCCAACGTGGTCAGCGAAGCGCTCGGGCGGCACCGCGTCCAGGGCAATCGCATCGAGCTGGAAGTCACCGAAGGCGTGTTCCTCGGCAACAACGGCCCGACTCTCGACGTCCTGAAACGGCTCCGTCAGCTCGGCGTGGGTATCGCCCTCGACGACTTCGGCACCGGCTATTCCTCGATCGGCTATCTGAACAAGGCGATCTTCCACAAATTGAAGATCGACGGCAGCTTCGTCCGAGAGGCGAGCACCCGGCCCGAGAACGTCGCGATCATCCAGTCGATCGTCCAGCTTGCGCAAAGCTTCCGAATGTCGGTCACCGCGGAGGGCGTCGAAACCCCCGAAGATTTCGAGCGCATGCGCGAGCTCGGGTGCGACACGATTCAGGGCTATCTCTTCGGAAAGCCCCTCAGCTACGCCCGCGCCAACGAGATGGTGATCGGCCTCACCAACAAGCGCCTCGCCAGCTGATCCGGCGGGCAGGGGATACAGTCGAGCACCTGGGGGTTCTTGCTCCAAACAGCTTTTGCTTGGAGTGTCCCTTTGCGTATCCCAATCCTGTTCGCGTCGGCGGCGGCGCTCGCGCTGGCCGGCTGCGGAAGCAGCAATCCCGCCAATTCCAATGCCGGCAATTCCACGGCGATCGATTCCTCGCAGGTCTCGGACAAGGACCTGGAGAAGCAGGTCATGGATGCTCTCGCGTCCGCGCCCAACCACGGGCTGACCAAGGACCTGTTCCTCAAGGGCGACCTTCCGTCCGATCAGTCGGCCCGCCGCCAGGCGCTTCTCAAAGCCGCCACCGACTATGCGTCCGCCCTTGCCGAAGGAAAGGTCGACCCGAAGAAGATCCGCGACGTCTATACGGTGCCGCGCCCGAAGGTGGATATCGCCTCGGGCCTCGCCCAGGCTCTTTCGCAAGGGAAATATGGCGAATGGGTCAATTCCCTGGCGCCGCAGACCGACGAGTATCGAGCGCTTGGCCAGGCGTTCGTGGCGCTGGTGAAGAACTCCCCGGGCTTGCCTGACGCGGACATTCCTGCCGGCAAGACCCTCAAGCCCGGTGCGGCGGATCCGCGCGTCCCCGCGATCGTCGCCAATCTCAAGGCCCAGGGATATCTCCAGACCGCGCAGGATTCGAAATCCGCCAAGCCGCAGGCCGCACCCAGCCGCTATAGCGGCGTCATCGTCCAGGCGGTCAAGCAATGGCAGGCCGATTCCGGGCTGAAGCCGGACGCGGTGATCGGCCCCGACACGATCAAGGCGCTCAACGCGTCTCCGCGCGACCGCGCCCGGACGCTGGCAGTGGCGATGGAGCGGCTCCGCTGGCTCGACCGCGGCCCGCCGGCAACCCGGATCGACGTGAACACCGCTGCCACCTTCCTCGATTATTTCCGCGACGGTCAGCACATCGACCATCGCAAGGTGATCGACGGCGAGCCCGGGAAGGAAACGCCGCAGCTGGGAGCACCGATTTTCCAGCTCGTCGCCAATCCGACGTGGACCGTTCCCCACTCGATCGACGACGAAATGGCCGGCAAGAGCAGCGCCTGGCTGGCATCGAACGGCTTCACTCAGAAGGACGGCCAGTGGGTTCAGGCTTCGGGCCCCAAGAACTCGCTCGGAATCGTCAAGTTCGACATGAAGGACGATCAGGCGATCTACCTTCACGACACTCCGGCCAAGGCGCTATTCGGAGAAAACGAGCGCCATCGAAGCCATGGCTGCGTGCGGGTCGAGGATGCGATCGGCTTCGCGCACATGCTCGCCCAGGCCGACGGCATCGACGACAAGTTCACCGAAGCCATGGCCACCGGCAAGGAGACCTTCGTCAAGCTCAACCACGAGATCCCGGTCCGGCTGCTGTACCACACCGCCTATCTCGGCGATGACGGGCGCGTCCACTTCGCCGCGGACGTCTATGGCTGGGACAATGATGTCGCGACCGCGCTCGGTTATCCGAGCGTCAGCCGAACCCAGGCGAAGCCGACGAGCGCGGATATCGGGCCGTAACGCCCGTCAGGCCTTCGACTCCTGCTCCTTGACCGCGTGTCTCCCGGACCGCTGGGGAAGGATGTAGATCAGCCCGGCCATCGCGATCAGCAGCACGCCCGTTGCGACCGCACGGCTGAGCTCAAGGCCGCCCTGCCCGAGCGGCTTGTCGAGGAAATCGCCAAGCGTCGCGCCCAGTGGCCGGGTCAGGACGAAGGCCGCCCAGAACAAGGCGACATGGCTGATTTCCGACTTGAAATAGAGATAGGCGACGACCGCCAGGGCCGCTCCGAACAAAAGCGCGGCACCGGCATAGCCCAGACCGGAGTCCGCCACCCAATCGCCGAGCGCCGTGCCCAACGTCTGCGAGAAGGTGATCGTGATCCAGTAGAAGGTCTCCGCATTCGGGCTCGCGACCCGGTTCACGTCGACCGTGCCCAGCACCTGCCGCCAGGCGAACAGCGAGCAGAGGACGCAGGCGAGGAGCAGGAGCGAGCCGCCGGCGTAGCCGATTCCCAGCGACCGGTCGGCGAAGTCGGCAAGCGTGGTTCCGCAGGTGGTCGAGCCGATGATCGTCAGCCAGTACAGCCACGGGTCGAACTTGCGCGCCCTGACCTGCAGCCACACCAGGACCAGCAGGATGACGCCCATGATCGCGGTACCGATCAAATAGCCGTAGGGATTTGGATGGGCCGTCGTCTCGCCGAGCCAGCTCATCGTCAGCGTGTCGCCGCCCGTCTCGCCCAGGGTCGTCGCGACGATCTTGATGATCCAGAACCCGATCGTGACTTCGGGAACCTTGCTCTTCACGTGATGCGAGCTGTCGTGAACGGCCATTGCGCTCCCCGGGTTGGCGGGCTTGTAGCGCATCTCCGAGGCCAGCGTCAGCCTTCCCTCGCTTGTTAACCCAAAATAGCAATTGCCAGCGCAAATTCCGCTGATAGCGTAGCGACTTGCGCCGGGTCCGTCCGGACCGGCACGCAGTGGGCGTCGCAGCGACAGCGACCGCGAATGGGGGCAGGTCGATGAGCATCATTCCGTCTTTCGGCTCGCCGCCGGGCCCGGTGAATCTGACCAGCGGGCAGTATGTCGGCGGCGACTTCACGATCGCATCCGGTGCCTATGCCCGGGCATCCAGCATCTTCTGGATGTATGACTGCACCGGGTCCGGCACTTTCACCAACAACGGAACCGTCTGGTACGGCGTCCAGCTGAACAGCAGCGAATATAGCAACGTCTGGACCTACTCGGCGGCCAGCGGCTTTTCGGTCGCGAACAACGGCAAGGTTGTGGTCGTCGTCGATCTCGACCCCACGACCAATCGCTACGTCCAGCACGCAACGGCTTTCGACCACCTGCAGGGCAACAACAGCAATGCCGGGCAGATCTTCGCGATCTCGCACAGCGGCGTTGCGACCGGACTCAGGACCGATGACCCGGGCGTCACGATCGACAATTCGGGCCTGGTTGCGGCGCAGGCGTTCAACGGATGGAGCAGCTACGGCCTCAATCTGCTCAACGGCGGCCATATCATCAACCAGGCGTCAGGCCAGATTCTGTCCGAATCCGAAGTGGCGACGGCAATCTATCTCGGCCGGTCCGCAATCATCGACAATGCCGGGCTGATCGAGGCCAACACCACCTCCATCGTCTACTCGATGGGAATCCGCTCGACCGGGACCTTCACCGACGTTGCCGAGATCAACAACAGCGGCACGATCCGGGCAGAAATCGCGATCTACGGAGATGACGTCTCGGGAACGACGACGACCTCGATGGTCGTTCAGGAGGTAACGAACAGCGCAGGCGGGCTGATCGACGGACGAATCGAGCTCAACAATGGCGACGACTGGGTCGTCAACCGCGGCACGATCAACGGCGATGTGTCGATGGGCGAGGGCAACGATCTCGTCGACACCAACGGCGGAACCCTGAACGGCATCGTCGACCTCTTTTGGGGCGACGACACGTTCCTCGGATCTGCGGGCGCCGATCGCGTCACCGGAGACGACGGCAACGATCGGCTCGAAGGCAATGGCGGCAACGACCTCCTGATGGGCGGCGCCAACGACGATCTGCTGATCGGCGGCGCCGGCAACGACGGCCTCTACGGCGAATATGGCAACGATCGGATCGTCACTCGAAACGGGGACTATGCCGACGGCGGCGCCGGCGACGACCGGGTCGAGCTCGGCGATTATAGCTTCGCCCGCGCAGAGGGGGGCGACGGCTTCGACACGCTCGTCCTTCCGACCGGCGCTCGTGTCATCGATCTGTCCGCGGTCCTCGCGACCGGGCGGGTGACCGACTTCGAGGATATCGAGCTCGGCGGCTCGAAGGAGCTTGTGGTTCGGCCGTCGGACATTGCAGCAATAACGGGGAAGGATTCGATCCTGAGGGTCGATGCGACCGCGACCGACAAGGTCGACCTCGTCGGCACCTGGGCCGAAGGCTCGTCGCAGACGATCGACGGCACGACCTACCGCACCTTCACGAGCGGCGGATCGACCATCCTCGTCGATCAGCACGCCACGGTCGCGATTCTCGCCTCAGCTCCGGCGGGAGCAAGCGGGCTCGATCCGATCGCCGCGGGTGCCGCGGCCCCGGTTCCGGGCGCCGCATCGGGCGTCGATTTCACGTCCAACGACCTCTATCTCCACAATTACGAGATCAGCCAGTCGGTCACCGTCAATCCCGAAGAGACGTGGTGGAACGACGACGGCGCCGCGGTGCTGATGACCTGGAACCCCGGTCTTTCGGTGACCAACCAGGGACTGATCCTGTCGCAGAACGAAACCACGTCCGGCGGAACGCTCGCTCTCGACGGGCCCAACCTTGAGCAGCTTTTCAATTACGGCACGGTGGCTGCGGTTTCGACCAACACGAACGGCTCGTTCGATTCTTCGCTGGGCTACTCGGGCGACCTGACGACCGCTGTGCGCGACACCTACGAGATCGACAATTACGGCCTGATTCGAGCTGAGGCCGCTTATGGCGCAGCCGTTGCCGTCGCATTCTCGCCGCACAGCTGGCTGGTGAACCATGGCGATATTATCGCGACGAGCGACAACGGCGGCGCGTTCGGCGTCCAGCAGGCGAACCATTTCGAAAATTACGGCAATATCATCGCGCACGGAGCGGTCGCGGCCATCGCGGCGGAGCTGATCTACCCCAATTCGAGCAACGACGGCTATGTGGAGGCAACGACCTTCGGACCGAACGCTCAGGAATCGATCGGGCTGTTCCTGAACTTCGGCCAAGGTTTGTCGGCATCCGTCGGCTTTACCAACAATGGAATCGTCGTCGCCGACGTCGCCGTGAAAGCTGCGGTCGGCTTTTCCAATCTCGCGTCAGCGTTCACTCTGACCAACGGCGGCGAGCTTCACGGCGACATCCTCCTCGGAGCGGAAGTCGACAAGGTCGTGAACAGCGGAGTGGCGGACGGGGTGACCATGCTTGGCGCAGGCGCCGACACGTTCGACGGCCGGTCGGGAACCCAGGCCGAAGTCCGCGGGGGCGATGGCAACGACATTCTCCTCGGCGGCGCTTCCGTTGACTCCCTCTACGGCGGCGTCGGCAACGACACGCTGACCGGCAATGGCGGCAACGACATTCTCGAAGGCGGTGCCGGTGACGATGCAATCGATGGCGGCGCCGGCTTCGACTACGCGTCTTATTCGGAAGCGTCGGAGGGCATCAGCGTTAACCTCGGCTTGACCGGCGCACAGAACACCAATGGGGAGGGGAGCGACACCCTCACCGGGATCGAAGGCCTGATCGGCTCGGCCTTCGCCGACAGCCTCACCGGCGATTCCGCTGCGAACACGCTCATCGGCGCCGCCGGCAACGACACCCTCGACGGTGGCATCGGCAACGACCGGCTGATCGGCGGGACGGGCGACGATGTCTATTATGTCGACAGCTACAACGACAAGGTGATCGAGAGCTCCGGCGAGGGCAGCGACTGGGTGTTTTCCAGCAGCAATTACGTGCTTGCCGACAACATCGAGGTGCTGACCCTGACCGGAAGCGCGAGCACCTACGGTTACGGCAATGCGCTGGCCAACGACCTGTGGGGCAATGCCGCCAGCAACAAGCTGTTCGGGCTTGGCGGCAACGACGTGATCGACGGCGGGGCGGGTACCGACCGGATGTTCGGAGGCACCGGCGACGACACGTATCATGTCGACACCTACAACGACCATGTCATCGAGAATGCGAACGAGGGCAATGACAGCGTCATCGCGTCCGACAATTACAAGCTGTCAGACAATATCGAGAGCCTGACCCTTGCCGGAACCGCCAGCATCTGGGGCTACGGCAATGGGTCCGACAATGTGCTGACCGGCAATAGCGGCGCCAACAAGCTGTTCGGTCTTGGCGGCAACGACGTGATCGACGGCGGCGCCGGGGCCGACCGGATGTGGGGCGGGACCGGCGACGATCGCTACATGGTCGACAATTACAACGACAGGATCACCGAGCTTGCCGGCGAGGGCAGCGACAGCGTGTTCGCCTCGACCAGTTACAAGCTCGCGGACAATATCGAGAAGCTGACCCTGACCGGCTCGTCGGACATCTGGGCCTACGGCAATGCGTCCGACAACGTGCTGACCGGCAACGACGGCGCCAACAAGCTCTACGGGCTTGGCGGCAACGACGTGATCGACGGCGGCGCCGGGATCGACCAGGCCTATGGCGGAACGGGCGCCGACACGTTCGTGTTCGCCGACGGCGACCTTGGCGGAGCGAGCCAGGCCGGCTGCGACATCATCCGCGACTTCAGCCATGCCGAGGCGGACCGGATCGATCTCAGCGGGCTCGACGCCAACTCCGCGCTGAGCGGCAATCAGGCGTTCGCGTTCCTCGGAACGAGCGCGTTCACCGGCTCGGCCGGCCAGCTACGCTACGAGGAAAGCGGCGGCAACACCTACGTGATGGGCGATACCGACGGCGACGGAACCGCCGACTTCATGATCCGCCTCGACGGCTCCCACGCCCTCACCACCGGTGACTTCATCTTCGGCTAGTCTCCGCCCAGCGGGCAACGATGAAGGCCCTGGCGGAGCGATATTCCGCCGGAGTCACCTGCCCGTCGCCATCGCCGTCCGCGATGCTCTTGAACGCGCGCGCCGCATCGTCGGCTTCCATGATGGACAGATAGCCGTCGTGATCCTTGTCGAACCGGGCAAGCGCCCAATTCATCAGCTTGGGATCGGATTCGAACAGCTCGATCGCCCTGGGGTTCACCAGCCGCCAGTCATCGGCCGAGCTATCCGTCGTCGCCGCCGGGCCTGCAGCCGCCATCAAGATCAGGAAGGTGAGCACGGCGATTCAACGCCGGCGCGGCCGAAGCGCTCCGTCAGCTCAGCGCATTGCGAACGGCGCGGCAGAGCGCGTCCGAGCGGAACGGTTTGGGCAGCAGCGGCGAGTTGGGAGCGATCGCCTTGATCGCGTCGGTTTCGCTGTAGCCGGAGACGAACAGGATCTTCTGGTCCGGGACCTCGCCGAGCATGCGGCTTGCAACGTCCGCTCCGGACATTGTCGGCATGACGAAATCGAGAACGACGAGGTCGGGTCGCTCGCTTGCGAATTCCTCGAGGCCTTTCTTGCCGTCGGCGCAATCGCGGACCCGAAAGCCTTCTTCCGCAAGCGCTTCGGCGATGAAGCCACGAACGTCGGGATCGTCGTCGATCACCAGGATCGAGGCGGTCTCCTGCGACTGGCCGACATGCGTGTCTTCGACCTTCGCGGGAGCCGCTTCCCGAATTCGCTTCGCGGCCTTGAAGAACAGCTTGATGGCCGTTCCGCCGCCGGGCGTGGTCTCGATCCGCGCGGTGCCGCCCGACTGACGCGCCATTCCGTAGACCATCGACAATCCCAGGCCGGTGCCCTTGCCGATTTCCTTGGTTGTGAAGAAGGGCTCGAACGCCCGTGAAGCGACATCCTCGGGCATCCCCGTCCCGGTGTCGCTGATGATCAGCACGACATAGTCGCCGTCCGCGAGCTCCGCGTCGCCGGAGATTCGGGCCGAGCGCGTGGCGAACTTGAGAACGCCGCCGTCCGGCATCGCGTCGCGGGCATTGATCGCGAGATTGAGGACGGCGACCTCCAGCTGCGTCGGGTCCGCCATCACCGGAAGATCGATCTCGTCGAGGTCGAACTCCTTGGTGATTCCGGGGCCCAGCACATTGCGCAGAAGCGGACGCATGTTCTGGATCAACGGTCCGACCTCGACCGGGCGGACCTCGAGCCTTTGCACGCGGCTGAACGCCAGCAGCTGGCCGGTGAGCCGGGCGCCCCGCTCTGCCGCAGTCAGGGCATTGTCGGCATAGCGCTTGAGCTTCTCGTCCTCGATCCGGCTCGCCACCACGTCGAGGCCGCCGACGACCACCGTCAGCAGGTTGTTGAAGTCGTGGGCGATGCCGCCGGTCAGCTGGCCGAGCGCCTCCATCTTCTGGCTCTGGCGAAGCTGCTCCTGGGCCGCCTTGAGATCGGTGATGTCGCGCGCCTCGAAGAGCAGATAGACGACCTTGCCGTCGCCCGAGCGAACCGGCTGAACCGCGACATCGAGATAGGCGGTCGGGACTCCCGGCCGTTCCATCGTCGCCTGGGTCGTGAAGGTTTCGCCCCTGGCCGCGCGCTTCACCGCTTCCTTGATGAGCGGCTTGTGCTGCGGATAGGCCTCGAGCGTCGGCGCATCCCAGATCTTCTTGCCCAGCGCCTCGTTCGCATTCTTCGCCCGCCACGGCGCCTCTTTCGAGTTCATCTCGATGATGGTGCCGTCGGGGGTCAGAAGGCAGAGGACCTCCAGAACCGCGTCGAAGATCGCGCGGAACTGCGCCTCCCGCTCGGCGAGCTCCGCGGTGCGCTCCTTCACCTGGCGGCGAAGCTCGATCTCCGCTTCCTTTGCGACCGTGATATCGGTTGCGACTCCGATGAACCCGACGAGCTCGCCGTCCGGGCCGAAGCGGGGCGAGCTGGTGCTCTTGAGCCAGCGATAGGTCCCGTCGCCGCGCCGGAAGCGGCCTTCGAGGGTGAAGGTCTTGCCGGACGCTTCCCCGGCGACGCTTTCGGCGACGATCCGCTCCACGTCTTCGGGGTGGATTCCATCGCGCCAGTCGTACGTGCGGGCGAACTCGCGATCGTCGGTGGCCAGATATTCCATATAGGCGTCGTTGACGAAGTCGCGGGTGCGGTCGAGCCGCGTCACCCACATCAGCGCCGGTGCCGAATTGGCGATTCGCTTGAAGCGCGCTTCGCTTTCCTTGAGCGCGCGCTCCGCAACCCGCTGCTCGGTGACGTCCTGGACGACGACGACGAAGCCGAGGACCTGCCCGTCGGGCGCGGCCCAGGGGATGTATTCGCTCTGCGCGACCAGCTTGCCGCGCGAGGGATGGTCATATTCAGCGACGAAGAACTGGCGCTCTCCGGCCAGTGCCGCCTCGATCATCGGCCGCCGCCGCTCATAGGCTTCGTGCCCGATCGCCTCTTCGAAGCGCTTGCCGAGCAATTCCTCCCGCGGAGCTTCGAGCCAGTCGGCCAGCATCCTGTTGAGGAAGCGAAGCCTGAGCCCGCAATCGAAATAGGCCGTCATCACCGGCAGCAGGTCGGCGATCGCGAGCATTCCGGGAGCGGTGAACATCTCCGCCGGCATCCCGGGCGGGAGCTGATCCGGCGGCAGAGTAGCCAGAGGCTCGACAATCGGCACCGGCGTCGCCGGCCCGCTCGAATCGAGCTCTTGCTGTTTCCCCCTCGTAGCCATGCGAGTCGGCAGATTGCCCTAATTTTCCAAAGAGTCACGTAACTTGAATCAATGCCGTTTCATTGCGCAAGCGAAACGTGCGGTGGGGCGGCCGGGGAGTCCGTCAAGTCTCGGAACGCGGTGCCGAGCCTGCCGTTTCGAATGCGATGCCCGTCCCGTCCGGCCCGCGCCCGGTTTACATCCTCCCATCGCGCGGCGGCGGGTTCGCCGACGAACATCAACGCGCTGCCCGAGCGGCGCTCGGCGAACGGCTCGCCGACCTCATCGGCGGGATCTTCGCGGGCGAGCTTGCCGGCGAAATCGACAGCGGCGTCGAACCCTATTTCCTTCCCGCCGACACGCTGACGACCGAGGAAGCGCAAAGGCTCGGCATCGGCGGCGACGACGACCTTTTCGGCGGAGTGGTCCCCCACCCGCTGGTCGCCAGCAAGGCGATCAGCCATCCGCTCGTTTCGCGCGATGCCGCCGCTCCGGCCGAATGGAATCGGGATTTTTCCGAAGCCATCGCCGAGGTCGTATTGCCCGGCTTCACGGTCTTCGATCGCCAGGACGCCGAACGCGGAGCGCGCGAGCTCCTTCGCAACGGGCCGGTTCAGATCAAGGCGACCGGCGGGTTCGCGGGATTCGGCCAATCGAAGGTCGCGAGCGAAGGCGATCTGGAGGAGGAACTGGATCGTCTCGACTGGGAGGAAATCGCCACCGTCGGCCTGGTCATCGAGCAGCGGCTGCGGGACGTGACCGCCTTTAGCGTCGGCCAGGTGCGGGTCGCCGGGATCACCGCTTCTTATTATGCGCTTCAGAAGGAGACCGCGAACGAGTTCCGGGACAATATCTATCTGGGCTCCGCGCTGCTGGTCGTCCGCGGCGGATTCGACGTCCTTCGCTCGCTGGACTTTTCCGCCGATACGAGGACGAACATCCGGCAAGCGTGCCTCTTCGACGCGTGCGTCGATCGCCATTTTCCGGGCTTTTTCGCCTCGCGCCGAAACTATGACGTGATTCGGGGGTTCGATTCCCAGGGCCGCCTGATTTCAGGCGTGCTCGAGCAGAGCTGGCGCGTCGGAGGAGCCAGCGCGGCCGAGCTAATGGCGCTTCGCGCTTTCCGCGATCGGCCGGACTTGCGGCAATTGAAGAGCCGCACGGTCGAGGTGTTCGGCGAGCTGGCCGACGTCCCCGACGGAGCGTTCCTGCTTTACCGCGGCGTGGACCCCAAGGCCGGAGCGCTCACCAGATACGCAGTTTCGGAAGAACCATGAGCGAATCTCCCGTCGACGTCCTGGTCGACAAGACCACCATCTCCGGCACCTGGCATGAGCCCAACCGCCTCATTCCCGGCGTGCTGTTCGTTCACGGCTGGGGCAGCAACCAGGGCAACAACCTGCAGCTGGCGCGAAGCATTTCGCGGCTCGGCTGCATCTGCTTCACCTTCGACCTGCGCGGCCATGCGGCGACTTCGGCGCTCCACGGCAGTGTCACGCCCGAGGAGAATATGGCCGACGTGCTCGCCGCCTATGATCTGCTCGCGACGCACGATTCGATCGACAAGGACGCGATCGCCGTCATCGGGTCGAGCTATGGGGGCTATCTGGCCGCAATCCTCACTTCGATGCGACCGGTGGACTGGCTCATCCTTCGAGTGCCGGCACTGTATCGCGACAGCGACTGGAAGAAGGCCAAGGCGAAGATCGACCGGCAGGATCTCAATGCCTACCGCGACCTTTACCTGGAGCCGGAAGACAATCGCGCCCTTCGCGCCTGCGCACAATTCGGCGGCGACGCGCTGGTGGTCGAATCCGAGAAGGACACGGTCGTTGCGCACCCGGCGGTCGCGAGCTACGCCGGCGCATTCCGAAAGGCGCATTCGCTCAGTCACCGGGTGCTCGACGGAGCCGACCACGGGCTGACCGACGCCGCCTGCCGCGACGCTTATTATCGGATCGTTGCGCGCTGGATGAGCGAGATGATCAGCGCCGCCCGCGAGCACCAATAGGCCTATTCCGACTTCCGGGAACTCCCGCTAGGTTCGGGCGATGCGCGCTCCCGGGGCATCGGCGCTCTTCCAGCAAGCCGCCGCGATCGCTCGCGCCGGGCGGCCGGAGGATGGCGTCCGCTTCATCGAGACCGCCGCGGATGACGGCGATCCGGATGCGAATTTCATCGTCGCTCACTGGCTGCTTTACGGGACCGACCGGCCACGCGATGCGGTCGCGGCCCGCCGCCGTCTCGAAGCTGCAGCGAGCACCGGCAGCGGTGAGGCGCTTCGAACCCTCGCTCACCTGACCGCCGCGGGGACCGGTTGCGACGCGAATCCGCAGAAGGCGATCGAACTGCTGCGGCAGGCGGCGGATTCCGATTCGATTGCCGCTCGCGAGCTGGCGCTGCTTCCAGCGATGATGGGAGAAAAGGCTGCCGAAACCACGGAGCGCGAGCTGGTATCGGCCGATCCGCACATTGAAATCGTTCGTCGGCTGCTGCTTCCCGAGGAGTGCGCATGGCTCATCGCTCGAGCGGAGCCGTTGCTGAAGCCGTCCTTTGTCGATGACGGAAAGACCGGCATCGGCCGCCCGGAGCCGATCCGCACGTCGCACGGTGCGGCGTTCGTTCCGCACGAAGCCGACCTGGTCGTGCAGCGGATTGCGCGCCGGGTCGCAGCTGCGGCCGGGACGCCGCCGGAGCATTCCGAAGCGCTGTACGTGATGCGCTACGCGCCGGGGCAGCAATACCGGCCGCATCTCGATTGGCTTCCCGGTCTGAAGAACCAGCGCGAATGGACCGCGATCGCCTATCTGAACGACGCATTCGAAGGCGGCGCGACGGCCTTTCCCGAACTCGGCCTGTCGCTGCGGCTGGGACCGGGCGACCTCATCGTGTTCAGGAACAGCGATTCCGCCCAGCAGGCGGACCAGCGGATGATCCACGCCGGAGAGCCGGTGACCGCCGGCGAGAAATGGATCGCGACGCTATGGATCCGGCACCGTCCTCACGACCCGTACGACCGCGATTAGGGAATCAGCACCGTGTCTCGCGGCTGCGGCAGCAGCTCGGGATAATCCAGCGTGTAATGGAGCCCCCGGCTTTCGTGCCTGGACAATGCGGAGCGAATGATGAGGTCCGCGACCTCGACGAGATTGCGCAATTCGATGAGGTCCGGGGTCACTCGGAAATTCTTGTAATATTCGGTGACTTCCAGCCGGATCATGTCGATCCGCCGCTTCGCGCGCTCCAGTCGCTTCGTCGTCCGGACGATACCGACGAAATTCCACATGAAGCGCCGGATCTCGCCCCAGATCTGGTGGATGACGACTTCCTCGTCGCTGTCCGTGACTCGGCTTTCGTCCCAGGCGCGGATCTGCGGCGGCTCCGGAAGATCGGCCCACGCGGCCAAGATGTCCCTGGCCGCGGCCTCGCCGAAGACCAGACATTCGAGAAGGCTGTTGGAGGCGAGACGGTTCGCCCCGTGGAGTCCGGACTGGGTGACCTCTCCCGCAGCGTACAGGCCCGGCGCATCGGTTCGGCCGTGAATGTCCACCAGCACTCCGCCGCACGTGTAATGCTGGGCGGGAACGACGGGGATCGGCGCGGCCGTCATGTCGATTCCGAGGCCGAGCAGCTTCTCGTAGATAGTCGGGAAGTGCGCTTTCACGAACTCGGGCTCGCGATGGCTGATGTCCAGCCAGACATAATCCAGCCCGTCACGCTTGATCTCATTGTCTATGGCTCGGGCGACGATGTCGCGCGGCGCCAGCTCCGCACGCTCGTCATAGTCCGGCATGAACCTGTGGCGGGTCCTGGGATTGACCAGCAGCCCGCCTTCGCCCCGCACCGCCTCGGTGATCAGGAAGTTCTTGACCTCCAGGTTGTAGAGGCAGGTCGGGTGGAATTGCATGAATTCCATGTTCGAGATCCGGCAGCCAGCGCGCCAGGCCATTGCGATCCCGTCCCCGGTCGCTCCTCGCGGCGCCGTCGAAAACAGATAGGCGCGGCCCGCACCGCCGCTGGCGAGGACCGTCGCCCGGGAGGTCAGGGCTTCGACGCGCTTTGTCTTGCGGCTGTAGGCGTAGAGGCCGTGGACATGCCCGCTGGTCGAGAATTCCGCGGCATGGCGGCCGGTGACGAGATCGATCGCCACCATGTCGGGAATGAGGGTGATGTTCGGCTGCTTCGCCGCGGCGGTCTCCAGCGCCTGCTGGACCGCACGCCCGGTGGCGTCGGCGACATGGACGATGCGCCGGTGGCTGTGGCCGCCCTCGCGGGTAAGATGAAGCGCCTCGCCTTCCGTGGCGAAGGGAACGCCCAGCTCCATCAGCCGCGCTATTGCGGCGGGAGCTTCGGCGACGACATGCTCGACCACGCTCCGGTCGTTGAGGCCTGCGCCCGCGATCATCGTGTCGTTGACGTGCGCTTCGAACGTATCGCCTTCTTCGAGAACCGCGGCGATCCCGCCCTGAGCCCAGTTGGTCGCACCCTCGCCGAGTGCGCCCTTGGCGATCACCCCGACCTTCTTGTCCGCGGCAAGGTTGAGCGCCGCGGTCAGGCCGGCGGCGCCGGAACCGACGACCAGGACGTCGAAGTCCCGGGTCACCCTTCCGCCACGAGGCTGAGAAACACGTCCTCGAGGTCGGGATCGCGGGTGGAGACGTCGACGATGGCGAGACCGTCCGATGTCAGCGCGCTCAGGACCTCGCCGGCGTTCACCTTGTCCTTGCGATAGGTGATCTGGAGCCGCCGCTCGTCGAGAAGGACGGTATCGTCGAAGCTGCTGTTGACCGGAACCCGGTCGAGATCGCGGTCGACGGTGACGACGACGGCCTTCTCCTGTGCCTTGGCGACGAGCTCGCGCGTGGGCTCATTGGCGATCACCTTGCCGTGATTGATGATCGCGATCCGATCGCACAGCTGCTCCGCCTCTTCGAGGTAATGTGTGGTCAGGACGACCGTGACGCCCTGCTGGTGAAGCGAGCGGACATAATCCCAAAGCTGCCGGCGCAGCTCGACATCCACGCCCGCCGTCGGCTCGTCGAGGACGAGGATCGGCGGCGAGTGGACCATGGCCTTCGCCACGAGCAGCCGCCGCTTCATGCCGCCCGAAAGAGTCCGCGAATAAGCGTTGGCCTTGTCGCTGAGGTGCATCGCCGCGAGCAGTTCGTCGCTGTGCCGGTCGGGCTCGGCAATGCCGTACAAGCCTGCCTGGATTTCCAGCGTCTCGCGCGGCGTGAAGAAGGGATCGAAAATGATTTCCTGCGGAACGACGCCGATGGACCGCTTGGCGTTGCGCGGGTGCTCGTCGATGTCGAAGCCCCAGATCACGGCCCTTCCGCTCGTCTTCATGACAAGGCCGGCAAGGATGTTGATCAGGGTCGACTTGCCGGCGCCGTTCGGGCCCAGCAGCCCGAAGATCTGGCCCCTGGGAACGTCGAAGCTGACCTCATCCAGCGCCTTCTTGCCGCCTTCATAGACCTTGGTCAGCGATTCGATTCGGATTGCGGGCTGGTCGTCGAACATCGCCGATCCGCATAGCTGGCGAGGGCCGCGTGCGAAAGCTGGCGAGGTAAAGTCACCATTAACCCTAACTGGAAGCGTGATTTTGAGGTTAACCCTCTAACCCGCCGGTGAATGGATCGGCAGGTGCTCTTCTTCAGGACCGCTTCGGCGGCGCTGCTCTTGGCAGCGTCATCGCCGCTGCTTGCCGCCACTCCGCCAGCGGAGGCGGTGGGGGAGGCAATCGTCCTCAAGCCGCTGTCGCTGATCAAGAAGACCAATATGGACTTCGGCAAGCTGATCACCTCGGCGACCGCAGGCACCGCGACGATCGACCCGGTCAGCGGCGCCGTGACCACTGCAGGAGGCGTCACCGCGACCGGAATGGCGACATCGGCAGCGACTTTCATAGGCGCCGGCTCGCGCAACGCGCCCTACCAGATCCGGATTCCGAGCAAGCCGATCACGCTGACACGGGTCGGCGGAACGGAAACGATGACGGTCACCAACTGGACCCTCGACGGGCCGACCAATCGCAAGATCGGCGCCAACGAAGCTTTCCAGTTCGGAGTGGGAGCGCAGCTCAGCGTCGCCGCCAACCAGGCCAGCGGGACCTATGTCGGCACCTTCGACGTGACGGTCCACTACCCCTGAATTCACGAGCCTTGGTTTGCGGGCGTGGTTAAGTTTACCCGCACCTTTTCCTTTCAATCGCCGGTGAGGCGGCCGGACCTAACCTTCGTGCAATCGCAATATTGCGCGAAAGGAATGCCCGGTGGCTATTCGACATCTTCTTGGTGCGGCGACGATCGCCGCCGCCGCCCTGGGCGCCTCGCCCGCGGCAGCAGTGACCCCGACGACCCAGGCCGACGGCAAGGCGCTCGTCCTCATCCCGCTCACGCTGACGAAGATCGACGATCTCGATTTCGGATCGGTGGTTCCCTCGGCAGTCCCCGGAACGGTGACGATCGATGCTTCGTCCGGCGCTCGAACCTCGACGGGCGGCGTGACGCTGGTTCCGAGCGACGCCGGCTTTCATGCCTATTTCGGCGGCGCGGGCTCGCCCAGCCAGCAGGTCCTCATCGCCCTCAGCCCGCCGGTCAACCTGGCCAATAGTGCAGGCGACAAGATTCCCGTGGTCGGACTGACTCTCGACGGACCGCCGATGCGCACCATCGACCCGGTCAGCCGCGCCTTCTTCGTCGGGGTCGGCGGAACGCTGTCGATCGCGGCCAACCAGCCGACCGGGACCTATTCCGCGGACTTCTGGGTGACCGCCGTCTACCAATAGCCAGGCAACAGCCGCTTGTCGGCGGGCCGGAGCGACCCTAAGTGGCGGAAGATATGAAAGCGCCTCCGCCACCCGAAGTGTTTACCGTCCCGACGGTTCAGGTCGCCTGCGACGGATCGGGGGCCGTTTCGCCGGAACTGGGGCATCCGCGGGTTTTCCTGCGCATCGATCCGGCGGTCGGCTGGGTCGAATGCGGCTATTGCGACCGGCGTTTCATTCTCGAAGGGGGAGTGGCGGACACGGCTTCGTGAACCCGCGCAGCCTCCTCTATCGGACGCTCGATCCGGACGATGCCAAGCGGCTCGCGGCCAGGCATCTTTCTTCCTGCGACGACGGGGAGCTCTATCTCGAACACAGCGTCAGCGAGGCGTTCGGGTTCGATGACGGACGGCTGAAGACGGCGAGCTTCGACAGCGCGTCGGGGTTCGGACTTCGCGGAGTGACCGGCGAAACGACCGCCTTCGCCCACGCCAACGAGATCAGCGCCGAGGCGATCGATCGGGCCGCCGCCACGCTGAAGCTGCTCGATCCTGCCAATGGCGCGCAGCCGCCCGCTCCCCCGCGAACCAATCAGGCGATGTACGCGCCCGACAATCCGCTCACCCAGGTCCCGTTCGCCGACAAGGTCGCGCTGTGCCAGAAGATCGACGCAGCCGCCCGGGCCCTCGATCCGCGGGTCGCACAGGTCAG
>JBQCIU010000034.1:0-56064 GCA_051953395.1 Sphingomicrobium sp.
CAAAGCCTCGAAACGCTCGGCTTCGAAGTCGCTGCGGGCGAGCAGGTGGCGGTCGTGCGGCCCCGGGCGCCCACCCGCGCCAACCCGCCGCGAGAGGGGCGGCGGGGCGACCCGCGCGCGCGCAGCGGGCGAACCCGGCGATGACCAAGCTGGCGATCTTCGACTGCGACGGCACGCTGGTGGACAGCGGCGCCACCATCCACCGCGCGCTTTCCGAAACCTTCGGCCTCCACGGCATCCCCCTTCCTCCAGCGCGCGAATGCCGAAAGGTGATCGGCCTCAGCCTCACGCAGGCCATGGGTGCGCTCGTTCCGGACGCCACGGAGGCGGACCACTTCGAGCTGGCGGAGACGTACAAGGGCTGCTTCCATCGCGCTCGGCAGGAGGGCCGCGTCGAGGAGCCGCTGTTCGACGGAATCCTGGAGTTGCTCGACACGCTGGAGGCCGACGACTGGCTACTCGCCGTCGCCACCGGCAAGTCGGACCGAGGGCTTCGACTCTGCCTCGAGAGCCATGGCCTGCACGCGCGCTTCCTCTCGCTCCAGACCGCCGACCGTCATCCCTCGAAGCCGTCGCCGCACATGGCCGTCGCCGCCATGGCGGACGCCGGCGCTGCGCCGCAAAGGACGATCGTCGTCGGCGACACGAGCTTCGACATGGGCATGGCCGTCGCGGCGGGTGCCGCGGGAATCGGTGTCGGCTGGGGTTACCACGACGCCGACGAATTGCTCGCCGCGGGCGCCAGCGCGGTCGCCGATCGTCCCGACGAAGTGGCAATCTTGGCACGAGGGCTGGTCGATGGCTGACGACGAGAAATGGAGACAGCGCTTCCAGCTGTTCATGGGCGCCCGCTTGCTCGGCCTCGCGACCTTCCTCGCCGGCCTGGCGATCATGTTCACCAACCTGCTTCGCCCCGGCGGATGGCCGGTCGTCGGTTCGATCGTCATGATCCTCGGCCTGATCGACGCCGTCGTCGCCCCGCGCCTGCTCAAGAAGCGGTGGCAAGCCGAAGACCGGGAGCAATGAAGCGCTTCTGGAAGGCGGCAAGCGTCGCCGAAAGCGACGGCAACTGGTCCGTTCTGCTCGACGGCAAGCCGCTGCGCACCCCTGCCCGAAACGCCCTGGCCGTTCCGGGGGAGCGGCTGGCGCGGGCGATCGCCGACGAATGGAATGGCGCCGGCGAAAACGTCGATCCGCGCGCGATGCCGCTGACGGGCCTTGCCAATGCCGCCATCGATCGTGTCGCCCCGGACTTGGAGGGCTTCGCGGCCGCGCTCTCGAAATATGCCGAGGCGGACCTCGCCTGCTACCGAGCGGAGCAGCCGCGGGAGCTCGTTGCGCGGCAGGAAGAAAGCTGGGACGAACTGCTCGCCTGGGCGCGCCGGAGGTTCGACGTCGATTTCTGCACGACGTCGGGGATCGTCCATGTCGATCAGCCGGATGCCACCGTCGGCCGGCTGGCGCAGGCTGTCGCTTCGTTCGACGCGTTTCGGCTTGCCGCACTCTCGCCTCTGGTGACCATCAGCGGATCCCTTGTCGCGGCCCTTGCCGTCGCCGAGGGGCATCTCCCGGCCGAAGAGGCGTGGGATGCGGTGACCGTCGACGAGCAGTGGCAGCGCGAGCAATGGGGCGCCGACGCGGAGGCCGAGGCTGCACTCGAAGCGCGGAAGCGCGACTTCCTTGCCGCCGCCAGGTTCCTGGAGTTGATCGAGGATTAGTGGCTGGGGCCGATCAGGTCCCGAACGAAGCCGACCAGGCCGGGCTGGCTGGTCCGCTTCGAACGCTCGGCCGCGACGATCGCGCGAACCCGCTCCAGGCAGGCGTCCATGTCGTCGTTGACGAGGACATATTCATATTCCGCCCAGTGGCTGATCTCGTCCGCCGCCCGCCGCATCCGGTCCGCTACCACGGCTTCGGAATCCGTTCCCCGGGCGCGCAGCCGGCGCTCCAGCTCCTGCATCGACGGGGGGAGAAGGAATATGGTCACGAGATTGTCGGCAAAGTCGGGCTCGAGCTGGCGAGCGCCCTGCCAGTCGATGTCGAATAGCGTATCCCGGCCCTGCCTGAGCGCCTGCTTCACGGGCGATTTGGGGGTGCCGTAGCAATAGCCGAAGACGCTGGCCCATTCGACGAACTCGCCGGAGTGCTGCATCCGGTCGAACTCGGCCTGATCGACGAAATGATAGTCCACATGGTCGGTTTCGCCCGGACGCATGGGGCGCGTCGTCACCGACACCGACATCCGGACTCCCGGCTCGGTCTCCAGCAGCTTGCGGGCAATGGTCGATTTGCCCGCGCCCGATGGCGAAGAAAGGACGATCAGCAGTCCCCGCCGGGCAGGGCCGTCAATCTCTGGAGAAGCTTCCATAGCCGCTCTTGCGATGCGTCTTGTCGCTTCGTCAAGGCAGCGTTGCTGCATCGCACAAAAACCTACTTGAAATGGCGCGGCGCACCATTTATGTTGCACTGCAACACAAAGGACGAGAGATGAACGCGGACGCCGAAATCGCTGTCGAAGCCGCCACGGCCCCCGCCGAGACGGTCGTCGAGACCGCGAAGCCGGCGCGCAAGGCGAAGCCTCGGCGCAAGGCCAGGGTCCGCGTCAAGGAAAGGAAGATCGAGATGACGAAGCAGAACGACAATATTTTCGGCGCGTTTGCCGCTTTCCCGGCCGCCGCCGCTTTCGAAAAGCTGTTCGCTGACGCTTCCGTGCGCGGTGAAGAGGCCGTGAAGCGCTCGCGCAAGGCCGCCGAGGAGCTGGCCGGTCTTTATCGCGGCAATCTCGATGCGTTC
This sequence comes from Sphingomicrobium sp., assembly GCA_051953395.1. Taxonomy (GTDB): domain Bacteria; phylum Pseudomonadota; class Alphaproteobacteria; order Sphingomonadales; family Sphingomonadaceae; genus Sphingomicrobium. The sequence goes on from JBQCIU010000034.1 coordinate 2,794, forward strand.
GTCGAGGCCGGCAAGATTGCCGCCACCGGCGCTCAGTCGATCGGGCAGGAAATCGCCGCCAAGAGCCGCGACAGCCTGGAGCAGACCGCCAACACCGTCCGCTCGTTCGCCGAGGCGAAGAGCCCGACCGAGCTTCTGCAGCTGCAGAGCGACTTCGCCCGCACCGCGTTTGACCGCTTCGTCGAGGACAGCTCGGCGCTGACCGAGTCGTTCGTGAAGCTCGCCGGAGAGGCTTTCCAGCCGCTGTCGAACCGCGCCAGCGCCAACGTCGAGAAGTTCAACCAGATCGCTGCCTGACATCTCCTCCCCTCCCGTCAGGCACGTCAAGGCGGTCGCTCCCGATGCGGAGCGACCGCCTTTTTTCTGCGTTTCAACGGTCGCTGCCGCCTTGCGGCGCGTTTCGACCATGCCATATTCGTGAGTGCTTATGCTGTGGCGTGTGACAAGCATGGGGGACGGCCCCGGACGCGGTGACGGTCTCGACGACGATCTCGAGATCGGCGTTGCAACGCGCACCCGGCCCAAGACCAAGAAGCCGTCCAATTACAAGGTGCTGATGCTCAACGACGATTATACTCCGATGGAGTTCGTCGTCCTCGTCCTTCAGCGATTCTTCTCGATGGGCATCGAGGATGCGACTCGGGTCATGCTCCAGGTCCATCAGCAGGGCGTCGCGGTCTGCGGCGTCTTCACCTACGAAGTCGCCGAAACCAAGGTCGCTCAGGTGACCGACTTCGCCCGCGAGAACCAGCACCCGCTGCAGTGCACGCTGGAAAAGGCCTGACCCGAGCGGCTGTTGCGCACGCGGGTCCGTCCGCTAAAGCGCGCAAGTGGACAGCATCTGGATCAAGGGCGGGCAGCGCCTTCACGGCCAAATCCCGATCAGCGGCGCGAAGAACGCGGCGCTCACCTTGCTCCCCTGCGCGCTCCTCACTGACGAAGCGCTGACACTCACCAACCTGCCGCGCCTCGCCGACGTCGACAGCTTCGGGCATTTGCTGAACCAGCTTGGCGTCTCGACCAGCGTCGCAGGCGTGAAGAAGGGGGAATATGGCCGGCGCATGACGCTGAGGGCCGACGACATCGCCTCGACGGTCGCCCCCTACGACATGGTCCGGAAAATGCGCGCCTCCGTGCTGGTGCTGGGCCCCATGCTGGCGCGTGCGGGCGAGGCTACGGTGTCGCTTCCCGGCGGCTGCGCGATCGGCGACCGGCCCATCGACCTTCATCTGAAGGCGCTCGAATCGATGGGAGCGGAGATCGAGCTGGCGGCCGGCTACGTGAAGGCCAGCGCGCCCGGCGGCCGACTGCCCGGCGGCGACTACAGCTTTCCGGTCGTTTCGGTCGGAGCGACCGAGAATGCGGTGATGGCCGCCGTCCTCGCTGCCGGCCGAACGCAATTGTTCAACGCCGCGCGCGAGCCCGAGATCGCCGACCTGTGCAACCTGCTGGTCGCGATGGGCGCGCAAATCGACGGAATCGGATCGGCGCACCTCGTGATCGACGGAGTCGAAGCGCTTCACGGCACCACTTACGAGGTTATGCCCGACCGGATCGAAGCGGGAAGCTATGCCTGCGCTGCCGGGATCACGGGTGGCTCGATCGACCTGATCGGTGCGCGCCCTGACGACATGCAGGCCACGCTCAATGCACTCGCCCACGCCGGGCTGATGCTCGAGTTCCACGATCGCGGGATCAAGGTGAGCGCCGACGGACCCTTGAAGCCGCTTGCACTGTCCACCTCGCCTTTCCCGGGCTTCGCAACGGACATGCAGGCTCAGTTCATGGCCATGCTTGCGCTCGCCCAGGGCGACAGCTTCCTCGAAGAGACGATCTTCGAGAACCGCTACATGCACGTGCCGGAGCTTCGCCGGATGGGAGCGAACGTGGACATCCACGGCCGCTCGGCGATCGTTCACGGCGTCGAGCAACTCACCGGGGCACAGGTGATGGCCACCGACCTCCGGGCGTCGATGAGCCTCGTCCTCGCCGGCCTCGCCGCCGAAGGTGAAACCGAGGTGCTTCGCGTCTATCACCTCGACCGCGGCTACGAGCGGCTGGAGGAGAAGCTTTCCGCGGTCGGAGCGACGATCGAGCGGCGAAGCGCCGGCTAGCTCAGGCGGCGAGCCGCAAGCCGGCGATTGCCGCCACGATGACCAGGATCAGGAGCACGCGCAGCAGCGACGAGGGCTCCCCGAAGAAGGCGATTCCGACAATCACCGTTCCGACGGCGCCGATTCCGCCCCACACCGCATAGGCCGTTCCCATTGGAATGGAGCGCGAGGCAACCTCCAGAAGCCCCATGCTGATCGCCACGGAGATCAGGAAGGCAAGCGTCCACGGCAGGTTGCGAAAGCCGTCCACGAACCGCAGCGAGGTCGTGAAGCCCACTTCGAAAAGGCCTCCCACAATAAGCCAGACCCAGGGCATGACATTCCTTTCACTGGACGCCGGACAAAGTCGCGATAACTTGCGCGTCCATGGCGGAGAGACAGGGCATCGGCAACTGGTTCGCACCTTGGCGATTCCTGCTGTTCATCGCCTTGCTGGTCGTCGGAGTCCCGGCGGGGCATCACCTGCTCCATCGCTGGGCGCTCGGCGGGATGGCGGCGTTCGACGTCGCGGCGACACTGTTCCTGCTCCTTTGCCTTCCGTTGCTGAGCACGCGCGAGGCATCGGAAATCCGCGAGCATGCGGTGCAGAACGATGCCAACCGCAAGATCCTTCTGGGGGTCACCGGGGTGGTGATCGGCGTGCTTCTGATTGCGATCGCAGCGGAGACGATCGGCCATAACCCGCAGCCCCTGACGAAGGGGCTGATCATCTTCACGCTCGCGCTCGCCTGGCTGTTCAGCAACGTCATTTACGCCTTGCACTACGCGCACCTGGCCTATGGCGACGATTGCCACGAATGCTCCGGCTTCGAATTCCCGGGAACGCCGCACCCTGATTACTGGGACTTCGTCTATTTCGCCTTCACCTGCGGAATGGCCTTCGCGACGTCGGACGTCCAGATCACGAACCAGCATGTCCGCAGAGTGGTGACGGTCCACTGCCTCGCCGCCTTCGCCTTCAACATCGGCGTACTGGCCTTCACCATCAACGTCCTCGGCTCCGGCTAGGCGGCGACGTCGATCTCCGGGAGCGGCGCCGCCTTCCGCCGCGAGGCGAGGAGGCAACCGGCAACGATCAGCGCCGCCCCCGCAAGCGTGTAGCCGGTGACGTTTTCGCTGAAGACGATCCAGCCGAGCGCCGACGCCCACAGGAAGGCGCTATATTCCGTGACGGCGAGGTAGCTCGCTTCGCCGCGCGCATACGCCCAGGCGAATAGCAAGGTCCCGGCCGTGGACAGCGTCGCGGCCACGCCGATCCACGGCCACTGGCCTGTCGGAGGCGCCGGCGCATCGACGACCAGCAGGGCCGCCAGCCAGAGAACCATGATCGTGAGCGACTGGAAGAAATTGATCTCGAGCGGGCGCGCCGCGAGCGCCTGGTGGCGCATCAGGACAATGTTCACCGCGTAAGTGAGGGCGGAGCCGATAATCGCGGCGGTGCCGAGCAGGGCCTCGGCATCGAGCGCCAGGCGCGCCTGGCCGACGACGATGACGATGACTCCGCCAAAGGCGAGCACCGACCCCAGGATCGAAAGCCTGCCGATCCGCTCCCCGAGGAAGATCGCGGCGAGCAGGAGTGCGATCAACGGGGCGATGAAGGTCAGCGCGATCGCCTGCGCCAGGTGCACCCGGCCGATCCCCCAGAAAAACAGAAAGGCCATCACCGTGACCACGACGGAGCGAGCGATATGGATTCGAAGCGCGCGCTTGCTCGGCCAGCCCGTCCGCCTGGGCAGATAAAGCGCAGCGCTGATCCCGAGATTGGCGAGCGCGCGCCAGACGCTCACCGCAATAATGCCGATGGCGAGGACGAGATGCTTCATCACCGCGTCCATGATGGACAGCGACCCGACCGCCGCGAGGGCGACCGCGAAGGCCTTTACCCGGTGCTGGGCGACGCGGTTCACCCCGTCGCCGTAGAGGATTATTCGGCGGCGTCGAGCGTCGTTTCCGCGGCTTCTTCAGCCTCGATCTCGGCGGCCTTCTGCTCGACCAGCCGAACGATGTGATCGATCATGTCGGCGTCCTTTACGTGGTGATCGGTCACTCCGGACAGATAGACCATGTGCGTGCCGTTGCCGCCGCCTGTGATCCCGATGTCGGTCTCGCGCGCCTCGCCGGGGCCGTTGACGACGCAGCCGAGCACGGAAAGCGACATCGGCGTCTTGATGTGCTGAAGCCGCGACTCCAGCGCCTCCACGGTGCGGATCACGTCGAAGCCCTGGCGGGCGCAGCTTGGGCAGGAGACGACGCGGACTCCGCGGCTGCGGATGCCGAGCGCCTTGAGGATCTCGTAGCCGACGCGGACTTCCTCTTCCGGCTCGGCCGACAGGGACACCCGGATCGTGTCGCCGATTCCCGCCCACAGCAGGTTGCCGATGCCGATCGCCGATTTGACGGTGCCGCCGATCAGGCCGCCCGCCTCGGTGATGCCAAGGTGAAGCGGACAATCCACTTCGCTCGCGAGCTGCTGGTAAGCCGCGACGGCCAGGAACACATCGCTGGCCTTCACGGCGACCTTGTACTCACGGAAGCCGTGGTCCTCCAGGATCCGGATATGGTCGAGCGCGCTTTCGACCAGAGCCTCCGGACAGGGCTCGCCATATTTCTCGAGCAAATCCTTCTCGAGGCTTCCGGCGTTGACCCCGATCCGGATCGCGCAGCCGTTCGCCCTGGCAGCCGCAATGACTTCGCGGACCCGCTCTTCCGATCCGATGTTGCCGGGATTGATTCGCAGGCAGGCCGCGCCCGCGTCGGCGGCTTCCAGCGCCCGCTTGTAGTGGAAATGGATGTCGGCGACGATCGGCACCTTCGCCTCGCGGACGATCTGCCTGAGCGATGCGGTCGCATCCGCCGTTGGGCACGAGACGCGGATGATGTCGGCGCCCGCCTCCTCGCAGCGGCGGATCTGGTCGACGGTCGCCTTGGCGTCCTCGGTCGGCGTGTTGGTCATTGTCTGCACGCTGATCGGCGCGTCTCCGCCCACGGGGACGGAGCCGACCATGATCTGACGCGACGTGCGCCGCTCGATATCTCGCCAGGGCCTGATGGACATGAGCGCGCATATAGGCGTTCCGGCGAGCTGCCGCAAAGGCGTCAGCAAGGAGTCGCCGGGATTATTCAAAGATGCTAAGGCCCTAGAGGGAACTCACGGGGGCGGCCATGAACAAGTGGACGCGGCGTCTGGAGTTGAGCAGAGCATCGGCTGGGCCCGCCGCCGAACCGAACGCGCCCCTTACCCATCACTATTTTGCCTTCCTCAGCTACAGCCACACGGATTCGGCACAGGCGGATTGGCTTCACAAGGAACTGGAGCGGTTCAGGGTGCCCTCGACGCTCGCCGGTCGGCTGACCGGCAACGGCGTGATCCCCAAACGGCTCACACCGATCTTCAGGGATCGCCACGAGCTTGCCGCAGGAGAGAATCTCACCGAGGAAATCCGGGTCGCGCTGACTGCCTCCCGGTGCCTCATCGTGCTCTGCTCGCCGGCCGCGGCGAAGTCGCGATGGACCAACGAGGAAATCGAATTCTTCAAGCGCGCCCACCCCGACGGCTGCGTCATCGCGGCGATCGTCGGAGGCGAACCAGGCCGCGAGGCGCAGAGCTTCCCGGCGGCGCTGACCCAGCGCTACGACCGCCGCGGGCGGCCGACCGGACGCAGCGCCGAGCCGCTTGCCGCCGACCTTCGGCCCACCGGTGACGGACGCCGTTCGGGTCTTCTGAAAATCGTTGCCGGGATTCTCGGCGTCGGGCTCGACGATCTCGTTCAGCGCGACGAGCTGCGCCGGCAGCGGAGGCTGGCCGCCATTGCCGGCGGCTCCTTCCTCGGGATGATCGTCGCCGGCGGGCTCGCTGTCACCGCGATCCAGGCTCGCGATGCGGCCCGCGACCAGCGGCGCCAGGCAGAGAGCCTCGTCGAATTCATGGTCGGCGACCTCCGCGACAAGCTCGAGCCGATCGGCAAGCTCGACGTGCTCGATGGCGTCGGATCGCGCGTTTTGGCCTATTACAGCCGGCAAGATACGGCGGATCTGTCCGACGACGCCCTGCTGCAGCGCTCTCGAGCGCTCAATCTCATGGCCGAGGTCGCCTACAATCGCGGCAATATCCAGGAAGCCGCGGACCTGTACCGCCAGGCCATGGCGGGAACCGCCGAGGCGCTCCGCCGCTCCCCCGATGACGCCAGGCGGCTCTACGAGCATGCCCAGAACGTCTTCTACGTCGGGGAGATGGCGCGCTTCAGCGGCCAGCCCGTCCGTTCGGAAGCCGCCTATCGCGAGTACAAACGGCTCGCCGACCGAATGGTCGAAATCGAGCCGGACAATGTGAAATACCGGATGGAGGTCCTCTACGCGAACGAGGACCTGGGCATTTCGCTGGTCAACGAGCGGCGCTTCGCGGAGGCCGAGGAGCAGTTCGAATCCGTCGCTGGGCCGATCGAAAAGCTCGCGTCGCTTTACCCGGACAATGCGACTTACCAGTACGAGCTCGGGAACGTGCTCGACTGGCTGGCGGATTCGCAGCGCTCCCAAGGGAAATTGCCGGCAGCCGTCTCGACCCGGCGGCGGCAGATCGCCTTCCTCGACTCGCTCGTCGCCAATGGCGCCGGCTCCAACGTGAAGATGCTCCTGATCAAGGCGCACGCCCGGCTCGGCTACCTGCTGACGGACCTCGGCGACTATGCCGGCGCGGCTGGCGAGTTGAACACAGCTGTCAGCGAGGCGGACGCCCTGATCACGCTCGAGCCGACCAACGCCCTGTGGAAGAGCGTCGCGGCGGCCGCGCGGCTCGACAGCTCACGGGTTCTGATTGCTCTTGGCCAACGCGATCGGGCGACGGCCGAGGTTGCCGCCGGTTGCGCGCTCGCCCTGGCATTGCCCGCTGCTCCGGGCGACACCGTCAGCAAGCGCGACCAGACGGCCTGCCTGATGATGCAGTCGAAGCTCGCCCTTCTCCGCCACCAGCACGGCGCCGCCCTCGACTTGGCCGGCCGGGCGCTGACCGCGGTGCGCAAGGAACATAGCGAAGACCCGATCATGGACAGGTACAGGGTCGCGGATATTTACCGGTTGATGGGCGACATCAAGAAAGAGGCGGGCGATCTCGACGGAGCCACGGCCGAATGGAACACGGCTCTAGCGCAATTCCCCGCCAACGTCGCCGAGCGTCCAACCGAGATGAGCCAGCGCGCTGAGCTGCTCAGGCGGCTGGGCCGGCTCCAGGAAGCCCAGCCCATTGCCGCAAGGCTGGCCGTCATGAAATTCCGTGGCCTGACTTGATTGTAAGAGGGGGAGATTCGCAATGCCGAACACGCCAAATCCGCCGAAAGAAGCAACTATCGATGTCATCCTCCAGCCGGGCAGCAAGCCGCCGTTCCGGTTCGAGTCCAAGGACATCCCCATCGGTCCCGACAACCACATCACGTTCGACAACGACAACCACGACGGTTTCATTCTCCATTATCGGATCAAGGGCCCGAACCACGGCTACCGTTTTCCCGATTCGTCGATCCCGAAGAATTTGAAGGAAGCGCTCTACGTCGCGCGTGGAACCACCTGCCCGACGGAGGAGTGCCGCTGGGGCCAGTTCGAAGCCACCGATGTCGATGCCGACGGCACGACTCTGACCGTCCGCAACCGCAACCAGAAGGCCGAGAAAGGGGATTTCGCCTACACGCTCCGGGTCACCAATGATTCGGGGGCAAGCTACCTGCCGCTCGATCCCGGCGGCACCAACAACAACGGCTCCGTCGGAAACATCAACTCCTACAGTCTCAACACAGGCAGCAGCTTCGCCTCCTACGCAATCGGTGCGGTGGTGGTTGTCGTCGTCGCTGCGGTTGCTCTGTACAGCGCCGGAGTCTTCGGCCGATAACCAAGCCCCAGCTCGAAATGGTTGCGACGAGCGAGGCGGCGGCCCACCCGCCGCGCCTCCCGTTCGTGCTCAGCGTCGGGATTACGGGCCACCGGATCGAGGCGCTTCCCAAGGAAGCGGTGAAGACGATCGTCGATCGGATCGGGGCGACCCTTCTCCAGCTGAAAGCGAGCGCTCTCGATCTCTACGAGAGAGAGCGCGCACTGTTCGCTGAGGTGCCGCCCCGCCTGCTGTTCGTCTCACCGCTTGCCGACGGGTCGGACCAGATCGCCGCCGAAATCGCGCTGGAGCTTGGCTTCGAGCTCCAGGCAATCCTTCCCTTCGATCGCGAGAGCTACCGGACGACGCTCCACAATTCGGGGTTGAAGCGGTTCGATGACCTCGTCTGCCGCGCGACCTGCGTACTCGAGCTGCCCGGCGAGCTCGATGACGAGCTTCGCGCTTTCGTGATGGCCGGGCGAGGGACCGTCGCCCATTGCGACGTTCTGCTGGCCGTGTGGGACGGCCGACCGCCGCGCGGGCGAGGCGGCACGGGCGAGGTGGTGCAGATCGCCATCACCCGCGGAACGTCGATCGCTCACATACCGGTCGACCCCGCCATGCCGCCCCGCCTGCTGTGGGCCGCATTCGATCCCGTGGTCCTGACCCAGGCCGACGAAAGCACCGCAGAACGGCCTCTGGAGCGTTCGAACATCGACGCTCTTCTCGGCGCCCTGCTCCTGCCGCCGCCGGGAACCCAGGACCGGGAGTTCGCCCATGGCTTCGTTACCGAGCGGCTTCGGCGCCTGCGCACCCGGATCGAATATCCCCTGCTTCTAGCCGCCGCCGGAGTCGGCCGATTCGGCCGCAAGGATTTCACCAACGCCCATTGCGAGCGCCAGACGCGCGACGAATGGCGGCGTTACCGGGAAGTCTGCGCCGACGCGAACGAGATCGCCGCGCCGATCGACGTGCTGGAGGAATCCTACAGTTGGGCCGACCGGCTCGCGACGCACTTCGCCCAGACCTACCGGAGCGGGCATATCTTCAACTTTGTCCTTGGCGGGCTGGCGGTCTGCCTTGGGCTCAGCGCGTTCATGGCACCGCACCTGAAGCTCGAGGAAGCCGCTCTCGAGACCGCGCTCACGATCGCCATCATCTTGAACGCATGGATCGGAACCCGGAACGAATGGCATCGCCGCTGGCTCGACTATCGCCAGCTCGCCGAGCGCCTTCGGCCAATGCGCAGCCTCAAGCTGCTCGGTATCGCCGCCCCCGATCCGCCGGGGACATCGACCAATCCCGTCCCGCGGCGCTGGATCGACTGGTATGCGAGCGGCATCTGGCGAGCGATGGGTTGCGTCGCCGGATCGCTTGACGGCGATCGCGCAACCCGGCTCGCCAAGGCCATCGGCGAATATGAAATCGCCCCCCAGGTCGGCTATCACGAGCGCAACTCCGCGCAGATCCACAAGCTCGATCACCGCCTTGGAGTCATCGCTCTTGGGCTGTTCGTCGCGACGGTGATCGTGACACTCGTGACGCTCGTCGGCCTCGCGGTCGATTCGGCTTGGGTCAATGAATATGGCAATTGGCTGACGCTGATATCGGCAGGCTTCCCGGCGCTCGCGACTGCGATTTTCGGGATTCGCTTCCAGGCCGATTTCGGAGGCGACGCGATCCGCTCCAAGTCGGCGGCGAACGCGCTGAGCACCATCGACGAGGAGTTGCAGGGCGGCGTGGCCCTCCCCAGCGCCGCCGACCTGGTCGAGGAAGCCGCAAGGCTGATGCTCGGCCACCTGGACGAGTGGCGGCTGATCAACCAGCAGCGCGACCTGTCGGTCGGCTAGCGGCCTACGAAGCTCGCGATGGCGTCGACGAGAGTGGTATCGACCGGCAGCGACGGGTCGGCATAAGCGGCCATATTCGCCGCCCGGTCGTCGGAAGCGACATCCTTGAGCACGTGATTCATCGCGGCGATGAGGATCAGCCGGGCCTTCGGCTGAGCCGCCGCAAGCGCCTTCGCGTCCGCCTCCGAGACCTGCAGGTCGCGGGCACCCTGGACGATAAGGATCGGAACAGTGGCGCTGGCGGCGAGGCGCGCCGGGTCAGCGGCCATGACGTCAATCAGGAATGGCTGCACCTGCGGAGCGAACAGCTTCTGAAGCGCCGGGTGCATGGCCGAAACGTCCACCGTCTTGCCGGCCTCCAGCGAATCGATCGCGGCCAAGGCATCGGCGAGGACGGGCGCATTTGCGGGGTTTGAGCGAAGCTGCTCGCGCATCACGTCGCCGAGCTTCCGCCCGGCCGCGCTGACCAGGATTATCCCGCAGATCCCCTGAGGCTTCTGCGCCGCCGAAAGAGCGACGAGGCCGCCTTCGCTATGCCCGAGCACCCACACGCACTCGGCGCCCGTGCGCTCGCGGATCGAACGCACCCACGAATGCGTGTCGGCCGCATAGTCGGCGATCGTGACCGCGTTCGCATCGGGAATCGCGGCTTTGCTCCCGAACATCCCGCGCTTGTCGATGCGGACGGTGGAGACGCCTTTCTGCCCCAAGGCCTCGGCAAGCAGCCGGTAAGGCGCGGCGGTGACTCCGAGCGGATTATTCCCGTCGCGGTCGGTCGGTCCCGAACCGGGGATGACGAGTACGACCGGCGCGGCCTTCCCCGCATCGAGCAGAGTGCCCTGGAGCGGGCCGTTCGGCCCCGGCGCGGTGATGGCCGACGTCACGGCCGCGGCGACAGCTGCGAAAGTGGAGAAAGCGAGCATTGCGATACCCCCATCACCGCAGCATCGGCGCCGCTGCGGCGAAGTCAATCGAAAGCGCCTTCCCTTCCCGCCCGCCGATGTCCAAAGCGGCGACATGAGTGAATCGGGTTGGAAGCTCGTCGTCCACGGCGGTGCCGGAATTATCGAAAAGGCGCGGATTACGCCGGAGCAGGATCGCGCCGTCCGCTCCGGGCTCGATGCAGCGCTCGCGGCGGGTGAGGCCATCCTGGCGGAGGGCGGAAGCGCGATCGATGCTGTCGAGGCAGCGGTCCGGACCCTCGAAGACGATCCCAATTTCAATTCGGGGCGCGGCGCGGTCTTCACCTATGAAGGCCGCAACGAGCTGGACGCGGCGATCATGGACGGCAGCGACCGCTCCGCGGGAGCGGTCACCGGAGTGACGACCACCCGCCATCCCGTCAGCCTCGCGCGGGCCGTAAAGGACCATTCGCCGCACGTGCTGCTGCGCGGACGGGGCGCCGACCAGTTCTCCAGCGAGCAGGGACTGGAGCAGGTCGACAACAGCTGGTTCGCGACTCCCGAGCGGCGCCGGCAGCTCGACGAGATGAAGGCCAACAAGCTGAGCGCTTTCGACGTCGACCTGAAATACGGCACCGTCGGCGCGGTGGCTCTCGATGCGGACGGTCACGTCGCGGCCGCAACCTCGACCGGCGGTCTCACCGGAAAGCGCTGGGGCCGAATCGGCGATTCGCCGATCATCGGCGCGGGAACCTACGCCGATGACGGCTCGGCGGCGGTGTCGGCGACCGGAGCCGGGGAATATTTCATCCGCGCGTTGGCAGCCTACCAGGTCGCCGAGCGGGTGAAGATCGGCGGCGAGTCGCTGCAACAGGCGCTCGACGATTCGCTCGCCGACGTCCGCTCGCTTGGCGGAACAGGAGGCATGATCGCCGTCGCTCCGAGCGGCGAGATGGTCTGGGGATTCACGACGCCGGGGATGTACCGGGGCAAGGCCGATGCAAACGGCCGGACCGTCGCGCTCTATTCCGATGCCGAGGAGCGATAAGGCAGGTCGCGGGCGAGCCACTCGGCCTCGGCGGCAATCGCTTCGCGCTCTTCCTCCAGGAAACCGGACACCGCGCGCCTGAATCCCGGGTCAGGGATGAAATGCGCGGACCTGGTGACCACCGGCTCATAGCCTCGCGACAGCTTGTGCTCCCCCTGGGCGCCCGCCTGGACCGAGCCCAGGCCGCGCTCGATCGCCCATTCGATCGCCTGGTAATAGCTGAGCTCGAAGTGGAGGAATCTGACCTCCTCGATTGCGCCCCAGTAGCGCCCGTAAAGGGCATTCGAGCCAATCACGTTCAGCGCACCGGCGATTGGTTCCGAACCGCGATAGGCGAGGAACAGCAGCAGCTTCTCGCCCATCGTCTCCCCGATACGGTCGAAGAAGGCGCGGGTCAGGTAGGGATGACCCCACTTCCGGGCCCCGGTATCCTGGTAGAAGCGCCACATCGCATCCCACTCGGCCGCGCCGATTTCGGACCCTGTCAGCGCCCGAAACTCCAGCCCCTCGCGCGCCGCCGCCCTTTCCTTGCGGATGGTCTTGCGGCGGCGGCTGGTCAGGCTGTCGAGGAAATCGTCGAAGTCGCGATAGCCGCGGTTGAACCAGTGATACTGGATTCCGTGCCGGATCAGCCAGCCGCGCCGTTCCGCCTCGGCAGCATCCGCATCCTCGATGAAGGTCATGTGCGCGGAGGAGATCTGGTTCTGCACCGTCACTGCTTCGAGGGCGGCCAGCAGCTGCTGCGGCCTTGATCCCAGAAGGCGCGGCCCCGGCACCGGCGTGAACGGGACGGCGACCTGGAGCTTGGGATAATAAGCGCCGCCGGCGCGCTCCCACGCATCGGCCCAGCCGTGGTCGAACACATATTCGCCCTGGCTGTGGGTCTTCAGATAGGCCGGGGCGGCGGCAACGAGATGCTCGCCCTCGTCTTCCACGAGGATCGGCGCGGGGGTCCAGCCCGTCCCGGGGCCGACGCTCTTCGAATCTTCGAGAGCCGCAAGGAAGGCATGGCTGACGAACGGATGATCGCCGGTCAGGCGGTCCCAGGCGCGGGCGTTCAGCCCCGATATGCCGGAGGCGATCTTCGCGACAATCTCGGATTCGCGGTCGGCCATACCCTTTCAGGTATAGCAGGAAGCCTGAACTAGGCCTTCACCGCGACGATTGCGTCCACTTCCACCGCTACGCCGAGCGGGAGCATTGCGCCGACCGCGCTCCGGGCATGGCGGCCGGCTTCGCCGAACACGTCCTGCATCAGCTCCGACGCGCCGTTGGCGACCTTCGGCTGGTCGGTGAACGTGGGCGCGCTGTTGACGAACACGCCGAGCTTCACGACCCGTTCGACCCGATCGAGGGAGCCGAGCGCCGCCTTCATCTGCGCAAGGAGCATGATCCCGCAGCGGCGAGCGGCTTCGGTGCCGCGCTCGAGGTTCATGTCGTCGCCGAGGCGCCCGACGATGAGATTGCCGTCTTCGGAGAAGCTGATCTGGCCGGAGATGTGGAGGAGCCCGCCATGTTCGACGGCGGGCACATAGGCCGCGACCGGGGCAGCGGGTTCCGGGAGGGTGATGCCGAGTTCGGCGATGCGATCATCGATGCTCATGCAAACGCTCCTGACCAGTCGCGCCGCCGGAATCAACCCTTCCGGCTGACCGTGAAGCCGGCGAAGCTCTGGCTGGTCGGCATCAGCTCGATGGCATTGACGTTGACGTGCGGCGGCAGGTTGGCGACCCACCAGATGGTCTCGGCGATGTCGTCAGCGGTCATCGGGTCCATGTTCGAATAGAGCGCATCGGAGGCCGCCTTGTCGCCGCCAGTGCGGACGATCGTGAACTCGGTCTCGACCATTCCCGGCTCGATCGAAGTGACTCGCACGCCGGTTCCGGCCAGATCGCAGCGCAGGTCGAGCGAGAACTGGCGGACGAATGCTTTCGTGCCGCCGTAAACCGCGCCGCCCTTGTACGGATAGGTCGCGGCGACCGACGACAGGTTGACGATCGCGCCCTTGCGGTCGACCAGCGCCGGCAGAAGCGCCCGGGTCAGCGCCACCAGCCCGGTCATGTTGGTTTCCATCACCGTTTCCAGCAGATCCCAGTCTGTCTCCGGAAGCGGGTTGGTCGGCGGCGCGAGGCCGGCATTGTTGAGAAGCAGGTCGATCGCTCCCCACGGCGGCGACAGTTCCTCCAGCGACCGCACCGAATCCAGGTCGCGTATGTCGATTTCGAGGGGGAGGAACGATTCGCCCAGTTCGTCCGAAAGCGCCCGCAGACGCTCCGCCCTTCGCCCCGTCCCGATCACCTTCCAGCCGCCGCTCGCGAAGCGCCGCGCCGCAGCCTCGCCGATTCCCGCGGTTGCGCCGGTGATCAGGATCGTTTTCGTCATGCCTCTTCCTCTAGCTCGCGCCGGGCGGCGACCAGCGCTTCCGGCTTCATGTTCAACGCCTGTGCCACCGCTATCAGGTCGGGCTCATGCGCCTCCAGGAATCGCAGCAGCGCCGCAAGGACCGCCGGATCGGCGGCCCGGGCCCGGAGCTCATCCGTCCCGATTCCGGTCAGGTCAAGGAACCGCTTTGCCCGCCGTTCGTCGGAAACGACGGTGGCGAGCGCAAGAAGGGCGATTGCCTGCGCGTCTGTTGGCTGTGCATCAGCCATGGCTTAAGCTTGGGTCACAGTTTCGGGAGTTCGGTTTGGCAAGGATCCTGATCGTCGAGGACAATGCGCTGAACGTCAAATTGTTCTGCGACCTCCTCGCCGCGCATGGCCATGAGCCGAGGCCCGTCACCGACGGCCGATTCGCGCTGGACCAGGCGCGCGAGTTCGGCCCCGATCTGGTCATCACCGACATCCAGCTCCCGCACGTGACGGGGCTCGACCTGATTCGCTTCATCCGCGAGGACGAAAAGCTGAAGGACGTGCCGATCATGGCGGTGACGGCCTATGCCGCCGCCTCCGACGAGGAGCGGATCCGCGCCGCCGGGGCGCAGGCCTATGTGTCGAAACCGATTTCGGTGGCGAAGTTCGTCGCGCAGGTGAACGAACTGCTCGGGATTGAGACCGCGGACCGGAAAACGCCGGCCCCGCAGGCTACTTGATCTTCGCTTCCTTGAACTCGACGTGCTTGCGCGCGACGGGGTCATATTTGCGGAAGCTCAGCTTTTCGGTCTGCGTGCGCGGGTTCTTCTTGGTCACGTAGAAGAAGCCGGTATCGGCGCTGCTGACGAGCTTGATCTTTACGGTTGCCGGCTTGGCCATCGGAAGAGTCCCAAAAGTGCAAAAGAAAAGAGCGACACTCTCATGGTGCCGCCTCACGCGTGGCGCACATGGCTTTAGCGGCCATTTTTGTCAAGTGAGGGGGCGGCGTTGACCAGGCCTTAACCCTTTGGAGCGACTGTCGGTTCAACGGGAGAGGCTTAATGGCTGGAGACAGGCTCGGGCCAGTTTGGGACCAGATCGGCGAACGCCTCGCCGACTTCACCAGCCGCGCGGAACGGCTTTCGCCCCTCGACATCCACGCCCGGATGGACGCCATCCGCCAGATCGCCGCCGCCAACGGTCTCGAGGCGCTGGAGGCCCTGACCCATCGGTCGGCGCAGCTCGCCCTGCTCCCGGGCCATCGCATTGCGACCCAGTCCTGCCTCGAGCATTTCGAGGAAGCGATGGCGAGCGAATCGCGGGCCCACAGCGTCTCCATCCTCGCCGCGCTCGCGCTTCGGCTGCATTGAATACCAACCGCGTCGCCCCAGCGCAGGCTGGGGCCTCGGGTCGATTAGCCGCAACAGCAGTGTCGTGCGTTCTCTCGACGAGATCCCGGCCTTCGCCGGGATGACGTGGTAATGAGAACGAATGCGTGCCTTCTCGCAGCTGCTCGACGCCCTCGTCTACACGCGCTCGCGCAACACCAAGCTCCGGCTGATCGGCGACTATCTGAAGGAGACGCCCGACCCGGATCGCGGAATCGCGCTGGCCGCACTGACCGGTTCGCTCAGCATTCCCGCGGTGAAGGGCGCGGCGATCCGGGCGATCGCCGAGGAACGGCTCGACCCGACCCTGCTCTACATGAGCCGCGACTATGTCGGCGACATGGCCGAGACCGTCTCGCTGCTCTGGCCGACTCCAGGGGGCGAACCCGAGCTCGATGACGGGACCCTGTCGATTGCCGATGCTGTCGAGCGGCTTGCCAATGCGGGGCGGGCGACCGCTCCGCAGGTCCTCGCGGAGATGCTCGACCATCTCGACGCCTCGGGCCGGTTCGCCTTGCTCAAGCTTGCGACCGGCAATTTGCGGATCGGCGTTTCCGCTCGGCTCGCGAAGCAGGCGCTCGCCGACGCCTTCGGCCTCGAAGTCGATGCCGTCGAGGAAGTCTGGCACGGGCTCGCGCCGCCTTACGCCGAGCTGTTCGCGTGGGGAGAGGGACGCGGACAGCAGCCGACCGCCGCCGACGTGCCGGTCTTCCGCCCCTTCATGCTTGCCCATCCGCTCGAAGAGACGGTCGTTTCGCTCGACGATTTCGCGGCGGAGTGGAAATGGGACGGCATCCGGGTCCAGCTCGTCAGGACCGCGGGCCAGACCCGCCTCTACAGCCGCACCGGCGATGACGTTTCCGCAAGCTTTCCGGAAATCGCCGCCGCTTTCGAAAGCGAGGGCGTGCTCGACGGCGAGCTTCTCGTGCGCGGATCGGACCAGGGAAATGCGGAACTCCACGGCGGAGCGGCGGCCTCGTTCAACGCGCTCCAGCAGAGGCTCGGCCGAAAGGTCGTGAGCGCGAAGATGTAGGCGCAATATCCGGCCTTCGTCCGGCTCTACGATATTCTGATCGATGACGGCGAGGACGTCCGCGGCCTGCCGTGGATCGATCGCCGCGCCCGCCTCGAAAGCTTCGTTCCCGCTCTCGATCCGGAGCGGTTCGACCTGTCGCAGCTCATCGAGGCGCGGGATTTCGAAGAGCTTGCGAATATTCGCGCCGGCTCTCGCGACGCCGCGATCGAGGGCGTGATGCTGAAGCGGCGCGACAGTCCTTACGTGCCCGGCCGCAAAACCGGCCTGTGGTACAAATGGAAGCGCGATCCGCTGACCGCCGATTGCGTGTTGATGTACGCGCAACGGGGCTCGGGAAAGCGCTCCAGCTTCTATTCCGACTACACGTTCGGATGCTGGACCGACGACGGCCAGCTGCTCCCGGTCGGCAAAGCCTATTTCGGCTTCACCGACGAGGAACTGAAATGGCTCGACCGCTGGGTCCGCAACCACACGGTGGAACGGTTCGGCCCGGTCCGCGAAGTCGAAAAGGCCCTCGTTCTCGAAGTTGCCTTCGACTCGATCCATTCGAGCACGCGCCACAAGTCCGGGCTCGCCATGCGCTTCCCGCGCATCAGCCGCATACGGATCGACAAACCGGCGGCTGAGGCCGACCGAGTGGCGAGTCTCCAGTCCATGGTTACTTGAAAGCCCTTCCGGCCGCGCTACGGTCGCGCGCCGGGAAGGGGACTCGCGACATGTTGAAGAGATTCGTGGCCGTTGCCGCGTTGGCGCTGGTGAGCACGGCGGCCTCGGCGGAGACCTATGCGGTCCAGGCAGGCCGCCTGATCGTCGACGCAGCCCAGCCGGCGCGCGGAGCGTCCACGGTCATCGTCGAAAACGGCAAGATCGCGCGCATCGAAAGCGGCTTCGTCGCTCCTCAGGGCACGATCGTCGTCGACCAGCGCGACAAGACGGTGATGCCGGGGATGACCGACGTCCATGTCCACCTCACCGGCACCAGCGGTGAGCCCTGGTACACCGGCTTCACCAAGAAATATTCGAACCCCTACGGCGCCACCGTGGGCCTTACCCACGCGCTCGAAATGGCGCAGGGCGGCTTCACCACCGTGCGCGACCTTGGCGGCGACACGAGCACGGTGATCGCGGTCCGCGATGCGGTCGGTGAAGGCCGCTTCCCCGGCCCGAGGATCAAGGTCGCAGGAGCGCCGCTGTCGATCATCGGCGGCCATGCGGACGAGGCCACCGGCCTTCCGCCGGAGCTCGCCGAGGCGGTCAACGAAGCCCATTTGAACCCGTCCGTCTGCACCGGCGCCGACGAATGCCAGAAGGTCGTCCGCCAGCTTGCCGCCGATGGCGTCGACTGGATCAAGATCATGGCCACGGGCGGAGTCCTCGACCCCGGCACCCGCGGCCTGGAGCAGCATTTCACCGACGCCGAAATGAAGGCGATCTGTGACATGGCCCACTTCATGGGGCTGAAGGTCGCGGCCCACGCGCATGGGGCGCGCGGGATCGACGCCGCCGTCCGCGCCGGCGTCGACTCCATCGAGCACGGCACCTTCATCGACGAGACCGGTATCAAGGACATGAAGGCGCGCGGCACTTATTATGTCGCGACGCTGATGGCTTTCAGCGGGGTCGCCAATGCGCTCGGCAAGGGCATCATGACCCCAGCCAGCGAGGCCAAGACCCGCCAGACGCTGGGAGTTTGGGGCAAGGGTCTGAACATGGCCTATCGCGCCGGAGTCAATATCGCGCTCGGCACCGACAGCGCGGTCGCCCCGCACACCATGGCCAATCACGAAGTCGAGCTGATGGTAACGAAAGGCGGGATGTCTCCGCGCGATGCACTGATCGCGGCGACCAAGGGCGGTCCGGCGCTCATGGGCCTGTCCGACGTCACCGGCACGCTCGACCCGGGCAAGTCCGCCGACCTGATCGCGGTCGAAGGGGACCCGCTCACCGATCCGACCGCCGTCCAGCACGTCGATTACGTCATGGTCGAAGGCCAACCCATTCCGATGAAAGGTCACAAATGATCCGCACATCCATGATTCGCACGTCCTTCCTTGCGATCGCCCTTGCGCTCAGCAGCGTCGCCGTCGCCCAGGACACGCCAGCCGGCGACGCTCCCTCGAAGGACGCCAAGGCCGAGGCCGCGAAGCCCAATCCGGACCAGGTGAAGGCCAGCGTCGAGGAAGACGCCCAGCCGGTGAAGCGGTCGATCCCGTTCCACGGCCGAACCCTCGCCTACACCGTGACCCCCGGCCACCTCACCATTCGCAACGACAAGGGTGAGCCGACGGCGAGCATGTTCTACACCGCCTATACGATGCCCGCTTCGCGCGGTCAGCGCCGGCCGGTCACCTTCCTGTTCAACGGCGGCCCCGGCTCCTCGACCATGTGGCTGCACATGGGCTCGTTCGGACCGATCAAGGTCGACGCCTCGTCGCCCGAGACCATCCCGGGCCCGCCGTTCCGCTACGGGCCGAACCCCGACACTCTGCTCGACATCACCGATCTCGTCTTCATCGACGCGCCGACCACGGGCCTGTCACGAGTGCTCGGGAAGGCCGAGCCGAAGGACTTCTTCGGGGTCGACAAGGACCTCGACGCCTTCACCAAGACGATCCAGCGCTACCTCACCAAGTACCAGCGCTGGAACGATCCCAAGTTCATCATCGGCGAGAGCTACGGAACGACCCGCGCCGCGGGCCTTTCGAACTCGCTTCTCGACGCGGGCGTGCAGCTGAACGGGATCGCGTTCGTCTCGACCGTCTTCAACTTCGCGGACTTCCAGGGCGACCAGTCGCTGATCAACTTCCTCCCGACCTATGCGGCCGACGCCTGGTACCACGACGCGATCCCGAACAAGCCGCCGCTGGAGCAGTTCATCCAGCAGGCGCGCGACTTCGCCAGCGGGCCGTACACGCTCGCGCTCCAGAAGGGGAATGAGCTCAGCGACAGCGAGGCGCAGTCGATCGCGCAGCAGATGTCGCAGCTGACCGGCCTTTCGACCGACTATATCCTCCGCTCGCACCTGCGCGTGGATCCGGATCATTTCCGCCGCGAGCTCCTTCGCAGCCGGCACCAGATCATCGGCCGGATCGATTCGCGCTATGTCGGCACGGAACCGAACAATGTCGGCGAGGGCACCGACTATGATCCGCAGGGCAGCGCCATTACCGGCGGCTTCGTCGCTGCGCTGAACGACTATCTGTTCCGCGACCTCGGCTACAAGACGCCGCTCATCTACCGGCCGAACAATTATGCCGGAATCTACGGTGGGGAGAACAGCTGGGACTTCACCCACAAGGCGCCTGACGGCCAGCAGCAGATCGCCGACACAAGCGTCGATTTGGCCAACGCCATCCGCCAGAACCCGCGGATGAAGATCCTGTCGGTGAACGGCTATTACGACCTGGCGACGCCCTTCCACGGCGCCGAGTACGAGTTCCAGCACATGGCGCTCGAACCGCAGCTTCAGGCCAATATCCGCTACACTTACTATCCGGCGGGTCACATGATGTACATCGACCCGACCTCGGCGCGGATGCTGAAATCCGACTTCGCCCAATTCTATTCGAGCGCGATGTAATCCCGGCGCCGCTCCTCGCGGGGCGGCGCTCCTTCCACAGAACGGAAACGCCCGCCCGGAGGTTATCCGGACGGGCGCTTCTTACCTATCGGTGCGGTGGGTGGGATCAACCGATAGGCTGGAGATTCACGGCTGCGTGCTTGCCGCGCCGGTCGACTTCCAGCTCGAAAGCAAGCCGGTCGCCTTCGTTCAACGTCGGCATTCCGGCGCGTTCGACGGCCGAAATGTGGACGAAGGCGTCAGGCTGGCCGTCATCGCGCTGGATGAAGCCGAATCCCTTCATTGCATTGAAGAACTTGACGGTGCCCTGCGCCTTCTCACCCGTCAGCTGGCGCTGAGGCCCGCGTTCGGCGCGCTCGACAGCGATCGGCTCGCCGTCGATTCGAAGGTTGGTCGCTGAGACCTTGCCGCCGCGGTCCACCAGCGTGAACTCGAGCGGCTGTCCGTCGGCGAGGTCGGTGAGACCCGCTTGCTCGACCGCGGAAATGTGGACGAACACGTCGTCACCGCCATCGTCGCGGACGATGAAGCCGAAGCCCTTCTGCGGATTGAAGAACTTCACGACGCCCTTGCCTTCGCCGACGACCTGGGGGGGCATTCCGCCGCCACCGCGGAAACCGCCGCCTCCGCCGCCGCCGCCGAATCCGCCGCGATCGCCGCCGTAGCCTCCGCCACGGTCGCCGCCGCCGAATCCGCCGCGGTCGCCGTACGGCCGCTGGCCGAATCCGCCGCGATCTCCAAACCCGCCGCGATCACTGGTACCTTCGTCGAAGAACCCGTCGCGCTTGTCCCTGCCGCGACCGCCCCGGTCGCCCTTACGCCCTCTATCGAAACCCATGCCGGTCAAATATCCTTGTGCCCCAATCACCTGTAACCAACGCGCGGGGCACTTTCCGCGCAACCGGTTTTCCGGTGTGTTTTTTCCACACACCGTCCACAGCCTTACATGAAAAAAGCTGCGCGCTCTAGTGATTCGATTATGGGGTGGCTGCTAAGGGCTTCCGCGACGGCAATCTTTTCTATTTGAGACGCAGCCGCGATAGGCGAGGAAAGCGAATGAGCATCTATTTTCACGAGGAAGACCTTCCGGAGGGAGTCCGTTTCGCGGACGGTCCGATCGCGATCGACACCGAGGCGATGGGCCTGATTCCCGGCCGCGACCGGCTGTGCCTCGTCCAGCTTTCCGATGGCGGCGGCGACGAGCACCTCGTTCGATTCGGCGTCCACAGCGACTATTCGGCGCCGCGGCTCAAGGCCCTGCTGTCCGATTCGAGCCGGCTCAAGCTCTATCACTTCGCCCGATTCGACGTTGCCATCATGAGCAAATATCTCGGCATCGTCGCGGCGCCGCTCTATTGCACGCGCACCGCGTCGAGGCTCGTACGCACCTACACCGACCGCCACGGCCTCAAGGATCTGGTCAAGGAGCTCCTTGGCCACGAAATCTCCAAGCAGCAGCAAACCAGCGACTGGGGCGCTCCGGAGATCAGCGATGCCCAGCGCGAATATGCGGCGAGCGACGTCCGCTATCTCCACGCGCTCAAGGCGAAGCTGGACGAGCGGCTCGAGCGCGAGAATCGCGTCGCTTTGGCCGAGGGCTGCTTCGAGTTCATCCCGTACCGGGCACTGCTCGACGTCGCCGGCTGGGCCGAGCAGGACATCTTCGCCCATGACGGCTAGGCGGCAGCGCCATGTCTGAAGCCGCCGCGCGCGAACGCGAGGTCCGGCAGCACTGGGCGCAGCCCGGAAGCCAGCACGACCGGGTCATTCGATTCGCCAAGATCGCCTTGCCGGCCGCGGTCGGGGTCCTGATCGCGTTCCTCGCCCTCGCGCCGCTCGACAAGAGCAGCGAGGTCAGCTTCATCCTCGACAAGAACAAGGTCGAAAACGCGCCGGAGCGGATGCGCGTCGACGTCGCCCGCTACACGGGCGAGGACAGCGACGGCCGCCCGTTCCTGATCGTCGCGCAATCGGCGATCCAGCGAAGCTCCGAATTGCCGATCGTCGATATCCGCGGGATGATGGCCCGGCTTGGCCTTGCGGACGGCCCAGTCACAATCCTCGCCAATCTCGCCCATTACAATATCGACGAGCAGATGGTCCGCGTCGTCGGCCCGATCCGAGTCAGCGGGCCGCAGGGCTACAGGCTCAACACCAGCAATGTCGTGGTCAACTTGAAGCAGCGGCAGGTGACCGGAAGCGGGCAGGTCCAGGGACAAATGAAGCTCGGGCAGTTCACTGCGGGCCGGCTTCAGGCCGATATGGGAAGCCGAACCGTGGTGCTGGATCAAGGCGCTCGCTTGAAAATCGTGCAGGGCGCGGTCAGATGAGGGCAATGCACCGGCCGATCCTCCTTGCGCTCGCCGCCGCCTCGGTGGCCGCGGCGACTCTTGCCCAAGCGCAGGCGCAGCCGCAACAGCCGATCTCGGCCCTCAAAGGGCACAACGGCAATGCACCGGTCGACGTCACGGCCGACCGCATCGAGGTGCAGGATCGCGCTGATCGTGCGATCTTCGCCGGCAATGTCCATGTCACCCAGGCGGAGCTGACCCTGGACACCCAGCGCCTGACGGTCGCTTATTCCAGCGCCGGGTCGATCCAGATCCAGCGGCTCGACGCAAGCGGCGGAGTGGTCGTGACCAGCCCGTCCGAGCGGGCGACCGGCGACTTCGGCGTCTACGATCTCAACCGCAAGCTCATCACCCTCGTCGGCAATGTCCGGCTCAACCGCGGCGATTCGCAGATCATCGGGTCGCGGCTGGTGATCGACCTCGATTCCGGACGCGCCGTCATCGACGGCGGCCCCGCCGGAGTCGCCCAGAGCGGAGGGCGCGTTAAGGGGCATTTCACAGTCCCGAAGCGCGGCGACTGATTCCGATGAACGAGGCAGCGGTCCTGGTCCGGCCCGGCGAGCAGGCCGCGGCTACGGGCGTCGGGCTGGAAGTCCGGTCGATCGCCAAGGCTTATGACCGCAGGGCCGTGCTCCACGACGTTTCGCTGTCCGTCCACCGCGGCGAAGTCGTCGGGTTGCTGGGCCCCAATGGCGCCGGAAAGACGACCTGCTTTTATTCGGTCATGGGCCTGGTGAAGCCGGACTCCGGCCGAATCTTCCTCGAGGGCGAGGACATCACCGACCTGCCGATGTACCGGCGAGCCATTCTTGGCCTCGGCTACCTTCCGCAGGAAACCTCGATCTTTCGCGGGCTGAGCGTCGAACAGAATATCCTCGCGGTGCTGGAGGTGAGCGAGCCGGACGAGCAGATCCGGCGCGAGCGGCTGGAGCGCCTTCTGGGTGAATTCGGCCTCGCCGGCCTCCGCGACAGCGCGGCAATGGCCCTTTCCGGCGGCGAACGCCGGCGCTGCGAGATCGCCCGGGCACTCGCCGCCGATCCGACCATCATGCTCCTCGACGAGCCGTTCGCCGGCATCGATCCGATTTCGATCTCCGACATCCGCGAGCTCGTCCGCGAACTGAAGCAGCGCGACATCGGCGTGCTGATCACCGATCACAACGTCCGCGAGACGCTCGACATCGTCGATCGCGCCTGCATCATTTACGATGGCCAGGTGCTGTTCCAGGGCACGCCCGAAGCGCTGGTTGCAGACAGCGAAGTGCGCCGCCTGTACCTTGGCGAAAGCTTCGCCCTGTAGGAGTGCCTGAGCGTGGGTCTCGGCCCGCAAATTCAGCTTCGCCAATCGCAGCAGCTCGTCATGACGCCGCAGCTGACGCAGGCGATCAAGCTGCTGGCGCTCAGCAACCTGGAGCTGGAATCGGTCATCTCCGAGGAGATGGCGAAAAATCCGCTCCTGGAGATGGGATCCGGCGACGACGGCGAACCGGTCGCCGAAGAGGTGCAGGAAGAGGCTTCCGCTCCGTCGCTTACCGACGAGCTCATTCCCGGCGGCGCGGGCGAGGACGACCGCCCGCTCGATTATGATTTCGAGAGCCAGGCGCTCGAAACCGACAGCTTCACCGATGTGCCGATGAGCGGCGGTGACGGAGAAGGGTTCGATTTCGACCGGATCGAAGCGACGGCGACGTCGCTCGCCGAGCACCTCCTCGCCCAGCTACACGGCGCGTCGGGACCGCGAGCGATGCTGGCCGAGATCATCGTGCAGCAGCTCGATCCCAACGGCTATCTCGGCACCCCGCTCAGCGACATTGCCCAGGATTCCGGAGCAAGCGTCGCCGAGGTCGAAAGCGCGCTGCGGCTTGTCCAGGACTTCGATCCGCCCGGAGTCGGGGCGCGAAACCTTTCGGAATGCCTGGCGCTTCAGGCGAAGGCCGCCGACCGGTACGACCCGGCGATGGCGCGGCTCATCGACAATCTCGATTTGCTCGCCAAGGGACGGATGAACGACCTTCGGCGGATCTGCGGGGTGGACGACGAGGACCTGGCCGACATGGTTCAGGAGCTTCGCGCCTATGACCCCAAGCCGGGAAGCCGCTTCGCCTCCGAAGCGGCGGACCAGGCGGCGCCGGACGTCTTCGTCCGCCGGACCCGAAGCGGCTATTCGGTCGAACTGAACGGAGCCGCGCTTCCCCGCCTGCTGATCAACCGGCGCTATTACCAGGAGCTCAAGAGCGGACCGCAGGACCGGAATTCGAAGGCGTGGCTGAGCGAATGCCTGGCCAGCGCGAACTGGCTGGTGCGAGCGCTCGACCAGAGAGCGCGGACCATCGTCAAGGTGGTCTCCGAGATCGTGAAGACCCAGCAGGGCTTCTTCGATCGCGGTCCCGAAGCGCTGAAGCCGCTGACTCTGCGCCAGGTGGCCGAAGCCATCGAGATGCACGAATCCACCGTGAGCCGAGTGACGTCCAACAAATATCTCCTTTGCGAGCGCGGCCTGTTCGAGCTCAAATATTTCTTCGGATCGGGGGTCGCTTCGTCGGACGACGGCGGCGAGGGGGCCGCGGCGGAGGCGGTCAAGTCGGCCATCCGGGAGATCATCGGCAGCGAGGTCGAAGTGCTGAGCGACGACGCCATTGCCGCGCTTCTGAAGCAACGCGGCTTCGAATGCGCCCGGCGAACGGTGGTCAAATATCGCGAATCGATGGGCATCGGATCGTCGGTCCAGCGCCGCCGCCAGCGCAAGATCGCGGGGCTGGGCTAGAAGCTCACCCGCGCCCAGATCGGCAGGTGGTCGGACGCCCGGCGCGCCGCCGGGCTCATGTGCACTCCAGCGGCGTCGATCTTCATCTGCTCGACGATGATCCGGTCGAGCGTGGCGACCGGGTGCCGCGAGTGAAAGCTTGGGCCGGTCGGAGCGATCCGGAAGTCCGGCGGCAAATCTTTCAGGCACCCGCCGGCCGAGCGCCATTCGTTGGTGTCGCCCATCAGGATGGTCGGCATCTCCCCGGGCCGGGCGGCGATGGCGGCGAAGATGGCACGCATCTGCCGGCGGCGCCAAAGCCCGGAAAGGTCGAGGTGCATGCCGATCACCCGGAGCATGCGATCGCCGTCGAACCGAAGCTCGGCCATCACCGCGCCGCGCGGCTCGAGAGTCGGCAGCTGGATCGCAGCCTGATCCAGGATTTCGACATCGCGCTTCACCAGCAGGGCGTTGCCGTGCCAGCCGATGTTGCGGGTGTCGACGTTGAGGAACCGCTCCGCATGGCGGCGAGCCTTCTCGAGCGGGCGCTTGTGCCGGACCCCGAAGGACACGGGCTTGTAGAGGCCGTGGGCGTCGATCAGCTCGTGGGGCACGGCGGATGCCCGTCCGCCGAAGCGGCGGTCCGCCTCCTGCAGGGCGACCACGTCGGCATGGATTTCGCGCAGCACCTCCAGCACCCGATGCGGATCGCGGCGGCGGTCGGTCCCGATCGCCTTGCGCATATTGTAGCTGGCGAGAGTGATTGTGCGGCCGGTCACTGCTGCGCCAACACCGCTCTGCTGGCGCAGTTCCTCAAACGTCGAGGTTCGCGACGCTGAGCGCATTCTCCTGAATGAACTCGCGCCGGGGTTCGACGACATCGCCCATCAGCCGGGTGAAGATCTCGTCGGCGAGGTCGGCCTGGGCGACTTCGACGCGGAGAAGCGAGCGGTTGGCGGGATCCAGCGTGGTCTCCCAAAGCTGCTCGGCGTTCATTTCGCCGAGACCCTTGTAGCGCTGGATGGAGAGGCCCTTGCGGCCCGCCGCGAGAACCGCGTCGAGAAGCTCCGAAGGACGAGTGACGGTGACGCCCTTCTTGTCCGCTTCGGCGTCGGTCGGCTGGTCTTCGGCCTCGACGCCTTCAATCGGTTCCGGCTTCTGTTCGTCCGAGACCGTCGCGCCCTTCTTGATCGTCCGAAGGAAGGAGGGCTTTGCGTAGACGTCGGACTGCTCCTCGACGAGCGAGCTGATCTTGCGCGCCTCGGCCGAGGCGAGGAACGCTTTCTCGATCACATAGGCGTCGGTCACTCCGCGCCACAGGTGGCGCAGGACGTAGCCGCCTTCCTCCGCGACCTGGCCAGTCCAGTTCGCCTCCTCGTCGATCGCCCCGAGCCAGCTTGCCGTGGCGGCGATGGCCTGCTCGCGTCCGTGCGTGTTGAGCGTTGGCTTCAGCGCGCCGTTGATCGCAAGCGCTTCGAGAAGCGCGGAATCATATTTGCGCGGCGCATAGCGCATCAGCGTGCGGACCCTGCGGGCGTGGTCGACCAGCGACTTGAGATCCGCGGCCGACCGCGGACCTTCGCTGGTTTCGAGCACCAGCCCGTCGAGGCCGGCGTTGACCAGATATTCGTCGAGCGCCGAATCGTCCTTGAGATAGACTTCGGAGCGGCCGCGGCTGACCTTGTAGAGCGGCGGCTGGGCGATGAAGAGGTGCCCGCCCTCGATCAGCTCCGGCATCTGCCGGTAGAAGAAGGTGAGCAGCAACGTCCGGATATGCGCGCCGTCCACGTCGGCGTCGGTCATGATCACGATCTTGTGATAGCGCAGCTTTTCGAGGTTGAATTCCTCGCGGCCGATCCCGGTGCCGAGCGCCTGGATGATCGTTCCGATCTCGCGGCTGGACAGCATCCGGTCGAAGCGCGCCCGCTCGACGTTCAGCAGCTTGCCCCGAAGCGGGAGGATCGCCTGGTTGTGGCGGTTGCGGCCCTGCTTGGCGGAGCCGCCGGCGCTGTCGCCCTCGACCAGGAACAGCTCCGACAAAGCCGGGTCGCGCTCCTGGCAGTCGGCCAGCTTTCCCGGAAGCGAGGCGATGTCCATCACGCCCTTGCGGCGGGTGAGGTCGCGGGCCTTGCGCGCCGCCTCACGAGCCGCGGCGGCGTCGATGATCTTCTGGACGATGGTGCGCGCGTGGGCGGGATTTTCCTCGAGCCATTCGGCGAGCTTGTCGGCCATCAGGCTTTCGAGCGGCTGGCGGACTTCGGAACTGACCAGCTTGTCCTTGGTCTGCGAGCTGAACTTCGGATCGGGCAGCTTGACCGAGACGATCGCGGTGAGGCCTTCGCGCATGTCGTCGCCGGTGAGGCTGACCTTTTCCTTCTTCAGCTGGCCGGAGCGCTCGGCATAGGCATTGAGCGTTCGGGTGAGCGCCGCCCGGAAGGCGGCGAGATGGGTGCCGCCGTCCCTCTGCGGGATGTTGTTGGTGAAGCAGAGGACGTTCTCGTAATAGGAATCATTCCATTCGAGAGCGACTTCGATGCCGATGTCGTCGCGCTGCCCGGTGACCGAGATCGGATCCGGAATGAGCGCGGTCTTCGCCCGGTCGAGATATTTGACGAAGGCGGCGATCCCGCCCTCGTAGAACATCTCCACTTCGCGGGTTTCGTCGTGCCGCGCGTCCATCAGGACGAGGCGGACGCCGGAATTGAGGAAGGCGAGCTCGCGGAAGCGATGCTCGAGCCGGTCGAAATCGAAATCGGTGATCTTGAACGTGTCCGGACTGGGCAGGAAGGTGACGCGGGTGCCGCGCTTGTCGCTCTTCCCCACCACCTTCAGCGGCGCCTCGGCATCGCCGTGGCGGAAGCGCATGAAATGCTCCTGGCCGTCCCGCCAGACGGTCAGCTCCAGCCACTCCGAAAGCGCGTTGACGACGCTGACCCCGACGCCGTGGAGACCGCCCGACACCTTGTAGGCATTCTCGTCGGACGTGTTGTCGAACTTCCCGCCGGCGTGGAGCTGGGTCATGATGACCTCGGCGGCGGAGACCCCTTCCTCCTTGTGGATTCCGACCGGGATGCCGCGGCCGTTATCCTCGACCGAGGCCGAGCCGTCGGGGTTGAGTGTGATCAGAACGCGGTCGCAATGGCCGGCGAGCGCCTCGTCGATCGCATTGTCGCTGACCTCGAACACCATGTGGTGGAGGCCCGAGCCGTCGTCGGTGTCGCCGATATACATTCCGGGCCGCTTGCGGACTGCGTCGAGGCCCTTCAGCACCTTGATCGATTCGGCGCCGTAGCTGTTCTGATTGGGGTCTGTTGCCATGGGTCAGATATAGGGATTTCAGCTCAGAAGTCACGCGCACGCGTACGCGCGCGCGTGAGTCGATACGGCTTTCTTGCAGGGGGCGTCTTCCCGCGAAGTTGACGCGGTTGACAATAGTTCGCGGGTGCGAGCGCCTCCGTGCGGAGGGACAACCGGCAAAATTCTGTGACCTTCGGCGCGAGCGACGGCTCACGCGAAGATTCCGAGGCGACGGAGCCGTGCATCCGCCAGCTTAAGGCACAGAATGGCGGCTGTAGGACAGTGTTTTTTCCGCTTGCCGGCGGGTGTGCGCTTTGGGTGAAAGGCGAATTTGAGAACCTCCCCGTCGCGGAGCGATGGGGAGGGGGACCGCTCAGCCGCCAGGCTGAGTGGTGGAGGGGCCAGCAGTGCTTTCGCACAAGCGATAAAGACCGTCGGCGACACCCTCCGGATCGGCCAGGACCTCCACGGCGCTTACGCGGACAACGGTGAGTCCAAGGGAAGCCATGTAAGCATCGCGCCTGCCATCAGCGTCCTGACGCTCGTTATGAACCTCGCCGTCGATCTCGATGATCATCTTCGCCGAAGGACAGTAGAAATCCGCGACATAGGGACCGATCGCATGTTGCCTGCGGAAGCGAAGCTGTCTGCGGTTGAGACGCAATAGGCGCCACAACAACATTTCGGGCAGGCTGAGCTGTTGTCGCAGACGCCTGGCCGAGGCCATCGACCGGCCAGTTGCTCGCATGGCGTTGGCCCCTCCACCATGCAGTCTTCGCTGCACGGTCCCCCTCCCCACCAGCTTCGCTGGCAGGGAGGTTCTGGTTGGTAATCCAAAGCGAGAAGTCAATGTCCGCAATGGGTCGAAAGGCGGACATCAGCGCCCGCTCGCGGTCACCCCTGCGAGTGAGCGCGGTTGCGGAAGCGGCGGCGGCGGTTGCTGCCGGACGGGCTCGCGTTCTCGTTGCGGCGCGCGGGATGGCCGGACGCGCGCTGGGGGTGGCGCTGGTTGCGGTTTTCGCGGCGCTGGCCTTCGGCGCGCTTCTCCGCCTTGTGCTGCGGACGCTGCGAGCGCTGCGGACGCGCCTGCTTGGGCGCGGGCTTGAGCGCCTTCGTCGCCGCGACCAGCTTCGCGAAATCCTCGGGCAGCGGATCGGGCGTGAGCTTCTGCTTCGTCAGCCGCTCGATGTCGCGCAGGTTTCCGCGCTCGTCGGGCGAGCAGAAGGCGATCGCGATCCCGTCGGCCCCGGCGCGGGCGGTGCGGCCGATGCGGTGGACATATTGCTCCGGAACATCGGGCAGGTCGTAGTTGAAGACGTGGCTGACGCCCGGAATGTCGATCCCGCGCGCGGCGATATCGGTCGCGATCAGCACCTTCACCTCGCCCGATTTGAACTCGGAAATCGCCCGCTCGCGCTGCGCCTGGCTCTTGTTGCCGTGGATCGCGTTGGCGGGAATCCCGGCCGCTTCGAGCAGGCGCACGATCTTGTCGGCGCCATGCTTGGTGCGGCTGAAGACCAGGGCCCGCTCGACCGGCTCGCTACCCAGGAGCTGGATGAGGAGCGCGGTCTTTTCGGCCTGGTTGACCATCGTCAGCCGCTGTTCGATCCGCTCCACCGTCGAGGCGACCGGAGTGACCGAGACCTCGGCCGGGTTCGTCAGATACTGGTCGGCAAGCTGCTTGATCGCCTTCGGCATGGTCGCCGAGAAGAACAGGGTCTGCCGCTTCGGCGGCACCAGAGCGACGATTCGCTTCAGCGCGTGGATGAAGCCCAGGTCGAGCATCTGGTCGGCTTCGTCGAGGACGAGGATTTCGAGCTCGCGGAGAGTCAGCTCGCGCTGGTCGATGAGGTCGAGCAGGCGGCCCGGCGTGGCGACGAGGACGTCGAGGCCCCGCTGCACCGTGCGGACGCTCTTTCCGTTGGGAACGCCCCCGAAGATGACGCCGACGGACAGCTGCAGGAAGCGGCCATAGGCTTTGGCGCTATCGGCAATCTGCGAGGCAAGCTCGCGGGTCGGGGCGAGCACCAGCATGCGGACATGGCCGGGTTTCAGGAATTGCGGGCGATTGGCCGCCAGCCGCTGAAGCGACGGAAGCATGAAGGCCGCCGTCTTGCCGGTGCCGGTCTGCGCGATCCCGAGCAGGTCGCGGCCGGTGAGCACGGTCGGAATGGCCTTGCTCTGGATCGGCGTCGCTTGCGTGTAGTCCTTTGCGGCGAGCGCATCGAGAAGGGGCTTCGACAGCCCCAGGTTCATGAATGACATTTGATGGAATCCAAATATGCGGGCGGCGCGCGAAAGGCGCACCGCGAGCGGGTCAAAAAGCGCCCCGCGTGAAAAGGAGAGCAGGAAAATCGAGGCGCGGGCCGCCCCGGACTTGATCCGGGGAGTTCACGCCGCTTTTGAAAAGCGCCTCGTGCTGCGGTGCGATATAGGGGCGAACGGGAAAAAGTCCATGGTGCGTCGCCCCAGCGACCGCTGGGGCCTCGGAGAGCTCAAGGCGCCTTTCCTCCCTGAGATCCCGGCTTTCGCCGGGATGACGTTACGCGCGGTCTACCGCTCCGGGGCTGACGTGGAAGCGGGACGCGGTGCCGATGCCGTCGAACAGTGCCGCCTCCGTCGCGGTCATCCAGACCTGGCCGCGTCGTTCCAGCCGGGCGAACAGGGCAGCCCGGCGCATGGGGTCGAGATGCGCTGCCACTTCGTCGAGGAGCAGGATCGGGGGCGCCCCGCGCAGTTCGGCGACAAGGTCCGCGTGGGCGAGGACGAGGCCGAGCAGGAGTGCCTTTTGCTCGCCGGTCGAGGATTGCGCTGCCGGCATGGCCTTTGCGCGATGGAGGACGGTGAGGTCCTGCCGATGCGGGCCGACGAGCGTTCGTCCGGCAGCGGCATCGCGCGACCGGCTTGCGCGCAATCCCGCCGCCAGATCGCCGCCGTCCCAGCCTTCCAGCGCAAGCTCCGCGCGGGCGAACTGGTCGTCGGGCGCTTCCGAGGTGCGCTCGTCGAGCGCCGCCACGGTGCGGGCGCGGGCTTGCGCGATCCCCGCGCCATGCTCCGCCATCTGCGCTTCGAGCGCGTCGAGCCAGGCGGGGTCGGCGCTTTGCGGATCGGCGAGCAGCTTGTTGCGCGAGCGCATCGCCGCTTCGTAGCGGGAGGCGTGACGGGCATGGCCCGGCTCCAGCGCGAGAACGAATCGGTCGAGAAAGCGCCTCCGGTCGCCCGCGGGGCCGGTGAAGAGCCTGTCCATCGCCGGAGTCAGCCACAGGACGGACAGCCATTCGCCCAGCGAATTGGAGGAGGCGGGCGCGCCGTTGATGCGCACCTGGCGCCGCTCGGGAGCCGAGGCGACGGTGCCTGTGCCGATCTGAATAGTCCCTCCCCTTGGTGGGGAGGGGTTGGGGAGGGGTGACGTCTCCGACAAGGCCGCGGCAGCTCCACCATCACCCCCGCCCTGCCCTCCCCCATCAAGGGGGAGGGTTAGAGAGGCAGCCACGGCGAAACCGCCGCTGCCGTCCATCCGCGCCATTTCGGAAAGCGGCGCTCCGCGGATTCCGCGGCCGGGCGAGAGGAGCGACACGGCTTCGAGAAGGTTGGTCTTGCCCGCGCCATTCTCGCCGTAGAGCAGGACGAAGCCGGGGCCGGGCTCGATCAGCGCGTCGGCGTAGGATCGGAAATCGGTGAGGGCGAGGCGGCTGACGTGCACCTGGCCGGATTAAAGGGAAGTGGCGCGAAGTAAATTCGCGCCGTCGGTCCTGTCGCTCGCCTCTGCTCGCGCAGGCCGTCCGGTGTTCAGCGTCTCTCCCGTAACCTTCGCTCGCTCCGCTCCGCTCGGCTTACGGTCGGCGCTTCACACGCGCATCGGCATGAGAACATACAAGGCATTCGACTTGTCGTTCTCGCGAAGGAGGGTTGGAGCGGCGGCGTCGGCGAGATGGACCTCGACGGTGTCGCCCTCGATCTCGCCGAGGATGTCGAGGAGATATTTGGCGTTGAAGCCGATCTCGATCGTGTCCGAGCCGTAGTCGGCCGGAAGCTCCTCGGTCGCCGTTCCGCTTTCCGGCGAGGTCACCGACAGCGTCACCTTGTCGCGATCGACGCTCATCTTCACCGCCCGCGTCTTCTCGCTGGCGATGGTCGAAACCCGGTCGACGCCGGCGGAGAAGGTCTTGGGATCGAGCTTCAGAAGCTTGTCGTTCGCGGTCGGGATCACCCGGTTGTAATCGGGGAAGGTGCCGTCGATCAGCTTGCTGGTGAGAACCGCGCTTCCGAGGCCGAAGCGGATCTTGGTCGGCGACAGCGACACTTCGACCGTCCCCTCGACCTCCTCCAGAAGCTTGCGAAGTTCGGCGACGCATTTGCGCGGGACGATCACGTCGGGCATTCCGTCCGCGCCGTCGGGCTTGGCGATGACGACGCGGGCGAGCCGGTGGCCGTCGGTCGCCGCAGCCTTGAGCTGGTCGTCGGCGATGTGGAGGAAAATCCCCATCAGATAATAGCGCGTCTCTTCGCTCGAGATGGCGAAGCGCGTCTTGTCGATGATCTGGCGGAGAGTGGCGGCCGGAAGCTCGAACTTCGTCGGCAAATCGCCTTCCGAAATCACCGGGAAATCGTCGCGCGGAAGCGTCGAGAGATTGAAGCGGGCGCGGCCGGCGCTGAGGTGCATCTTGCCCTCGGCCACGTTGAGCTCGACCTGGCTGCCCTCCGGAAGCTTGCGGACGATGTCGAAGAGCGTGTGCGCCGGGACGGTCGTCGCGCCGGGCTGGTCGACATTGGCGGGAACGCTCTCATCGACCTGGAGGTCGAGGTCCGTCGCCATCAGCCGGATCGAATTGTCGTCGCGCGCCTCGATGAGGACGTTGGACAGGATCGGGATCGTGTTTCGGCGCTCCACGACCGATTGGACGTGGCCGAGGCTCTTCAAGAGTGTCGCCCGCTCAATCGTCGCTTTCATCGCGCGCCCTGCCCCCGTCACAGCTTAAGGTTCGAAGGCCCGTTATAACGAGCCTTCGCCGCCGTTCCAGAGTCTAGCTAAGCGAAAAAACGCGCTTATTTGCCCGGCTTCGGCTGAGCATTGCCGGCGGCCGCGGCCGGAGGCGTGAGGACGGCGTCGATGTCGTGGATGACTCCGTTGGTCGCCTTGATATCGGCCTGGGTCACCGTCGCCTTGCTTCCGTCGCCGCCGGTGAGGACGATGTTGCCGCCGTCCTTGGTCGCGGTCAGCGTCTCGCCGCCCATGGTCGCCAGCACCGCCTTGCCCTTGCCGTTCTCGATGGCCTTCGAAATGTCGTCCGACAGGATCACTCCGGGAAGGATGTGATAGGTCAGGACACGCGTGATTTCGGCGCGGTTCTTCGGGTCCGCGGGGTTCTTTAGCGCGTCGCCGGTGGCCTTGCCGAAGGCGTCGTCGCTGGGAACGAGGACGGTATAGGGGCCCGGACCGGCGAGCGTCGCGTCGAGGCCGACGGCCTTGGCCGCCTGGAAGAACTTGCCGTTCTGGTCGACCGAGGCGGCGATCGTCTTGTCGCCGGCGGCTTCCTTCGCAGCGGAGCTCTGTTGGGGGGCGGTGTTGTTGGACGTGGACTTGCCGCAGGCGCCGAGCGCCAGCGCGGCCGCGCAAACGCAAAGAGGCAGCGATTTGAGCATGCGTTCTTCTCCTGACGAGAAAACAATACGGCCCCGCAACGCTTGCGGGGCCGTTTGCGATCCATAGTGGATCAGGTCAGTGCCGAGACGACCAGCGCCGTCACCAGCTGGGTGGCCGGATCGACCCGATAGATGTTGCCGTTCGAGTAGCGGTACCACGCGTCCGGCGTATCGTAATAAGTCGAACGATAGGCGTACGGCACGTTGTAGGCGCTGTACCCGACCGGGAGCGGCTGTCCGATCGCCAGCGAATTCGGGCTCAGGAGAGCCGCCACCGCCGTAATCAGGCTGGTGGTCGGATCGACCTGGTAAATCGCGCCCGGAGCGTAGCGATAATAATAGTCGCTCGTGTCGTAATAATAGGGCCGGTACTGGTACGGCACGTTGTAGGCCGAATAGGCCAGCGGCATCGGCTGGCCATAGCCGTAACCGTAGCCGAGCAGCGGATCGACGTTCTCGATCAGGCCCGTGTACGGATCGACCTGGTACATGTAGCCGTCCGCATAACGGTAATCGGAGTAAGGCGAGGACGGATAGAAGGGCTGATAGGCCGCCGGCATCCCGTAATAGGGATAGGATGACGGGAACGGCTGCCCGACCATGTAGCCCGCGCCGAACAGCGGCAGAAGCGAGCTGATCACGTCGTCGCTGCGGTTGACCCGGTACAGATAGCCGTCGCCGTAGCGGTAGTAATAGTCCGGGGTCGGCGAATAGAGGCTCTGCAGACGGACCGGCAGTTCGTTGAGCGAAGCCACCCGCGCTGCCCTGGACAGCGGAGTCCCGACCAGCTGCTTCGCCTGGCCCGGAGGCATGCAGGCGACCGGCTTCTTGGCGAGGCCCGGAGGGCAGCCGCCAATGCCGTAGCCGAGGTTCTGGGCAAAGTTCGCGCGCTCGCCGCGATCCCGGAGCGCCATGCGTTGGTTCTCTCGAGCAGCGATGACCGGACCGTTGTTGCGGCCGAGAGCTTCATTGCGACGCGCCATTTCCTGACGGACATCACGCTGGTTGGCGCGAATCCGCTCGGCAGTGCGGACGTTCGCCCGTTCATTCGCACGCGCGCGCTGCGCCTGCATCTCGTGCATCTGGCGCCCGCGCTGCTCGCGAGCCTGGGCCTGGCGTGCGTGCTGGCCGCCACCGCGCTGTTCGCGCGCCTGAGCCATTCGCGCATGCTGACCGCCGCCGCGCTGTTCGCGGGCCTGCGCCATACGGGCACGCTGCCCACCGCCGCGCTGCTCGCGCGCCTGCGCCATGCGGGCGCGTTCGCCGCCGCCGCGGGACTGTCGAGCCTGGGCCTGGCGAGCCTGCTGCCCGCCGCCGCGCGCCTGGCGCGCCTGCTGGCCATGGCCGCCACCGCCTCCACGAGCCTGTTCGGCGTGACCGCCGCCATTGCCGTGACCGCCGCCGCCGCCGTGCGGGCCGGCAGCAGCCGGAGAGGTGATTGCCAGGGCGGCCACTCCTGCGGCCAAAATAAACCTGGTCATGACTAGAACTCCTTCGTTTCACGGTTTCAACGAAGATGTGGGAGCGCGCGTTCCTGCGACCAAGTTCGCTTCATCTGCGACGAGCCGCAGTTGGGCGCACCAGGATGAATGGCGGATTTCCGCCGCATTCAGGCTTGGGGAGAGTCCTCGACCCAGTCGTTTTGAAGGCGCCTGGCAGCGCAGAACATGAGAATCGCCGCGATCAGGTAGAAAATCGTCCCGGCGACGGCGGCAGCGCGCAGGGCGTCCGCGCCATAGCTGCTCTTCAGCGCGTCGGACACGCGGCCGATCAGCAGGGGGCCGGCTCCCAGCCCGATCAAATTGTTGATCAGGAGAAAACTGCCGGACGCGGTCGACCGCATCCGCGCCGGCGCGAGATGCTGGACGGCCGTGATGACCGGCCCGAGCCACAGGATGTTCACCGCATTGCCGACGAGCAGGAGCGGCCAGGCGATCCACAGGTTCGGCGCCATCAGCCCGGCGGCCCAGGCGAAGGCCGAAATCACCCAGGCGATCGCCGGCAAACGCGCGTACCAGGCCTTGTCGCCGGTCCCGAGCCGGTCCGCCAGCCAGCCGCCGGCGAACACCCCCGCAGTCCCGCCGATGAGCAGCAGCGAGGACAGGAACTGGCCGGTCGGGACCAGGTCGAGCCCGAAGCTGCGCATGATGACCGCGGGGGTCCAGAGCGCCAGCGCGTAGCCGATGAGCGAGCTGCTGGAGGAGGCGAAGGCGAGCAGCCAGAAGGACGGCTTGCGCGCCAGCAGCGGAAACACCTCGGCGATGGGCGCACCCTCGGCCGCTGGCTTCGCCCTCGGCAAGTCGCGCACGAAAGTGCGCAGGATGGGAGCGAGGATCAGGCCGGCGACGCCCATGACCAGGAAAGCCGAGCGCCAGCCGACCCAGTGGGCGAGATAGGCGCCGATCAGCGATCCGCCGGCAAGGCCGAGCGGAATCCCGAGCGAGTAGATCGCCAGCGCCCGCGCCCGCCGCTCGGCGGGGAAATAGTCGGCGATCAGCGCGTAGGAAGGCGCAACTCCGCCCGCTTCGCCGATTCCGACGCCGAGGCGGTAGAAGAACAGCTGCACATAGCCGGTCGCGGTGCCGCAAAGCGCAGTGAAGGCGCTCCATACCGCGACCGACGCGGCGATCACCCCGCTTCGGCTGGTGCGGTCGGCAAGATAGGCGAGCGGAAGGCCGAGGACCGAATAGAGGAGGGCGAAGGCGAGGCCGCCGATCGCCCCGAACTGGGTGTCGGTCAGGTGCAGGTCCGCCTTGATCGGCTCTGCCAGGATCCCGAGGATCTGGCGGTCGAGGAAATTGAGGATGTAGGCGAGGAGAAGCAGCGAGAGCAGAACTCGCGGGGAGGCGGCGCGGCTGGCGGTCGGTCTGGTCACGCCGCGATCAAGGCACGGTGGCGAGGAATTCGTCAATCGCCGTCAGCGCCGCCGGCTCGGTCAGCATCGGCGCGTGGCCGATTCCCGGGACCACCGCGATCTTCAGGGACGGCGCCGAGCGCTTCATCCGGGCGGCGATCTCCGCGGTCGTGAGGTCCGACAGCTCGCCCCGAACCAGCAAGGTCGGCCGGCGGCGCGCGAGGCGCCGAAAGAGGAGGGTCGCGAGGAGGCTTCGGGTCTTCACCGGCCCCTTGGCGAGCGGAACCGCGATCGCCGGGTCATAGTCGAGCACCGGCCGGCCGTCCTGCTCGAGAAAGGTACGGCGAGCGAAGGCCGCCCAATCGGAGTCGGAGTGATCGGGGAAGGCGACGGCGTTGGTCCGCCGAACATAATCGGCTGCGTCCTCCCAGTTTTCGATCGGGCCGCCCTTGCCCGCATAGGACAGGATCCGCTCGATCCCCGCGCGTCCGACCTCCGGGCCAACGTCATTGAGGACGGCGGCAGCCACCGCGCGCGAGCGGACTGCGGCAAGCGCCATGGTGATGAGCCCGCCCATGGACGTGCCCACGAATATTGCTCGGGAAATTCCGAGCGCGTCCATCAGATCGAGGACGTCGCGGGCATAGAGCTTGTGCTGGTAATTTGCCGGGTTCGGGTCCCAGGCCGAGCGGCCACGCCCCCGCACGTCGAGGGCCAGGACTCGCCGGCCGGTTCGCGCGATCTGTGGCGCAAATTCCTCGAAATCCTTCGAATTGCGCGTGAGGCCGTGCAGGCAAATGACCGGCAGGCGGCAGCCCCCGCTCCCGCCCGCGTAGTCGCGGGCGTAGAGCTTGAGGCCGTCGCGCGAAGTCCATTCGCGCTCCGAAAAGCCGGTCATTTCGCGGGCAGCTTGCCGGGCGTCAGAAGTTCAGCCCGATCGACAGCCAGACCTGGCGGGGATTGCCGTAATAGGCCGTCAGAACGCCTTCCTGCCCGAGCCCGGACGCCGGAATCGGATTTCCGGTCAGCGGGTTCAGGACATAGGCCCCGGTGTAGGGATTCTGCGTCAGGAAGTTGTAGCCGGCGACGATGTAGTGCGTGTTCGTCAGGTTCTTGCCATGCAGGCCGATTTCATAGCGGCCGTTGCCGGAGCGCCAGACGAAGTTCGCATCCCAAAGCGCGAAGCCCTTCTGGTCGAGACCGGGGCTCGCCAGCTCGAACTGCTGGCTCTTGCTGCGGTAGGAGACGGTGGTGTTGAGATCGAGGCGTCCGCCCCACGCGGGAGTGTTGTAATCGAGCGATCCGCTCATCGTCCATTTGGGCGTGTTCTGGATCTTGCGGAACGGCGCGACATTGACCTCTTGCGGGCCGCCGGGGAAGGCGACGCCATTCTCGTCGACCGGAAGGATCGTCAGGAACTGCAGGTATTTGGCGTCGAGATAGCCAAGCGAACCGGCGAAGTTCAGGCGGTCGCCAGCGGTCGCCATGTCCTCTGCGATGGCCAGGTTGGATTCGATCTCGACCCCGCGGAACCGCGCCTTGCCGGCGTTGGTCGTCTGCCCGCAGAAGCTGGTGTTGCCGAAGGCGTCGATGCAGCCGACCGAGGCCGGGACCTGCACGTCCTTGTACTCGGCGTCGAAGATGGCGGTGGCGAGTTGAAGCCGGCCGAGCGACGCTTTCCAGCCGAGTTCGTAGCTGTCCACCTTCTCGGGATCGAAGGCCATGTAGTCGTAGATGCCCTGAGGAGTCTGGACGGGCGCCTGGGTCGATTGGCCGCGCGGGTCGAAGCCGCCGCCCTTGAAGCCCTTCGAATAGCTGACGTAGATCGTGTTGTTGCGGTTCGGCTTGAACGTGATCGACGCGCGGGGCGTGAAGGCCGTGTCGGTGCGGCGCCCGTCGAAGTTGGATGTCACTGCAACCGGAGTTCCGACCCCGAAGCCGTTGGACCCGCCAAGCTCCGGCGAGCCGCCGAACAGATAGCTGGTGCGCAGCACCTTCGCATGGCGCTTGTCGTTGGTGTAGCGCCCGCCCAGCGACACGCTCCACTGGGGCGAGAAGTCGTAGGTGAAGTCGCCGAAGACCGCCCAGGTCTTCGTGCCGACGTCGCCCGAAGTCGCGGCGGTGAAGCCGGGAAGACCGAGCATCCCGCCGAGCGTGTACAGGCGGACGTCGAAGATGTCGGAAGCATTGGCGTTCAGATAATAGAAGCCGGCGACGCCCTGCAGCGGACCGCGATCGGCGACCAGCTGAAGCTCCTGGCTGAACTGATGATCCTTGTAGATCGCGGGAACGTCGAGATCGACGGCTGGAAGCGCGTCGAAGTCGATCGGAGTCTTGCTCTTGTTCTTGCGATAGGCGGTGATCGTTCGGAACTTCAGCCAGTCGTTGAGGCCGACCTCGCCCCACAGCGCCGCTCCGCCGCCGCGCACGCGCTGCTTCGGATCGTTAAGCGCGCCCTGCGAATCGTAGACGTCGTCGAGAACCGGCGTGTGCGTGAGGATCGACGGGATCAGGCGATGCCCGCCGCGGGGATTGCTGTTGTCCCAGGTCCAGTCACCGGAAAGGCGGAAGAACACGTTCTGGTTGGGCTCGAACTCGAGCGTCCCGCGAGCCGCCCAGATGTCCTTGTTGTAATTGTCGAGACCATTGGTGAGATTCTTGCCGAAGCCGTCGTGGCTGAGGCGAGCGACCGACGCGCCGGCCTTGAAGGCCGAGCCGAGCGGGGTCGACGCGGTCAGGATCAGGTCCGTCTGCTTGTAGGTGCCGAGGTTGGCGCGAATCTTCAGCTCGGGCGTGTCGGACAGGCGGCGCGTGACATATTTGATCGCTCCGCCGATCGTGTTGCGGCCGTAGAGGGTGCCCTGCGGGCCGCGAAGGACCTCGATCCGCTCCACGTCGTAAATGTCGAGGACGGCGCCCTGCGGGCGATTGAGGTAGACGTCGTCGAGATAGATTCCGACGCCCTGCTCGAACCCGGCGACCGGGTCCTGCTGGCCGACGCCGCGGATGAAGGCGGTCAGCGTGGTGTTGGTGCCGCGCGAAACCTCGAACGTGACGTTGGGAGTCGTCTCCGCGACGTCGGTGATGTCGATGGCGCCCTGCCGGTTGAGCTGCTCGCCCGAGAATGCGGTGACCGCGATCGGCACGTTGAGAAGCGTTTCGTTGCGGCGTCGGGCGGTAACGACGATTTCCGTGTCGTTGGCGTGCGCAGCCTCGGGCTGGGTCTGCTGATTGGCCGGGATCGCCGGACTGGTGGCCGGATTTTCCTGGGCGTAGGCCGGAGCTGCGTAAGCGAGCGCCGCCGCCGACGCGAACAAAACGGTTCGAGCAGAAATGATTCGCATTGTAAGAAACCCCCTCCCACGGCGCAGTCACCGAAGATTGCGCGAACGTGGGGGAGAGCTATACTGAAAGGTGAACCGGCTTTCAACTTCGGAAAATGTTCCGGCCGGCGGGGGATCTGATGGGCGCGACGAGAGAGGCCGGGAGCAGCCCGGCAAGCGAAGGGAAGGCGCCGCGGACGGAGCGTGGCCAGCGAACCCTTCGGAAGATCCTGGACGCGGCCCTGGAAGAGTTCGGCGAGCGCGGCTTTTCGGACGGTTCGATCGTCGGGATCACCCAGCGCGCGCGGGTCGCCCTGGGCACCTTCTACACCTATTTCGACAGCAAGGAGGCGGTGTTCAAGGCGCTGGTGGCGGACATGTCGAGCCGGGTCCGCGATCATGTCGCGCCGATCCTGGCGGCGTCGTCGGACACGCTGGACGGCGAAGGCAAAGCACTGGAATCCTACCTGGAGTTCGCGCGCGCCCACAAGCAGGTCTACCGGATCATCGACGAAGCCGAATGGGCGGACCCCGAGGGGTTCGAGGCGCATTATCGAACGACGGCGGCCCGGATCGCCGCGAGGCTCGACAGCGGCAAGGCGAAGGGCGAGGTCGACGGGTCCAACCTGCCGCTGGCAAGCGAAGTCGAAGCCTGGGCGATCATGGGGATGAACGTCTTCCTGGGCCTTCGCTTCGCCGTCTGGGGAAAAGAGAAGCCGGCCGACGTCGCGGCCATCGCCAACCGGATGATCCGCAAAGGGCTGGAGCCCTAAGGCCTCAGCCGCGAAGCGAGCGTCGCGAAGCGATCGATGTCGCTTTCGTCATGGTAGAGGCCAAGCCCGATCCGAAGCACTTCGCCCCGCACGTCGACGATGCAATTGCCGGCGGCGAGATCGGCGCACCAGCGCTGAGCGTGGGGCGAGCGAAAGGCGAGGAACCGGCCGTGCGGCGCCGTGCTCAGCGGATTGAGCAACTCCGCCGATCCGAACGGCGACCCCTGCAGCTTTTCAAGGAGAAGCGCCTGGAGTGCCTGGACCCGGGCGGAGATGGCGGCGGTCGTCAGCCCGTTTTCGCGGAGCATGCGCTGCACCGCGTTGAAGCGGTACAACCCCGATGAATCGAAAGTCGCGCCCATGAACCGCATCGCGTCCTTCGCGTAACCGACCCGGCCGGGCGGGAGCGTGAGGTCTTCGAATTCCGCATACCATCCGGTGATTGGGGGCCGCGGGCCGAAACCCGCCGGAGCGTGAAGGAAGGCGCAGCCCTCCCCAGCCATCGCATATTTATAGCCCCCGGCGAGATAGAATGCGGATTGCGCCGCGCCGGCCGGGAACGGCGATTCGATCGCCATGAAGGCGTGATAGCCGTCGATGATGACCCACGGCCCGTCCGGCCGCCCGAGCTCGGCGAGCCTCGCCACGCGATCGAAGATGCGGCCGCTTCCGAACAGGACCTGGCTGACGAAGATGAAGTCGTGACCGCCGGCCTGCGCGGCTTCCAGGAACCGCTCCGCGAAGCTGTCGAACGGTTCGGCCGCGATCCGTTCGACGGTCGCGGCACCGGATTCCTCCCAGCGGGCGAACTGGCGGCGAGCGCTGTGAAATTCCCCGTCGCTGGTCAGCACCCGGATCGGCCATCGGTCCGACGCTGCGGCGAACAGGCGGACGAGAAGGTCGTGCGTGTTGGGAGCAAAGACGATGCTCGTCGGCGCCTCCGTGCCGAGCTCGTCGGCGACGTTGCGCTGCGCCTCGGGCCAGACCTCGCCCATGATCCGGTCCCACTTGCGGTCGGCGAGGCGGGCGGCGTCGTTCCAGCATTCGACCTGGCCGTCGAAGCTCGCGTCGGGCCACAGATGATGGCTGTGCGCCGCCATGTGCAGCCGCCCTGGGTCGGCGCCCAGGCTCCTCGAAAACAGATGCTTGAAACTCAAAGCCCGAGGCCCCTCACAGGGATGTCCTGAGCGCCCACAGCTCGGGGAAGATCCGCTTGTCCAGGGTCGAGCGGAGATAGGGCGCCCCGGCCGAGCCGCCGGTCCCGCGCTTGTTGCCGATGATCCGTTCGACGGTCAGCACATGCTTGTGCCTCCAGCCGGCGAGCGCGTCGTCGATGTCGAGGAGCTTTTCGGCGAGCTCGTAAAGCTCGAACCAGCGGTCGGCATCGCGGTAGATTTGCAGCCACGCCGCCGCCAGCGCGTCCACCGAACGATCGCCGACATCGAAACCGGCGCGTTCCAGCGCGCCGATGGCGGCCTCGCGAAGGCTCGGCTCCTCAAGGGCGGCGGTCAACCGGGCGCGCCCGGAGCTGCCTTCGGGATGCTGCTCGAGGAAAGCCGGGTTCTTGAGGCCGAGCCGGAACTCGAGTTCGCGGAACTGCTCCGACTGGAAGCCGGAGCTGGTGCCGAGAACGTCCCGGAACTTGAGATAATCGACCGGCGTGAGAGTCGAGAGCACGTCCCAGGACAAGGTCATCACCGCCTGGATACGGCTGATCCGCGCCATCGCCTTATAGGCCTCCGCGAACCGGTCCTGGCCGACGAGCCCGATCGCCAGCCGAAGCTCGTGGAGCATCTGCTTCATCCACAGCTCCTTCGTCTGGTGGATGACGATGAACAGCATCTCGTCGT
Source organism: Sphingomicrobium sp. (assembly GCA_051953395.1). Taxonomy (GTDB): domain Bacteria; phylum Pseudomonadota; class Alphaproteobacteria; order Sphingomonadales; family Sphingomonadaceae; genus Sphingomicrobium. The sequence continues at coordinate 45,751 of JBQCIU010000034.1, forward strand.
GCAAATCGGACAGCGGTTGCTGCGCCGACAGCAACTGGTCGAGCTTCAGATAATCGGAATAGGTGATTCCGGCAGGGGTGGCGGTCATGCTTCCACCGTTAGGCGAAAGCGGTCGCGCGCAAAAGCGGCCCTAGTAAGGCCCGCCGCTTCCGCCCGGCACCGTCGGGGAATTGACCGTTCCGATATTGCCGAACAGGTCTTCGAACAGCGACCGCTTGCGGCCCAGGGTCGGGGTGCGGTCGTTGACCGGATCGATCTTGGCGATCAGCTCCTTACCGGTGGTCTGCATGCTGGCGACATTGCCCGCGGAATCGAAGCGGATGTGGAGCACCGACTGCTTCTGGACGGTCGGATTGCGGAACGCGACCGTGCGCGTGTCGCGCGACACATAATACCAGTCGCTGTCGCCGAATTCGCCGGTGAACGTCGGGCGGCCGAGCATCTGCGCGACCGAATCCTTATTGTCGACCCCGGGCTGGATCGCAGCGGCGAGCTGCGTGTCGATCACTGCGCCGCGATGGTCCTTGATGCTGACGCAGCCCGCAAGCAGGGCTCCGCCGATCAGCGCCGTCGCGATCCTGGCCATCGCAGCTTTCATTCGAACTCGTCTCCCGGAAACGCTATCTCGACAGGACTTGTCGCGCAGCGGCAATCGCCAATATGCGCTGTGGCGGTACGCGCGCAACCCTCACCGCTGGTAAGCGAGACTATGCTTCGATTCCTGTTCCGCAGATTAACGAACGAGCCAAAGCCCGGGCAGACCCTGTTCGACGCCGTGGTTGCGGAGGCGCGGCGGCCGCACTGGTACGTCGACGGCGAGATTGCCGACACGATCGACGGCCGATTCGCCGTTCTCGCCACGGTCTGCGCGCTGGCCATCGTCAGGCTGGAATCGGGCAGCGGCGCCGGGGATTCGGCGAGCGCGGCGCTGACCGAGCGATTCGTCGAATCGATGGACTCCGAGCATCGCGAACTGGGCCTCAACGACCCCGGCCTCGGGCGCCGCGTCCGAAAGCTGGTGGGAGCGCTCGAGCGGCGGGTGGACGAGCTCCGCGACGCGCTCCACGGCGAGCGCGGCTGGGACGAAACGGTGGTTTCGGCCCTGTATCGCGACGAGCCGCCGAGGGACGAGGCGCTGCGCCACAGCAGCGCGGCGCTCGCCGAGCTTCGAGACCGGCTGGCGAGCGTCCCGGAGCAGGCGCTGGTGGAAGGTCAGGGCTGGTGAGCGGCGACTTCGGCCATCGGATCGCGCTCGACCGCGTTCGCGACGGCGACCGGATCGATCTTGCCGCGGACGAGGAGGAGCGGACCGCGGTCGCCAGGCGGCTCGGCCTGCAATCGCTGGGCCGGCTGGAAGCGCATGTCTGCCTGAGCCGCGATTCCGATACCGTCCGTGCGGAAGGCCGACTTCGCGCCTCCCTGGAGCAAAGCTGCGTCGCCACGGGCGAGCCGGTCGCCGAACATGTCGACGAGCCGTTCGAAATCCTCTTCGTGCCCGAACCGCGAGCCGGTCGGGGCGACGAAGAGGTCGAGCTGGACGCGGAGGATTGCGACACCGTCTTCTACGACGGAGCGGCGATCGATCTTGGGACCGCAATCGCGGACACGCTCGCGCTCAGCATCGACCCTTATCCGCGAAGCGCGGGCGCGGAAGCGGCGCTGAAGGAAGCCGGGGTCCTCAGCGAAGAGCAGGCCGGCCCGTTCGCTGCACTCGCGAAACTGAGAAAGGGCGATTGATCCTCCCTGTCGCGAAGCGATGGGGAGCCGGCAGGCCCCGGACCTGATCCGGGCGCTGACGGCGGACCCCCTCCCGAGCTGCGCTCGCAGGGAGCAACTTAGAAGGGGACGTCGTCGTCCAGGTCGGTGTCGAACGTGGCCGGCTGGGGGCGGGACTGCTGCCGCTGGCCGCCGCCCGAGAAATCGTTGCCGAAATCCTGGTCCGCGTAATCGCCGCGTCCGCCACCGCCGCCCTCGCGGCTGTCGAGCAGGACCAGCTCGCCCCGGAAGCGCTGCAGGACGATTTCGGTCGTGTAGCGGTCGTTGCCGTCCTGGCCCTGCCACTTGCGCGTCTGCAGCTGGCCTTCGAGATAGACCTTCGAGCCCTTGCGCAAATAGCTCTTGGCGACGCGGCCGAGATTCTCGTTGAAGATGACGACGTTGTGCCACTCGGTCCGTTCCTGGCGGTTGCCGTCGCGGTCCTTCCAGCTTTCCGACGTCGCGACGCGCATGTTGACCACTTCGCCGCCGTTGTTGAGCGACCGCGACTCCGGGTCCGCGCCGAGGTTTCCGACCAGGATGACCTTGTTGACGCCCGCCATTTGAAACTCTCCTCTTGCTCGAGGACAGCTATAAACCGAGCGCCACCGCCGTCCAGTAGGTTAGGCCCGCCGCGATATAGGCCGCGGCGAACAGGTACCCGACCATGAAGAGCGGCCATTTCCAGCCGTTCGTCTCGCGTCGGGTGACGGCGATGGTCGACATGCACTGCGGCGCGAACACGAACCAGGCGAGGAAGGCCAGCGCGGTCGGAAGCGGCCATTGGCCGCGAAGGCGGTCGGCCAGGCTCTTCTCTCCCGCCGCCTCGTCGGTGGCGTCGATCGAATAGACTGTGCCGATGGCGCTGATCGCGACCTCTCGAGCGGCCATCGCGGGGAGCAGCGCGAGCGAGATGTCGTGGTTGAAACCGATCGGCTTCACGACCTGGTAGATGCCGTTGCTGATGTGGCCGGCGATCGAAGCTTCGACCTGCCGCTGGCCCGGCTCCGCTTTCGGGAAGCTGGCGAGCGCCCAAAGGATGATGGTGGTGAAGAGGATGATGGTGCCGGCGCGCTTCAGGAAGATCATCGCGCGCTGCCAAAGCCCGATCGCCACGTCCTTCACGGCCGGCATCTGGTACTTGGGAAGCTCCATCATGAAGGCGCCGCCGGCGCCGCGGACGACTGTCCTTCGGATCACGAGCGCCGCGAGAATGGCGCCGAGGACCCCGCAAACATAGAGCCCGAACATCACCAGCCCCTGCAAGCCGATGCCGGGGCCGACCGTCCGGTTGGGAATGAAGGCTGCGATGATGAGCGTGTAGACCGGAAGCCGGGCCGAACAGGTCATCAGCGGAGCGACCAGGATCGTCGTCAGGCGGTCTTTCGGGTTGTCGATGGTCCTCGTCGCCATGATGCCTGGAACCGCGCAGGCGAAGCTCGACAGCAGCGGGATGAACGAGCGTCCCGACAGCCCCGACCAGTGCATCAATTTGTCCATGATGAAGGCGGCGCGGACCATGTAGCCGGTGCCTTCGAGGAGCAGGATGAAGAGGAACAGGATCAGGATCTGCGGCAGGAAGACGACGACCGCGCCGACTCCGCCGATCACTCCGTCGACGATCAGCGATCGAAGCGCACCCGGCGGGAGAACCGCAGTCGTTCCCGACGCCAGCGCTGCGAACCCGTCCTCGATCCAGCTCACCGGGACCTGGCTCCAGGCGAAGACGGCCTGGAACATGACGAACAGGATCGCGGCGAGGATCAGCGGCCCGGCGACCGGATGAAGGAGGATCGAATCCAGCCTGTGGGTCCAGCGGCGGACCGGGCTTTCGCTGACGATGGCGGTGGTGGCGAGCTCGCGCGCCCGGCGCTGGAGCCGGATGAGATCGCTCGGCGCGCCATGCTCGGCCGGGCAGCGCGGCGCCGACAGCATGTCGTCGATCGCCGTCTGCAGCTCGGCTATGCCGCGGCGGCGGACGGCGACCGTCTCGATGACCGGGACTCCGAGCGCCTCCTGCAGCTTGCTCGAGTCGAGCTCCAGCCCGTCGCGCCGGGCGAGGTCCACCATGTTGAGGGCGATGACCGTCGGCAGTCCGAGCTCGATCAGCTGGAGCGCGAACCGGAGGTGGTTGTCGAGGTTCGACGCGTCGATGACGATCAGGAGCGCGTCCGGCTTCCGCTCGCCGGCCTGGCGGCCATAGAGGACGTCGCGAGTCACGGCTTCGTCGGGGCTGTTCGGCTCGAGGCTGTAGGCGCCGGGGAGGTCGACCAGCTCGACAGGGCGGCCGTCGGCGAGGGTTAGACGGCCCGAATGGCGTTCGACCGTGACCCCGGGATAATTGCCGACCTTCTGCCGGGCGCCCGTCAGCGCATTGAAGAGAGCGCTCTTGCCGGCGTTGGGGCTGCCGGCGAGCGCGACCAGCGGGAGCGGGTTCATCGGGCTTCTAGGCGGGGACGACCCGGACGGCGCGGGCGTGCTTGCGGCGGATCGCGACCGTCATTCGCCCCACCCGGATCGCGAGCGGGTCCTTGCCGAACGGGCCGAGGTGAAGCGGTTCCACGGTCACGCCTTCGTCGAACCCGAAATGCCGGAGGCGGCACGCCTCGGAATGTTCAAGGGCGGCCCAGTCGATCGCCGCAATCTCGGCACGCGAGCCGACCTTGAGCTCGTCGAGCCGCAGCGAATCGGACTGGAAGTGCGCGTTCATGTTGCGAGTGATTATCATTAACGAAGCGGCTTGGGAAGAGTTCGGCCGCGGCTGCCGCAGGATTCCGCGCTATTCGGCGCCTCCCATCAGCCTCCGCGTCAGATAGATCATCTCCAGCGCGTTGGTGTGCGCCTGCTGCTTCAAGTTTGCGCCGGCCGCATGGCCGCCCTCCGTATTCTCATAGTAAAGGAAGGGCAGGCCCATCTCCTCCATGCGGGCGGCGAATTTCCGCGCGTGCTGCGGGCCAACCCGGTCGTCCTTGGTCGTGGTGAAGATGAAGGGCACCGGATAGTGCACGCCCTTGCGAAGGTTCTGGTAGGGCGAGGTCTTCTCCCAGAAAGCGAGCACCGCCGGATCGGTGATGCTTCCATATTCGCCTTCCCACGAAGCGCCGGCCGCGATCTTGGAAATGCGGATCATGTCGAGCAGCGGGACGTCGATAATGACCGCGTTCCACAGCTCCGGATGCTGCGTGAACTCGACGCCCATCAGCAGGCCGCCGTTCGATCCGCCGCGGATGCCGAGTCGCCGGGGGCTCGTCACCTTGCGGGCGATCAGGTCCTTCGCGACCGCCGCGAAATCGTCATAGGCAAGCTGGCGGTTCGTCTTCAGCGCGGCTTCGTGCCACCTGGGCCCGAACTCGCCGCCGCCGCGGATGTTGGCGAGCACGTAGACGCCGCCGTTCTCCAGCCACAGCTTGCCGGTCGTCGCCGAGTAGCTGGGCGTCATCGACACTTCGAAGCCGCCATAAGCGTAGAGCAGCGTCGGATTGTCGCCGTTCAGCGCCATGTCCTTCCGGTGGACGATGAAATAGGGGATTTGCGTGCCGTCGCTCGACGCCGCTTCCCGCTGCTCGACGACGAGATTCGACGCGTCGAACTTCGGAGGCTGGCGATAGATTTCGCGCGAGGCACCGGTCGCCGCGTCGGTCAGCCACACGGACGGCGGAGTGAGGAAGCTGGTGACCGTCAGGAGCGCCTGGTTGTCCTTGTGGCTGGCATCGGACACGCCGATCGACGCATTGTCGGGAAGATCGAGGGTCGCCCGGGTCCACTTTCCGCCGGCCGCCGGCCTGAACGCGAGCATTCGCCCACGGACATTGTCGAGGGTCGAGACGAGGAGCACGTCCTTCGAAGCCACCGCGCCCTGAAGCGCTTCGCGCGGCCCCGGAGCGTAAATCAGCACCGGCTTCAGCGCCGCGGGGTTGGCCCGGAGGTCGGCGACGTTGACCGACAGGAGAGAACCCGCCGGGAAGGCTTTCGCCGCACCCTTCGGCTTCCAGTCTTCCTGGCTCTGAATGATGACCCGGCCGTCGACCATGTCGACCAGCTGCGACTTCTCCGGGATCGCGATCCGTCGATTGCCCTTCGCGCCGACGAGGAAGGTCTTCGAATGGAAGAAGTCGGTTCCCTCGACGACCAGCGGAAGCACCCGGTCCTGAGCGTCGCGCAACACGTAAGCGGACGCGGATACGTCCGACTTGTTGCCCCGGAAGATTTCCACCGCCTGGGACAGCTTCTGCCCGCGCTTCAGGCGCTTCACGACATAGGCGTAGCCCGATTCCGTCAGCTCGCCGGGCTTCCACTCGCGGCTGACGAGCAACGTGTTCTCGTCCTGCCAGCTCGCGTCCTGCTTGCCCTTGGGAAGGTCGAAGCCGCCTTTGACGAAGCTCTTCGAGGGCAGGTCGAATTCACGGATGGTGACGGCGTCTTCGCCCCCGTCGGACAGGTTCAGCAGGCAGCGGGTCTCCGCGGGCCGGGCGCAGCTCGCGCCTTTCCAAACCCAATTGGCTTTTTCCGCCTTCGCCAGCGCATCGAGGTCGAGCACCGTCTCCCAATGCGGGTTTCCGGACGCATAATCCTCGAGGCTGGTGCGCCTCCAGATCCCGCGGACATGATCCTCGTCCTGCCAGAAATTATAGACCTGCCCGGCAATGAAGGCCGCGGTCGGAATCCGGTCCTTGGCCTGGGCGATCGCAAGCGCCTCGTTGTAATAAAGCTGGTAGCGGGGGTCCGCCTCGAGCACCGCCTGCGCTTTGGCGTTGTGCGCTTCGACCCAGTCCATGGCCCGCTGGCCGGACACGTCCTCAAGCCAGATGTAGGGATCATCGTCGCCCGGCTGCGGCGGAGGTGCCGCCAGTGAAGCTGAACCCAGGGTCATCAACAGCAACGAAACGAGCGCGACACGCATGGACAATCCCCCCGCCTAAGCCTGCTCAGCATCGGGCCAATCGCGCTTCAGTCAAGCCTAGCGGGGCGGATAGCGCAGCCGGCCGAGAAAGCGGCTCAGGCTGAAATGCTCCTGCGCGCGCCACTGCGCCTTCCATTTCTCGAACTGCATCACATTCTCGATCCGCCGATCGAGGAAGGCGGCGCTCTCGCTCCACGCCTCGCTCTGGTCGTCGATCCAGGCGACCAGAGTGGACGCGTAGACCGCGCCGAGCGTCATGCGCTTGGTGTAGTGATTGAAATCGGTGCTGGTGTCGCCCGCAAGCCGCCACATCAGGTCGGCGGAGCGCCAGGCGATCGCGGTCGCCAGCGGCACGTTTTGCGGCATCGACAGGATCGCCAGGGCGCTGCGCACGGCTTCGCGCGCCGGACCCATGATTTCCAGCCGGGTCCAGACGAGCGCACGGATCCGCTCGCGGATTTTCATCGCCTGCAGGCTTGCCGGCGGGAGCCGCTTCTCAAGCTCGCGATCCACACCCTGGATATAGGCGTCCACCATCGCCGCCTTGCCCTTCGGAAAAGCGAGCCGCGCCTGGGCGACGTCGATCCCGAGCTGTCCGGCCGCCGATTCGACAGCCTTTGCGGTCCAGCCGTCGAAGACCGCGTTCTCGCCGACGGCCAGAGCCAGGCGGTCGCGGATCAGCTCGAGTGGACTGGGATCGGACATCAGTGCCTCAACTGGGCTGGTCGGGCAGTCTGCGCAAGCCCCGCTGCGGAAGCCGGACGAGGACGAGGGCTGCTGCAATGGCGAATGCGCCGACCCAGTCTGCCGCCGAAAGAGTCTCGCCATAGGCCAGCCAGCCGATCGCCGCCGAGACCGCGGGTTGGGTCAGGAGCGCCAGGCCGACCACGAGCGGTGGGAAGACTCCGATCGAATAGACCAGCAGCCCCTGGCCGAGGACCTGGCTGGACAAGGCGAAGATGAGGAGGGGCGTCCAGTCCCTGGGCCAGATGGTTTCCCCGAAGCCGACGCTGATCGCCAGCAGGATCGGAGCCGAGAAGAGAGTCACGAGCAGCAGCAGGGGAAGCGATTTGAGACTCGTCCGGGCCCGCTCCACGAAGATGAGATAGCCGCCGTAGAGGAACCCGGCGACGAGGGTCAGCAGGTCGCCGCCGAGATTCTTCGGACTGAGCTCGTAGCTGCTGCTCATCAGGAGCACGGCACCGAAAACGGCCAGGGCAAGGGCGCCCGCCTGGCGCGCCGACGGCAGTCGAGATGCGAGCACCAGGCCGTAGATTGCGAAAACGAAGCTGCCGCTGTTCCCGAACAGGGTCGCGTTGCCGAGCTTGGTCATCCGGATGCCGGCGTTCCAGGCGGCGAGATCGAGCGAATAGAAAATGGCGGCGGCAAGAAGGATGATGACGAGCGCCCGCTTCGGCCAGTGCGGTTGCTGGCCGGTTGCCCGTGCAAGGAACCACAGGAAGGGGAGCGCCAGGGCAAGCCGCCAGAACCCCGTCGCGACCGCGCCGGTGTCGGCCAGCCGGACCAGCCACGGCCCGAACGCCAGGGCGACGTTGCCGAACAGCAAGGCCGGGAAAGCCAGCGGGTGCGGGTGCCCTTCGGGGCGGGTCAAGCGCCGTACTTTTGGCGAAGGTCGTGAAGGGCGAGGGCGGCGCGGGCGGCATCACCCCCCTTGTCGCCGCGCGCCGGATCCGCGCGCTCGATCGCCTGCGCCTCATTCTCCACGGTGAGGATCCCGTTTCCGATCGCGAATCCGTCGACCGTGAGGTCCATGAGGGCGCGGGCGCTTTCCCCGGCGACGATTTCGAAATGATAGGTTTCGCCCCGGATCACGACTCCGAGCGCGACGAACGCGCAATAGCGCCCGCTCTTCGCAGTGAGGCTGATGGCGCCGGGAATCTCGAGCGCACCCGGAACGCTGATGACTTCATAGGCATGCCCCGCCGATTCGATGGCGGTGCGGGCGCCTTCGAGGAGCATGTCGTTGAGATGCGGGTAGAATCGCGCCTCGGCGATCAGGATGGTCGCCATGACGTCACTCGCTCGTTTCGATTGGCCGCTCGCCGACAATGGCGAGGCCATAGCCCGACAAGGCGACCGGCGAATGCCGCGTGTTCGACAGCAGGACCATGTCGTGAATTCCAAGCGCCGCGAGGATCTGGGCCCCGATCCCGTAGCTTCGGACCGCGTCGCCGCCTTCGACCGCCTGCCCGGCGCGAAGGCCGATCGAGCGCGACAGCGAGCCGGGCGCCGCCGCGTGAAGAGCGACGACGACGCCAGAGCCTTCGCTCTCGATGGTCCGCATCGCGCCCTGCAGCACGCCCGATCTCGGCCCCTGCTCGCCGAGGACGTCGGCGAAGAGGTCGAGGCTGTGCATCCGCACCAGCACCGGTTCGTCCGTGTCGAGAGTGCCGTGGACGAGGGCCAGCTGCTCCTCGCCGCTCGCCTTGTCGCGAAAGACCTGCGCTTCCCATTCGGCGCCGCTCTTCGCCTTGAACAAGGCCGAGGCGGTGCGTTCGACCAGATGATCCTTCTTGAGGCGATAGGCGATGAGATCGCGGATCGTCCCGATCTTGAGCCCGTGCCCGCGCGCGAAATCCATCAGGTCGTCGAGGCGCGCCATCGAGCCGTCGTCGCGCATGATCTCGCAGATCACGCCGCTGGGATTGAGACCCGCAAGCCGGGCGACGTCGACCGCCGCTTCGGTATGGCCGGCGCGAACCAAGACCCCACCCGGGCGGGCGACCAGCGGGAAAACATGTCCCGGCGAAACGATCGCGTCGGCATCGTTCGCAGCATCGATCGCGACCGAGACGGTACGCGCCCGGTCGGCGGCGCTGATTCCCGTCGAAATCCCTTCCTTCGCCTCGATCGAGACGGTGAACGCGGTCTCGTTGCGGCTTCGGTTGGTCCGGGTCATCGGTTCCAGGCCGAGCTGGTCGGCGCGATCCTTGGTCAGCGCCAGGCAGATGAGCCCACGCCCGTGGCGAGCCATGAAATTAATCGCGTCCGGAGTTGCCATCTGCGCGGGAATGACAAGGTCACCCTCGTTTTCCCGGTCGTCGTCGTCGACGAGGATGAACATCCGCCCGTTGCGCGCTTCGTCGATGATCGCCTCCGCGCCGACCAGGACGTCGGTGGTCCCGCGCTGGATGAGCTTTTCGAGGCGCTTCAGCGTGTCGGCGGTCGGATTCCAGTCGGGAGCGCCGAGCTTTCGAAGGCTGTTGGGGTGGAGACCGGCGGCGCGGGCAAGCGCGGCCCGGCTCACCTCGCCGGTGTCGATGATCGCGGTCAGTCGATCGATGAGAGTCGTGGACATGAGGCGCGCCCTTAATCACATTCCAATGTGATGCAAAGGAGAAACAAAACTGTTCCTACTGTGAGCGTGCAGCAATCATCCGGTCGATATAGCGGGCGAGAACGTCCACTTCGACATTGAGCTGTCCACCGGCGGCCGCGGAGCCGAGAGTCGTGTGCTCCGCCGTGTGCGGGATGATGTTGACCGAGAAATGGGTCGCCCCGTCTTCCGCCTCGCGAACGTCGTTCACGGTCAGCGACACTCCGTCGAGAGCGATCGATCCCTTGGGCGCGACGAGCGCGGCATAGTCTTTCGGGATCGAAACGCCGATCCGCGTCGATCCGCCTTCGGGACAGACCCC
>JBQCIU010000035.1:0-16620 GCA_051953395.1 Sphingomicrobium sp.
AGAAGATGCGCTTGTCGACTGCGTTCGGCAGGCCGTCGGGAAAGCGACAGGCGTTGCCGACCTCTTCGCCGGGCTCGGCACCTTCACGCTCGCAACCAACGCGGCCTACGCCGCCGAGGCATCGCGCGATTCGGCCGCCGCTCTCAAGCGAGCCGCGCCCCGAACGACGGTGGAGCACCGCGACCTCTATCGCCGCCCGCTCGATCGAGCCGAGTTGAAAGCCTTCGAAGCCGTCATCCTCGATCCGCCGCGCGCCGGAGCGCAACAGCAGGTCGCGCAGCTCGCCCAGTCGGCAGTCCCCTGCATTGCCTACGTCAGCTGCAACCCGGCGACTTTCGCGCGCGACTCGCGGCTGCTCGTCGACGGCGGCTACGCTCTGGAATGGGTGAAGCCGGTGGGCCAGTTCCGCTGGTCGACCCACATAGAGCTGGCGGCGAGCTTCCGCCGCTAGAGCATTCCGCTGTCGTGAATCATCCGAACTGCGGCGTGAATCGTCAGGCCCAGCAGGCAAAGGCTCGCCAGCACGAACAGGGGAAAGCGGATCTGGACGATGTTCACCGTCGCCTGCACCATGCTGTGGACGATCCGGAAGGCGACATAGGCCCACGCCAGGTAAAGGTTGATCCCGCCGCCGAAGCCCATCAACGCCAGCGTCAGGCAGATGGCGTAGAAGATCGTCGGCTGTTCCATCAGATGGTTGTAATTGTGCGAGGGCCACTGCGCTTCGTCGGGCGCTCGGCCGTCCAGGTTCACGCCGCGCGAGCCGCGCGGAACCGAGCCGTAGGTGATTCCCATTTTCGCATAGGCGCGCCGACGGGCGACGCCCATCCAGACCAACATGACCAACGTCCAGGCGACCAGCGCGATCACCGGCGCGAGAATCGGGCTGTACGGCATGAAAAACCCTCCCCAGCTTCAGTGGCCGGGGAGGGTGCTTCAGTTCGTTTCGGTTGGCAATCGACTTAGTCGAAGAGCTTGGCGAAGCGCCTTTTCTCGCGGTTGCGCCAGGCGCCGCGGTGCCACGCATCGCTGGCGAGCAGCGGAACGACGCTGGTCGCCTCGGCAAACACCATCTGCTCCATCGCGGTCGAAACCTTGCCCCAGCTCGCCGCTTCCTGGAGCGTCGAGGAGCTGCAGGCGCCGTCGCGGACGTCGGCGACGGTGATCTGCACCGCATATTTGTGCACTTCGACGTCTTCGTGCCCGAGGATCTCGGCGCAGACGACCGTGTCCTGCGTGAAGTTCTTCGGAACGCCCCCGCCGATCATCAGCAAGCCGGTGGTGCCCGCCTTGATCTTGATGTCGGTGAGCTCGCGGAAGTCGGCGATGCTGTCGATCGTCATATAGTGGCCGCCGCGCTTCATCGCGTCCACCTGGTGCTTGACGAGGCCGAAGCCCGCCGAGCTGTCGGTGAAGGCCGGGCAGAAGATCGGCACGTCATTCTCGTAGGCGAGCTGGACGAGGCTGCCCTGCTTCTTCGCATTGCCCTCGCTCAGCCACTTGCCCATCTCTCGGATGAAGGCGCGGCTGGAATAAGCCTTCGGCTCCAGGCTGTCGGCGATCAGGCCGATCGTGTGGTCGCAGTCCTGAAGCTGCTCTTCGTCGATATAGGTGTCGTAGATACGATCGATGTAGAGCGAACGCAGCGTATCATCGTCAGGGATTTCATTGGCTTGGTAGTGTTTGTGGCCAAGCGCTTCGAAGAAATCCATGTCCACGATGGTGGCGCCCGTGGCGACCACCGCGTCGACCATGTTCGAGCGCACGAGCTCGGCGTACACATCCATGCACCCGGCGGCCGAGGTCGAGCCTGCGATCACCAGGATGACCGAGCAGCTCTGGTCCTCGAGCATCGTGTTGTAGATCTTGGTCGCGCGCGACAGGTCGCGGCTGGTGAAGCTCATCTTGCCCATCGCATCGATGATCGGGCGCGAGTCGAACGTGGTGATGTCGATATGCTCGACCGGGCTCGACAGCAGGTCCGACTTGCGGGTGTCGTTGGCCTTGGTTCCGTGGTCGGGCTTCAGAAGCTCGTCAGTGCTCATTTCATGCTCCAATAGCTCACCCCCTCCCGATTGCGGGAGGGGCAGGGGGTGGGTTTGTGGTCCCGGAGGACCGGCTATTGGCCGTCATTTCTCTCTTGGGGGACAGGCCCACCCCTCGATCCCCTCCCGAAAGCGGGAGGGGAGGATTTAAAGCGCCACCTGTGAACGGCCCGATCGGCGTCCGGCTCCATAGAGCGTCGCCATCGGCTCGTCGTCGACCAGCTGGACGCTGTCGATTCCGAAGCCGTTGAAGCCCGTGCGCATCGCGCAGCCGTAGGCGCCGAGCATGCCGATTTCGACATAGTCGCCGGCCTGCACGTCCGCCGGAAGCTCGAACGGCCCCGCCATATGGTCGAGATCGTCGCAGGTTGGGCCGTAGAAGCTGAACCCGACCGGTTTCGCAGCCGACGGCCTGTCGCGAAGAAGGCTCACCGGGAACCTCCAGCCGACATGCGCCGCGTCGAACAGCGCGCCATAGGCGCCGTCGTTGATGTAGAGTTCGCTCCCGCGCCTTTTCTCCACGCGCACCAGCAGGCTCGCATATTCGGCGCACAGCGCTCGGCCGGGCTCACACCAGAGCTCCGCCGAATAGCTGATCGGAAGCGCTTCGAACGCCGAGTGGATGACCTGGAAATAGGTTTCGAGCGGCGGCGGCTCCATTCCCGGATAGACCGAAGGAAAGCCTCCGCCGACATCGACGATGTCGACCGTGACCGCGGCCTCGATGATCGCATCGCGGACCCGCTCCATCGCATCGGCATAGGCGGCGGGGCTCATCGACTGGCTTCCGACATGGAAGCAGATGCCAAGCGCGTCGGACGCCTGGCGAGCGGCCATCAGCAGCGCCTTCAGCTCATTGGGCTCGGCGCCGAATTTCGAGGCAAGGCTGTACTTCGCATGCTCCGACGAGACGCGCAGCCGAACCAGGAGATTGAGATCGGTCGCTCCGTTGGTGGCGCGGACGATCTTCTCCAGCTCCTCGAGCGTATCGAGGCTGAAGGTCTTCACGCCATGATCGAAATAGGCCTCAGCGATCGCTTCTTCCGCCTTCACCGGGTGCATGAAGCACAAGGTGGCGTCGGGCAGCGTCTCGTGCACCAGCCTGACTTCGCCCATCGAAGCCACGTCGTAATGCGTGATCCCCGCCTCCCACAGCACCTTCAGCAGTGCGGGCGAAGGATTGGCCTTCACGGCGTAAAGCGAGCGGCCGGGGAATTTCTCGATGAAGAAACGCGCGGCGCGCTTCGCGGCGTGCGGGCGCAGCAAAGTCACCGGCTGAACCGGCCGAGTGATGGCGATGTCTGCAGCCCGGCGGATGCCGGTCGAAGTCGCTAGCCCCAGCGGGCGATGATGCTTGTGCAACTCAAGGGACCTCCAACAGGTAAGTTCGGCGTTTTGAGCTGCCTTGCGGTTGGAAGTCCCATGGGGCAGCGGGGCGCGATATATGTGCGGGCCTCACTGCTGTAAAGATTTTTGCAGCGCGGAATCGAGATTTGCGATCGATATGTCGCTGATCTGCAACGGATAATCGAAAGGGTGAAATATCAACCGCTTAGCGAAAGAGGAGCTGGTCTCCAGGGAAGACGTCGAGAAGGCGGCGGAGCGAATCTCGGCATTCGTCGAGCGAACCCCGCTGATCGAAAGCGCAATCCGCGGCGTTCGAGTCTGGCTGAAATGCGAGTGCCTTCAGACTGGGCAAGCCTTCAAGCTTCGGGGCGCGACCAACCGGCTGCTCCAGCTCTCCGATGACGAGCGAAGGCGCGGAGTCGTGGCTTTCTCCTCCGGAAACCATGCCCAGGGCGTCGCGATTGCAGCGAAACGCCTTGGAATGCCGGCGGTCATCGTCATGCCGGCCGACGCGCCCAGGGTGAAGGTCGACGCCACCCGAAGCCACGGGGCCGAGATCGTCTTCTACGACAGGCGGACCGAGAGCCGCGAGGCTATTGCCGACCGGCTGGCGGAGGAGCGGGGTGCCGTCGTCGTCCCCAGCTTCGACGACCCCGCCATCGTTGCCGGGCAGGGAACGGTGGGCCTGGAGATCCTGGAGCAGATGCCGACGCCGCCATCGAGGATCGTGATCCCCTGCGGCGGCGGCGGACTCGCCTCCGGAATCGCGCTGGCTTGCCCGGAGGCCCGGATCACCATCGTCGAACCGGAAGGCTGGGATGACATGAAGATCTCGCTCGAATCGGGTGCGATCGTGCCCGTGCCCGCCGATGCGCAGTCCACGCTCTGCGACGCGCTCCAGACTCCACGCGTTTCGCCGATCACCTTCGGTATCCTCGCGGACCGTCGGGCGGCGGCGGTTTCCGTCAGCGACGATGAGGTCAAGGCGGCCGTTCGTTTCGCCTGGAAGGAGCACGGGCTGGTCGTCGAGCCGGGAGGCGCAGCTGGCCTGGCCGCCGTCGTCGCGGACAAGGTGGCGCCGGTCGAAAACACCGTCGTGGTTCTGTCAGGTGGGAATATCGACCCCGAGCTTCACGCCCGGATCATCGCCGAAGCGGCTTAGGCGGCGGCGACGCCGGCCTTGTACTCGCCGGGTTCGACGTGGACAGGGCTCGACCGCTCGACGGCCTGAGTCAGTTCCTCGAGTTCCGCGGCGAGAGTCTGAAGCTCGGCCGCGAGCGCCTTCGGATTGCTGTCCGCGGCGCCCGTCGACGCGTCGAGGAGCGTCTCCAGCATCATTGCGATGCAGGGGAGGATCGTTTCCTCGATCCGCTCGAAGGCTTCCTCGAGGCGCGCTTGCTGTTGGTCCGCGTCCACGTGTCGGATAGTGGACGAATTCGGTTAAACCTTGGTGAAAGGAATCCCGGGATTGGAAACACTTACGTCGACCGCAATGGCGCTTGCGGTCATCTGTGCATTCTTTCTCGGCTTCGCCGGCTTCAGGATCCTCACCGGGCGCGAGCACCGGGCGCGCGGCGCGCTGATGATCGCCGCCGCCGCCGTGCTGATCGCTAACGTCCTGATTTGGACAGTATAGCGGGACGCTTCGGGTCGGTCGCGAGCCGCATGTCGAGATAATCGTCGACGCTTTTCATCAGAAGATCGAGCTCGTTCGCGAAGAAATGATTGGCGCCGGGGATCACGTCATGGGTGATCGTGATGTGCTTCTGCGTGCGGAGCTTGTCGACGAGCTTCTGGACAGCGCTCGGGGTCACGACCTCGTCGTCCTCGCCCTGGATGATGATCCCGGACGAAGGGCAGGGCGCCAGGAAGCTGAAATCGTACATGTTCGCCGGCGGAGCGATCGAGATGAATCCGCGGATTTCAGGGCGGCGCATCAACAGCTGCATCCCGATCCAGGCGCCGAAGCTGACTCCCGCGACCCAGGTGGTTTCCGCTTCCGGGTGGATCTGCTGCACCCAGTCCAGCGCGCTGGCCGCGTCGGACAGCTCGCCGATGCCGTTGTCGAAGGTGCCCTGGCTCTTTCCGACTCCGCGGAAATTGAACCGCAGCGTGGCGAAGCCGCGCTTCACGAACGTCTGGTAGAGCAGCTGCACGATCTTGTTGTTCATCGTGCCGCCGGCCTGCGGGTGGGAATGGAGGATCAGCGCGACCGGCGCGCGCGGGCGGGTGCCGGGATGAAAACGGCCTTCGAGGCGGCCCTCCGGGCCAGGGAAAATAACTTCGGGCATGAAGGTTCGGCTGCTCGCGTGACGAAAGGATCTGAACGCCGCCGGGTGCGCGGCGGCGGCGGGTTCTATATAGGGGTGGAGGTTCAACTGGCAATTGGCAGATATCCGCCCAAAATGACTCAGCGAATTTACCTCGATCACGCCGCAACGACTCCCGTCATCGCTCCCGCTCGCGAAGCCTTTTCAAGGGCGCTCGATCACTGGGCCAATCCCAACAGCCCACACGGCGAAGGCCGAGCTTCGCGAGCCCTTCTCGAAGAGGCTCGCGAGACCATCAAGCGGGCGCTCGATTGGCCTCATGACGTCATCTTTACCTCGGGCGCCAGCGAGAGCGTGGAGCTCGCCGCCCGGTGCGCGGTGCCGCAAGGGCGGGCTCATGGAGCGACAGAGCATGCGATCGTCGGGCATGCGATGGGGGAGGGTTCGACGATCCTTCCCGTCGACCGAAACGGGCTCATCGACGAAACTGCCCTGGATGGCGTGCTCGCCAAGGGCCCGGCCCTGATCGCCCTGCAACAGGTGAACAATGAAACCGGCGTGATCCAGCCGCTCGACCGGCTGGCACGGAAGATTCGCGATTCGGGCAGCCTGCTTCTGTCCGATTCGGCGCAGGGCGCCTCCAAGCTGCCTCTGCCCGACGCGGATTTCATCGCGATTTGCGGCCACAAACTGGGCGGTCCGCCGGGGATCGGCGCGCTGCTGGTTCGCGACCTCGGTACGCTCCGCGCGTGCGGCGGCGGACAGGAAAAAGGCTATCGGCGGGGAACGCAGGATGTGCCGTCGGCCCTGGCCTTCGCTGCCGCGCTCGACGCCCGGCCTTATGACATGGAGCGCATGGCGCGGCTTCGAAAGCGGCTGGAAGACGGCGTGAAGGCGGCCGGCGGCCTGGTCATCGCGGAGGACGCGCCGCGCGTTCCGACGATTGGAGCCGTTTCGCTTCCGGGCGGCTCGAGCGCCGCTCTTCTGGTCCAGTTCGACCTCGCCGGAATGGCCGTTTCCGCCGGAAGCGCCTGTTCCTCGGGCAAGGCGAAAGCGAGCCACGTGCTTGCTGCCATGCATGTTCCGGACGAGGTCGCCGCTGGGTTCCTCCGAATCAGCTTCGGGCCGGACACCAGCGAAGCGGATGTCGACGCCTTCGTGGCGGAGTTCGGCCGGATTGCTGAAAGGACCGCGGCAAAAGCGGCATGATCTACCTCGACTACCAGGCGACCACGCCGGTTGCTCCGGAGGTCGCGGCGGCGATGAAGCCGTGGATCGCGAACAAGTTCGCAAATCCCCACTCGCCCTCGCGCGAAGGGCGCGAGGCGGCTGCCGCGGTCGAGGTGGCGCGCAAGCAGGTCGAGGATGCCGTTGGGCTGAAGGGCGGCAGGATTGCCTTCACCGGCAGCGCGACCGAGGCCCTCAACTGGGCGATCAAGGGCACGATGGAAAATGCCCGGCCCGGCCGCAATCGAATCGTGACCGTGCAGACCGAGCATGCGGCGGTGCTCGACACCTGCGCCTGGCTGGAACGGAACGGCGTGGACGTGACCTATCTTCCGGTGGGGAAAGACGGCCTCGTCAGCCTTGAGGAGCTCGACGCTGCCCTTGATGAGAGCGTCGCACTGGTTTCCGCGATGCTGGTCAATAACGAGATCGGTGTCATCCAGCCGGTCGCCGAAATTGCAGCCCTCGCGCACGAAGCGGGTGCGCTGATGCTCTGCGACGCGGTCCAGGCGCTGGGGCGAGTCGAAATTCCGGTGGGGCCGGACCTGGTCGCGGTTTCCGCGCACAAGATCCACGGCCCCAAGGGGATCGGCGCGCTGTGGATGCGCAAAGGCGCCGAGCCTGCGCCTCTGATTCATGGGGGCGGCCAGGAGCAGGGACTTCGCTCCGGAACCTTGTCGCCTGCCTTGTGCGTGGGCTTCGGAGCGGCGGCGAAATTGGCGAAAGAGCGCTTCGAGCTCGATCACGAACATGTCGAACGGCTGTGGGCTGCGTCATTGGAAGCTCTTGGCCCGGCATGGACCGTCAATGGAAGCCTCGACCAGAGATACGAAGGAAATCTCAATATCCATCGCGAAGGCGTTGATGCTGCACGCCTAATTGCCGACTTGCGCGATATCGCCTTTTCGCTTGGAAGCGCCTGCGCGAGCGGCTCCGGCCGGCCCAGCCACGTCCTCCGGGCGATCGGACTGTCCGACCGGGAGGCACGCTCGTCGATCCGTCTCGGTTTCGGTCGCTACACCAGCGAAGAGGAAATCGTCGCCGCCATCCGCCGGATCGACGATGCGGCCGATGCCCAGGAGCGATTTGCCGCGTGATCCGGGTGCGCTTCTACAAGGCTGACGGGACTCTGGACAAAGAGGTTGAGGCGAAGGCCGGCCAGCGCCTTCTGGACGTCGCCTGGGCCGCCAAGCAGCCGCTCGAGGGCGCCTGTGAGGGCGTGATGGCCTGCTCGACCTGTCACGTCATCGTGGACAAAGCCGATTTCGAGAAACTGCCGCAAGCGAGCGACGAGGAAGAGGACATGCTCGACTTCGCCGCGCATGCGACTCGAACGTCGCGGCTCGCTTGCCAGATCATCCTCACCGAGGAGATGCAGAATCTGACGGTTCGCATTCCGCCAAGCGCGAGAAACTGGCTCCGCGGCTAGTCGCCCGCACCGCCTCTCCACGCGCGTCGATGATGGCGATTGTGGGTCAAGCTCATCTTCGGCCGGAGCGCTTCGAGTTCCGCAAGGTCGAGCCGGCGGTCCTGGTTGGTGTCGAGAAGAGTGAAACGGTGCGACGCCTCGGCACTGAATTCCGCAGCGGTGATGACATGATCGAGATCGGTGTCCGCGGCCGTGACGGGTTCGGGAATGTTCAACAGGCCGAATTTCCCGGCGCCCTCCAAACCCATCAGCGGATCGTCGGGCGCGGGGCTGTCGTTACCGTCGTCGTCGCTTTCGGCCTGCATGCCGCTTTCCGGACCCGCGTCGACGCTCTTCCCGGCTCGCCTGATCCTCGGTGACCAGCCGACCTGGATTTCCGGCGCAACAACCCATTCGTAACGGTGGATCTCGTCAAATCCGATCTTCCCGTCATGATCGGTATCAAGAGTAGCGAAGAACCGGCTGGAGTCGTTCGCAAACTCGAGGAGCGACAGAGAACCGTCGTGATTGGTGTCGGCTTGCCTGAACCAGTCGACCAGCGGGTCGTCGGCCGCACTCGACGATCGGAACGGCTCACCCATCGGGCTGATGAATATCCGCGCATAGCGTTGCTGCGGCGCTTGTTGCGGGGAGGCAGGCTGCGCTGCGGCGAGAGCGAGGGAAAGCAGCAGGAGAGGGTTCGGCATCGGCAGCCTCCGTGAGCAAGAGGATTATTCAAACCGCCATTGTGAATTGCAAATGAAAGCTGGCGACTTGCGGGAGAGGGGGCGTTCGCCCATATGCGCCGCGGGAGCCGGGCGGACGGGGCTGTCGCCAACCTGGTCAGGTCCGGAAGGAAGCAGCCACAACGATTTCGTCCCGGGTCGTTCCGGTTCCCACCTCTTCCTCCGTCGCTTCGCTCGCAATCGAACTGAGCGGCGCTTAGAACAGCCCTGATGACCGACGAATCGCCCGGACTTGGATTGGACCTGCCTGAGGACAATCCCGCCTCGCCCTATCGGGTCCTCGCCCGCAAATATCGGCCGCAGAGCTTCGATCAGCTGATCGGGCAGGACGCGATGGTGAAAACCCTCGCTAACGCGATCGAGCGTGGCCGCATTGCCCATGCCTTCCTGCTCACGGGCGTTCGCGGCGTCGGCAAGACGTCGACGGCGCGGCTGATCGCGAAGGCGCTGAACTGCATCGGGCCAGACGGGCAGGGGCAGCCGACGATCCAGCCTTGCGGGGTTTGCGAGCCCTGCAGGGCAATCGCGGAAGGCCGCCACATCGACGTGGTCGAGATGGACGCCGCCTCGCACACCGGCGTCGACAACATGCGCGAGATCATCGACGCGGTCCGCTACGCCTCGGTATCAGCCCGCTACAAGATCTACATCATCGACGAAGTTCACATGCTTTCCAAAGGCGCTTTCAATGCCTTGCTGAAGACTCTTGAGGAGCCGCCTGAGCACGTGAAGTTCCTCTTCGCGACGACCGAGGTGAACAAGGTGCCGGTGACGGTGCTCTCGCGAACCCAGCGTTTCGACCTTCGCCGGATCGATCCCGAGAAGCTGGTCGCGCATTTTGCGGCGGTCGCCAAAGCCGAAAACGTGGACGTCGAGCCTGACGCGCTGGCGATGATCGCCAGGGCGGCCGAGGGCTCGGCGCGCGACGGCCTCTCCATCCTCGACCAGGCGATCGCCCACGGCGGCGGCGCCGTCACGGCCGAGCAGGTCCGGGACATGCTGGGTCTCGCCGACCGGAGCCGAATCCGGGATTTGCTCGAGCTTGTGCTTGCGGGTGACGCCACTGCCGCTTTGAAGGGCCTGGACGAAGCGCACGATCTTGGAATGGACCCGGCATCGATCCTGCGGGGACTGATGGAGGCGCTTCACTCCGCCACTCGCGCGAAGGCCGGAGCGCAGACGGAGGCGCTTCTCTCTGCCGAGCAGAGGGATTTTTCGGAAAAGCTCGCCGATCGGCTTTCCTGGGGCCAGATCCACCGCCTCTGGCAGATGCTTTTGAAGGGTCTCGCCGACGTCAACGTTGCGCCGGACCCGCAGGAGGCGGCGACGATGGCGATCCTTCGCCTGATCCATTCTGCGGAACTTCCCGATCCTTCGGCCTTGCTCCAGCGGCTGGAGGGGGGTGCCGCCGTGCCTGCTGCCCCGGCGACCGTCGAGGCGAAGGCCAATGGGCCGACGGCCAATCTTCCGGCCGACTTCCCCGCGCTCATCCAGACGCTGGAGGCCAGCGGCAAGCACCAGCTCGCGATCCAGCTTCACGATCAGGTGGGCCTGGTCCGTTATGCGCCACCCGAGCTTGTCGTGAAGCCGCTTCGGCCGCTCGGATCCGACTGGCCTCGCGAGCTTTCCGCGATCCTGAAGGGGATCAGCGGCGCCAACTGGACCGTTACAATCGCCGACGAAGGCGCGGAGCCTTCGCTTCTGGAGAAAGAGAAGATGGCGGAAGAGCAGGTTCGCGCCGACGTTCTCCAGGATCCGTCGGTGAAAGCCGCGATGGACGCTTTTCCCGACGCCGAGCTCGAATCCTTCGCTTTGACCAAAGGTGCCTGAAATGCCCGAAATGCCCAACCTCGATGAAATCATGAAGATGGCCCAGAACGTCCAGGCCGAGATGCAGAAGGCGCAGGAGAAGCTCGAGACGATCGAAGTCGAGGGCGCTGCCGGCGGCGGGCTGGTCAAGGTACGAGCGACGGCCAAGGGGCAGGTCAACGGCGTGGAGATCGACGAAAGCCTGCTCCAGCCTAGCGAGAAGGCGATGCTGGAGGATCTGATCGCCGCAGCAATCAACGATGCGCGCTCGAAAGCCGATGCGGCGGCCGCTCCGGAACTCCAGAAGATGACGAGCGGGATGCCGCTGCCACCGGGTTTCAAGCTGCCGTTTTAATCCAACCGGCTTGTTTGGCCGGCAAATTGAGTCATGATGTCGCCTTCCAGCCGGGGGCGGCGAAATGAGCTTGGGCGCAATGCAGGACTGGCCACTGCGCGTGATGCGTCTGGTCGATCATGCGGAGCGCGAGCACGGCGACGGCGAAATCGTCTCGGCCTGGGCCGACGGCTCGATCAGCCGGACCAACTGGCGCCAGGTCGCGCAAGAGGCGCGGCAGATGGCGCAGGCGCTCGAGCGGCTCGGTATCCGCCCCGGCGATCGCGTCGCCACGCTGGCGATGAACCACAGCCGCCATTTGACCGCCTGGTACGGCGCCTGCGGAATGGGCGGGGTGCTCCACACGATCAATCCGCGGCTGTTCGACGATCAGCTGGAGTATATCGCCAATCACGCCGAGGATCGCCTTCTCCTCTACGACCGGGCCTTCCAGCCCATCGTCGACCGGATGAGACCGCGATGGCGGACGATCGAGCACTACGTCTGCTTTGATCCCGCCGGGGGTGAAGAGGGCTTTGCCGACTGGATCGCTCCGGAAAGCGGCGATTACGCGTGGGTCGAAGGGGACGAGCGCGAGCCGTGCGGCCTCTGCTACACCTCGGGCACCACCGGCAATCCCAAAGGTGTCCTCTACGAGCACCGTTCGACGGTCCTCCACACGATGGCCTCGATCACGCCGGACGTTTTCGACTTGTCGCGCCGCTCGGTCGTGCTCCCGATCGTTCCGATGTTCCACGCGAACGCCTGGGGAATTCCCTGGTCGACTCCTGCGAGCGGAGCCAAGCTCGTGCTCTCGGCCGATTACCGACCCGAGCGGATGTGCAAGCTGTTTCGGGAGGAGGGCGTCACCCATTCCGCCGGAGTCCCGACGGTGTGGCTGACGATGATCGAGCATGTCGAGCGAACCGGCGAGACGCTCGGCAAGCTGCAACAGGTGACCATCGGCGGCTCGGCGGCGCCGCGCGCGATGATCGACTGGTTCCGCAAGCGCGGGATCGACATCGGCCATGCCTGGGGAATGACCGAAACGTCGCCGATCGGCACCTGCCGGTCGAAGCCCGCCGATTGGGATTCCCGCTCCGATCGGGAGCAGCTCGACCTCATCGCCAAGCAGGGAAAGGCGCCGTTCGGGGTCGAGCTCCGGGTCGTCGACGACGAGGGCAAGGAGCTTCCGCGCGACGGCACCTCGTCCGGGCGGCTGCAATGTCGCGGGCCCTGGGTGGTGAAGCGCTATTTCAAGGATGACGCGGACTGCCTCGATTCCGAAGGCTGGTTCGATACCGGCGATGTCGCGGTGATCCATCCCGGCGGTACGATGCAGATCACCGACCGGGCCAAGGACGTGATCAAGTCCGGCGGAGAATGGATCAGTTCGATCGATCTCGAAAATGCGGCGGTCGGCTGTCCCGGCGTGGCCGAGGCTGCAGCGATCGCGATCCCGCATCCCAAATGGGACGAGCGGCCGCTCCTTCTGATCGTGCGCGGCGAGGATAGCGAAGTCACCGAGCAGGATATCCGCGACCATCTGAGCGATTGCGTTTCCAGCTGGTGGCAGCCGGACGCGATCCTGTTCGTCGACGAGCTTCCGCACAGCGCCACGGGAAAGCTGAGCAAGAAGACCCTTCGCGACCTTTACCGCGACTATCGTTTCGCCGACGCCGTCGACATGGTCGGTCGCGACTAGAAAAAACGCGCGCGGCGCACTAATTCGCGCTCAGCTTCTCCAGCACTCTAATCAAGGACAGACGCGACCCCATGGCCGCCCAATATGCTTATGTGATGAAGGACATGACGAAGTCCTTCCCCGGCGCGCAGAAGCCGGTGCTCAGCCACATCAACCTGCAATTCTATCACGGCGCCAAGATCGGCATCGTCGGGCCCAACGGCGCCGGCAAGTCGACGCTGATGAAAATCATGGCCGGCATCGACAAGGACTATCAGGGCGAGGCGTGGCCCGGCGAGAACGTCACCGTCGGCTATCTCCCGCAGGAACCGCAGCTCGATCCCAGCAATACGGTGCTGGAGAACGTCAAGGACGGCGCGCGCGACGTCGCCGACATGGTCGACCGCTTCAATGCCATCTCGGCGGAAATGGGCGATCCGAAGGACGACACAGATTTCGACGCCTTGATGGAGGAGATGGGCGAGCTTCAGGGCAAGATCGACGCCGTCGACGGCTGGACTCTCGACAACCAGCTCGAAGTCGCGATGGAAGCCCTTCGCTGCCCGCCGTCCGACTGGCCGGTCGACAAGCTGTCTGGCGGTGAGAAGCGCCGGATCGCGCTCACCCGGCTGCTGATCCAAAAGCCGTCGATCCTGCTCCTCGACGAGCCCACCAACCATCTCGACGCGGAGAGCGTCCAGTGGCTCGAGGCTCACCTGAAGGACTATCCCGGCGCGGTCCTGATGATCACCCACGACCGCTACTTCCTCGACAATGTCGTCAGCTGGATCCTCGAGCTCGATAGGGGCAAATACTTCCCCTACGAGGGCAATTACTCGACCTACCTGGAGAAGAAGGCCAAGCGGCTCGAACAGGAAGAGCGGGAGGAATCCGGCCGCCAGAAGGCGATCAAGGACGAGCTCGAATGGATCCGGCAGGGGCCCAAGGGGCGCCAGGCGAAGTCGAAGGCGCGTATCGCCAAGTTCGACCAGCTCGTCGCGGCGCAGGAGAAGCACGTCCCCGGCAAGGCCGAGATCCTGATCCAGGTCCCCGAGCGCTTGGGCGGCAAGGTCATCGAGGTCGAGAACATCTCGAAAGCCTATGGTGACAAGCTCCTGTTCGAGAACCTGTCGTTCAATCTCCCGCCCGGCGGCATCGTCGGAGTGATCGGCCCCAACGGCGCCGGCAAGTCGACCCTGTTCAAGATCATCACCGGGCAGGAGCAGCCCGATACCGGCAAGGTCGAAATCGGGCCGACGGTCCACCTCGGCTATGTCGACCAGAGCCGCGACCATCTCGATAATTCGAAGAACGTCTGGGAGGAGATTTCCGACGGGCTCGATTACATGAAGGTCAACGGCCACGACCAGTCGACGCGGGCTTACGTCGGCGCCTTCAACTTCAAGGGTCAGGACCAGCAGAAGAACGTCGGCAAGCTGTCCGGCGGTGAGCGCAACCGAGTCAACATCGCCAAGATGCTGAAGCGCGGCGGCAACGTCCTGCTACTGGACGAGCCGACCAACGACCTCGATGTCGAGACCCTGGGTGCGCTCGAGGAGGCTATCGAGAATTTCGCCGGCTGCGCGGTGGTCATCAGCCACGACCGCTTTTTCCTGGACCGATTGGCGACCCACATTCTTGCGTTCGAGGGCGACAGCCACGTCGAGTGGTTCGAGGGCAATTTCGAGGCCTACGAGCAGGACAAGATTCGGCGGCTCGGGGAAGAGGCGACGCGCCCGCACCGGACGACCTATCGGAAGCTTACGCGCTAAAGGGCTCAGCTGCGGACGGCGGAACGGATCGAATCGCGGATATTCTCGCGAATCGTCTGCTGGATTTGCCCGCGCACGGCCTCGCGGTCTCCGTCCGATAGCTGCTTCTCGCGGTCGATTTCGGTCTTCAGCCGGTCGACCTCGCCGCGCGCAGCGTCGCGGCTGGCTGTCGCTTGCGCAACTTCGGCTTCGTCCGCGTGACGCAGTTTGAGCAGCGCGAGCTGAGTCTCGGCCGAGACCAGCCTGCCGACCGCATTGCCGAGCGCCCGCTTGGTTTCGGGTGCGACGTCGATCGTCTTTCCGTCCGAGCCGACGACCTGAATGCCATCGAAGCTGCTGTCGATGCTGCGGTCTATCCGGGCTTCGATGCTGCGATCGGCCGCGCCGTCGTCGCCCCAGCCAAACAGGGTGTCGCGATGCTGGATCGCAAAGCCGGCGACGATCGCTGCGCAGGTGATGAAGATCCAGAATATGCGGCTTGCCATGAGCGCCTCTCGCGAGCTGTATCAGATGAATAATACGGGATCGGCGCGTAGCAAAGCCGATTTCGCAATTGGCGAAAACACCTTAGTCTCGCGGAGTGAGCTCGCAGGAAGCCGCCATTTGTGTGACGGGCCCGCTTTGGACCTGGTCGGGGGAAGGCGGCAGTTGGCACTTCGTTACGGTGCCTGAAGAGCTGTCGGCGGAATTGCGCGCCCAGTCGCTCGCCCGCAGGAGCGGGTTCGGCTCGGTCAGGGTCGAGGCGACAATCAACGGTTTCAGCTGGCGCACCTCGGCGTTCCCGCAGAAGGGCGGCGGCTACATCCTTCCGGTAAAGGCGGAAACGCGCCGCGCCGCCGGCATTTGCGCCGGCGACACGGTCACGGTCAGGCTCGACCTAGTCTTCGGCTAGGCTGCGCTCGCCGCCGGGGGCGGCATAGCCCTGGATCGGTGAGGCCTTGCTGGCGATGATCTTGTCCACGCTGAACTCTCCCGCTCCGATCACGAACAGGGTCAGGAAGATGAAGCAGTAGAGGATCGCGCCTTCGCCCATGTTCAGGATGGGGAAGAAGCCCTGCTGGAAGTGGACGTACCAGTAAGCCACCGCCATTTCACCGGCGAGAAGCAGCGCGACCCAGCGGGTCCACAAGCCGATGATCAGCAGGAATCCGCCAACCAGCTCAAAAACGCCGGCGATCCAGGGAAGCGACCACATGGCCGGGTGAGCCATCGCCGTCGCCGGAAAGCCGAGAAGCTTGGCGGTGCCATGTTCGAAGAAAAGCAAAGCCGTCACGATTCGAAGGACGCCGATGGCGGTCGGTGCCCAGCGCTCGGAAAATTCGTCAGGTCCTACTTCGTACATAAACCGCACCCCCAATTGCCTGAGCTACGAAGATGACGCGTACTGGCCGCTCCAGCCACAGACCTGGCGCGGGCGGCTCTCCTTCATAGCTCCGACCTGTCGCGCCGAGAAGCGCTCTCTTCAGGCGAGCGGAACAGCTGCGCATCCCTTCTGTTTCAGGAAACGATGGTTCCACTCGTCTCGCTCGGCGGCCTTCTCAACGTCGCGAAATCCGCCCCGGGCGGAGGCCCGTCTTCCGGCGATTTCGAGGGCGCGAAGATCTTCGGCGTGAAGCTGATCGGTGCCACTCAGCACAACCTTCACAAGCTGATCCTGACGGTGGCGTTCATCGCCGCTGCCTGGGTGATTGCGTGGGTGCTCCGCCAGATCCTCGGTCTGTTCATCGGTAGCCGCTCGGGAACGCGATTCCAGTTCTGGGCGAAGCAGGGAGTCAGCCTGGTCGTCGCCGCGCTCCTCATCCTGGGGATCATGTCGATCTGGTTCGACAGCCCGGCGCGGCTGGCGGGCGTGCTCGGCCTCATCGGCGCCGGCATCGCCTTTGCACTGCAGCGCGTGATCACCGCGGTCGCGGGTTATTTCGTGATCCTTCGCGGCAAGACGTTCAACGTCGGCGATCGAATCCTGATGGGCGGAGTT
>JBQCIU010000036.1:0-15308 GCA_051953395.1 Sphingomicrobium sp.
TGTGAGCGATCTCAAGGGCGCGCCCGTCCCGCCGAGCATTCCGATCATCAATGCCAGACTGGCGGGGTTCGTCGCCACGGCACAGGCGCCGCTGGTGCCGCCCCCTTATTGTCAGTCGAAGGCCCGGCCGATCGCGCTGTCGAACGGGGAAACGGTCGGAGCGGGGACTCTCGGGCGTGCAGCGGGGGATTACGAGGCATTTCGCGAATCGCCCGATTTCGACGGAGCGACCCTGGCCATGGCCGGTGCGCTGGTCCGCGACCTGAAGCTGGGCCGCGACCAGGCGCCGGACATCCTCTCCATCGGCCTGTCGGCGACCGATTATGTCGGCCATGCCTATGGAAGCGAAGGCGAGGAGATGTGCCTTCAGATGTTCGGGCTCGACCGCGAACTCGGCGATTTCCTTCGCGCGCTGGACGCGATGAACCTCGATTACGCCGTCGTTCTGACCGCCGATCACGGGGTGGAGGACCTGGCCGAGCGCGTCGGCGCACCCCGCGTCGATCCGGCGCTGTCGGCCAAGGCCGTGGGCGCTGAAATCGCGAAGACGCTCGGGATCGACGGGCGGGTGCTCGTCGGAGGTATCGGCGGCGATATCTATTTCGACCCCGCACTCAGCCCAGCCCAGCGCGGCAAGGCGGAAGCGGAAGCGTTGCGGATCTTCCGAGCTCACCCGCAGGTGCAGGCGGTCTACACCAAGGCGGAGCTGGAGAAGGTGCAGCTTCCGACCGCCGCTCCGGACAAATGGACGCTTCTCCAGCGCGCGCGGGCGTCGTTCGATGCACAGCGCTCCGGTGACCTTGTCGTGCTGATGAAAAAGGGCGTTTCGCTGGTCTCGAAGCCGGGCGTCGGCGACGTCGCGACGCACGGAAGCCCGTGGGATTACGACCGCCGGGTACCGATCCTGTTCTGGAGGCCCGGAATGGCGCCGCAGGATCGCGCCGACGCGGTCGACACGTCGAACATCATGCCGACGATCGCGGCGATGATCACTATCCCCGTGGACCTCGGTACGATCGATGGGCGCTGCCTCACCGGCATCAACGGAATTGCCTGCCCCGCGCACTAGGGCTTTCAAAAGCTTGCGTTTTTCGCGGATTGCGGTTCAGTACCTCCCGAAGCGGGGAGTCGGATATGCGCAAGTCCGCAACGGCGGTGGCAGTGGCGCTGGGGTTCGCGCTTTCCGGCTGCGTCCAGACCCGGCAGTTCGCCGATCTCCAGTTCAGTCCTCCGCAGGGCGATTACAGCCTGCTGGTGCTTCGGCCCGATATCACCGTCGGATCGGTGACGACCGGCGGCATGACCGAGCCGCGCGCCGACTGGACCGAGCAGGCGCGGACCAACATCATCGCCGCGCTGAAGACGCAGCAGGCCGCGCGCGGCGGAAAGGTGCTGGTGGCGGAGCGCCGGAGCGATGTTCCGGGCTCGGACCAGGCCAGCGTCGCGGAAATCGAACGACTCAATTACGTCGTCGATGAATCGATCGTGATCCACAAATATTTCGGCGCCTATCTGCCGACCAAGAGCCGGAAGGGACTGGATTACACGCTGGGCCAGGAGGCGGTCGATTTCGGCCGGAAGACCGGGTTCGACTACATGCTGTTCCTTCATGCCGAGGACAGTTTCGCGTCCAAGGGCCGGGTCGCTCTCCAGGTGCTCGGCGTTGCGGGCTGCATCATCGGCTTTTGCGCGCCAACCA
Organism: Sphingomicrobium sp.; assembly: GCA_051953395.1. Classification (GTDB taxonomy): domain Bacteria; phylum Pseudomonadota; class Alphaproteobacteria; order Sphingomonadales; family Sphingomonadaceae; genus Sphingomicrobium. The sequence goes on from JBQCIU010000036.1 coordinate 1,700, forward strand.
TTGGCGGCGGAGGGCAGCTTGCCTATGCATCGCTGGTCGATCTCCACACCGGCGAGGTGGTCTGGTTCAACGTCTTGATGACCGGAACGCAGGTGGCCGGAGTCAATATGGGCGATATGCGGACTCCCGAAGGCGCTGCGCAGATGGTCGAGCGCCTGCTCGGGCGGATGAAGCCAGGCCGCGACATCCAGCGCGCGATCAAAGCGAAGGCGCAGGGCTGATGTGCATCCGCTGCGCCATCAGTCGGCGTTCGGTGCTTGCCGCGGGAGGAGTGCTCGCCGCGTCGGCGGTGACGGGGGTCGCGCAGGCCCGGGTGAAACCAGCCGACATGGTCCCGCTGATCGGCCCGGGGTTCAAGCCGACCGACACGGACGAGCAGGGCCTGTGGCAGCAGATGGACCGCGTCGAGGAGGAGGTCGCAGGATCGAACCTCGTCATGAAGGACGGGGGAATCGACGCCTATGTCCGCGACCTGATCGGCAAGGTCGGCGGACCGGCCGCGAAAGACATGCGGATCTACGTTCTTCGGATCCCCGACTTCAACGCGATGATGTTCCCGAGCGGGTTCGCAGTCGTGTTTTCGGGCCTGCTTTTGCGGATGCGCAACGAGGCGCAGCTGGCGGGCGTCATCGCGCATGAATCGGGGCATTTCCTTCGGCGGCACATGATCCGGCAGTGGCGGGACCAGCGGCACAAGACGGACATTTTCGCGATCGCATCCATGGCCGCGGGCCTGGGCGGCGCGGGGGCCGGCATCTATCTCGGCGACTATGTCGGCTTGGCGCAGCTCGGAACGATCCTGTCGCTGTTCCACTACAGCCGCGAGTTGGAGGCGGAGGCCGACGCGATGGGCGCGAAGCTGATCGCCGAGGCCGGCTACGACCCGATGGAGATGTCGGAGGTCTGGGCGCAGCTGATCGGCGAGGAAAAGCTAAGCGCTTATTATCGCGCGAAACGCTGGCATCGCGGCTATTCGCTGTTCGCGACGCACCCGGCGGACGAGAGCCGGATGGCGGACCTCAGGATCGACGCGGACGAGCTGCGGGTGCCGGGCAAGAGCTACGATACGGGCCGCGGCCGCTATCTCGACGCGATCGGGGCGATCCGGCCCATGCTCCTCGACGACCAGGTGAAGCTCAACGATCCGGGCGCAAGCCAATATGTGATCGAGACTCTCGCATCGGACGGATGGAACGGCCTTCTGCGCTTCTACGAGGGCGAGGTCTGGCGGCTGCGCAACCGCCCGGGAGACCAGAAGCGGGCCGAGCAGAGCTATTCGATCGCCGTCGCCTATCCCGATGCGCCTCCGGACGCGTGGCGCTGGCATGGCCTGTCGCTGATCAAGGAGGGGCGGCAGGGCGAAGGAAGAGCGGCGCTTGCCCGCTATCTCGCGATGAAGCCGAACGCCGTCGATGCGCCCTTCATCCGGCAGATGATCGGGTGAGGCGCGCCGTCCTCCTCCTTGCCGCATTGGCGAGCCTGTCCGGCTGCACGGGCATCGGCGGCTATGGCTATGGCGATTATTATTCGCTGGTGCGGGTGCGTGAGACTCGGGTCGGCGACGGGTCGATGACGGTGACCCCGCCGAGGCCCTGGAATCGCCAGCGGCGATTGTTCTTCGACGACGTCAAATGGGTCGAGGACTGGACCTTGAACGGCCCTCTCCTCGACGATCTGACCTTCGTCAGCGGCCTTCCCGACAACAAATATCTGATCCGCACCGAAAGCCACGAATCGCAGCAGATCCCGCGATTCCATTCGGACATGACGGCGCCGGAGATCCAGGCGCTGCTGGAGAGCGCCTATCGGGTGCGCGGCGGAGCGGTCGAGTTCAGGACATTATCGCTGACTCCCCGCCAGTTCATGGGGCATCCCGGTTTCCAACTCGATTACGAGCATCTCGACACGGACGAGCTGTGGCGAAAGGGCCGCGCGGTCGGAGCGGTGATTGGCGGGCGCCTCTATCTCGTCATGCTGGACGCGGCGCGCTCGCACTATTTTCCGGATGAATTGCCGGATTTCGAAGCGATCGCGAACTCCGCACGGCTGCGGAGCTGATCAGCCGGTCGGCTGCGCCGGAGTCGGTCCGGGCGGATTGCTCGGCGGGGCCGGGGCGGGCTGCGGAACGTCGATGTCGGGCTTGACCGGCGGCGTTTCCGGGGGCGCGGGCTGCGGCTGGCCGGGCTGCGGCGGCTGAGGCGTTTCGGGCGGAACTGGCGGCTGTTGCTGGATTGGAATTCTCCTTGCAGCGTCAAACGCCTTCCTGTCCGCGGCGGTTGCACGGACCGGCGCGCATCCCTTGCTCCGCCGCTTATCCTTGCTATAGGCCCGCCCACCTTTCGAAAGGCGTCCGCGCGCGCGTGGCGGAACTGGTAGACGCGCTGGATTTAGGTTCCAGTGTCGCAAGACGTGGGGGTTCGAGTCCCTCCGCGCGCACCATTTCCGAGCGCAGCCAGTCCTGGGGACTGGCGAGCAAGGAAATCGCCGCCGAGCACGAAAATCGCGCGAAGCCGCGCCGGAAAGAATTGAGGACTTCAGATCGTGACCATCAAGACCGTCGAGACCGAGAGCGAAGGCCTGAAGCGCGCCTTCATGCTGACCATCCCGGCAAAGGACATCGACGCCCGCGTCGAGCAGGAAGTGAAGCGCCTCGCCCCGCAGGTGCGGATGCCCGGCTTCCGCCCCGGCAAGGTGCCGCCGAACCTCATTCGGAAGATGCACGGCGACAGCCTTCAGCGCGATGCGCTGAGCGGCGCGGTCCAGGACGGCGTCCAGAAGCTGCTGGAGGAGAAGAAGCTCCGCCCGGCGATGCAGCCGGAGGTCGAGCTCGACGAGAAATATGCGCCCGGCAAAGATGCGGAAGTCACGGTTCGGCTCGAAGCTCTGCCGGAAATCCCGGCGCCGGACATCAGCGGCCTGACGCTCGAGCGGCTGACGGTCGAGCCGGACGAGAAAGCCGTGGACGAGCAGATCGACCGGCTTCTCCAGGCCAACAAGAGCTGGAAGGACGCGCCCAAGGCCCACAAGGCCGCCAAGGGCGACCTCGTCGTCATGGACTTCGCCGGCAAGGTCGGCGGGACTCCGTTCGAGGGCGGCAAGGGCGAGGACATGTCGGTCGAGATCGGCTCGGGCCAGCTGATCCCCGGCTTCGAGGACCAGCTCGTCGGCGCCAAGGCGGGCGACGAGCGCGAAGTGAAGGTCACCTTCCCGAACGACTATCCGGTGGCCGACCTCAAGGGTCAGGACGCGACCTTCGACGTGACGGTGAAGCAGGTGAAGGTTTCGGCCGACTCCAAGGCCGACGACGATTTCGCCAAGGCACTTGGGCTCCAGAGTCTTGATCAGCTCAAGGAAATCCTGCGCGACCAGCAGACCCAGGAGCTCAACGGGCTGACCCGCACCCACATGAAGCGCAGGCTCCTCGACCAGCTCGCCGAGCGCGCCAAGTTCGACGTCCCGCAGACGATGGTCGACGCAGAGTTTGAGAATATCATGCACCAGCTCCGCCATGAAGCGAGCCACGAGGCCGATCCGAAGGCGGCGCTCGCGGAGATCGAGGCCGAAGCCGCCGATTATCGCAAGATCGCCGAGCGTCGGGTCCGGCTGGGCCTGCTGCTTTCGGAAATCGGCGCCGCCAATGGAGTCGACATCAGCGAGTCCGAGATGAGCCGCCTGATCGCCCAGGCCGCGTCGCAATATCAGGGCAAGGACCGCGACCGGTTCATCCAGTACATCCAGCAGGAGCCGACGGCCGCTGCCCAGCTGCGCGCGCCGCTCTATGAGGACAAGGTCGTCGATTTCCTCTTCTCGAAGGCGGACATCACCGATCGCACCGCGACCCGCGAGGAGCTGGAAGCCGACCTCGAAAGCGAGGAAGGCCACGTCCACGGGCCGGGCTGCGGCCATGACCATGCCGAGGCCAAGCCGAAGAAGGGCAAGGCAAAGGCCAAGTCCGACTCCAAGCCCGCCGAGGCTGAGGCGAAGAAGCCGATCAAGACCAAGGCTTCGGACGAGCCGGAGGCCAAGCTGACGCCCGCGAAAGGCGACAAGCCGAAGCCGGCCAAGCCGGTGAAGAGCGAGCCCGCCAATGCGGCCGCTGCCAAGAAGGCGGAGAAGGCTCCGGCCAAGAAGGCGCCGGCGAAGAAGCCCGCAAAGAAGGGCTGAGCCGAATGAGCGAGATCGAGCTCGTCTGCACCGAGCTCGGTCCCGCGCTCGACCTGCTTCGGGCCTCCGGGCTTCGGCTCGACGTCATCTATCCGGCGGATTCGCCGACGACCGCAATCCTGTCCAGAGATGGCGCCACGCTGCGGCTGACGACCGAGCGGGGTGCCTCGCTCCCCGACCGTCTTGCTCCGTTCACGCCCGAGTTCGTCGTGACCCGAGCGACCGAGTCCGGCGGCGAGGGCAGGGCAGGGATGCTCTATCGCGACCTGATCCCGACGCGCCTGGGCGGACGCTATATCGCCTCGCACATCACGGTCAGCGAAGGCGGCCCGGTGGAAGACTGGGTTCATTACCACAAGGTCCGCTTCCAGATGATCTATGTCCGGAGCGGGTGGGTGCGCGTGGTTTACGAGGATCAGGGCGAGCCGTTCGTGATGCGCGCCGGCGACCTGGTCCTGCAGCCGTCCGAAATCCGCCATCGCGTGCTGGAAAGCTCGCCCGGAGCGGAAGTGGTCGAGGTCGGCTGTCCCGCCTTGCACCCGACGTTTGCCGACCATGCAATGGAGCTTCCCAATCGCGTCGGTGACCCGGAGCGCAGCTTCTCCGGCCAACGATTCCTTCGCCACCAGGCGGCGTCGACCGATTGGACACCGTTCCTGGCCGCCGAGGCGCAGGAGACTGCCATTCATCGGGCGACAGGCGGGATTGCCGAGGTGCGGACGATCCGGAGTAACGGCGCGTGGCTCGCCTTCCCGCCGCACGAGGGCGAGCTGGACTTCGCGTTCCTGCTCGACGGGTCGGCCACTCTCCAGCACCGCGGCGAGCACGCGTTGGGCTCCGGCGATTCCTTCGTCATCCCGCCCGGGGAGCCGTGGACGATAGCTGGCGATTTCCACCTGCTGCAGGTCACGACGGCGACGCTCGAATAGACTAGCAGCGCCGGGCGCAACGCCTCTATAGGCGCAGCGTAGTTTCCGCGGGGGACAGGTTGGACAGTCCGCAATTGCCGAGAGTTGCCGTTCTGCTGCCTTGCTACAATGAGGAAGCGACGATCGGCGCGACCGTGGAAGGATTCCGCAAGGCGCTGCCGGGCGCGACTGTCTACGTCTACGACAACAACAGCAGCGATCGGACGGTGAAGGCTGCCGGCGAGGCGGGGGCGACCGTCCGCTTCGAGCGCCAGCAGGGCAAGGGCCATGTGGTCCGGCGCATGTTCGCCGATATCGACGCCGACGTTTACGTGATGGCCGACGGCGATCTCACCTACGATCCGGACGCGGCGCCGGAGATGGTGGCGGTCCTCCTCGCCGATCAGCTCGACATGGTCGTCGGCACCCGCAAGCACGAAGAGAAGGAGGCGTACCGCGGCGGCCACGTCCTCGGAAACCGGGTGTTCACCGGCCTTCTTGCCGGGCTTTTCGGGCGAAGCTTCAACGACATTTTCTCAGGCTATCGGGTGTTTTCGCGCCGTTTCGTGAAGAGCTTTCCGGTGCTTTCCTCGGGCTTCGAAATCGAAACCGAGATGAGCGTTCACGCGCTCGAGCTGCGAATGCCGGTCGGCGAGGTCGAGACCCGCTACCTCGCTCGGCCGGAGGGGTCCGAATCCAAGCTTTCGACCTTCGGCGACGGCTGGCGGATCCTGAAGACGATCGGGACGCTCTACCGCGTCGAGCGGCCGGTGCTGTTCTACGGCACCATCGCGCTCCTTCTGTTCGGCGCGGCGGTCCTTCTCTCGATCCCGCTGGTGACAACCTATCTGCACACCCACCTCGTGCCGCGGCTGCCGACGGCAGTGCTTGTCACCGGAATGACGATCGTTGCCGTGCTGTGCTTCTTCACGGGGCTGATCCTCGACACCGTGACGCGCGGACGAAGGGAGATGCGGCGCCTTGCCTATCTCGCGCTCGAGGCTCCGCCGTCGATGAAACAGCTGTAGCAATTTTGTCTCATTCGGCGGAATTGTGTCGGCTGTAGAACAGTCCCGCTTCCCCGCAAGAATCCGCTGAATTAGCCTTCCCGAACCGGCCAGCGAATTGTCGCAGCACCGGTTATTTGGGGGCCATTCATGAAGCGAATTCAGGTTGCTCTTCGCGCCGGCGCAGCGCTGGCGGCGATTACCGTTGGAGCTTCGGGCGCGCAGGCGCAAAGCACGACGCCGACAATCGACACCGCACAGGCGGCGCCGGTCCAGAAGGTCAGCGAAAAGGACATCATCGTCACCGGGTCGCGAATCCGGCACAATCCGCTGGACCAGGATGCGCCGCGCGTCTTCGTCGACCAGCAGGACATCCAGAAGACCGGCCTCAACTCCGTCACGGACGTTCTCCAGCGCCTTCCGAGCGCGGGCGGCGGCCTCAACGCCAAGTTCAACAACAGCGGCAACTTCGGCAACCCGCCCGACGGCGGCGGCGTGGGCGCAGGCGCGGCGGAGATCGATCTTCGCTACCTGGGCTCCAAGCGCACCCTCGTGCTCGTCGACGGCCTTCGCTACGTCAACGCGGCCTCGGCCAGCGGCGTCCCGGGCTCGGTCGACCTCAACTCCATCCCCGAAAGCATGATCGAGCGTGTCGAGGTGCTTCAGGACGGCGCTTCGGCGATCTACGGCTCCGACGCGATCGCGGGCGTGGTCAACATCATCACCAAGAAGGCGCAGCGGGGGCTGGTCGCAAGCGCCCAGGGCGGCGGTTATCTCGACCATAGCGACGGCTGGACCCAGAACTATCAGATCAGCTGGGGCAACACGGACAGCGGCCCGACCCAGATCGTGATCGGCGCCAATTATGTGAAGCAGGACCCGATCAGCTCGGCCGACCGGGCGATCTCGCGCTTCCCCGATCCCTATGCAACGGCCTGCAGCTCGGCCTGCAGTTCGGGAACTCCGCTCGGCCGCTTCATCATCGGCGGGCAGGACCTGACCCTGATCCAGCCGGTCATCGGCCGTGCTCCGACGCTTGCGGACTATCGCGACTTCGTCAGCCCGGACGACCGCTTCAATTTCGCTCCGTACAACTACATCCTGACTCCGCTGGAGCGATACGGGGTGTTCGCCAACCTCCAGCAGGAGGTGACTCCGGACATCAACTTCACCGCCAAGGTGCTGTGGAACCGGCGCAACTCGAAGAACCAGGCGGCGCCTCTGCCGCTGTTCGTCGGACCGGCGGCCGGCAACGGCAACCTGCTCGACCGCATCTCGATCGACGCGACCAATCCGTACAACCCCTTCGGGACTCTCGAATCGGGCTTGAACCTGGACGGAACTCCCAACGGCAACACGGCCAATTACGACTTCATCGGCCGCCGTGTCGTTGAAGGCGGGCCGCGCCGCTATTTCCAGAAGGTGGACACCACCTATGGGACGGCGACCCTGGATGGCCACTTCGATATGCTTGGCCACAACTGGTACTGGGACATCAACGGCCTCTACGGGAAGAACAAGGCCAAGCAGCGGGTCTTCGGCAACATCAACGCCGCCAATTTGGCTTTGGCGCTCGGACCGGTCGCCGATTGCACCGGCGCCTGCGTGCCGTTCAACATCTTCGGCGGCGAGGGCTCGATCACCCAGGCGATGCTCGACTATGTCGGGTTCGTCCAGCGCGACAGCAGCCAGCAGAAGATCTGGGGTGTGACCGCGAACGCGACCGGCGGCCTGCTCGAGCTTCCCGGCGGAACCCTCGGCCTCGCGGTCGGCCTGGAGCATCGCGATTATTCGGGCCGGTTCGATCCGGACCCGATCGTCGCTGCCGGCCTCGGCTCCGACATTCCGGCGCTTCCGACCAGGGGCGGCTATAATGTCGACGAGGCGTATGCCGAGCTCAACGCTCCGATCCTGGCACACGTGCCCGGCGCCGAGCTTCTCGAGCTCGACGGAGCGGTCCGCTTCTCCGATTATTCGACCTCCGGTTCGACGACGACCTTCAAGGGCAACGTCAACTGGATGCCGATCCGCGACCTGCGGCTTCGCGGCGGCTATTCGGAAGGCTTCCGCGCGCCGACGATCGGCGAGCTGTTCGGCACTCCGTCCCGTTTCGACCAGGAACTGACGGACCCCTGTTCGGCCGACCAGACCCCGTCCGGGCAGGTTCTTGCGAACTGCACCGCGCAGGGCGTTCCGGCGGGATACCAGCAGCTCAATCCGCAGCTGTCGGTGATCACCGGCGGAAACCAGGCGCTGAAGCCGGAAACGTCGAAGGGCTGGAACTTCGGCGCCGTGCTGAGCCCCTCGGCGATCCCCGGCTTCTCGGTTGAGGCCAATTACTTCAACATCAAGGTGAAGGGCGCGATCCAGGCGCTTTCGGCCAACACCACGCTGCAGCGCTGCGTCGTGAACAACGACCCGCTGGCCTGCGCCCTGATCACTCGCTCGGCGAGCGGCCAGATCACGCAGATCCGCGGTCTTCTCCAGAATATCGCCGGCATCAACACCGACGGACTGGACCTGAACTTCAGCTACCGGACCAGGCCGGCGTCGTGGGGAACGCTGAACTTCACTTTGAACAACAGCTTCCTGTTCAACTATGACGTCCTCGAGCCGACCGCGACCGGCGTCGGAACGACCAGCCTAGAAGGCAAGGAGCGGGGCAGCCCCGACCAGGCCTTCCCGAAGCACAAGGCGATCGGAATCGTCGACTGGAACGGCCGCATGTTCGGCGCGACCCTGACCGGCCGCTACATCAAGAGCGTGATCGAGGACCAGAACGGCAACAAGATGAACAGCCGACTCTATGTGGACGCGCAGGCGCGGGTCACGCCCGGCTGGCTGTCCGACGGCCTCGGTTTCGCGATCGGCGTCAACAACCTGTTCGACAAGGATCCTCCGGGCTGCATCAGCTGCGGCCTCAACAACATGGACCCGACGACCTACGACGTTCCGGGGCGCTATTATTACGCGCGGGTGAGCATCAAGATGTAGGCCAATCGGCCGTCCCACCTTCGCGGGCTCCGGCAAAAGCCTTGCCGGGGCCCGCTTTTTTCAGGGCAGCTTGAACCTTTCCGGCTTCCGCCCGATGTAGGTCGGGCAACAGATCAACGGCAGGACCCTTCAGGATCATGGATCACCAGGACATCATCTCGCAGCTCGTTCCAATCGTCATCGAACAGTCGAACCGCGGCGAGCGCAGCTTCGACATCTATTCGCGGCTGCTTCGCGAGAGGATCGTCTTCATCACCGGCGCGATCGAGGACCATATGGCGAGCCTCGTCACCGCCCAGCTGCTCTTCCTCGAGTCCGAGAACCCGAAGAAGGACATCTTCATGTACATCAACTCGCCGGGCGGCGTGGTGACGGCCGGCCTCGCGATCCACGACACGATGCAATACATCCGGCCGAAGATCGGAACCGTCTGCATCGGCCAGGCGGCGTCGATGGGAAGCTTCCTGCTTGCGGCGGGCGAGCCCGGAATGCGCGTCGCCTTGTCCAACAGCCGGATCATGGTCCACCAGCCGTCGGGCGGCGCCCAGGGCATGGCCGCGGACATCGAGATCCAGGCCCGCGAGATCCTGCGCATGCGCAGCCGCCTCAATGCGCTCTATGCGAAGTATACCGGCCAATCGATCGAGGACATCGAGAAGGCCATGGACCGCGACAAGTTCATGGAAGCCGACGAGGCCAAGGACTTCGGCATCATCGACGAGGTGTTCGAGAAGCGGCCCGATACCGGCGAGGACGCCGGCACTGGCGCCGGGGACGTGACGCCGTCGTAAGCTTTTCCAATAGCTGTGGATTTCTTTGGAGCGCTCGCTTGTGAGTCCACGGCGGCGCCTCCATATCAGTGACCGAAATGGCACAGTGGGGCAGGGCGTTAACCGAAGCCAAAGCTTGCCTGTGCTAGAAATCAGGGTAGCGTGGGAGGCTTGACGGGAGCCTTCGGGCCCGCCGAGCGTAAGGCGCAAGGAAACGAATGACGAAACTATCGGGCAGCGACGGCAAGAGCACCCTTTACTGCTCCTTCTGCGGTAAGTCGCAGCACGAGGTCCGCAAGCTCATTGCCGGACCGACCGTCTTCATCTGCGACGAATGCGTCGAGCTGTGCAACGACATCATCCGCGAGGAGACGAAGTCGGCCCTCGTGAAGACGAGGGACGGAGTCCCGACGCCCGCGGAAATCTGCAAGGTCCTCGACGATTACGTGATCGGCCAGGACCGGGCGAAGCGCGTCCTCTCAGTCGCGGTCCACAATCATTACAAGCGGCTCAACCACGGCACCAAGGCCGGATCCGAGGTCGAGCTTGCCAAGTCCAACATCCTGCTGATCGGCCCGACCGGCTGCGGGAAAACGCTGCTTGCCCAGACGCTTGCGCGCATTCTCGACGGTCCGTTCACGATGGCGGACGCGACGACGCTGACCGAGGCCGGCTATGTCGGCGAGGATGTCGAGAACATCATCCTCAAGCTGCTCCAGGCCTCCGACTACAATGTCGAAAAGGCCCAGCGCGGGATCGTCTACATCGACGAAATCGACAAGATCAGCCGCAAGTCGGACAATCCGTCGATCACCCGCGACGTCAGCGGAGAGGGCGTCCAGCAGGCGCTCCTCAAGCTGATGGAGGGCACCACCGCTTCCGTCCCGCCGCAGGGCGGCCGCAAGCACCCGCAGCAGGAATTCCTGCAGGTCGACACGACCAACATCCTGTTCATCTGCGGCGGCGCTTTCGCGGGTCTCGAGAAGATCATCTCCGACCGGATGGAAGGCAAGTCGATGGGCTTCGGCGCTCATGTTGCCGCCCCGGACGAGCGCAAGACCGGCGAAGTCCTGAAGCATTGCGAGCCGGAAGACCTGCTGAAGTTCGGCCTCATCCCTGAGTTCATTGGCCGTCTGCCGGTGATCGCGACGCTGATGGACCTCGACGAAGATGCTCTCATCAAGATCCTGGTCGAGCCGAAGAACGCGCTGGTGAAGCAATATCACAAGCTGTTCGACATGGAGGACGTCGAACTCGCGTTCAGCGACGATGCGCTCGGCGCGGTCGCGCGCAAGGCGATCGACCGCAAGACCGGCGCTCGCGGGCTCCGGTCGATCCTCGAAGGCATCCTGCTCGACACCATGTTCGACCTGCCGTCGATGGACGGAGTGGACGAGGTCCATGTCGACCGCGACGTGGTCGAGGGCCGCAAGGAACCGGTCCGGGTCTATTCCAAGAAGGGTAAGACCGGCGACGCCGCGTGAGCAGTGATTCGATGACCGCGCGCTCAGCGGTCGGTCCGGACAGCCTGCTTCGCTTCCTTCCAGCCGCAATCCGCACGCCCGAGCGGCCGTGGCGGGCAATCGCGATCGGCTGGCTGACGGCGTTTCCGGCGAGCATCCTCTTCGCGGTCCTCGGTTCGCTCGTCCTGCCGCAGGCCAAGCCGCCGGAGTTTCACGCCAGCGGCGCGCTTGCGCTGTTCGCCCTCGTGATCTTTTCCCCGGTGCTCGAGACGCTCATCATGGGCGGCGTCCTGCTGGTCCTTCTGCGGCTGTTTTCGCCGACCGTGGCGATCCTGATCAGCGCGATCGGTTGGGGAATCGCCCATTCGACGGTCGCGCCCATCTGGGGACTGGTGATCTGGTGGCCGTTCCTGATCTTCTCGACCCTGTTCGTCACCTGGCGCGAACGGTCGCTATGGCTGGCGTTCGCAGTCCCGATGTGCGTTCACGGGCTGCAGAACCTGATCCCTGCGTCGATGATCGCCTTCGGGGTGTCGATCTAGCTACTCGCCGTCGAGCGGAAGGCTGTCGACTTCGCGCTGCGGCGCGCCAAGCGCTTTTTCCGCCTCCTCGACCTCCTCATCCGTCGGTGGAAGCGGGAGGGCCTTTTCTCCCGGAGCGAGGCTGTCGTCGGGGATCCCGGAGGCGGTGCCGGCGATATTTTCGTCGAGCGGCTCGGCATTCGGGCCGGTGCTGATCTTCTCGCGATTCTGCATGGCGTTGGCTCCTCGGGATTCAGCGCATCGCGACCCCCCTTGTTCCCGTCGTTGCGGATAGGCGGCGGCCCGCCCATATACGATCCATGACTCGTTTCCTCCCGCTTCTCCCGCTCCGTGACATCGTCGTTTTCCCGCAGCGGATCGTTCCCCTGTTCGTCGGCCGCGAAAAGTCCGTTGCCGCTCTCGAAGCCGCGATGGCGGCGGACAAGGAGCTGTTCCTGGTCGCCCAACTCGACCCGTCGGAGGACGACCCGGGCCGCGACGACCTCTATGATCTCGGCGTCGTGGCGACGGCGATGCAGCTCCTGAAGCTGCCCGACGGGACCGTTCGGGTCCTGGTCGAAGGCGCGAAGCGGGCCAGGCTCGTCGATCTGGTCGAGCGCGACGGCTTCGTTGCCGCGGAGATCGAGGAAATCGACGACCAGACAGCCGATGGGCCCGAGGTCCAAGCGCTGATGCGGTCGGTCGTCGAGCAGTTCGAAAATTACGCCAAGCTCAACAAGAGGCTTCCGCCGGAAACCGGCATCCAGCTTGCGGAGATCGAGAACCCGTCGGTGCTCGCCGACGCGGTCGCGTCCAACCTGTCGATCAAAGTGGCCGACAAGCAGGCCGTTCTTGGCGAGCTGGCCCCGGTTCGGCGGCTTGAGATGGTGTTCGCCTTCATGGAGGGCGAGCTTGGAGTGCTGCAGGTCGAGAAGAAGATCCGAAGCCGGGTCAAGCGCCAGATGGAGAAGACCCAGCGCGAATATTATCTCAACGAGCAGTTGAAGGCGATCCAGCGCGAGCTCGGCAATGAAGGCGAGGAGGGCGGCGACGAGCTGGCCGAGCTTGCCGCGCGAATTCGCAAGACCAAGCTGTCGAAGGAAGCGAAGTCCCGGGCCAATGCCGAGCTCAAGAAGCTCAAGGCGATGGCGCCGATGTCAGCGGAAGCGACTGTCGCCCGCAACTACCTCGACGTCCTGCTCGGCTTGCCTTGGGGCAAGAAGTCGAAGGTCAAGAAGGACATAGCCGAGGCTCAGCAGATCCTGGACGAGGACCATTACGGGCTCGAGAAGGTGAAGGACCGGATCGTGGAATATCTCGCGGTCCAGGCGCGTACCAACAAGCTCAAGGGGCCGATCCTGTGCCTCGTCGGACCGCCGGGTGTCGGCAAGACCTCGCTCGGCCGCTCGATCGCACGGGCTACGGGGCGCGAATTCGTCCGCCAGTCGCTTGGCGGCGTTCGGGACGAAGCGGAAATCCGCGGCCACCGGCGCACCTATATCGGCTCGCTTCCAGGCAAGATCATCGCCAACATCAAGAAGGCGGGGACGTCGAACCCGCTGTTCCTGCTCGACGAGATCGACAAGCTGGGCCAGGATTTCCGCGGCGATCCGGCGTCGGCGCTGCTGGAGGTGCTGGACCCGGAACAGAACAGCCGGTTCCAGGACCATTATCTGGAGCTCGACTACGATCTCAGCGACGTGATGTTCGTCACCACCGCGAACTCGCTCGACATGCCGCAGCCGTTGCTCGACCGGATGGAGATCATCCGGCTCGAGGGCT
>JBQCIU010000037.1:0-8076 GCA_051953395.1 Sphingomicrobium sp.
AACCAGTACACGCGCTACCTCACGGTCGTGCTGGTTCTGGTGCAGGGCTACATGGTCGTTCGCGGGCTCGAGGCCCAGGCGCTTCGGCAAGGCATTGCAGCGGTGGTCCAGCCGGGCCTGGTGTTTGAAGCCTCCGGCACCATCAGCCTGGTCGGCGGAACTTTGTTCCTGATGTGGATCGGCGAGCAGATCACCAGCCGCGGGATCGGCAACGGCGTGTCGCTGATCATCATGGCCGGCATTGTCGCCCGCCTTCCCCAGGCGATCGCACAGCTCTTCGAGGGCGGCCGGACCGGAACGATGAACCCGACGCTGGTTGCCGGCATCGTCATCCTGACGCTCGCCCTCGTCGCCTTCATCTGCTTCATGGAGCGCGCTCAGCGCCGGGTGCTGATCCAGTATCCGAAGCGCCAGACCGCACGCGGCCTGATGCAGCAGGAGCGCTCGCACCTGCCGATCAAGATCAACACCTCGGGCGTCATCCCGCCGATCTTCGCCTCGTCGCTTCTGCTGATGCCGCTGACGGTCATCCAATGGATGGGCAAAGGCGCCGATCCGAACTCCGCCGCAAGCGACTGGCTGATCACCATCAGCACCTACCTGCAGCACGGCAGCCCGCTGTACATGCTGCTGTACGGCGGCGGGATCGTCTTTTTCACCTTCTTCTACACCGCGGTTCAGTTCAACAGTGAGGAAACGGCGGAGAATCTGAAGAAGCACGGCGGCTTCATCCCCGGCATCCGCCCGGGCAAGGCGACCGAGCATTATTTCGATTATCTGCTGACCCGAATCACGGTGGTCGGAGCGACCTACCTCGCGCTCATCTGCCTCATTCCCGAATTCCTGTTCGCGCAGGCCGGGATTCCATTCCGTCTCGGCGGCACCAGCCTGTTGATCGTCGTCAATGTGACGATGGACACGGTGACCCAGATCCAGAGCCACCTGATCGCCCACGAATATGGGAACCTGATCAAGAAGGCGAAGCTGAAGAGCGGGAAGCGGCGCTAGCCGCCGACGCGTTGGGGAGCGCGCAACGATGAACATCATCCTGCTTGGCCCTCCCGGGGCGGGTAAGGGCACCCAGGCCGCGCGGCTGGAATCGACCCGCGGAATGATCCAGCTTTCGACCGGGGACATGCTTCGCGCCGCGGTTGCCGCCGGTACTCCGGTCGGGCTCAAGGCCAAGGCGGTGATGGAAGCCGGCGAGCTGGTCAGCGACGCCATCGTCAGCGCTCTGATCGGCGAGCGGCTCGACGCCATTGCCGATCACGGCGCGATCTTCGACGGCTATCCGCGCACCCGCGCGCAGGCCGAGGCTCTCGATCTGCTCCTCACCGATCGCGGACAGAAGCTCGACCATGTGATCGAGCTCGAAGTGGACGAAGAGGCTCTGGTCGAGCGGATCACCGGCCGCTTCAGCTGCGCCAAATGCGGCGCGCCCTATCACGACACCTACAAGCGTCCGAAGGTCGAAGGCACCTGCGACGTGTGCGGGAGCCATGAGTTCAAGCGCCGGCCCGACGACAATGAGCAGACCGTCCGGACCCGGCTCGCCGAATATCGCGCCAAGACGGCTCCGATCCTGCCCTATTACGAAGAGCGCGGGCTGGTTCGGCGAGTGGACGGAATGGCCAGCGTCGAAGCCGTCGCCGAAGCGATCGACGCGATCCTCGACTCCTAGGCGCGATCGAGGGTCACGAAACGAAAGCCGGGGCGCCCGTCCTCGGGCGCGTGGACCGCGACCTCGGTTTCCTTCCATTCCATCGCTTCGCGCGGATCCGGCATGACCGTATCGCCGGGAATGTCCGCGAGCACCTCGGTCAGCTCGACCCGGTCGGCAATGGGGAGGAACAGCGCGAACACGTCGGCGCCGCCGATCACCGACACCGGCTCGTTGCCGGCGAGGCCGATCGCTTCGTCGGCGCTGCGGGCGACTTCCGCACCCTCGGCGTGCCAGCTCCGGTCGCGGGTGAGGACGATGTGCCTGCGCTCGGGCAGGAGCCCCGGCAGGCTTTCGAATGTCCTGCGGCCCATGATCATCGCGGTTCCCATCGTGATCGCCTTGAACCGCTTCAGGTCGGCGGGAATGTGCCAGGGCAGCTTGCCCTCGCGGCCGATGACTCCGGCGAGCGAGCGGGCGACGATCAGGGTGATCCGCGGGCGATGGTCCATGACCCCGATTTGCCGCGCGGCGACGGCAATGCCAAGTAAGCGCGCGTGACCGACGCTCAATCCGTTCTGATCGACGAAGTCCGCGCCCGCTTCGGGCCGAAGGCGGCGATCACCGACCCGGCCGATATCGACCCATGGCTGACCGACTGGCGCGGCCGTTTCCACGGCCAGGCCGCCGCCATCCTTTCCCCCTCATCGACGGAAGAAGTGGCGGAAATCGTCAAGCTCGCGGCCGGGCGGCGGGTGCCGCTCGTTCCCCAGGGCGGGAACACGTCGATGGTCGGGGGCGCCACTCCGCCGGCCGACGGGTCCGCCCTCATCCTGTCGCTTCGGCGGATGAACCGGCTGCGCTCGATCAGCGCCGAACATAATGTCGCGATCGCCGAGGCGGGGCTGATCCTCACCCAGCTTCACGACGAAGCCGCCGCCGTCGGCCGCCGGTTCCCGCTGACCCTGGGTTCGCGCGGGAGCTGCACCGTCGGCGGCCTCGTCTCGACCAACGCGGGTGGTACGCAGGTGCTTCGCTTCGGGACGATGCGTTCGCTGGTGGCGGGTCTGGAAGCGGTGCTTCCCGACGGTTCGATCCACAACGGGCTTTCGGGCCTGAAGAAGGACAATCGCGGCTATAATCTCGACCAGCTCCTGATCGGTGCGGAGGGCACGCTCGGCATCGTCACGGCGGCGTCTCTTCGTCTGGTTCCGGCCGTCTATTCGCGGGCCGTCGGCTGGGCCGGGGTGGAAAGCCCGCAGGCGGCGCTCGCTTTGCTTCGCGATTTCGAGGCGAGGACCGACCGGATCGAGGGCTTCGAGCTCATACCAGCGGACTCGCTGGAGCTGGTGCTTCGTCACATCCCCGGAACGCGCGGACCGCTCGACGACCCGCAACCCTGGAACGTGCTGATCGAGGCGACATCCTCCACGCCCGATCTGGACCCGGTCGAGCTTCTCCAGTCGCTGCTTGCCCGGGCCATCGAGGACAGGCTGGTCCGTGATGCAATGGTCACCTCGTCGGAGGCGCAGGCCGATGCCCTGTGGCGCATCCGCGATTCGATCTCGGAGGCGGAGCGGAGCGAAGGACCATCGACCGCCCATGACATCTCCGTCGCGGTGGCCGACATGCCGCGCTTCCTGCTGGAGGCAAAGGCGGCGGTCGAAAGGGCCTTTCCGGGTACGGTCGCCAGCGCCTTCGGGCATCTGGGCGATGGCAACCTGCACTTTCACGTTCGCGCCGGAAGCCGCGCCGCGCCCGGCTGGAACGCCGGCGAGGGGCATGAGATCGAACGCTTCGTCGACGACCTGGTGACGGCGGCCGGCGGGTCGATCTCCGCCGAGCACGGCATCGGCCAGATGAAGCGAGGGGAGCTCGAACGGCTGGCCGCGCCCGGCGACCTGGCCGCGCTCCGGGCAATCAAGCAGGCGCTCGATCCCGGCGGACTGATGAACCCGGGAAAGCTGGTCGGCTAGGCTCAGCCAAGCTCCACATATTCGCGCAGGCGCTCGGCAAGCGGTTCGACCGGAAGCCCGCTTCGGACCGCGATGAACAAGGTGTCGTCGCCGGCGATGGTGCCGACGATCTCCGGCAGCTTCGCCTGGTCGAGCGCAAGGCAGACAAGGCCGGCGGAGCCCGGCGGCGTGCGCACGACGATGATGTTCCCGGCGGTCTCGATCGACTGCACCCACTCGCCGAAGATCCGGCGCAGCCGGGTTCCGGAGCGGTCGCGGTCGGCAATCTGCTCGGGAAGCGCATAGCCGAGGTGGGTTCCGCGCTTCACCTTGACCGCGCCGATCTGCTCCAGGTCCTGCGAAACGGTGGCGCGGCTGACCTGGTAGCCCGCGGCGCTCAGTCGGGCGCTCAGATCCTCGTGTCCGAGCGGCGAATTCTCCCGAAGGATGTCGACGATTGCGCGCTGCCGCTGAGCGCGGGGACTGGCCATGAAACGATTCTCTCCAAAATGGACCTAATTCGTGGCGCGCCCGGCAGGATTCGAACCTGCGACCTCAAGATTAGAAGTCTCGCGCTCTATCCAACTGAGCTACGGGCGCACGCGGGTAGGCTTATTGAGGGAGGTGAGGGCTTCCGGCAAGCATCAGTGCCGCCGCGGGTGCGTCAGGCGACGGTTTCCAGGAGCCCCTCGAACAGGCGTCTGCCGTCGGTGCTTCCGTGGGCAGGCTCGATCGCCCGCTCCGGGTGCGGCATCATTCCGAGCACGTTGCCGGCATCGTTGACGATTCCGGCGATCCGGCGGGCGGAGCCGTTGACCTCTTCGGCATAGCGGAAGGCGACCCGGCCACTCTGCTCGAGCCGGTCGAGGGTCGCTTCGTCGGCATGGTAATTGCCGTCGTGGTGGGCGACCGGGATCCGGATCGTCTCGCCCTGCTCATAGCCGCTGGTGAAGAGCGTCTGGCTGTTCTCGACCGTCAGCTTCACCGGACGCGAAACGAAATTGATCCCGGCGTTGCGCATCAGAGCGCCCGGGAGGAGGCCGGTCTCGGTCAGCACCTGGAAGCCGTTGCAGACGCCGAGCACGGGAACGCCGCGATTGGCCGCGTCGATCACTGCCCGGATGATCGGCGAGCGGGCCGCCATGGCTCCGGAACGGAGATAGTCGCCATAGGAAAAACCGCCGGGGATGCCGATGAAATCGACCCCATTGGGAAGCTGCGTCTCGCCGTGCCACACCATCGCCGGGGCTCGGCCTGTGACCTGCTCCAGCGCCACCGCGAGGTCGCGGTCGCAGTTCGAGCCGGGAAACACGATGACGGCGGTCTTCATTCAGTCACTCCTGGCGGACCAACGCGCAATAGCCGCCAAATATGCGGGAATCGTGGCAGCTCAGGCGTCGGCCGACCGGTCGATTCGGAAATTTTCGATCACCGTGTTGGCCAGAAGCTTGCGGCACATCTCCTCGATGTCCGAATCGCTCGTTCCGTCGGCAAGGTCGAGCTCGATCAGCTTGCCGGCCCGGACGTCGTTGACGCCGGAAAAGCCGAGGCCTTCCAGGGCATGGTGGATCGCCTTGCCCTGCGGATCGAGGACGCCGGGTTTCAGGGTGATGAAGACGCGTGCTTTCATGGCCGCGCCTATGGCGGTCTTGCCCCTTTCGGGCAAGCTTTACCCTCTGTTTACCGGCCGCGCGCATCCTTCGAGAGTGCCGGCAAGTATCCGGCGAGGGGAGGGACAGGAACGATGCTGGTAGGACTCGCAATCGGGCTGTTCGTGGCGCTCTTCGGATGGGGCGCGAATTATTTCGGCTGGGACGATCCCGAAGGGAAAGTCCGGCTGGCCCTGTTCACCTGCTTCGTCCTCGGGACGCTCTGCGGCTACAAGACCCGCGGCTGAAGCGATCGCGCTTCTGCCCCGGGCGCGGCTGGGCTAGACGGCCCGCGTGCCCGCGATTCCGCCTTATGCAGAACTGCTGAAATTCCGCTTCGAGGAAGTGGACGGCGCCGTTCGGGTGACGATGCCCTTCCATGACGACGTGGTGGGCCGCCCCGGCTTCCTTCACGGCGGAGCGATCGCCGGGCTTCTGGAATTCGCGGCGTTCAGCAGCCTCGCGCTCAGGATCGCCGACGATTCGGTGGTGATGAAGCCGGTGACCGTGACCGTCGATTACATGCGGCCGGGCGTGGATCGAGAAACCTATGCGACCGCGGTCATCGAGCGGCTGGGCGCAACGGTCGCCAATGTCGAGGCGTTCGCCTGGCAGGAAAAGCGCGACCAGCCGATCGCAAGCGCCAGGCTCAACTTCCTGCTGGAGCGGCCAAGCTGATCGGCCGGGCTGGCAAAGGCCCGGCATTTCTGGCAGCGCTCGGCGGTGGATTTCGAGCTGACCCCGCGCCAGGCCCAGTTCCGCGACCGCGTTCGCGCCTTTATCGACTCTGAAATCCGGCCGCGGCAGGCGGAGTGCCGCGAACAGCATTTGGCCGGCGATCGCTGGCAGCCAATCCCGCTGATCGACGACCTGAAGCCCAGGGCGCGTGAGGCCGGGCTTTGGAACCTGTTCATGCCGCCCGCGCCGAACGTGCCGATGGTCGACGACAGCTTCGTCTTCGAAGGCGAGCAGCTGACTAACCTGGAATATGCGCTGTGCGCGGAGGAAATGGGGCGCGTGCCCTGGGCGAGCGAGGTGTTCAATTGCTCGGCGCCCGACACCGGCAACATGGAGGTCCTGCACCGCTACGGAACGCGCGAACAAAAGGAGCAGTGGCTGGCACCGCTGATGCGCGGCGAGATCCGCTCCGCCTTCCTGATGACCGAGCCCGGCGTCGCCTCGTCGGATGCGACCAATATCGAATGCTCGATCGTCCGCGACGGCGACGATTACGTCATCAACGGCCGAAAATGGTGGTCGTCGGGCGCCGGCGATCCGCGCTGCAAGGTCGCGATCCTGATGGGCAAGACCGACCCGGCGGCGCCCACGCACAAGCAGCAATCGATGATCCTGGTGCCGATGGATGCGGCCGGGCTGACGATCGAGCGCGCGCTCACCGTCTACGGCTATGACGACGCGCCGCACGGCCACATGGAAATCCGGCTGGAGGATGTGCGCGTGCCCGCATCGAACCTGCTGCTTGGCGAAGGGCGCGGTTTCGAAATCGCGCAGGGGCGGCTCGGGCCCGGACGGATCCACCATTGCATGCGCACGATCGGTGCAGCCGAGGAGGCGCTGGGCCTGATGTGCGAGCGGCTTCAGAGCCGGGTCGCGTTCGGGAAGCGCCTTTCCGAGCACAGCATCTGGGAACAGCGCGTGGCGGAGGCGCGGATCGAGATCGAGGCGACGCGCCTGCTGTGCCTCAAAGCCGCCGACATGATGGACCGCGCCGGCAACAAGGCGGCGAAGGCTGAGATCGCGATGATCAAGGTGAAGGCGCCGCAAATGGCGCTGAAGGTCATCGACGACGCGGTTCAGGCGTTCGGCGGCGCTGGGGTAAGCCAGGACACGCCGCTGGCGATGAGCTGGGCGCATATCCGGACGCTGCGGCTCGCCGACGGGCCCGACGAGGTCCACAATCGCTCGATCGCAAAGATCGAGTTCGAGAAGCACCGCTGATGGGCTTGCTCGACCACAAGGTTGCGATCGTCACCGGCGCGGCCTCGGGAATCGGCCGGGCGACGGCCGAGCTGTTCCGCTGCGAAGGCGCGACTGTCGTGGCCGCCGACATCGCCGAGGGGGCGGGGATCACGCAGCTCAACGCCGGATCGGAAGCGGAGGTCGAAGCGCTTGTCGAGAAGACCGTCGCCGATTTCGGAGGCATCGACATCGTCTTCGCCAACGCCGGGATTTCCGGCGGAATGGCCGGGATTTTCGAGCAGACCAGCGCCGACTGGCAGCAGATCCTGCAGGTCAACCTGATCGGGCCCTTCCTGCTGATCAAATATGCGGCGCCGCACATGAAGGACCGCGGCGGCGGCTCGATCATCTGCACGGCCTCGGTCGCCGGCTTGCGCGCAGGCGCGGGCGGAGCGGCTTATTCGGCGTCGAAAGCGGGTGTCATCAGCCTGGTGAAGGTCGCCGCTACGCAGCTCGCAGGCTCGAATGTTCGCGTGAACGCCATCTGCCCCGGCCTCATCGAAACGGGCATGACAGCGGAGTTCTACGACTGGGTGCGATCGACCGGCCGCGAGGAGCGCATCGGTCGCCTCAATCCGATGAAGCGCGGCGGCGAGCCGCAGGAGATCGCCTCGGTGGCGCTGTTCCTCGCGTCCGACGCGGCCAGCTACGTCAACGGGCAGGCGATCGCGGTCGACGGCGGCCTTTCCGCCTCCCATCCCTTTTCAATCCAGGACTATGGCCGCACCTCGGCCTGAATTTCGGAGAACCTCCAAGTGACCAACCCGATTTCCACCCGGCACCACGGCGACGTGATGATCATCGAATCCAACAACCCGCCGGTGAACGCGCT